>DASYUV010000137.1:0-27927 GCA_036000865.1 Binatia bacterium | reverse complement strand
CCGACGCGTTCAAATTCCCGCTCCTGGAGCACTCGCAATAGGGCGAGCTGAGTTTCGGCCGGCAGTTCGCCGACCTCATCCAAGAAAATCGTTCCGCCATCGGCCAGCTCAAATCGCCCGAGACGCCTTTGCAGAGCGCCGGTGAAAGCGCCTTTTTCATGTCCGAACAGTTCGGAGGCGATGAGCGACTGGGGGATCGCCGCGCAATTGACGCGAATAAACGCCCGGGACGAACGTTTCGAGCGCTTGTGAATGGCGCGAGCGATCAGCTCCTTCCCCGTCCCGGTCTCACCGAGGATGAGAACCGTCGACTCCACCGGCGCCACTTTCGTGACCTGCGCCAGTACATTGCGCAGCGCTTGCGACGAACCAACGATTTCCTCAAACATCGAAGAGTGATCGATTTCCTCGCGCAACGCCAAGTTTTCTTTTTGGACTCTGTCTTCAGCCTGTTTGCGATCCTCTATGTCGGTGCCTGTCGCGTACCAGCGAATGATGCGTCCCTCGTCATCCCGCAACGGGTTGTAGCGGACTAAAAACCAACGGTACTGCCCGTCTTTGCGGCGCGCCCGTAGTTCCGCTTCAAACGGTTCACCGCGCGAGAGCGCCTGCTGGCGTTCGTCCCGGAGCCTTTCTAGATCATCGGGATGGAAAAGTCTGGCGCGGAAGTCATCGGCCTTCACGTCTTCCAGACTAAGACCGGTGTAGTCGAGCACGACCTCATTTGCGTAGAGAATCGTCCCATCCGGCGCTAAGACACTGATGGCCTGAGGTATAGCATCGGTGATGCGCCGGAGCTCTCTCTCGTCTTGACGTAGCTGCTCTTCCGCCAGCTTTGTCGCGGTAACATCCGACACCGCCCCGACAAACTCCAGTGTGCCCGATTCATCTCTTGCGGCACGGGCCATGACGTGGACGTGTTTGACGGAGCCATCTGGGGACAGCAATCGATATTCAAAATCCACGTCTGTTCCGTCGCGGGATGCGCAATCGATTGTCTGTTGCACAAAGGCAAGGTCTTCCAGATGGACTCGGTTGAGTACGAGCTCCAATGTAGGCTTCGTTCCTTGATCGTACCCAAGAATGCAGAAAGTCTCCTTAGACCAGAAAAGTTCTCCGCTGGAAACATTCCATCCGAAACTGCCGGTGAGACTTAATCTTTGCGCTTCAGCTAGATAGGCCTCACTTCGCCGCAATTCCTCTTCCGCACGCTTGCGCTCGGTAATGTCCGTCGAAATCCCGCTGACGCGGTACGGCTTTCCCTGATCATTGAGACTAAGCACGCCGCGCTCGTGAATCCATCGTGTCGCGCCGTTTGGCTGGATGATGCGAAACTCAACGTCGTGATAGCTGACCTGCTCACCGGCTAGCCATCGTGTGAACGTGCTGACAACTCGCTCACGGTCTTCCGAATGAATGGTTTCTATCCAGAGCCGCGGATTTCGGAGGAGATCTTCGGCGGGAAAGCCCCAGATGCGTTCAAAGCTCGGGCTCACATAAAGAACCTTTTCCGGCTCCAGGGCGGTAATCCAAATCACTTCAGGGATGGTGTCAGCCATGTGGCGAAAGCGCTCTTCGCTTTCCTGAAGCGCCGTCTCCGTGCGCCTGCGCTCAATGGCAATCTGAGCTATGTGGCCTGCTCGCTTGATCAACTCAAGATCGCTGTCACTGGGGCTTCGCGGTTCCGCAAAGTACATCGCGAAGGTGCCAAGTACTTCATCGTTTTTTGAAATAAGCGGCTGAGACCAGGAGGCGCGTAGTCCATGGCTCAACGCCAGGTCTTGATAGCCGGCCCACAAGGGATCGCTGGCGATGTCCGAAGTGATCACAGGCTCCTTTCGAAATGCCGCCGTGCCGCACGAACCCACGCAGGGGCCAATCGGCAACGGAGTGATGGCCTGAGTCCATCCGCTTGGAACACGAGGGCCGGCTATCGGCCACAGCCGTGTGCCGTCTGGGTCCATCAGAAGAACGGTCGTAATTGTGTTAGGAGCCTGAGCGTCAATAGTGCGGCACAGATTCTCCAAGACATCGGTGAGGCTCGCGCCGCCGGCAATCATTTCCAGCGTTATCTTTTCCGCAGACAAAAGAGATTCCGCCCGCTTCAGATCTTCTATGTCGGTATTCGTTCCATACCATCTGACGACCTTGCCCTGTTCATCTCGGACCGGCACAGCGCGAAACAAAAACCAGCGATATTCTCCATCGAAGCGTCGCAGGCGTGCCTCTTCCTGCCCTGGCTCTCCAGAAGCAAGGAGGCCTAGCCAAGTGGCCATCAAATTCTCTAGATCCTCGGCATGAATCACACTTTTCCAACCCCAACCAAGCGCCTCTTCCATCGATAGACCCGTATAGTCGAGCCATCGTTGATTGAGGAATTCTGTGGTGCCATCCGGCCAGCAGGACCATGCCAGTATGGGAATTTTATCGATCATCGTCCGTAGAAAATCTTCGGACGGCTGCATTGCATTGAATTCCTTATCCACTATGCTCTCGCTTAGTGTTGCTTGTTAGAGGCCCAGCGCGGGCCGCGCCCTCCGCAACCCAATCTCATATACCGTAAATCAATCTGCAGTCTTGCACACTCCCGGGCCAGCAAAACATGTGGATCGCAGCTAGCTATCCTTGCCTCTTGTTCTTAGTCAAGTCGGGGATTCCTAATGGCAGCCTTCATGACGAAAGCCGGATGCCATATGCCACAACGTCCACGAGTTCCTTCGAGGCAATGTTCATATGATATCCGCGTTTAATCGGTCCGATGATTCGCTTCATCCCCTATTTAGCATTTAAAAACCATTTCACAAACGGGGCTCGTCGATACTCGATCGGCGATCCGCGCGGTGTCGGCCAGCCAAGAAGCACGATCGAGCCAGATCCAACTCCATGATGATACCGGAGTGTTTCCATGAATCGCGTCGTTTTTTTTGAGCAAATCTATTCCCAGGTTTTGACGTTCCGCAGAGATACTTGTATTGCTACGGAGATAGAAATTCGACTTCACTTCTTTCCTAGCAGCCAACGTAACCATGTTTTCTGCTGAGCCCACACACCTATCCGCTTGGAGTCCGCTGCGACAGCCGCTGTTCCGCGCTCTATGGCTGGCGTCGGTCGCATCGAACATCGGCACTTGGATGCAAAACGTCGGCGCGGCGTGGTTGATGACTTCGCTCGCGCCGAGTCCGATCATGGTCGCGCTGGTGCAGGCGGCGACGAGCCTGCCAGTTTTTCTCATCGCTCTACCGGCCGGCGCCATCGCGGATCTCGTCGACCGTCGCCGTTTACTATTGACGACGCAAGGCTGGATGCTGGCCGCGGCAAGTCTGCTCGGAGTTTTGACGATCTTCGACATGATGACGCCCTGGATCTTGCTGATCCTGACTTTTGCGCTGGGTCTCGGCGCTGCGATGAATGCGCCGGCGTGGCAAGCGATCATTCCGGAGTTGGTCGGCGAGTCCGAATTGAGAGCGGCTGTAACCATGAACGGCGTCGGCTACAACGTCGCGCGCGCCGTCGGTCCCGCCCTCGGCGGCATCATCATCGCGATACTGGGATCGGGAGCGGTATTCATACTGAACGCGTTATCCTTTCTCGGCGTCATGATTATCCTCTATCGCTGGCCGCGAGTCGCGCAGGTGAGCGGGTTGCCGGCTGAGGACGTGTTCGGCGCCATGCGCGCGGGAGTGCGCTACGTGCGTCACGCGCCTTCCGTGCAAGCGGTGCTGTTGCGAACCGGCGCATTCATTATCGGTGGGAGCGCGCTGTGGGCTCTCCTGCCGCTGGTCGCGCGCAACGAATTGGCGCTCGACGCCACAGGTTACGGCGTCATCTTGGGTTGTTTGGGTGCCGGCGCGGTTGCCGGCGGAATGTTTCTCCCGCGCATCCAGCAGAGGCTCTCAACGGATGCGCTGCTCGCGATTGCCATCGTGCTCTTCGCTTTAGCGACCGCGGGACCCGTGTATGCCCCTTACTTCGCGCTTCTGTGCGCCGTGATGCTTGTTGGAGGCGTGGCCTGGATCGCGATCATGTCGACTTTCAATGTTGCGGCCCAAGTTACGGTGCCGGGCTGGGTACGAGCGCGAGCATTAGCCGTCTACGGCATTGTAGCGCAAGGGGGCATGGCAATCGGCAGCGCATTCTGGGGGGCGATAGCTGAGCGCTTGAGTCTGTCGATGACGCTGCTCTGCGCTGCGGCGGCGCTCGCCGCTAGTCTAATCGCATGTTTTTGGTATCGCTTGAAACTCGAAGACGAAATCGATCTCTCGCCGTCTCTACACTGGCCCGAGCCGGTTTTGTCGAGTGAGCCGTCGCCGGATGCCGGCCCCGTATTAGTAACCGTCGAATACATTATCGACGTCACGAGAACATCCGAATTTACGGCAGCCATGAGCGCGGTGCGTATGCAACGGCTGCGCGATGGCGCTTATCGCTGGGGTCTCTACAACGACTCAGCCGTTACCAATCGTTTCGTTGAAACCTTCGTGGTCGAATCGTGGGCCGAACATTTACGCCAACACGAGCGCGTTACCGTCGCCGACCGGGAAGTAGAAGAGGCCGTCCGGGCTTTCCACATCGGCGCAACGCCTCCGACAATTACCCATCTCATTTATGCTCGCGCCACGGCGCCTAAGCGATAAGTGTTACAAGCCCGATCCGCCGTTCAACTTGGAACTGTGCTGATGCCTCAGGCGCTGACGTCGCCTCGCTCGCGTATGACCACGTCGTCGGGGTGGCTCCCGCCTGAATCATATGCTGTGCGTGTCGTGAGCCTCGCGGCTCGCGCCGCCATATGCGTCGGTTTATAAAGTAGACCTTCGAGCGAATCGAAGGAGCTTACGGAAATTCAAGAACCGGTTCGCAACATGCAAATTGCGCCATTTGTTGAATTGGTTATCACGAGCTTTAGGTGATCAGAGAATAGCTGGTTCGCGCTTGGCATAGGATGTCCTCGCAAAGAGACAGTGTTTCCTCTGTCTGGACTTTGAGTTCCGCTGTGTCTGCCTTGGTGGATAGTTTGTTTATTTCGCTTCCAGCTGGGCCGCAAATGTTTTGCGCGACGATCTTTCCATCGCGCATCACGAAGGTATCGGTGGCAAACGGGGCATTATAATTGGGTGAACTCCCAGACCAGAGGATATACGCGATTTTACCTTCGACGACTTGCTTCGTCAGGTTAAGCTCGGTCTCGTCGGGCGGAAACATGTTGGCAAAAATCTGCGCGAACAACGACCGTATCTGCGCACTACCTTTCAGCACGCCGTCTGGAGTAATGAGCACGGCATCCTCAGCATAGTCGGCCATAATCGCTTCAACATCACCGTCCCCGAAAGCTTGCCAGTGACGAAGCAACGTTTTTTCAGTCTGTTCCCTGTTGTGTAAAGCCATCTTGCAATCCCTCCTAATGATTTCCAACTGGATTGCGCCGCGCGCCACGCGAGCTCACGACTTCGCCTTCTTACCGGTATCGGCAGGGCACGGTGCTCCGGCGGCCTGCCATTGTTTCACCTTTGCAACGAACTCATCGCGCGGCATGGCAATAGGATTCCGACCTTCGCCGGGATTCCAGCCCCACGCTACCAATTCATCTTTTGCAAGGTGCTCGACGAGCTGATCGATATCGCGATTTTTATTTTCCTTTGGGTTCTTTATTGAACGGCATATCTGCGCATCGGTGAGGCCTTGCCAGATCATCGGCGTCGATGGCGGTGGCAACCCCCAATGCGGCGCTCCGGGCGGCAAATGCGCGCCAGGGAGATTCTCCTCTTGATGGCACGTGCTGCACTTTTGCGCAGTGACCCCGTGACCGTCGGCACCGCGCCTAACGTTCATGGCGTGCTGATGACCGTCGTCTCCTTGCCGTGGGAAGTCGCCTCGCGAATGGCAATTCATGCACCTCGGGTTTCGCAAGACCGAGACAAAGGCGGTGAACAAAGCTCCATCTCCAGTCGCTGGTGCTGCAGCAATTGTCGTCATTCCGGCCGGGGTTTCCGCCGCGCTGATCCAGCGCGAGCCCGCCATCGCTCCTATCAAGATCAGAACCGCGGCACCGATAGCGAAGATTGGCAACCTGAATGAGTGCTTCATACAGCCTCCGTCATGCGGATCGGTAGCTTGCGGATCCGTTTTCCGGTCGCGGCGAACACAGCATTCGCGATCGCCGGCGCGGCGCATGGCACCCCCGGCTCTCCGATGCCGCCTGACTTCTCGTTGCTCTCGACAATGTGTGTTGCTATTTTCGGACATTCATTCATACGCATCATTGGGAAAGTATGAAAATTCGTCTGCTGCAACCGGCCGTTCTCGAATGTGAGCTCTTGAAACAGCGCCGCAGACGCGCCGAAGATTGCGCCGCCTTCCAACTGCGCGGCGATGATGTCCGGGTTCACGTATCGTCCACAATCGATCACACTGGCGATCCGATGCACCTGGACCTTGCCGTCGCTGACTGAAACTTCAGCGACTTGCGCGTTATAGCTTTCAAACGAAGCGTGCACGGCGATTCCCCGGCCGCGTCCCTTAGGCAACGGCTTACCCCATCCAGCTTTTTGCGCGGCCAGGTCGAGCACCCGAAGATGTCGCGGATGCTTCAGCAGTAAAGTGCGCCTGAACTGGTAAGGATCCTTGTGCGCGAGGGCGGCGAGTTCGTCAACGAAACACTCGGTAGCGAAGCCGGTATGAGAGTGTCCCACCGACCGCCACCATTGAACCGGAACGTCCACTTCAGTCTGGTGATATTCGATCGCCAGATTCGGAATTGCATACGGAAGATCGTCGGCACCCTCGACGGATGCCGGATCGTATCCCTTTTCCTTCATCATGCTCTCGAACTGTGTCCCGGCAAATATTGATTGACCCACCAGCCGCGATCTCCAACTCACCGGGTTGCCGCTCGCGTCGACGCTGCCCGCGATTGCATGCAGAAACGCCGGCCGATACCAACCCCCTTGCATATCGTCTTCGCGCGTCCAGACTACCTTCACCGGAACGCCCGCAGCCTTTGCCACATGGACGGCTTCAACAACGAAATCCGACTGCGGGGTCGCGCGACGGCCGAACCCGCCGCCAAGAAAAGTCGTGTGGATTTGGACCTTCTCATTCGGAAGTCCGGCGATCTTGGCGGCGTTCGCGCGGTCGACCGTCTGGAACTGAGTTCCGGTCCAGAGCTCACAAGAGTCCGCGCGCAAATCGACAGCGCAATTGAGCGGCTCCATCATGGCGTGCGCCAGATAAGGAACCTCGTAAACCGCTTCGATCTTTCGTGCGGCCTTTGCGAATGCAGCATCCGGGTCGCCTTCACGGCGCACACTCTTGCCGGAGGACGTCGCCTGATCACGAAATTGCTGGATCATCTGATTGGTGCTGAAGGCACGCATCGCGCCTTCATCCCAATCGATGCGAAGCGCGTCACGCGCCATCTTCGCCTGCCAGAAAGTGTCTGCAATGACTGCAACACCGGAGGGCACCGAAACGATCTTGCGCACGCCCGGCATGCTCCGCGCGCGGGAGTCATCGAAGCTCTTCATCTTGGCGCCGAAGATCGGCGCGCGGGCAACAACTGCCGTCGCCATTTGCGGCAATTTGACGTCGATCCCAAAGACCGCCTTGCCGTTCACTTTTTCCGCTGTGTCGAGCCGTTTCACCGGCTTGCCGATCAGCTTGAAGGTCTTTGGGTCTTTCAATGCCACCTCAGTGGGCGGTGTCATCTTCGCTGCGGCTTCAGCGAGTTGGCCATAGGTTAGTTTTCGATTATTCCGGTCGAGCACCGCTCCCGACTGAGTCCGCAGCGTCGCAGGATCCACGCCCCAGCGCTGCGCCGCTGCCGCGATCAGCATGGCGCGCGCTGCGGCGCCGGCTTGGCGGAATTGCTCAAAGGCGGACCACACGCTCGAGCTTCCGCCGGTAACTTGCATGCCGAAGACCGGATGATTGTACTTTGGATCAACGGGGGCGGGTTCAAAGCCGACCTTGTTCCAGTCCGCATCGAGCTCTTCGGCAAGCAGCATCGGTAACGCGGTGTAGACGCCTTGTCCCATCTCCGAGTGGTTCACGATGACTGTGACTCGTTCATCGCTGCCGATCCGCACGAACGCATTCGGCATGAAGACATTCGCCAATCGCTCTTGCGCAAGCGCCTGCTTGCTCTTGCCAGGAAGATAGAAGCCGATCAGCAAACCACCGCCGGCCGCGAGCGAGAACTTGAGGAATTTGCGACGTTCCAATTCGAAAGTGTTCATCTTGCTCCTCCCTTCGCGATCATGCCCGCGGCGCGGTGAATCGCCTTACGGATGCGTGGATAGGTGCCACAGCGACAGATGTTTCCCGTCATCGCTTTGTCGATGTCTTCATCGGTAGGCCGTGGTTTTTCTCGCAGCAGCACGGCGGCGCTCATTAGCTGTCCCGACTGGCAGTAGCCGCACTGCGGCACGTCTTCGGCAATCCAAGCGCGCTGCAGTGGATGACTCAGGTCGGGCGAGAGGCCCTCGATGGTTGTTACTTCTTTGCCAGCCGCCCGTGATACCGGCGCGACGCAGGACCGTACGGCCTCGCCATTGAGATGTACGGTACAGGCGCCACACTGCGCCATGCCGCAACCGTATTTTGTTCCCGTTAGGCCAAGGTTTTCTCGCAGGACCCAGAGGAGAGGCGTGGAAGGATCCACGTCTAGATTTACGCTCTGTTTGTTCACTCTGAAGGAGATCATGGAGACACCTCCGTTAATGAATAGATGTTGCGAACGCTTCGCTTCCGCCTTGAAAACGCGAGCAGGTCTTAAGCGGTCCGCGCTAGCGACATCTGCTCGTGGTCTGTGTACTCCGCCAGCGTTCGCCAGGCGGAGAGTTCGCTCGCCACTTGGGTAAGTTTTGCTTCGACCCTCGCGAGAGAGTCGGTTCCCAGTTGCACCCGTAGGGGAGGCTCCGCGCTCGTGGCGACGGCCACAATGGCGGCGGCGCCCTTAACAGGATCGCCGAGTTGATTGTGATTCGTCGTGTCAGCCCACTCTCGAGCGCTACCACCACTCTCACTGTAGTCGTCAATCACCCGCACGGCCGCGCGAAAACTTCCTGGCCGACATCGAAGCCGGCATTATCATCACGCGTAGCAACAATGACGCCGGAAAACTCATGTCCCGGTACGGCGTGGCTACGTTTTTCGCCGTTTTATTGTGAGTGGTGGGATACCAAAGCAACTCCTTCGAAGTCACACCGGCCGCATAGACGCGGATCAGCAGTTCGCCTCGCCTGGGTTGCGGTTGAGGAACGTTTTCCTCGACCAACAACGGTGCACGCCCCGAATCCAGACAAGCGCATCGCTTTCATTCTTCTCCCTTTGTCGTTGGGACTCTGGCTTGGTTCGTAAACCGTTTTCGCCCATCATTTGTGGACTCGGTGACGAAGCGTGTCCGCGGCAATCAATTGCCACCGCCGCTGTCGGAGCCACCCCCTCTTCGTGCCTCGTCGCGTCGCGCTTTGTCGATCTCCTCGTCAAACTGACGACCGATGCGCTCGCCTGCCAGGGTGAGCTGCGCGTCATCGAGTTTGGCGGCTAATGATTTTCGAATGTCATTGCGAATTTCCATGCCGGGATCCCAATAGAACCCGTAGACGCGGTCCGCTGCGATGTATTCAAGCGTGTCATCGATCGCTCTAAGCCCGTCTTCGATTTCTTTACGACCGCGCTCGCCGGTCTTTAACATCGCGATCCCAAGGTACAGATGCGCGAACGGATCGTCCTTATCGAGACTGACCGCTTTTTCCAAAGTTTGCCGAGCTTCTGTGTCTTTGCCAGTTTCGAGGTATGCCCGCCCCAGGTACGCCAATACGCTAGCGCGCACCCGGTAGGGAATCTTGTAATTGGGATCGGCGTCGGCTGCCCGCGTCAAGTAACCGATTGCATCGTTGGCGCGACCGGTTTGTAGTGCATTGCGACCGGCTTGAACATCGCTTCCGACGCTGGAGCAACCCGAGATGAACAGCAACACTAAAAAACAGATGGGAACGAAAACATGCTCTGATGTCACAAAATTATCTCCTGTTTTCAATTTCTTAGATCATTGTGGGACGCCGGGAAACAGAGCAACGCATGTGCCAGTACGAATAGCATGCGTAATCGCGAAAAACGTAACGATCATCACGATCTCAACTGTTACAGCTTGATTGCGAACGGATTCTGTCGAAGACCACTTGCCTAATTATCGGCACGTGACGAAATGTCGCCTCTAGCTCCGACGAGTAACGTCGAGCCTATTCACCAGCGAATGAGGAGTCGTGCCCTCGTCTTCAAATAAAGCGTGATGAATTCGATGAGCTTGGGAATGACCTGATCAGGCGCCTCTTACATAGCCAGGCCGACTCGCGCGGCCATTGTTTTGCGCCATGGCTCCTTGAAGTTAGATGCCACGCGATTAAGAGCGTGGCATCTTAGAAGTCCTGCACTATCTCTGACAAAAACCATGTCCGCCGCTCGGTCTCGTCGATCCAGTTCTCGATCAGACTGGCGGTGGCGACATCGTTGTGCCGGTCGCAAACCTCGTGTGTGGCTCGTAAAGACCGTGTCAGCCCCTGGTTGTCTGCGCATAGTTCGCCGATCATCTCCTGCGGGCTAACCCCTTCCTTACTGTTGTCTTTCAGCCGTTGGTTTTTCGCAATATCGCCGATGGAACGAATCGTTGTCCCGCCGATCTTCCGTGCGCGCTCGGCGATATCGTCCGTCATGGCGAAGATTTGTGTGGACTGCTTGTCGAGCAGCAAGTGATAATCGCGAAAGTGACGCCCGCTCATGTGCCAGTGAAAATTCTTCGTCTTCACGTAAAGCGCGAACACGTCCGCAAGCAATCGCCGTAAGTTGCTCGAGATTTCCTCTACGGCATCTCCGCTAAGATCGGTTGGCGTCGCTGTTTTATCGTTTTTGACCATCGTTCCGTTCCCCTTTCAGTTAGTAAGTTATTTTTTATGAAGCCGCTACTTGCGGTCAGCATTGACGTGGCCGGGATGGCTTCCGAAACGAGAGCAAGGCATGTGCCACTACTTTCCGGCGCGCGGAATCTCGAAAAACATAATGAAGAGCAGTTGCAGGCGAATTGTGGCGAAGAGCTCGTGACTAAATATCGTCGTCTGACGAAATGTAGACTCTACTCATGACACCCGATGGTTAGAGGAAAGAACTTTGGTGCGCTTCCACCCATGCAGAGGTAAATCGCCAATACAGGTCAGGCATTGGGTTCTTCGGCGTCGTGTGCGTGGCCGATCGCCTGTCGAAGGCGACGCTCCAGCTTCGCGCAGCTCAAGATGACCTTCTGCGAATGGACTGCCTCCACCGCAGAGAGTGGCACGACGAAGTCCCCCGCATTTTCTACGTAGATCACAAGCTCGGGCCGGCCGTTTGGAGAAACCGCCCGAATCGCGCCGAACTCTTCACCACCGTCTGAAACAAACGCCTGATATCCTATCTCGATCGCTTCCCGCATAATTCAGTCCTCCGAACCTCTCCAATTTGGTTTTCACGCTCGCTTAGTCCACCGGACCGAAAATGAACCCATCATTAAAATCCAATAGGTCGGCGTCTTATTTCTGGAGCGACTCTGACCCTTAACAGTTCGCTTGTCACTCCAACGGCTTCAGCTCGCCAAGCATTGTCGGTATCAATTCCGTGACGGTTGGGTGAATGTGCATGGCGCGCTGGATCACTGTATAAGGCACTTTGGCGTACATCACATCCAGGATCGAATGAATAACCTCATCGCACTCGATGCCCAGGAGCGATGCTCCGAGGATCTTTTTCGTCTCGGCGTCTACCAGAATTTTCATAAATCCTTGTGTCTCGCCTTTCTCCACCGCGCGGGCAACGCGCGTCATCGGGCGTTTTCCAAGTAAAGCTTTCCGCCCTGACTTTCGCACTTCCGCCTCAGTCATTCCGGCTCGCCCCAATGGCGGATCAATATAGAGGGCGTAGGCCGTGATACGGTCGCTCACCCGGCGCGGGTCATCCTCCAAGAGATTGGCAACGACGATCTCGTAGTCGTTGTATGACGTGTGAGTGAAAGCTCCTCGCCCGTTGCAATCGCCGAGGGCGTAGATGCCAGGCACATCGGTGCGAAGCTGATCATCCACCTGAATGTAACCGCGCTGATCCACGGCGACGCCCGCGTTTTCCAGACCGAGGTCGTCCGTGTTCGGCACGCGGCCCACGGCGAGGAGCGCATGCGAACCGACGATTGTCTTATCGCCGCTGCTGCAATCGAGATTGACGGCCACCTTCTCGCCGCGTTTTTCCAGGGCAATGCATTCAGCGCCCGTTCGGATGTTGATCCCCTCGTTCTCGAGGATTGTCCTGATGGCTTCGGACACGTCTTCGTCTTCACGTTGAATCAGCCGTGGCCCCATCTCGACGATCGTGACCTCACTGCCGAAGCGGCGGTATATCTGAGCAAACTCCAAACCAACATAGCTCCCGCCAATGACGATCAGATGCTCGGGCCGAAAGTCCACTTCCATCATGGTTGAGTTGTTGAAATAGCTCACCTGATCGAGGCCGGGCAGCGGAGGAGTGGAGGCCCGTCCGCCGACATTGATGAAGAATTTACCTGCTTCGAGCAGTTGATCGCCGACACGAACCTGATGCGAGTCTTCAAAGCGACCATGGCCTTCATAGATGGTCAGGTTCTCAGTGCTCTTCAGCCACTTCTCTACGCCCTCGTTGGAGAGACGGACCACGGCATCTTTGCGCTCTTTGACTTTCTTCATATCAACGGTGATCGCGCTGTCGATCATCACGCCGTACTCGCCGGCGCGTCGAGCAACATGAGCTGCGCGCGCGCTTGCCACCAGCGTCTTCGTCGGGATGCAGCCCGTATTGACGCAGGTGCCGCCGAACCGCTTGCGCTCGATGATCGCCACTTTCATTCCCGTACCTGCCAGTCGGACCGCGAGCGATGGCCCGGCCTGCCCAGTGCCGATGACGATCGCGTCATACGTAGTTGCCATTGGAGGGGCCTCCTGTTAAGAACCCAAGGGGGTCATAAATCCAGAGGGTTCGACCCTTGAGATCTGCAGCACAATGCTTTTCTTTAACCACCATTAGACCATAGACCATCCTGGGTTTGCACGTAGCACGGTGCACGCGTAAATCATCACTCGCGAACGGGCGCGACGGCCGCAAGTTCCTCGCGCGTTTGAGGATTGCCATCCCAAGAGCTTCGTACGCGGCCTTTGATCGTCCAAGCGCGTTTTTCAGCGACGGTGGCCCGGCAAATGGCTGCCCACCAATGTGCCAGCCGTCCTTGTGAAGTTCTTCGATCAAGACCCAGACGACTTCGCGAAAGGCTTCAGATCCCTCGAATTGCACCATCACATCGCCGAGCTTCGCGGCCATTGCGTGTTTCTGTTCAGTGGAGAAGACACCTTCGACCAGTGTAACTCTTACCAAAGGCATAATATGCTCCTTTCGATTTTGCAGTTGAGCGCTCGGCCCACGGCGGCAATAGTGCACGCCAGCGACCAGATGCCGGTTAAATGTTGTGAATCGGTTGGAGGTGTAGTGTTATTTTTCGCTGTGCTTTCTGAATTCATGATGCAGATCCTCTTGTTCACACAGACTGATTGCTGCATGGAGCTTTTCGACTGCGGACCGGATCAGCGAATCAGCGTGTAGTTCGCGGGTATCCACACGTAGCCCTTCCCATCAGCGCGTACATGGCCCAAGCCGGGAAACTGAATGTGCGCGCCCGCCACGAGATAACCTTCGCGGGCAGCTTCGGCAAAAATCATCGGATTGGAGATCAGCATGCTGCCGATCGCCACCAGCGAAGTCATCGCGGTGCCGATTACTCCGGCCCGGGTCATGAGCGCGATTACCAGGCCCGATCCCGCGGCAATGGCGTAGAGCGAGACTCGAAAGGTTCCTGGAATGCCCCTGGCGCGCCCCTCTGCTGTGCGCGAGTATCTTCCGTCTTAGGTCATCGTCTCGATATATTATGAAGTCCCATTTCAACGCGGCTCTGTCACAGTTTTGGCGCGCTCGTTCGTTCAATTTAAATTTTCATTTTGCTGAGCTAGGACGCGCGGCAGCCGCGTCGATTTGGTTACGATTGAAGTGATCACCAGCGAGACCAAGGCCTCTAGCGACGCCCGCGCCGTAGGCAGGATCGGCTTTGTAGAAATGTTGGACCTGCAGCTCCTGAACGCGCTGCGGAACCGACACCATACTGGCGACGATATTGCCGATCAGGCGTTCGCGCGCGTCCGGCGCCATCAAGCGGAAAAGATTACCGGGCTGGCTGTAATAATCATTGTCGAGACGGTGGTTATGGCGCTCGAGAGAGCCTGCGACGGTGCGCGGCCGTTCGCGGTAAGCGGGATCCTCAACGGGACCATCGAAACTGTTCGGTTCGTAGTTCACCTCGGAGCCGGAGTTTCCATCGAAGCGCATCGCCCCGTCGCGATTGTAGGTGTGAACTGGGCACTGCGGCTTGTTAACCGGCAGCGTGTCGTAGTTCACCCCAAGACGGTAGCGGTGCGCGTCTGGATAAGAGATCAGTCGCGCCTGAAGCATCTTGTCGGGCGAAAAGCCCATGCCCGGCACAATGTTTCTCGGTTCAAAGGCCGCCTGCTCGACCTCGGCAAAGTAGTTTACCGGGTTGCGGTCGAGCACGAGCTCGCCGACTTCGACGAGCGGATAGTCTCCATGCGGCCAAACTTTTGTCAGATCGAATGGATTGATTTGATATGTTTCAGCTTCTTTCTCAGGCATGATCTGGAGGCAGACGCGCCACTTGGGGAAGTCACCCTTCGCGACAGCATTAAACAGATCGCGTTGTGCGTAATCGGGATCTTTTCCCTTCATCGCATCAGCCTGCTCACGCGTGAAGTTCCTGATGCCTTGTTTGGTTTTAAAGTGCCACTTCACGTAAAAAAGCTGATTCTTATTGTTGATCAAACTGAACGTATGACTGCTGTAACCGTTCATGTGCCGGTACCCGTCCGGGGTGCCGCGATCGGAGAAAAGAATCGTCACCTGGTGCAGCGACTCGGGAGAAAGCGACCAAAAATCCCACATCATTGTGGGCGATTTCAGATTGGTTTGCGGGTCGCGTTTCTGCGTATGAATAAAGTCGCCGAACTTGAGCGGATCGCGAATGAAGAAAACGGGCGTGTTGTTGCCCACCATGTCCCAGTTACCCTCTTCGGTGTAGAACTTGAGGGCAAAACCGCGCGGATCACGTTCGGTGTCTGCTGAGCCCTTCTCACCGCCGACTGTCGAAAAACGCAGAAACGTCGGCGTCTTCTTGCCAACCGCGGAAAACAGTTTTGCGGCTGTAAATTTCGGCATGTTGGGATTATTGCAGACAAAGTAGCCGTAGGCGCCGGATCCCTTCGCATGAACGATGCGCTCAGGGATGCGCTCGCGATTGAAGTGGGCCATCTTTTCAAAAAGCAGAACGTCTTCAAAAACGACTGGCCCGCGCGCACCCACGGTGAGCGAATTCTGATTGTCTCCCACAGGTCGCCCCGCGTCTGTCGTCATTTTTTTTTGTCTTTCTGGCATCAGTGACCTCCATCTAGAAGAGATTAGTCAGGACGGGCCGCGCTACGCGCGATACCTGCCGTGCTTTCTTGTCGGAGCAAAAGATCTGCCAACCTCGGCTTCGCCGCAAGATCGCGGCAAATGATGGAAGACAGACAAAACATCTATGCCGCTCAGAGCGCGATTGATAGAAAGAAGAGTGTCGTAATCCCGACGCGCGCCCGACAGATGTCGAAGTTTTAAACACGTCAACGATTATTCGTGACCAAATGCGCCACGCGTGCCGGCGCCCGCTGGGTTTATTTCCAACGTGGAACTCACTACTACGCCCATGATGTGTTCCATACTTATAATGGATGCCCTTCGGCGCGTTGGAAACAAACCGAAACGTCATAGCCCGCTCGCTGTGATGCTTCAGTGCTTCGTAAGCCATGACCGGCCCGAGGTCGGAGCCGACGATGTTGTGGATGGCGAGAACGTCGTGCCACAGGTCCACGCTGTGCTCGAAAAGATGGCTGATTTCTCGAACCGCGTGCGCAGCGGCGGTTGGCAAGGTCATACCGGCAAACGTATTCGCAACGTTATCAATATCGGCAATGGATGCTCCTCTCGGCGCGCGCAGGGCCACGTGTAAGACGGCGCGGTTTTCCGTGAGGTTGATACGTTCTCTCACCGCCCGCACCATTTGATTCTTATCTTGATTTCTAATTTCGTAGTAAATCGCTATTTCGTCTTCCACGTTACCCACTTGATCGCAAATAGTGACCTTAGAAAGCGGAAGCCAAAAGACAACGGCCCTCGGATCGTCGAGAACTCGATAAATCGCCGTCGAGTCCATCAGCAGTGTGTCTCTGTCTACCCTATCCAAAGCATCGTCTACACAAGCACTCTCTCCTGGCGTGCTCATCAAAAAGAGCAGCATTATACTCAGAAGGAAACGTGGAAATTGTCGGCGGCCGCCGGCCGCCATTCGCTCGAGAAATTGCAACATTTTTCTTTTCACACCAATGATTGCTGCTTTGATTTCTAATCCCAAAGGCTTGGCGTCTTATCCTTCATTCTATGAACTAGCTCCTGATAGGAAGAACTTGCCAGCACGCGGCTGAACTGCGCGCGGTAATTGTTGACAGGGCTTATGTCTTCGATGGCTACGTCGTACACCTTCCAGTCGCCGTTCACATTGTCGAGCAGGTAATTAATCGAGAATTCTTGCCCTTTGTTGTCAACGATCTTGGTGTCCACCTGTGCGTAGCTAGAGTCCTCTCGCTCGTTTAGGTATCGGACTTTTTGATCATTGTAGGATTCGATCTGTTTCAGATAGGCCCGCTCAAGGAGATCAGTAAAAAGTTTGACGAATTCCTTTTGTTCCTCGGAGGTGTGGCGACGCCACTCGGGGCCAAGCGCGCGTCTGGCCATCTCCGTGAAATCAAACCTTTGATAGATGAGCTTTTTGAGTTCCTCGCGTCGCTCATTTTTCTTGCCCTCTTGTTTGAGCCGGGGATCCTAACCGTTGCGCGGTATCGAAGAGTGAGTGACGCGCCGCGTCGGTGTACCTGACGAAGCGCTACGTATCCAATGCGTATTTCAAACCTCATAGACGATAGATTTGCAGTAATTTACAGTTATGAATCAGTGTAGTGTTTATTTATGTTTTGCATGTTGACTCTACTTTCCTGCAGTTCTTGGTCTCCCACTGTTTGACGAAGTTTCATTCTCGTACTCAAACCCTTCGCATTTCGTCCTAGGGACATTTGTTGCAATTGACTGTTGCGCAACTGGCGCATTGAGTGAACCGAGATCCCGCGGCCAATGGCTACGACGCGCCGAGAAATTCCGGTCGATTTTCTCACGGTTCGCCTTGATTCTTGAACCGCGTAGGTGCTACAGGCAGGCTGTGTCGAAATGGCGATTACTTGCGATTGCTGGAAGGAGAAGAGGATGGTCGATTTTAAGCTGATTTCCGCTGATGGCCATATAAATGAGCCCCCCGCGGCATGGGAAAAAGTGCAGAAGGAATACGGGGATAAAGCGCCCAAGATTGTCAAAGATCCGGAGGGATTCAAGGGAATCTGGGTGATAACGGACGGGCTTCCCCCTAGTCCTTGCTCCAATTATTCCATCGGACATGTCGTGAGCAAGCCCGACGGCCTCGGCAGTGTTGATCTGGATAAACACTACCAGCGTATCCATTTTCACGAGAATTTTAAGTACGAAGATTTCCCCGCGTCCTGGGAGCCGGCTGCACGGATCAAGGATCAAGACGCCGATGGTGTCGCCGCGGAAGTGCTCTTTGCCAGTGTCGGGAGATTTTTCTACGGTCTGACCGACGGCCCGTTTCAGCGCGCCATCTTTCGCTCTTACAACACTTGGCTCCATGAGTTTTGCAGTTACGATCCGAAACGGTTGGTTGGAGTCGCCCTGATTTCGATTCTCGACCCGGAAAAGGCGGCACAAGATATCCGGGAGTACGCCGGACTAGGCTTCAAAGCAGTGCAGATTCCTTACGCGATCAAGGACGGCGGCTACTATGATCCGGTCTACGAGCCGATCTGGAATGCAGCGGAGGATAACGAGATGGTCGTTCACATCCATCTCGGAGGACCAGCCCAGGGAGTTAAACCGCGCTGGTTCGGGTTTCAGCGCTTGACCGCAGAGGGATCGAGTGATTTTTTCGGCGCGCAGCGGATCGCGACGGCAACGGGTTTCATCAGTCATCTGATGTTTTCCGGCGTTTTTGATCGTCATCCCAACCTCAAGGTCGTCTGCACGGAATACGATGTGGGGTGGGTCGCGATCATGTATGAACAGGCTAATTACCGTTACGGGCGTGCCACCGCCTATGGTTCGGATGTCAAGCTGAAGATGGCGCCCGGAGACTACATGAGACGCCACGCTTGGTTTACTTTCCAGGACGATCGCGCGGGGATGCTCACAACTCCAGTTTTCGGCGCAGACAATTTCATGTGGGCTAGTGATTATCCGCATGGAAACACGACATGGCCCTATTCCCAGCAGACGATGGAGCGGGTCGGCGCCGGGGTGAGTGCTGAAGTGAAGCGCAAGGTCGGCCGTGAGAATGCCAACCAGCTGTATCGCATGGGGCTGTAGTGTTCTAGTGTGGTGAGCCGGAAAATTGCGACATAACTCGAATGTCATTCCGGGCAAGCTGGCGATAGCTAGCGCGACCCGGAATCCAGGAATTTCAAACGCTCTGGATACCGGCTTCCGCCGGTATGACGGCAAAGAACGTAACGAATTATTTAACGAACTATTTGGACATTACTCCAGCAGGCTGAAAAAGACCGATCAAAATGATTGAGCATCGAAGATAGAGGATAGAAGATGGCGATCTTCGATCCTCCATTCTCATGAGGAGAAATGCTTATGACGTACCTCCGCATGAGTTGGTTTGGGGCGAGCTTTTTGTTTGTATTCGCGCTCGTGCTTGGCCTGTGTCCCCAAGAACTATTTTCCGCGGAGAAGTTCGTTTGCATTCTGGGCGGCACGGGCACGAGGCATGGGATCCCGGTTCTGGCCGCGGCGTTCGGCCTTTATCCAAAATACGGGCTTAACGCAACCATTGTGCGAATCGGTAGCGGCACTGTTGCGACTGCTGCGCTCTTGGGGGGCGAGGCGGATGTGATCAGTACGTCCGGACCGGCTTTGATCAATGCCCGGCTCTCCGGAACGCCGGTTTTATACGTTAGTAACTTCAATGACTGGAGCGACGCCCACCTTCTCGTTCGACCTGAGATCAACAGCATGGAGCAGTTGCGCGGCGGAAAGTTTGCCGTCCCGGGGCTAGGAGGAGGTTATGCGCATATGCTCCGCGCATTCTTTTTCCCCAAGTATGGGCTTGACAAAGGCGCCAGGCAGCCAACGATCCTGTCGGCGGGAGATACACCGTCTGCACTCACCGGTGTCGTGACCCGTCAATACGATGCGGCGCTTGCCTCCTACGAAAATTATGTGGCCTATCGCAAACGCGGACTCAAGGCTCTCGTTGTGCCCGAAGATGTCAACGTAAGGTGGTATACGGGTCTCATTACGTTGGAAAAGAAAGTAAAGGAGCGCCGGCGCGCGATGATCCAGTTTATTAAAGCGCAGATCGAAGCGATCAGCATTATCAAAAAAGACCCGATCAAAGCCCGGGCGGCGCTCAAGAGTTATTTTCGCAGCGGCGACGATGAGCTCATGGCCGAATACCAGACTTACTTGGCGAGCAAGTTGCCGCTGGTAACTCGGGTCGACACGGAAAATATCAAAACTTTGCTTCTGACCTCGACGAATCCTGCCGCCAAGAATGCCAAACCCGAAGAGTTCATCGATAATTCAATGGTAGAAGAGATCGTGCGCGAAGGTTTCGTCAAGCAATTCGAGCAGTGAGAGTGCGAAGGCGGCCCGTCCATGTCGATGACCGGCGATATCACCGATTTTGTTGTGTCGTTCAACCTAAAGGCCGCGCCTGCGGAGCTTCTGCCGCGGGTTCGTGAAGCGTTTCTTGATTCCTTCGGCGTCATGCTGGCAGGGTGCCGTGAGGAAAGCGCGCAAATCGCTGCGCGCTGGGTTCGCGACCAGGGAAACAACGGCAATTGCACCGTCTTTGCGCAAAAAGGCTTGCGTACCAAACCTTCAAATGCCGCGCTGGCTAACGGCGTCGCGGCGCATACGCTGGATTATGATCATTTCGGCCACCAGAGCGCGGTGATGGTTCCTTGCGTGTTGGCCGCTGGCGAGAATCAAAGCATCAGCGGCCGCGAATTGATCGAGGCCTATATCGTCGGTGTCGAGGTCAGCACGTTGCTGGCCAAGGGGATGGGGCAAGAAGTTAAAGCGTTGGGGTTTCATCCGGCGGGAGTGTGCGGCTCACTGGGCGCCACTGCGGCGGCGGCGCGGATTCTCGGTTTAGAACGCGGGCAGATTCAGGTTGCGCTGGGAATTGCTGCTTCTTTGACGTCTGGGCTAAGCCAGAACTTTGGCACGATGGTAAAACCCCTTCATCTGGGCGCCGCGGCGAAGAACGGTATTATGGCAGCGGAGCTTGCCGCAGCGGGATTCACGGCGAACTCGGAGATCTTCGATCAACAAGGCGGATTCTTTAGTGCGCTGACTGCTGCGGATACTCACGAAACCCTTGGCAGGAAATTCCGCTTTTCTGAGCCGGGGATCGCGTTCAAAGCGTACCCTTGCCCCTACAGCTCGCAGCGGGCGGTGGATGCTGTGATCAAAATCGCCGAACGCCACAACATAACTCCGCGCGACGTGGCAGAGATCACCTGCGCTGCCGCGCCGAACACGTTCCGGGTGCTGATCCATCACCGGCCAACGACGAGCCTGGAGGCAAAATTCAGCCTTGAATATTTGCTCGCGGCCGGGCTTGTGCTGAAAACGATCAATGAAGAGTGTTTCGAGATTAAGCATGTCAATGATCCGGTGATGCGCGACCTCGTGTCCAAGGTGCGCATCGTCGATGCCTCCACGAAGCGCGAAACTCCCGGCGAGGGAGCGGTGACCGTGCAGGTCCGCACGCCCGCCGCTCTCTATGAAGAGACAGTAAGTTACGCTCCAGGCCATCCGAAAAACCCGCTGTCGTGGGAACGCCTCGGCGCGAAGTATCAGACCTGCGCACGCCAGGCCGCAATCCAAGAGCCGGTTCTTTCCCGCTCCTTAGAAATGCTGAGTCGGATCGATGAAATCGATGACGTGAGAGAACTACTGCAGCTTTTTGCGGCGTAAGATTCGCCGAGCGTGAGCAAGTGAGAAAACGATGAAGACCCGAAAGATTCCCCGCCTGATTCAATCGAAGAGCTCGCGCGATTTTAGGACACCCAGATCTCACGGAGTTCAAGGACAAGTTGCAGGAGTTTCGTGAGCCTGTCTTAACGAGTAATTGAGTTGTGAAGGGTCGCAGTTGTATTTTGTGTCGTGCTAACGAAATAGTTCTACAGGCGACAGCCGTTCAAATTAGGAAGAAACAGCAATGAAACGTGACCTTGTCGGCTATGGAAAAAATTCACCTCGAGTGGAATGGCCCGGCGGTTGCCAAATTGCCGTTTCTCTGGTCGTCAACTACGAGGAGGGTTCTGAGCTCACTCCGGCGTACGGAGATAGGAGACACGAGACCAATGGAGAAATACCGTCTCGCAAGCCGCCTGAGGCGCGCAGTCTTCAGACGGAATCCCAGTGGGAATATGGTGGGCGAGCAGGCGTTTGGCGACTGTTGCGTCTGTTCGAGCAGTACGAAGTAAAAGCGACGTTCTTCGCCTGTGCCATGGCGTTGGAACAAAACCCGCCCCTCGGCCGTGAGATTACTGCTCGAGGCCACGATGTTTGCGGGCACGGATTGCGTTGGGTGGAACAATGGCAACTTGACCGCGATAGCGAAAAGGAAAGCGTTCACAGAGCCGTGGCCTTGATCGAGAAAACGACCGGGCGCAGGCCCCTGGGCTGGTTTACGAAATCCGGGCCGAGCCTCAATACGCGAGAGATTTTGGCGGAAGAAGGCTTTCTATATGATTGCGACGGTATCAACGACGATCTGCCCTACTACACAGAGGTAAAAGGGAAACCGTGGCTGGTGGTGCCCTATGCCTTTGACAGCAATGACGGCAAATACTGGCGCGGCGCTTGGAGCAATGGCGATCAATTCTTCAGCTATTTAAAGGATAGCTTTGACATGCTCTACAAGGAAGGCGCAACCCACCCTAAGATGTTGTCAATCGGATTACACTCCCGCGTGTCGGGGCGTCCAGGACGAGCGCTGGCTGTGGCGCGATTCATCGAGTATGCGAAAGGCTTTCCCAAGGTTTGGTTTGCGGGCCGAGATGAGATCGCCCGCTGGTGGCTGGAGCGATGCCCGCCGAGTTGAAAACTCACAAGGCTCATGAGGCAAAATAAAGAAGGGGGAATGAAGGATGCGAATCATGTTCCTCAGCCATCTGCCGGAGAACCCCAAGGCCAAAGAAAGATATGCAAAGATTCAAGCCCAACTCGACGGTTACGCTTCCGCGGGTACCCAAGTCGAGTTATGCTTTCCGGATGATTATCCCGGAGCCAAGCTTTCCCGAGATCTCGGCGCGCGAAACGAAGTCCCCGGAATTTATCACGCGCTGCAAACGCCGGCGATTATTCGAAAGATCGTTTGGGCCGCGAACAACGGTTACGACGCCGTGGTTCAGAGCAATACATTTGACCCGGGTGTGGAAGCCGCTCGTCAGACGGTGCGCATCCCCGTCATCGGCGTATTTCGCACGGCGCTTCACGCGGCCTCGGTTCTCTCCAACTCAATCGCGATCATCGTGCCTCTCGAAGAGCACATCGCATACGCATGGCAGATTGTTCACTCCTATGGCATGCAGGGCTTTGTTAAAGATATTGCTGCAATCGGCCTGTATGATGAAACCGCGGAGAAGCGAATAGACGCCATATTTGCCCGTGCCACCGAGGTCATGCGCGCCACCATCAAAACGAGCAGCGCGGGCTGCATCATTCCTCTCGGTGGCGCGGTTATTCCAACCCTTATTTCTCCCAAGGACCTAGAACGAGAAGTGGGCTTTCCGGTCCTGAACACGAAAGCCATCGGTATTCGATTTGCCGAGATGTGCGTCCAACTGGGAATGACCCAAAGTGCTTTGAATTATCCCCTTGCGCAACTCCGTTACGAAGATTTCACGGCTTTCGCCAGATGAGAGAAACCCGCCGCTCGACTACAGAGACGGTGTCCCAAAACCGTTCATGGTTCGAGAGCCTCACCACGAACGGTTTTGCATGATGAAAACTTAAAGTACTTACCCGTTCGTTCCTTCGATGGACTCAGGACAAGCTCTGAGCCGGTCGAAGGGCGAACATTGAAATGCGACAAGTCTCTATACCAGGGAGGGACGGAGACGGCGCCATGGCGTTGCTTGCTCGTAGGCATGCGCGATGCGCAGGATCGTTGCTTCATCGAAGGGTCTGCCGACGATTTGCATGGCGAGCGGCAGGCCTATCCGATCAAATCCGGTGCAGATGGAAATCGCAGGGTTGCCGGTCACGTTGAAGACCGCAGTCAGGTTTGGCCGCTGAAAAAAATGGGTCGGTTCGTCCGTGCTCATTTTCGGCGCCGGCCCGTAGGTGCAAAGCGTCACCATGGCGTCATAGCCCGCGAATAGCGTCTGCATCTCGGCGACCAGCTTGGCGCGCTGACGTTGCGCCTGGATGTAGTCGACTGCCCGGATGAGCCCGCCAGGGACGGCGCGAAAGCGCAGGTTGGCACCGTAATCTTGAAATCTTTCGAGCAGGTCCTTTTCGTGGACGGCAAAAAATTCCGCCTCGGAAATAATCACCTTACAGTCGTCGTAATCTTCTAGCTCTCGGAGTTTCACTTCCTCGAGCAGCGCGCCAAGTTTGGTAAGTTCCTGTAGCGCGGCTTCGAATGCGCGCCGCGTTTCGTCTTCGGGAGGCAAGTGCGATTCATAGAAATGACGGATAACACCGATCCGCATGCCGCGAGTTCCCATGTTCAACCCGGCGGTATAATCGGCTAGCGGAAGATTGGCACTGCCGGGATCATCCGGAT
Organism: Binatia bacterium; assembly: GCA_036000865.1. GTDB lineage: Bacteria > Desulfobacterota > Binatia > UBA9968 > UBA9968 > DP-20. Next base: position 3,854 of record DASYUV010000137.1, on the reverse strand, counting down.
CATAACCGGCAATCGCCTGAAGCATAATCGCGCAGTCTTCAGCCGTCCACGCCATGGGCCCGCAGTGATCGAGGGAGAAAGAGTAAGGGATCACACCTTTTCGGCTGACCCTTCCATAGGTCGGCATGAGCCCGGCGATGCCGCAGAATGAAGCCGGGTTGCGAATCGATCCGCCGGTGTCCGTTCCCAGTGCTCCCATCACCAGTCCGGCGGCCACCGCCGACGCCGAGCCCGTGCTCGAACCGCCGGTGAATCCATGCTCCGGATTCCACGGATTCCGTACGGCCGGCCAAGCCTGGTCCGTAGAGGGACTGCCATGAGCAAACTCCAAACAACCGAGCTTACCCAATAAAACGGCGCCGGCATCTTTAAGGCGGCTCACGGCTGTCGCGTCCTCGGCGGGAATATGATCGATGAGAACCTTCGAATGGGCCGTCGTTCGTATGCCCGCGGTTTCGATTAAGTCTTTCAAACCGATCGGTATGCCATGCATCGGGCCGCGGTACCGGTTCGAGGCAATTTCTCTCTCCGCTGCCTTGGCCTGGCGCAGCGCTTCTTCGCGAGTAACCAAGACGAAACTATGAATCCGCGAGTCGATCGCTTCGATGCGATCAAGGAAAGCGTTGGCTAATTCCACCGGCGACAATTGTTGTGATTTCAAGAGCGGTCCGGTTTCAGCGATGGATAGAAAGCAGAGCTCGCCGGTCATGGATTCTATCTCCGAACAGGAAAAACACTGGCCGGTTCGTCGGCGCGTTTGAGATCCTTTCGCAGCCGGCGCGCCGCTGCCTCGAGTCTTGCGACCACGGCGCAACACCTCTCCAACTGCTCGGGTGGGAGCGCGAGCCCCGCACGCTTTAGCATCAGGGTGACTTCCTCCTCGGATGGTTGATGAGTGTCATCTGCCATGATTCATCTCCCTAGCGGATTTGTTGCTTGTCTCTGGTTGTTAGCGAGTTTGTCCTTCTCAGCTTGTCCGCGGATAATTTGGCCATGCCGTTTAACCGGGAAAACCGGAGTCGAAGCCGTCGGGCATCTCCAGATCGGGATGATCCTTGAAGTGACGGAGCCAGACTTCCCGGCTCACGCGGTCTGCTTCACGAATGACCTCTTCCTCGTCCATCGCGAGCACTTTACCATCCCGCAGTAGCCAGCGTCCGTCGACCATGACCGATTCCACATCGCGGGCCTGCCCTTGGTACACGAAAACGGCGACGGGTCGTAACGTCGGTACCAGATGAGCGTGTCTAGTGCTTACGACGATCAAATCCGCCTTGCTCCCGACCTGCAAGAATCCGCAGCCTTTTAAGTTCAAAGCACGGTAGCCGTTAACCGTCCCCCAAAGCATTGCCTCCTCGGGTCTCGGACGTTCACTCTCTTTCAGACGCAACCGCTCGATCAGCACCGCGCTGCGCAACACCTGCACCATATCCTCGGTGAATTCGTCGGTGCCCAGAGCGATCCTGCAGCCAAAGGCCTCCAAGTCCGTAATGCGCGGACTGTTCCCCGAACGCGCCGCGACCACCGGGTTGAAGCTGACTGAAGCCCCCGAAGCGCCGAGAATTTTTTCTTCTTCCGGTGTCATGCACCGGCAGTGAGCAGCAACGAGCCGCTCATGGAGAAATCCATGGCGGGCCAAGTATTCCGTGGGAAGCATTCCGTAGCTGTTCTTGATCACCTCTACTTCGCCCCAATACTGATTCAGGTGGATGGTGGCGATGGTGTCGAGTTTTTCTCGCAAGTCGCGCAACGCTTGCAAGAGCGCTGGGGAAACCATGTCCGGAGCGTAGGCGGCAACCGCGACGGTGATGCGGCCGTCTTCCGCGCCGTGCCACTTGGCGTGAAGATCAAGAATCCGCTGTAAGCCCTTGTCGGCGAGTTCCGGGTCGGCTTCGAAGACGCCCGGCTCGCCGACGCGAACTCCTTTGGCTCGGTCCGATACCTGTTCGGCCAAGACAAGTCGGAGTCCGGTCGAGACGATCGCTTCGGCGTAGTCCTCGATGTTGTTCGTGATATCCATGGCAGCAGTGGTGCCGCTGCGCAGAGCCTCGAGCACGCCAAGGCGGGCCATGGCCGCGCGTTGTTCTGTGCTCAGCGTCGGGAACGGCACCCGCCCTTTGCGGGTGAAGGGAGGCCGGTTAGGGGCGTTTTGATCTTCGAAGATCCCACGCGCAAGGATTCTAACAAAGTGCGTGTGGCAGTTGGCGAAACCAGGCATGACTAGCTTGCCTCGCCCATCGACGCCCTGTGCATTCGGAAAGCGCGCCATGACCTCGTCGGTCGGACCAATAGCTGCGATCAGGTCGTTGTCGATGGCAATGGCGGCATTGGAGTGAATCGATGGGTCCCGATCTCCAGTTACGATCGTGGTGTGGTGAATGACGGTGGTCATGGAGGTCTCATCTCGACTATTGGAGGCGATCCAGCAATCAGCGCACGTTGAAAATCTCTTGATAAAGTCTTATGACCTCGGAGAAATTTTCATACTCTCCGGGGTTTTCTACGATCCGCTTGTATCCCCCGAATAACCGGGCGGGCTGCGGTTTCACATCTTCACGGACCGGTATCCGGCTGAGGCCAACCAGCTGTTTTTGTCCCTCTTCGGAAAGCACGAAGTCTATGAAAAGTTTGGCTGCGTTGGGATGAGCGGACTTGGCTCCAAGCAACAGAGGATTGATCTGCACTGAAACCGGCTCCAGAGGAACCCAGTCAATGGGCGCACCCTCGGAAGTCGCCCGCTGAATAATCGCCGCGAAGGAGATAATCAGCGGGAATTCTCCCGCCGCGGCGAGCTGAACTCTGTTGGTGTCGCCGCGCATGACGGATGGCTCCTGGGCAGCGAGTTTCTTGAAGTAAGCGATAGCCCTGTCCTTGCCCCAGGCGGTGATGAGACCGGCAAGCAGGTTATAGGATGTATTATCAACGGATATCTTTTGCCCTTTCCATTTGGGGTTAAGCAGCTCCTCATAGGTCTTGGGCACCTCTTCTTTCTTGACCCACTTGGTGTTGTAACCCAAGGTGTAAGGGTTGACGTAATACCCGGTCCAATAGCCGTTCTTATCGAAAAGATCCGCGGGAATTTTCTTGGTCTCGGGAGAGCGATAAAAGGCCAGGAGCTTTCTCTTCATCAAGGGAAGAAACATGTCTCCTCTCGTAAGGAGCACATCCCATAGGTGCGTGCCGGCGCGATCCTCAGTGAAGATTTTATTGAGCATCGCGTCGCCGCCGGTGCGAAAGAGATCCACTTCAATGAAAGGGTATTTTTTTTGAAAAGCATCCACGACCTGCTTGCTCTGGCTCAGAGTCATCGTCGTCCAATGAACTAAACGGTTCTCCTTTTTTGCGCGTTCGATCAGCGTCGAATCCAAGCCTCCCTGCGGCCAGCTGGCAGCGGGGAACAAGCCAGAAAACAGGATGACCAGAAAGGATCGCCTCAACGTCTTCATCAAGTTTCTCCCGACCCTATTCGAGCCCTTTTTGTTTACACAACTGAGTCATCAATTGTGGCTCTCACAAGCACTCCATGGCCAGTTGCCCGAGCATCTCGCTCAGGAGCCGGCGGCCAGTAGCCTCCCTATAGTACAGGCACAGCGCCAAAGCCAAGTCGGCGGAGTTTTCAACCGCAACGCGCGAGAATTCATCCGTGGGGGTGAGCGCACTAAAAGTTTGCAGCAGCGTATAGCAGTTGCTAGAATCTGCTCAATGGAAGCCGTCTTCGCCAGCTCCGCGTTTCGGCACGGCTACACCAAACAAGACTTTTATGAACTATTAGCAGCGGATTATTTAAAGGTTCGGAGTCCGCGCGGACTTGACGAGGTCTATGAGTTGCTCGGGAGAAATCTAAGCGGAGCATA
>DASYUV010000136.1:0-116350 GCA_036000865.1 Binatia bacterium | reverse complement strand
CCGTTATTATCGATACGCTGGAAAAAATTGCACGGCCATACTTCCGTCGACAGGACCTCGAGCACACCTGCCTCCTCCATATGTCGATAGTGCGGAAATGGCGGCGCTTCACCCGCGCCGAAGTAAGCGAAGATCAAACCGAGGTATTCCCGGGTCGGATAGTTTTTTATGCGGATCTTTGCGGCGAAAGATTTCTCCTCTGCGGGCTGCTCGGTGCACTGACCGGCGCCGTTAAACCGCCAGCCGTGATACACGCAGCGGATCGAGTCGCCTTCGACCCAGCCGGCGGATAGCTGCGCGCCGCGATGCGGGCAGCGGAAATCTATAACGTGCGGTGTGCCGCTTTCACCGCGGTACAGCGTAAAGCGCTCGCTCATGATCTCGATCGGTTTGGCTTGGCCGGTGCCGAGCTCTTCAGCGCGATGAATCGGATGCCAAAATCGCCGCATGAACTTCCCGGCGAGGCTACCCGGCCGCGTGGAGACGAGATCTTGGTAGCGTAGTCTTTTACGGCTGCCGCTATTTTTACGTTTAGCTGAGGCCATGTTTTTCTCCGAGTTTGCAAACTGAACGACCCTTGGCTCCAAGCCGAGGGGTTCTGAATTTGTCGACTGGAAGTCGACTGTTGTTTCCGTCATTCCGGCGGAAGCCGGAATCCAGGCGGTTTTTGAACTTGAACCGAAACGAACCTGGATGCCGGCGTTCGCCGGCATGACGAACTTTCACTTCGCCTGAAGGCGAGAGATTTAGATGATCCCCGAAAGGGACATTGAGCGAAGGTCCCCTACATCCTGGACGAACGATTTGAACGTTTTGAAAAGCTTGAATCTTTTGAACGATCATCCTTCGGAGGCGAGATGAGCGACGAAGTCCGTTTTATCGACACCACGGTGCGCGACGGCAACCAAAGTCTTTGGGCACTCAACATGCGGGTCGGCGCTATGCTGCCGGCGGCGGAGTACCTCGATCAGGCCGGCTTCGAGTCGATGGAGTTCTTCGTCAGCGTCATGTTCAAAAAATATGTCCGCGAACACAAAGAGAATCCCTGGTCTTGGATAAAAGAAGGCACCAGGCGCATTAAGAAAACCCGCCTGCGCTATCACGGCGGCATGCACAGCGCATTCGAGAAAACTCCGCACGCCCTGCTCAAGCTCTTGGTCGAGCGCCTCGTGTCATATGGTCTTACATTGACGCGGACTTCGAACTGTTGGAACGACTACAGCGCGTTCAAAGAGGAGATCGCCGATCTCAAGAAAGTTGGCATGGACACCGTAGCAAATCTGATCTACTCGGTCTCGCCACGCCACACGGACGAATATTACGCGAAGAAGGCCGAGGAAGCCGCGGCAGCTAAACCGTGGCGTATCTGCTTCAAGGATGTTGGCGGGCTTTTGACGCCGGAGCGCGCGCGAACTCTGATCCCGGTCGTCCTAAAAGCCGCGGGCGATATCCCGGTCGAGTTTCACGCCCACTGTAATAGCGGTCAGGCGCCGCTCAATTATCTCGAAGGCGTCAAGCTCGGCATGCGTATCCTGCACACGGCCACACCGCCCCTGGCGAACGGCTCCGCTCAGCCGTCGATTTTTAACATAGCCAGTAATTTAAAGGCTCTCGGATATACGCCTGCGATCGACTTGAAGCCGCTCGCAGCCGTGGAGAAACATTTTACCTACGTCGCCAAAAAGGATGGGCTGCCCATCGGCAGGCCCGTCGAATATGATTACTCCTTATACCAGCACCAAGTGCCCGGGGGCATGATCTCCAACATGCGCCACCAACTTAAAATTGTCGGCATGGAACACAAGATGGAAGCCGCGCTGGAAGAATCCGGCCGGGTACGCGCTGAATTCGGTTACCCGATCATGGTCACGCCGCTGTCGCAGTACGTCGGCACCCAGGCGGCCATCAACGTGATCCTCGGCGAACGCTACAAAGAAGTCCCGGACCAGGTGATTCAATACGCTCTCGGCATCTGGGGCAAAGAGGCTGTCGAATTTATGGACCCGAAGGTCCGCGATAAGATCCTTAGCCGTCCTCGCACCAAAGATTGGATCCATTGGGAACAGCCAGAGCCGACGCTTCACGAGATTCGCCAGAAGCACGGCGCAAATGTTTCCGATGAAGAACTGATCATCCGCTACTACGCCGGCGAAGATTACGTGAATGCGCTTGGCGATGATGGCAAGCGACGAGAATATCTGGACGCCACACAGCCGCTGGTAAAAATGATCGAACAACTTAGCAAGCGCAGGGAATCGAATCAGGTGTATATTCAACGGCCCGGATGCACCATCAGGATGGAACGGCGCAGTTCGCCGACAAAGAATGTCTGACCCGCGTCGATTTTCTTGAACGGCTCGAATGCCGTGCCGCGACTACGGATCTTCGCCTTCGGTCCGTCCGTCCGGCGCGAGGTGACTCACGTCGCCCCAGGTCAGGAGAAACCAGTTTCCTTCTTGGTAGGCGAAGATGTTGAGCCCGGCATTGGTGAACTCGAAGCGGCGCGGCGCGTTGAACGGAATCGAAAAGGTGTGCCGGAAAAGCCCGCTGATCACTCCGCCATGAGTGACCACGACAATCGTCTCTCCCAAATGCTTTGAGCCAATTTCATTTAAATAAGCAATGTTGCGCGCCACCTGCTGCTTCACGCTTTCGCCACCGGGAATGACATAATCCGGTCCAAGGCTGCGGTGCAGCTTGTATTCCTCCGGATGCTTCTGCTTGATTTCCTCGCCGCTCAACCCTTGGAAGATGCCCAGATGCCGCTCCCGCAATCGCGGATCAGTGATGATCTCATGCCCTGTCACGCTCGCTACCTCTTCGGCCGTTTGAACGGCGCGACCAAGATCACTACTGTACAGCGCCGTGAAACTCTCCCGCGCCAGCCGTTGCGCCAAGGCTTTCGCCTGGGCCATGCCCTTTTCTGTCAGCCGACTATCGAGATTACCTTGGCGAATGCTCTTGATATTCCATTCCGTCTCACCATGACGGACGATGATCAGTTGGGTACGTTGCATTGACTTTGAACCCGTTAAAATCCCTGCTCCCGTGTAACATCCATTTTGTCGTTGATCTTGTCAACGTCCGGCGATGGAATTGCGGTTTTGCCATATCACGATTTCTGCTTGTCGATAACCTGACTCTCTGCTATCCAAAAGTAAAATTTTTATATTATCCATAGCACTATGCCTAAAGATAGACCCCACATGCAATCTGCGCTTCGGGTCATTGGTCATTCCGTGACGCGGGTCGACGCACACGCCAAGATCGCCGGCGCGGCCGAGTTTTCCGCCGACCGGTTATTGTCAAAACATCTTTTGCATGGAAAAACGCTGCGCAGTCCCTATGCTCACGCCGAGATCCTAAGCATCGACACCTCAAAGGCCGAAGCGCTGCCAGGAGTGCGCGCTGTGATTACCTACCACGATGCCCCGGTAACTCCCTTTGAAGCTGGCGATTCCACGCCGACTCAGGAACCCATCGCACCGGTTTACCTGCTCAATCGAACATTACGGCACGTCGGCGACGAGGTGGCGGCCGTTGCCGCCGACACGGAAGAAATCGCCGACGACGCATTACGCTTGATTCAGGTGGAGTATCGTTCTCTGCCGTTTGTGCTGGACGCGGAGTCCGCTCTCGAACCCGACGCGCCGTCCGTTCGCGGCGGTTCAAATCTCGCGAGCAAAGTACCGATTGAATTTTTCCGCGGCGACATCGATCGCGGCATGAGGGAAGCCGAAATAATCGTCGAGGAGACCTACCGCACGCAATCCACCAGCCCGCTTGCCCTGGAGCCGCGCTACAGCCTCGCCTCGTGGGATGGCGATCAACTCACGGTTTGGAAAGCCAGCCGCAATGTTTACGGTGACCGCGAAAAACTCGCCAAAATTTTCGCCCTGCCGCACGATCAGGTGCGGGTGATCGCGGCATACCTGGGCGGGGGATTCGGCAGTAAAGATGAGACGCGGTTGGGACCGATCACGGCGCTGCTCGCTCGTAAAGCGGGCAAGCCCGTGCGCATGGGCTACACGCGCGAGGAAGAACTGGGTTACGGCAAATGGCGTCACGCGACGACCACCCGCATCCGCATGGGACTCAAACGCGACGGCGCCATCACGGCCATCGACGCGACCAGCGCGCTCAACACCGGCCCCTACGCTCCGGGCTACGGCGTCGCTTCCCGGCTGGGCCACGGTCTCACATATCTTTACACCTGCCCGAATGCCCGCTTCGTCGGCAAGGTCGCTTATACCAACAGCCCGGTCGCCGGTTCGTACCGAGGGCTCGGCGCGCCCCAGGCACACTTTGCGCTGGAGTCGTTCGCCGACGAAGTCGCCGAAAAGCTCGGCATGGACCCGCTGGAATTTCGCCTGCGCAATTGCGTTCGCCCTGCAGGTCAACCCGGCGCGCGCATGACGCCGCTTGATAGTCTCATCCCGGCACAACCCATCGAAGGCGGCATTCCCTTCTCCAGCAATTACTTGGCCGAATGCCTCAAAGAAGGCGCCGCGCGAATCGGCTGGAAGCCGCGTCCCAACGGGCCGCGCAAACGCATAGTCGACGGCAAATACCGCGGCACGGGCATGGCTGCGTGTATTTACAAGACGGGTCAATCGCAATCCTCCGCCGTCGTTAAAATGAAACCGGATGGCAGCGCGGAATTGTTGATGAGCATCACCGAGATCGGTCAGGGCGCCTGGACAATTCTTCGACAGATCGTCGCTGAAACTCTCAGCGTCAATTTTGAAAGCGTTCACGCGATTTTTGCCGACACGGCGATGACGCCGTTTGCGCACAGCACTTCCGGCAGCACGACGACTTTCACATCAGGATTGGCCGCGCACCAGGCAGCGGGAAACGCCAAGCAACGCTTGCTGGAAAGCGCCGCGAAACTGCTAGAAGTGGAGCCGGCGCGCTTGGCATTGGGCGATGGATTCGTCGCAATCGCCGATACACCCGACATAAAAATCCCCGCGAGTCATGTCATCCGACGCCAACCGGACCAGACGATTGTCGGCGAAGCGAAACTGCGCGCCGGCAGCAAGACGCATATCATCAATTCCTTTGCCGCCCATTTTGGCGAGGTCGAAGTCGACCCAGACACCGGTGCCGTTCGCGTCTTACGCTACGTCGCGGTGCACGACTCCGGCCGCATCATCCACCCCGAAGCCGCGCGCGGCCACATCATCGGCGGGGTCGTCCAAGGCCTCGGCTACGCGCTGATGGAAGAGATCCCGATGGATCCCGACACCGGCGCACCGCTGACCTTGAATCTCGATTCGTTTAAGATTCTCAACCTCCTTGATACTCCGCCCATCGAAGCGATATTGATCGAGCACCCCGATCCGATCGGGCCCTACGGCGCCAAAGCACTCGGCGAACCGCCGCTCGTGCCGGTGGCCGCGGCCATCGCCAACGCGGTATACGACGCCACCGGCGTGCGCATCCGCGATTTGCCCATTACCTCGGAAAAAGTTCTAAATGTAATCCGTAATCAAAGGCGTTGAGGCTCTGGGAGATTGCCGAAATGGCGCTCGCGCGTCGGTGATGGTCTCATGACCCATCAGACTTGATATGGCTTGGACGGTTTGAAGCGCGCGACCGAGATCACTGGTGTAAATCTGCGCGGTCATCGGTCGTCCAGAGTACCTCGCGTGGACGCATACGCCAAAATCACGGGCGAGGCAAAATTTTCCTCAGACCACTCGGTGAATTGCCATTCGTCCCTGTCGCTTCGGCCGTCGCTCCCACCGTCTACCATTTGAACGCCTGTCGGATTGGAAATGCTTGTGGAAATAAATAACCTTGACAGGTTCCTCGCAAATGGGGAACATTACTGCGAATTCTTTGTTTATCGAAAGGAAAACGCAATCCTGATACAGTGCCGGAACCCCGGCAGAAGATCTAGTAGTTGGCCTTTACGAGTTTATGACGACCGTCAATTGGAAAGAAGCAATCATAAAAGTCCTTCGGGATTCTTCTGAGTCTTTGCATTACGCTGAAATTGCCGACCGGGTTGCAAAGGCAAATCCTAAATACGATCTAGGTGCAACGCCCGCAAATTCTGTTGTAGCCGTCATTTCAGTATCTCTTAAGGAAGACGGACCAAAATCACCCTTTGTTCGGGTAGCTCGTGGCTATTACGCTTTAGCACCCAACAACCAAAGTTCTACTTTTCAAACATCTCCGGAGGAAGAGTTGGAGGAGGCAGGTTTTATTAACGCCTTCGGGATGTATTGGCGTCGCGATAGTGTTCACTGGGTGCGTACCCCCAAAATTCTCGGACAGCAACAGCCAGGATCTGACTCGGTCAACATGGCAAGCCAGAAAGGCGTTTACCTTTTGCATGATGGACGAAGTGTCGTATATGTTGGACAAGCTATCGATCAAGCCCTTGGTGTGCGTTTATCTCAACATACGTTTGAACGGACGATGGGATCGTTTTTCTTGGTTTGGGATCTATCCAGTTAAAACTGATGGGTCTTTAGACTTGACTGCCAACCCCAAATTTTCTGTTAAACTATTGATTGTCACCATGGAAGCCCTTTTAATCGAAGGATTGGAGCCACCACAGAATCGTAAACGCGGCGAGGATTTCAGGGCAGTCGAATATCTTCAAGTTGAAGATCCGCAATTCAAGAAATTGAAGAAGACGGAACTACTCAAAGAATTAGAAAGTAAATTGTAGGCTAATAAATGGTTCGAACGAAGGCGAAACGCTGTGCTTGTTAATCCCGGTTAACTGAACGTTATGGCTGTGAGGAGATAATATGCCAGGACGTGGAAAAACTATTGTTTACGTTGACAACTCAAACATTTTTCATGGACAGCTTGACGCTGGGTGGCGGATCGATGCTGCAAAACTTCACGCACGTCTTGCCAAAGATGGGGACATTTGGCAGGTCTATTTCTTCGCCGCAGTTAACGATCCACCGCGATACAAACAAACAAATTTCTATAGGATGCTGAAAGAACGACTCCACTGGGAAACCACAATTTTCCCGCTAGGCTCTAAGACCATGCGCTGCAAAGGCTGCGGGTCGTCATGGCGAACCTATAGCGAGAAAGGTGTCGATGTTGCTATTGCAACAAAGATGCTGAACCACGCGATTAATCGCGCTTTTGAAACCGCTGTTCTCGTTTCGGGGGACAAAGACTATCTGGAAACCGTAAGGAGCGTGAAAAACATGGGTCTACGGGTTGAAATCGTCTCTTTTCAAAACAGCCTGTCGCATGATTTAGGTAATGAATCATCGGCTCCGGTGATCCTGCTTGACGACGTCCGTACTGAAATTGAGCTTCCGAGCCCTGATCGTGAGTTAGACGCTCTTGTGTCACCCGAGGAGAAGCTCTAGCCGGTTGATTCCGGCGCTCGCAAAAGTGGGCGCGCTTCAACCGGAGTGTTGCAGGTCTCTCAAACGTTAGACAGGAGGGACTAACATACACTCAACGATCAAAAAGCGAGGGCGACGTTGCCGTGCTTGCGGCCAGATGAAAAAGATGTGGCCGCATGAGCGTATGTGCGCCACATGCAGGACACTTCCGGCCGATGAACGGCGCGCTCTTCGGGCGAAACGAAGGCCGAAAGGTAGTGTGTGGGCAGTATCGGGTGGCCTACCGACTCTTGGCAAGCGTCGTTAGCCTCGACCGCCAATGGACGTAATGCTGTGCCTAAGCCACACACGCAGTCGATCGCGGAAAGCGCACGACTACGCAACGATCCACATGGTCGGGTCGCAATCATGGTCAAGTCTTAAGAGCTCCTGGCTGTGACTCCTCCCTCTGACAAACACAACCAGCTTTAATTCGTCCTGATTTTTTTGGAGCAAATCTCGAGCTGCGATCGATCGCCGATCAATTAAGCTTGCGCGCCGAGATCTCATCGTCTGAGTCGATCGGTCCGGCGCCGAGGCGGAGCAAATTGATCAGCATTTCTTGCCGATCTTCGAGCTTCGGCGCTTCCAGCAGTGCTTGCTTTTCCGCCGGATGGAATGGCAATGAGACTCCCAGCAGATTGATTAATTCAAGGTCGGAAAACTTTTCGGCCTGCTCGGTTTTCACCTGCATGCCGTGGGCTTTGCCGTAAGTCGCCAGCGCTTCGAGAAGCGCGTGCCGGTCGCAGTTCCAGCCTTGTTCCAACGTTGTATCCGCAAACTCGCGATATTCCGCTCTAACGCGCCGGTAACCACGAAGGAGTCCAAGCTCTTCCGTCAGACGGAACCGGTTAACGCCTTTCAACTCAACAAAAAAACGGCCATCCGGAAGCTTTTCCCACTTGTCAATGTAACCGGCACAGCCCACCTTGTATAAATCCGGAGCGAGATTTTCGCCGCCGGATCCAGGACCACGATTATCGTCTTGCGGCACGTACGGCTGGATCATGCCGAAAATTTTATTCGCGTCCAGCGCGTCCTCAACCATCGCACGATAACGCGGCTCAAAGATATGCAGCGGCAGCACCGTGCCCGGTAAAAGCATTACGCCAGTCAATGGAAATACCGCCAGGATCTCCGGCAGTGCCACCTGTGGAACAGTCATCGCCATGATGATTTCCTTGTCATGGATTCGTTATAGGGCAACCGATCTGACCGGTCAAGGTGACATCTGAAACGGCAGGAATTACCTGCGTGAAAGGCTCTTGCAATCTTCTCAGTGCGTATTTAGTTTAGCAACCATCAGTTCGATTTGGGAAATCCAATCTCACGGTTGAGGTAAGCAAACAATGGCGGAATTTGTGCCGATGGAGATCGATAGAGCGGCAGAGTTCCTCAAGAACAACCACTGGGGCGTCTTAGCGACTCGGCGTAAAGATGGCCAACTACAAATGTCGCCGATCACAGTTGGGTTGGATAGCCGAGGGCATGCGATCATCAGCAGTCGGGAAACCGCTTACAAAGTGAATAACTTGCGCCGCGATCCGCGGGCGTCGGTATGCGCCTTCACCGACAGCTTTCACGGCGAAGGATGGGTACAAGTCAACGGCAGCGCCGAGATCATTTCTCTGCCGCGCGCCCTGGACACGCTCGTCCATCTGCAGCGCCAAACCTATGGCGAGCACAAAAGCTGGCCCGAGTTCCACGAAAGAATGGTGCGCGAAAAACGTGTGATCATTTGCATCACGATTGAAAACGTCGGTCCGAAGGTGCGCGGCTAGAACGATTATTGCCAGCACATGAAACGCGATCGTTTAATCAGGACGTGCACAAGACTGCGGCAGCCAGTTGTGCTGTACGGGTTGATGATCGTAGCTGTCGCCTGCGCTGGAATCGACATTACGGCTGCCGCCGATCAGGATCGTTTCATCACCGGTCAGTTGCTCGTCGCTACACCGGAAATGAAAGATTCGAGGTTCGCCGAAACCGTCATTTATATGGTGAAACATGATGCGGACGGCGCCTTTGGGCTGGTCATCAATCGTCCAATGGCGAAAGGCCCTTTTGAAGACCTTCTCAAGGGTTTTGGGACGGAGATCAGCGACGCTAAGGGCGAAGTTGTCATCCATTATGGCGGCCCGGTCAGCATGCAACAGGGTTTCGTGCTTCACAGCGATGACATCATCATCGAAAGCTCGATGAAGGTGGCAAACGGAATAGCTATGACGGCGGACGTCAAGATGATAGAAGCGATGGCGCGAGGCAAAGGACCAAGGCAGTCGCTCGTGATGCTCGGCTACACAGGCTGGGCGCCCGGACAATTGGAGATGGAGTTAAAGGCAGATTCTTGGTTCGTCATTCCTGGTGACAAATCGCTAGTCTTCGGTAAAGACGCCGACGAGAAATGGCGCGAAGCGATGGACAAGCGGCAGATTCCGCTGTGAGCGTAAACGATTGGAACAGTTCAAGTCGTTCCAGCAGATCCAATCGTTCAAGCCGTTTAAAAATACTTAGAGCTGTCGTCCAGGAGAAATTATGCTACGCATCGCCGTCCCCGATCTAGTATCGAATTCTTATTTTCCCGCCATCGCCGCGGTAGAGCTGGGCTTTTTCAAATCCCAAGGATATGACGCGCGCATCGACCTTTTATTTCCCATACCCAAAACTTTCGAGGCGTTGCGTGATGGTCAACTCGACTTCGTGGTCGGCTCTGCGCACGCCACGCTGCTCGCGTTTCCGCAATGGAAAGGCGCGAAGCTTCTCGCCACGGTCGGGCAACACACCTATTGGTTTCTGGTGATTCGCAGTGATTTAAAACCCCAGCGCGGTGATTTGAGCATCGTCAGAGGGCTCCGCATCGGCGCGGCTCCCGGCGTCAACCTCAGCTTGCATAGAATGCTCGTCGAAGCCGGCATCGATCCGGAAAGGAATGGCGTGCAAATTATGCCGATCCCGGGCGCGGCCGGACCAAACGTTTCTTTCGGACTATCTGCGGCGAAAGCGCTCGAAGACGGTAAGCTCGACGGCTTTTGGGCGAATGGCATGGGTTGCGAAGTTGCAGTGCGCCGAGGTGTCGGCACCATGGTTCTCGATGTGCGCCGCGGCGACGGTCCAACCGCTGCGCGCCACTACACTTTCTCAGCCTTGGTGGCAACTGAAAAACGCATCAACGACGACCCGCAGTCGGCTATCGCCGCAATCCGCGCGCTGATGAGAGCGCATAGGGCGCTGCGCGACGACGTCAGCCGCGCCACCGCAGTCGGCAAGAAACGCTTTCCGCCGTCCGAAGCGGAGCTCATCGCCGAACTGGTCCGCCGCGATCTGCCCTACTACGATCCGACGATTCCACGGGAAAAAGTTGCGAGTATGAATCGCTTTGCCCGGGATATCGGGCTGCTCTCCGGTTCGGTGTCTTACGAAGACGTAGTAGCGACGCAGTTCAGCCATTTGTGGAGCGAAGCCGTTTAGATCTGCACGCGCCGAAAACGAATGAAACCGCGTATTCTTCTTGTCAACCCGCCGATCTATGATTTTTCCGCCTACGATTTTTGGTTGAAGCCCTACGGCCTGCTCAGGGTCGCAGGATTCTTGCGCGCGCAGGCTGACTTTTGTCTTTTCGATTATCTGGACCGGCTCGATCCTCGCGTGCCGCCGGGTCGCTATCGCACCGATCCGTGGGGGCGCGGCGAGTTTTATTCCCAGCGGGCTGAAAAGCCGCAGATCTTCGGCGAAATTCGCCGGCAATTTCGCCGCTTCGGCATGCCGCGCCAGGAATTTCAAAATTTTCTCGGCACTAACGAGCCGTTCGACTTCGCCCTCATCCAAACCAGCATGACGTACTGGTATCCCGGCGTAAAAGAAGTCATCGGCGATCTGCGAACCCTATCACCGCAAACTAAGATCATACTCGGCGGAGTCTACGCGACGATTTGCCCATCGCACGCCCGTTCTCTCGGCGCTGATCTGGTCGTTGAAGGACTCGATATGAGTCCCCTTTGGCAGTTTGTCGAACTCCCACCGGACGATGATCAGCTGCCGCTCTGGGATCTCTACCGTTACCCGAAGACCGGAGTATTGAAACTAGCGGATGGTTGTCCGTTTCGCTGCACCTATTGCTCCGTCCCTCAGATCTACCCGAAATTTCACCCACGTTCTATCGATCGTTCGTTGGCTGAGTTGGAGCTCCTGCTTCGCTGCGGCGCGACGGACGTAGCGTTTTACGACGACGCCTTACTTTACCAATCCGAGCAGATTCTCAAGCCATTTCTAAAAGAAGTACTTAAGCGGAATCTCCCCGTCAATTTTCACACGCCCAACGCTCTGAACGCTCGCTTTATCAGCCGCGAGCTGGCCCAGCTAATGATCGACACTGGTTTTAAGAATCTCTATCTTGGATTTGAAAGCAGCGCCTACGCGTGGCAAAAGAAGACCGGGGGCAAGGTTTATTCTGACGAGCTGGCGAGGGCAGTGGACCATTTGCTTGCAGCCGGTGTCGATCCGAGCCGCCTCCATGCGTACTTGATCGTCGGGCATCCTCGCGGTGACGAACAATCCGTGGAGGAGTCCATGCATTTCGCGAGCAGCCTCGGTATCAAAGTCATGGTTTCGGAGTTTTCCCCTATTCCGGGAACGCCCGATGGCGAATCTTGCCGCGGCTGGGTCGACTTGGAGGAGCCGCTTTGGCACAATAAGACCGCCTTCGTCATCCGTTTGCTCGGCGACAGCGAGACCAACCGATTAAAGAACCTGGCCGGCCACTTGAATCGACGGCTGGACGCATCCCACGGCAAGATTGGCTTGCGCCTACAGATGGGTGACGCGTATATACGCCAATAGCGGGAGCCCCCAGCGGTGGAACCTATCGGGGAACCTTTTGTTGAGAGAGCCGTCTAATACTTCTGAATCGATGGTGTCTGACTCGATCAGCGACGCTGACTGCGTCCGGCGGATACAGCACGGCGAAGCGGATGCCTTCGAAGTCCTCGTGCGTCGTCACGAAAAGACCATTTTCAATCTCGTGTACCGCATGCTAGGCGATTACGATGACGCTATTGAGGTTTCCCAAGAAGTGTTCTTATCGGCGTATCGCGCCATCGGCCAGTTTCGCGGCGATGCCAATTTTTCAACTTGGCTATACCGCATTGCGCTTAACCACGCCACCACCCGGCGTCGCAGCAATAACTCGCGGCAGCATCGCACCGCGCCGATCGAGGACATGGAGCTTATCCGTGATTCGCAACCCGGACCCGCGGAAACACTAGAGAAAAAGGAGATGCAGGAACGAGTGCAATTAGCCTTGAATAAACTGGCCCCGGAGGATGCCGCGGTTATCTTGCTACGAGACCTTCAAGATGTGCCGTACGACGAAGTGGCTCGGCTGTTGGAAATTCCCGTCGGAACCGTAAAATCCCGCCTTCATCGCGCGCGGCAAGCGCTCAAGTCGTTGCTCGCCACGTATTTCTACGCGGGGAGGAAAGCGATATGAACTGCGACGAAATCCAAATGCGTCTTTCGGAATATGTGGAGAAATCCCTGGACGCAATCAGCGCGAAAGGCATTGAGGTTCACCTTTTGTCATGTTCGCGCTGTCGCGTTGAAGCCGAAAGCTTGGCTGAGTGCATGCAACAAGTCGCCGGTTTGCCAATGGTCGACCCACCTTTAGGGTTTATCCAGCGCGTCATGGCTCATGTCCGCGATATCGATAAAACGCCGACCCTTTGGGAACGGCTGTTTTTTCCATTGCGAGTGAAGATTCCACTTCAGGCAACGGCAGTGGTATTGGTTGGAGCACTCGCGATCGTACTTTTCCAAAAGGAAGAGCCCATCAATAGGCAACAAACTTCCGAGCACGGCGTCGCGACCATTGCTTCATCGACACCGGCAGAGAAGAAAAATGAATCGTCGAAAGACTCCACTATTGTCGTCGAACCATCGGCTCGGGACGAGAAGACAAGCCAATCGACAGTAACGCCAACCGCAGAGTTGGCGAAGCAATTTACCGAGCAAAACCAGTTCAACAAAGCAACCGAGGCAACTCCGGTACCCGCCAAAGCGCAGCCGGCGGCACCACCTACTGGCCAACTTGCAGACGAGAGCCGAGTAGAAGACAGAAAGGAAGCGCCGCGGCGGCCGGCCATCCCAGCACAGGAAGTGTCAACGAGCAGAGAAGTTCAGCGTTCCCGCGGCGACGCCTTCGGACTCGGCGCAGCCGTCGAAGCGCTACGCCAACCTTCGCTTCGCCCCGGTCCTTTCCTTGTGGAAAGGTCATTGTCGCCGCTGAGTGAGCCGAGCGCCGACGTCGAGTTCGTCGTCAGACGCCGGCTTCGAGAGCGACGCGAGCAAAAGGACACCGCGAGTTTCGATGCTGTCAGCCCAAACGCCGAAGCTAAAGGAAGCTCCCCAACACCAGCGGTTCCTAAAACCAGTTCCCTAACCGAAATCCGATGGTTCACTGTACCCGTCGACCATTTTGAGCAATTCAAGAAAGAGCTAGCAGCCGAAGCAACCATCGAGTCCGAAAGGACACCAGGAGTTATGGAAAATGATTTTGCCCAAAAGACCGGTCGAGAGCTGCTGATAAAAGTCAATATTATCTCGCCGTAGGAATGCTCCTTAAAGAGGGAATCGAAGACCAGACGGCTCTTAAAAACTTCCCTCGTTCAAAGCACAATCGTCACCGACAAAGCGGAAAATTCAGCCAACGAACAGAGTGAACTTGGCACCGTTTAGGTTGGCCAGGGGCATTGGCGACAGCAAACGCCGGTCGGCAGAAAGTACTCTTTGGGCAATTTCCCAATTCACCGGCGGTAGAGGGGTCAACTCACGAATCTGCTCGAGAGTGAAATAGCCCGCGTGGTCGACCTCATGACCATCCGCATTGGGTTCACCGCTAATCGGTCGTAAGAGCAGCACGACGTAGATTCCGTTGCCACTGTCGGGATCGTAGCGACTTCGAAGCCCCAGTACGGCTTCTACTTCAGCCGTCACACCCGCCTCTTCCAAAACTTCACGTACCACCGCTTGTTCGATGGTTTCATCCGGCTCAATAAAGCCGCCAGGCAGCTGCCAGTTGCCTCTTCCGTGGCGCGATGCTCGGCGCACGAGCAGGAGCTGGCCGTCACGCACCACAGCGCCGCCGACACCGATGTTGTAGCCTGAGTTGTACCGTTCAGGGATTGCCATACAAAACTACAATCTTATAGGGCCGGGACAATTGTGAAGTCAAGAATCTGCAAAGAAACGGGAGGCGAACTATTGTTCACCTCCCGCTGTTAAGGACATAAGAGGAATTGTCGTGTGCGCTTTAGCCGGTTAGTCCCGGCCGTAATCCCAACGATTGTCCCCGCGGTCGTAGCGCGGTCCCCACCAATCTGAGTTGTTCCATCCCCACCAGCCCCGGTTCCCATACCGATCATAATTGCCGTAGCTATAATTGTAGTAGCCGTACTTGTCGAGGTCTCGGCGAAGTTCCCAGTAGTCATCCCTCAGCTCGCGGCGGTCTTGCGCGAGCTCGCGCGCACTCTCCCGAACTTCACCGCGCAATCGCGCGATCTCCGCTGGACTCGCGCCACGTCGGTACGCCCGACGCAGAGCCTCGCGGTCCTGCCCGTATTCTTGGCTGTCTCGTCGTAGCTCGGCTCTGTCTTTGTAAATCTCACGCCAGTTCTGCTGGATTTCTTGGCGCGCCGCTTGGCGTCGTGTCTCATATCTGGAACGTCCATAATAATCCGCCTGTGCTGGATTCGGGATGGCAAGAGAAAGCAGCGAGACAATTCCCGCGGCAATTAAAGCGATTGAAGTTTTCCAAGTCATAAAGGCCTCCTTATGTGTGATTAGACGCACCATCTTGGTACAAGTTAACCTTCTTGGTGGAGCCGGTTTGCGTGTCACGTACGGATGTAGCAAACGGTTGTTATTGTGGTCGGTTCTTAGCCTAACATCTTGTTACTCGCGAGATTTTGCCAACCGACTCTATAGTCGAATTCTATCGGTTGTCCGTAGTGAGATTTCGGAGGCTGTTTCTTGCATAGTTGTTGGTAACCGATACTATGATAATGGTTGCTTCGAAAATTATCAGTGATCCAGGAGCATAAACTTGCCCCATCAACCAGCATACGATCCGACCGACCCGCGATACTATGATGAAAAGGACTTGCGTTCCGAAGTCGAGCGAATTTTCGGCCTGTGCGCTGATTGCCGCATGTGCGTTAAGTTTTGCGGCAGTTTTCCGACGATGTTCAATGCCATCGACGATTACTGCACGGAAGATAAATACGCCGAAGTTGACACCAAGAAACTCAAAGCGGCGGACGTCAGTAAAATCGTCGATCTCTGCTTCCAGTGTAAACTTTGCTACATCAAGTGTCCTTATACGCCCGGTGATCACGACTGGGCGATCGATTTTCCGCGCCTGATCGCCCGCGCTAAAGCCAAAGAGGTTAAGAAAAATGGCGTCCCGCTCGTCGACAAGCTACTCGGCAATCCCGATCTGATCGGTAAAATTGGTACGGCGACGGCGCCTCTGGCAAATTGGGGCAATGAAAATGGGCTCAATCGCCAGCTCATGCACAGCACCGTGGGGATTCACAAAGATAAAAAACTTCCATCGTTCGCGTCCAAGACTTTTGCGTCACAGTTCGACCGACATGTCAAAACCCCTCAAGGAGAGGCGGCCGGCAAGATCGCGTTCTTCTCGAGCTGCTACGTGAACTACAACCAGCCGGAGATAGGTATCGATACTTTGGCAGTCATGGCCCATAACGATATCGACGTCGTCTTTGCTTATGAACGCTGTTGCGGCATGCCGCTTTGGCATAACGGCGACATGGACGGTGCTATCGAAGCGGCCAAACAAAACATAACGGACCTACTCAGTTTTGTCGAAGACGGCAGATCCATCGTTGCCACCAACCCGACTTGCTCGCAGATGATCCGGGTAGAATATCCCCGACTCTTAGGAACCGATGACGCGAGAAAGGTCGCCGCACGGACCATGGACCCGATGGAGTTTCTCGCGCGACTGGCGCAAGAAGGAAAGCTCAAAACGAACTTCAAAACAGGCGCGGGTAGTATTAGTTGTCACATGCCCTGCCACCTGCGCGCACAGGGCATCGGCTACAAAACGCGCGACGTCCTGTCACTGTTGCCAAATACTACCGTGAAGGTCGTCGAAGAATGCTCGGGCCACGACGGCATCTGGGCAATGAAAAAGGAAAATTTCGAGCAGTCACTGAAGTGGGGCAGCCGGGCATTCAGGGAGATGGCCGAGGGCAATCCCAAAGTGACTTGCTCGGACTGTCCGCTCGCGGCGATTCAGATCGAACAGGGCAATGGCCGCCGGCCGCTCAATCCGATGCAGATTCTGGCAAGAAGTTATCGCGGTGAACCGATCGGTTGAGCTCGTTTCTGTCGGGTCTGATCGGTCTTATCAATCAACAGCTCAAGGCAATTCAGTGGTGTTACAGGCGAGGGCTCCTGCATAAGCTCGATTGTCCGGTTTCAAGCCGCACATCAAGGCCACTTCGTCCCTATAGAGTGACCAGCTGCGCAGCGCTTCTTCCATCGCCCTAATAATCGTCCCTCGTCTCATCGGCACGACATAATCCAGGATCGCTTTCCATGCTGAGGCACGATGGTTTCCTTCAACCTGGCGGTGTGCCTTGGTGAGTGCGAGCCGATCCACCGACAAACCATAATATTTGACCAGCGGATGTTCCTCCAATGGCGCCGGCGGCTTGTGATTGGAGGGATTCAGTGCGGACCGTTCGTCACAGGAACCTTCGACAAAGATTGTCACGATCGCCGCCGCGATATCCCACCCGTAATGCTGGGTGGCCTCGTCGAGAAAGTTTCGATAGCGTTGCGCCGCAGGGAGAAGCTCCACATGCTCGAAACGGGTCAAATCCATTCCAAGGCCGCGCGGGTATTCCAAAAACAGCAACGGATGCGGGCTGCCGGCGATAAGTCCGCCGGTTTCCTCTTCGTAGAGATTTTCGGCAAGGCTTCTGCGGATATCGGCAATCGGACAACGGACATACGCGCGTCCAACCATCACCGGGAAGTCGCGGACATAAGTTCCATACTCTTGCTCAAAGTGATAGTGGAGCCGATCTTTAGGCACTCGGCCGGACGTGAATGCGGGCCAGGCCCAGTGCTGCTTCCGCTCCATCACAGCGAGCATTTGCTCTCGAAACCTTTCCCGATCCATCGACTCCCTCGCAACCGCGGTATTTTGATGAATTTATACAGCAATGAAGATGCCAAAACCTAAGAGCTTGATCTGCATAGGTTGTCGTACCATCGGACCACCGGCAGAATGGTTACTCTTTCATTATGTCAGTAAAAATCGGGCTGCGTTGGCGCTTCGGAAGCTCGGCAAAGCAAAGGATCGACTACCGGCATTTGGGGGGAATGTGGCTGACAGCTTGGATCGACAGTTGTGTTAAAAACTCTTCCGGCATGAGTCGACGGTGGCACGCCTGCCAAGTCGTGACGTGGACCGACCCGGGCAAGTGCCGCAACGTCGACTGCCGCACTTGTTACTCCCACGGCGGGATTTTCTGGAACTTGCGAGCGGTACTGGCCTACGCTGCTTTGGTCCGCATGGTCACGAACTCTTCCGCCGCCGTCGGGTGAATGCCGATGGTAGCGTCGAACTGCGCCTTAGTGGCGCCGCAGTTGAGCGCCACGGCAAGACCCTGGATGATCTCACCGGCCTCGGGCCCGACCATGTGACAACCCAATACTTTGTCCGTCGTCTGATCGACCACAAGCTTCATCATCGTGCGCTCGTCGGAACCGGTCAGCGTGTGCCTAAGCGGCCGAAACGCCGTCCGATAGATATCGACTCGATGATTTCGCTCGCGCGCTTCTTCCTCGGTGAGACCGACGGTGCCGCAGTTGGGTGTGCTGAAGACCGCTGTGGGCACGTTTAGATAACCAGGCTTGGTTGGCTTATTATTGAACAGTGTATTGGCCACCGCCACGCCTTCGGCGATGGCGACGGGAGTCAGCATCATCCGGTCAGTGCAGTCGCCAATGGCATAAATGCTATCTACGCTCGACTTCGAATATTCATCGACGACCACCGCGCCGTTGTATTTCAGATTAACCCCGACATTTTCGAGACCCACTTTCGGTGTGTTGGAAACCCTGCCGGTGGCATAAAGAATCTGATCAGCCTCGATCACGCTGCTATCGGTTAAGGTCGCCCTCAATGTTTTCTCGACCTTTTCGATCTTGACGATGTCGCTCTTGAAGCGCAGGTCGATGCCGCGCTTACGCATCTCTTCCGCCAGGATACTGCGGATATCGCCATCGAAGCCGCGCAGAAAAAGCTCATTCCAGTAAAGCTGCGTAGTTCGCGCGCCCAAGCCGTGAAAAATCCCGGCAAACTCGACGCCGATGTACCCGCCGCCGACGATAACCACTCTTTCTGGCAATGTGGAAAGATAAAAGGCCTCGTTAGAAGTGATCGCGTATTCCGAGCCGGGAAACTTCGGAACCATCGGCCAGCTGCCGACGGCGACGAGTATGTACTTCGCGGTGATCTTCTTGCCGCCCACTATAACCGTGTGTGGATCGATGACTTCGGCATGTTGTTCGATCACCTTGACACCCGCATCGACGAGGATCTTTCGATACACGCCGTTCAGCCGCTGAATCTCTTTATTCTTATTGGCAATTAACTTGGCCCAATCGAAGCGGCTCTCCCCTGCCGTCCAGCCGTAGCCTGCGGCATCCCTGAAATCTTCCGCATAGTGCGATGCATAAACCAGCAGTTTTTTGGGAATACAGCCGACATTCACACAAGTCCCACCGAGATAACGCTCCTCGGCAACCGCTACTTTGGCGCCGAATGATGCCGACATTCGGCTAGCGCGTACACCGCCGGAGCCGGCGCCTATGGTAAAAAGATCATAGTCGTATTGAGCCACGTTTCATCACCTTCCGCTTGGATATCGTCTCGAAATTAAAAGTAGCATCGGTCTCGCTAAAAGTCTTGCTGCTCTTTGACAGAATCGATGGATTCATGAACAATGGCGAAACTCTCCGCCATTTGCCCAAGATCACCATGTCAAAAGCCGCCGTCGATACTATTTCCGGAAGCCAACGTTTGCTCCAGGCGCTGAGCGCCCTGCAGCATCGCAATTACCGTCTCTACTGGTTGGGCCAGCTCTCCTCGGTTCTGGCGCAAAATATGGAGGGCGTGGCGCAAAGCTGGCTAGTTTTAGAGCTAACCGATTCGCCGCTGCTGCTTGGCCTCACCGGCTTGACCTTTGCGGCGCCAACCATTGCGTTGACTCTTGTCGGCGGCGTAATCGCCGACCGCGCTGACCGCCGCCGCATTATGATTCTTTCTCAGAGCGCCTCGGCTTCGATGTTTTTCTTGCTCGGTACTCTGATCGTTATCGAGCAAGTAGCGCTGTGGCACGTCATGAGTCTCGCATTCCTTTCCGGCTGCGTGCGCGCTTTCGACCGGCCGAGCCGAATGGCGCTGTTGCCGCAAATGGTTCCCAAGGAAGATATTCCAAACGCCGTCGCCGTCGGCGGGACGATTTGGCAGTTCAACCGTCTTCTTGGTCCGGCAGTCGCCGGCATGTTGATTTATTGGATCGGCATCGGTGCTACCTATTACTTCTGCTTTTGCGCTTCGCTCATCGCCGTCGGCTTGTGGCTAGCTATTCGTCTCGAGTCATCCTTGCGTGCACCCTCATCCGGCGGAGTCGTGCAGCATATGGCGGAAGGCCTTAACTTCATCCGCAAGAACGAAGTTTTTTACACTTTCATCGGCATGATTTTTTTCAACAGCCTCTTCGGCATGTCCTACTCGATCCTAATGCCGGTATTCGCGCGCACCGTGCTGGAGGTCGGCTCTAAAGGCTTCGGGTTTATGCAAAGCGCAGGCGGCGCAGGCGCGCTCATCGGCGTGCTCCTGGTCGCATGGTTCTCGCATGCCCGCGGCAAAGGCCGCCAGGCGATTCTCGGCGCGATCGCATTCGGTCTCTTGCTGATCGCATTCGCATTCTCAGTATCCTTCCCGTTGTCGCTAATGCTTGCGCTCGCGCTCGGCGTCACCAGCCAATTTTACATGACGATCATCAGCGCCGTCCTGCAAATGAACTTGCCGAACCAACTGCGCGGTCGAGTGATGGGAATCTACGGCCTCACCTGGGATCTGATGCCCGTCGGCGGCATGATCGCCGGTGCTATTGCCGAGTTCGCCGGCGCCCCGACGGCGGTCGGCGTCGGTGGTTTCATGGTGGCGGGCATGGCACTCGCCGTCATGGTGTGCCGACCTAACATGCGCCGCTTGGAACAGTAACGCGTCCCGTGGTAATCAGGAGCCACGGGCAGCATCGAATGGCGGAAAAAAAAACCAAGAAAAAAAGCGGTGCCCCGCGCAAGCGCCGCAAGCTCGCAGGGCGGTCCATCGGACTCACCGCCAGGGAACTGTTGACGACAGAGTCGCCAAGCGCTGTTGAAGAACTTCAACGAGCCATCAATGAGGACGGCGGCAAAGTTCTCGCCACCTATCGCGAACCTTTCGGCGGACAGTGGCTGGTCCTAGCGGCATTGCCCATCGACCAAGTCGAGCCGACTCCCTATCAGCGCAATCTATCCGACGCCCATGGGCGCAAACTGGAGGGCGTAATCGCCAAGCTCGGGCGTTTCCTCGATCCGATCATTGTCGTGCGCAGAGAAAGCAAAGAGAGTAGCACGCGCTACTGGACGCCCAATGGCAACCATCGGTTGGCCGCCATGCGGACGTTGGGCGCGAAATGTATCATCGGCATTGTCGTGCCGGAAACTTCCGCGGCGTATAAGATTCTAGCACTGAATACCGAGAAGGCGCACAATCTGCGCGAGCGCGCGCTGGAAGTCATCAAGATGTACGAGGAGCTCGCTACGCTCGACGAGGCCAACGAAGAAACCTACGCATTGGAGTTCGAGGAGGCTGCCCTGATTACGCTTGGCCTTTGCTATCTTGAAAACGGCCGCTTTAGCGGCGGCGCCTATCATCCGATTCTCAGGCGCTCTGATCAATTCATAAAGAAGCCCCTGGATTCGGCGCTGGAAATTCGCCGCGAACGAGCCAAGGCATTAATGGATCTCGATAAAACCGTCGTGGAAAAAGTCGAAGCGCTCAAAGCCAAAGGCCTCACCAGCCCCTATTTGAAAAGCTTTGTCGTCGCGCGCATCAACCCGATCCGCTTTCGCCCCAAAGACGCCACGCCACTCAGCTTTGACGAAGTGATGGATCGCATGACCAAAGCCGCGGAAAAAATGAACGTCGAAAAGATCAAGGTCGAAGATCTGGCGAAGTCGGGCGGAGCGCCGGAGGAGTGATTGAAGCAGCGAAACCCGATCACGATGGGCGCAGACCTTTGCTATGCCTCCGGATACGTCGGCACCATATCTGGCCGATAGCTCCACTGTTTGATCGGCCTGCCGTCCGCCAAGTTTCGCAGCTCGCGCTCCCAAATCTTGCGCAAGAGAAAGACGCCGCGGTCGCTCCGGCCGAGGTGTTCGTTGCCGCGCGCGGCGATCGTGCCCTGACCTGTTTGCGCCACTTCATCCTCGAGCATGACGAAGTCAATGCGGTTGGGGTCCACGTCGCTGAGGCGAAGTTTGCCGGCGAGGATCGCTCGGACTAACTCCGGTCGATCTCGTTCCGCTTTTGCCCGCAACTTCCGCCGCTCTTCGATCCAAGCCCGTCCGCACTCGCCGGTGAGCGCAATCGCACGCACTTCGAAGTGAATATGGTTTTCATCGTCCACCGGAACTTTAAATACCAGAACATCTGCCCGCTTGATCACCGGATCGACCACCTGGCCGTTGATGAAGTTGATGTTAGGCATGCCAAAGAAAAAGGTGAGATCCTTGCCGTCGGGATATTTGACGTAGCGTTTGATACCCCATTCTGACTCCTCGACGGAAATGATCGGGTCGCCGAGCACGACTCGATCTTGCGCCGCGTCCCGGTGCCGCCGGTGGACGAAGCGCACGTGAGCGTTGTCGAGAGAGTTGTCGATATTGTTGAAGTAATTGCAGATCCGCCGCAATCCCGCGACATCGAGAGAGATTTCGGTACTCTCCAATATGGGATAACGCGGAAATGGCGGCGGCTCTCCTTCTCCGACATAGGCGAAGATCAGGCCGATATATTCTTTCACCGGATAGCCCGGAACGCGGACTTTTTCTGCGAACGCGTGATCTTCGGCCGGCTGTTCGACACATTGCCCCGTGCCATCGTATTTCCAGCCATGATAGAAGCAGCGGATACACTCACCTTCGACCCAACCTGCGGAAAGCTGCGTGCCACGGTGCGCGCAACGCGGCCCAATTACATAGGGAATGCCGCTGACGCCGCGATAGAGCGTAAAGTCTTCGCCCATGATCCGAATCGGCAGCGCCTGGCCGACCGAAAGCTCGTAGGAGCAGCAAACCGGCTGCCAGAACATTCGCAGATAACGTCTGGCTAACGTTCCCGGACCAGTGTGAACCACTTCGCTAAAATCCATCTTCGCCTCGCTATGCGTTCTTTTTAACCGCAGCGCTCCGTTCAATCGCCTTGAACCGTTAGAACGCGTTGAACGTCTTGGACGATCATCGTTTCATCGGCCGAAGACACCAAGGATCCTCTCAGTCTCTGTTCGCGTTTCAAGTCTCCAATGTGCTCGGATAAAATATATGCTCGGGTTGAAATCGGCGCGATACCAAGCCCTGACGAAACGCGTAATCCAGCATCTTATCCACTTCGGCGTGGGTTTTCTTGAATCCCCAAAGATATGGATCGGGGCCGGCGATCATGCGCTCCTCTTCCCACAGCGTACGATACCACAATGCCGTCATGTGAATCCGCTGTCGATCGAGCCAGCGATAACATTCCTGCTTCGCCTCCTGCCACGCATCGAACATGCTTATCGCCACCCAAGGATATTTTTCCAGCACGGCGGTTTTGATCACGAGCGTGTGCTGGATCGGAAAGAAGCCTGTCTTTTTGTAATAACGTCTTTCCTCTTCCGCATAGTTAGGAATTAAAAACTCAACATCCGGATGGCCGAAGGGCGCCCAGGTTTCTGTCGTGATCCCAGCATCGATACTTCCGGCAACGAGAAGATCGTGAAGTTTGGCGTCTTGAGGCGCAATCTCGAGCTTGAGCCAAGGCGGCGGCTGCCATTGACCGATCTTTTCGCCCCAATTGGCTACCCAAGTAATCGACTTGAGATCGACCCCATATTCGTCTTCCAAGATGCCGCGCGCCCAAAGCGCCGTCGTCGTGAACCACGTCTGTAAACCGACTCGCTTACCGTTGAGATCGGCGGGAGTACGAATCCCCGAGCGTTTGTTGATGTAGATATACGAATGGCGAAACATGCGCTTGACGAAGATCGGAATCGCCGTCAATCCCAGAGTTCTTTGTTCCAGATCGGCCATGTAGATACCGGTGAAAAATTCCGCGATGTCGAACTTTCCCTCGCGCGCGTCGCGCTGCCGGCTACGATCGTCCGAGTTGACGTGAATTTCCAGGTCGATGTCACGAGGCTTGATCCGTCCATCGATGAGCGGTTGGCTTCGGTCATAGAGGGCGCAAGTCATGCTAAGTTTTAACGCCATGTTGAAGATATTTCCTTCGTGCTCTTGGTGTCCTTCGTGGTGAGAACCCGCCGACCTACGGCCCCGGTCTCCAACCTTTGGATTGCAATTCGGTCATCACTTTTCGCGCCAGCGAGAAATCAAAAATCTTTGCCAATGGCGGTGCTTCTTTGAGATCGAGTCGCTTGAGTACATGCTCAACTGCTTTCGCTTGCATCTCCGGGTTAAGCGTTCCGTCTTGAGTCATCGCCGGCTTCACAACGTGATCGTACGCCCTCGCGGCAACGCTTTCATTGACCTGCAGATAACGCGCGACGATGGGAATCGTGCCGGTGCGATTTTCCTTGATATAGAGAAATCCCTTGTACGTGCCGCGGAGGAATCTCTCCATCTGCGTCGGATCTGACTGCAGCGAGGCGTCTCGCACGAGAATGCTTCCTTGGAGCTCGACCAGATCTTGCTTTGGGAAGGATACCAATTCGCGAAATCCACCTTCCTCAGCTTTGAAAGTACCGGGAGGTGAAAGCATAGCCGCATCGACAATCCCGCTTTGCAGCCCAGAAAAAATCGTCGGCATCACGCCGAGACTAAGAACGGCCACGTCCCGATTGGCATCGAGCCCGTTCTGTCGCAAGATTTCCCGCAACAGGGAGTCAGGTCCGCTGCCGATACCGGACACGCCGACGCGTTTACCTTTCAGTGCTTTGACATTGCGAATCTCTGGTTTTGCGTAGAGCCAAAACATCGCCCGGTTATAGGTGGTAAACAGAAACTTGAACGGCGAGCCGCGCAACAGAGGCGGCAAGCCGGCGCCTCCAACGGTGGCAACCACGACGTCGCCACTCAATAGGGCGCGGCTGGCGGTTGGTGCGCTCATGAGAATCAGCTCGGCGTCCAACCCCTCTGCGCGATAATATCCTTTGTCCCTCGCGATCATGAACGGCAGCACCGCCTGCGTCGTGCTTGGCATCGCGACTTTCACAACCTCGGCTTCGCCGTCCGGCAACCACGCGATCACGAAAAACAACAATAGCACTGATACGAGTCCCACCTTATCTCCCATCTAAAAACGTGTTTGAGTCACGATCAACGCCTAGGATTCCTCGATGCCCATGATCTTTGGCAATAGGCGCTCGACTAATGTCGCGCCCGCAAGTGACAAACCGAGCCGTTGTGCCATCTCAATCGCCGGCGCAAGGCTTTTTTGAAACACTTCAGTGCGCTTGCGGCGAATCTCGATGGGGTCTTGTGATAGCTTGAACCTGTCAAGCCAATTATCCGCGACGAAACTTTGCGCCGAGCTCCAATGCATCACTTTCTGCAACGCCGCGAAGTCTAAGCCGCATGGCCCGGCGAGCAGCTCGGCTTCATGGGCTGCAAGTATGTTGATGCAGGTCACGACTTGCACGATCATCTTCGCCGCGGCGCCGCTGCCGAGAGCGCCCATATGAAAAATAGCCGACGCGGATGTAGCCAACACTTCGCGGCAACGATCGAGGATCGCCTGCTCACCGCCAACCATATAGCAAAGTGACTTCTCCCGGGCGCCGGTCTCGCCACCGCTAACCGGGGCATCGATGAGGTGCACACCATTGGTTTCGGCAGCCTTTGCCATTTTCCTGACTGTTTCTGGGTAGACCGTGCTGTGAATCGCGACAATGGTTCCCGGACGCGACCCTGCGAGTACACCGCGATTGCCGAGCAACACCTCCTCCACCTGCACATCGTCAACGACCGCAAGCTCTATAACATCCGTTCCCGCGGCCACCTCCTTCGGCGAGTGAGCGGCCGTCGCTCCGCAGTCCGTCAATTCTCTCACAGCCTGTTCGCGCAAGTCGTACGCGGTGAGGTCGTATCCGGCGTTAAGAACGTTAATCGCCATCGGCTTACCGATGCGTCCCAATCCGATGAATCCGACTCTGATCATTTTCCGGCTCGTTTGCAAAAAATTTGGCTTAGAAGCTTGTGAATAATAGGTTATCCGCTATCTGATTGTCCAGTTATCCGCGCGCGTCGCTTGACGTCAACTCGGCACAAGTGCTTAGATCCGATCGCTATCCGCAAAGGAGGAAAAATCATGGCTGAAACCCAAAAGGAATATCTCGTCGGCACCGTCCGGCCTACCAATCGTCCTGAAGCCGGACAGGAGCTCGATCTCGACTCGCTGATCCCGGCAAAGATCAAGTTCGTTTATCTGACGATGAACTTCACCCGCGGCACGGAAGAAGAGTTCAGTATGTCGATGCCAGGTTACGAAGCAAAAGCTGCCGAGCTGGCAACGATGGGCGCCGACTTAGTTCGCCCAAGCGGCGCTCCGCCGTTCATGCTGCTCGGTTATCAAAAAGAGCAGGAGCTGATCGGTAGCTGGGAGAAAAAGTACGGCGTTCAGATGTTTACTTCGGGGCAGAATCACGTGCATGCGCTGCGCACCCTCGGCATGAAGAAGTTTGTCGGCGCAACCTATTTCTCCGAAAAGATGAACAATATCTTCGCGCGCTATTTTACCGACGCAGGATTCCAAGTGCTGGCGATGGAGGGAATCGACTCACCCTTCGCTGCCGTGCCGAGCGTACCGCCCGAGCAAATACTTGAATTCATGAAGCGCATCGCCGCCAAACACAAGGACGCCGACGGAATTTACATGCTCGGCTCGGCATGGAAAACCGTGGAGATCATCGATCGTTTGGAAAAAGACACCGGCTTAACCGTCGTCCACGCCGGCCCCGCGCGGGCATGGGAAACGCAATTGCGCCTCGGTCTCCGTCATCAGATCCCGGGATACGGACGATTGCTCGCGGAGATGCCATCCTAGCTGCCAAATCTCGCGATCGATTGCGAATATTTGTTGACCGTATTGGACCGAACGCGTGAGGA
Organism: Binatia bacterium; assembly: GCA_036000865.1. Taxonomy (GTDB): domain Bacteria; phylum Desulfobacterota; class Binatia; order UBA9968; family UBA9968; genus DP-20. Next base: position 89,504 of record DASYUV010000136.1, on the reverse strand, counting down.
AGGTGACAGCTGTGGTCGGTAAACTTCTGGTAATGCTTGTCGCAGCAGCGTCGTGTGTCCACGCCATTGGCACGGCGTTCGCGCAAGACAAGATCCGCATCGCCTGGGCCGGTGCCAGCCCCGCCAACGCGGCTGTCTGGGTGCTACAGGAAAAAAAGTTGCTGCAAAAATACGCAGTCGAGCCTGAGATCATCAGCATCAGCGCAAGCCCGATCGTTTTGCAGGCTTTATTAGCGGGTGAGATCGATGTCTCCGCAACATCGGTCGCGACGCTCGTGAGTTCCCGTTTAGCGGGAGCAGACATAGTAATGATACTCGGCATGGTCCGCACATTCGTCGATCATATTATCACCGCGCAAAACATCGCCAGCGCCGAGCAGCTGAAGGGCAAGATCGGCGGTGTCAATCGGATCGGCAGCACTTCTGATCTCGGCCTGCGATTTGCGCTCAGACGGCTGGGAATAGATCCAGATAAGGACGCGAAAATCATTACCGCCGGCGGCAACCCGGAGCGTTTCGCAGCGCTGTCGAAGGGCGTGATCAACTTCACCATCATCCCTGAGCCCTTCGTGCGCCAAGCGTTGCAGCTGGGGTTTCGCGATCTTTTCGATATCGGCTCGTTGAAGATTCCCTTCTGGTGGAACAGCGTGCTATCGCGCGAAGCGATCGTGAAAGCGAAACGGCCGCTGCTTTTGAAATTCTCCCGCGCGATGATCGAGGCGATCCACTTCAACAAAACCCACAAGGAAGAGGCAAAAGCGATTTGGGGAAAATACCTGAAAATCTCCGACCAAGAGGGTCTCGAACGCGCCTGGCATGCTTACACGGCGGCCTATCCGGATAATTTACTGCCGACACCCGAAGGGGTGAAAACCGCGCTCGATGATCTCGCTCCGCGCGATCCCAGAGCGGCAGCGGCCGACCCTCGGCTTTTCGTCGACGCCAGCCTAGTGCGGGAGATCGAAGCAACCGGTTTCGTTAAACAGCTTTACAAAAGATAGGCGGGGGCGCGAACCGTAAGGGCATGGCCTTTATCCGCATTTGCCCCCTCTTTCATTCTCCCCCATCGCCGGGGGAAAAAATCTTGTGTTCCTTGTATTTGCTATGATTGAAAGTTTGCTCCGTTTGCGCAAATTTCTCTGTAATCTAACATCATCCGAAATGCGAGCCAGCGGAGAAAGATTTCTCCCTTCGGTCGAAATGACAACGCGCAACTTTTGCGCGAACTGATGCCCTTGCCTCGATTGTCTATTTTGCGCTGTTTGCGTTCTTTGCGGCTAAAATTCCCAATTTTATATCGCTATGTGAGCTTTGCGCCCTTTGTGGTCAATTCTTTTCTTCTTATCTACGCGTACCGCGACATCGTCTGTGGCTGATACTCGTCCGGAGCCTGTGTGACCACCAGCTCCGGCTCGATGCCGTACAAGCGCCTGGCGTTGCCGCCGAGCATTTTTTCCTGGACGTTCTGCGGCACCTTCAATTTGTTCATGTTGTCGATCGCCTCCCACACATCCGAGGCGTCGAGATGCGGCATGTCGGAAGACCAGAGCGCAATGTTCTCGTACAGATCCCACAACCGCAACGTGATGATTTCATCGCTCTCGAAGGCGATGAAGCAATGTTTATAAAACACCTCGTGCGGATCGCCGACCTTCTCGCCCAAGTGTTTGTACAGGTCGAGATAAGTCTCGGCTTTCTCCAACACCAGCGGTAGCCAACTCGAGTTGGATTCGAGAATCGCTACTTTCAGACGCGGGAACTTTTCGAGCCAGCCAGTCATGAGCACGACGCCAGTCCAGGTCATCGCTTCTGCGATAAAACCATAGGCCGCATCACCGGCCTGCTTGGAGCCCATGACCTGCATGATGTTGGCAACGAACTGTCCCGGTGAGTAGACCATCAGATCTTCATCGCCGAACAAACGCTTGCGGTTCGCGCCCATCCGTTCGCCCAACTCCGGCGACATCGCCTCGCCTCTCGACGGGAAAGTGTGCATACCCAGTACGATGCTGAGCTCCTCGAATTCCTTCCACAACGGATCGAACTCGGGAAATGTCGGATACTTGCCCTGGGCAATGATCGGCCGGACCAGAGCGGATTTGAAGCCCCGTTTGGCCGCGCGCCGCAGTTCTTCAATGGCGAAGCCGACGCTTTGCACCGGCAAAACCGCCGCCGGGTACAGCCTTTTTTTGTCCGCGCTGCAATAGTCGTAGGCCCAGTCGTTATATGCCCGCGCGCAGATGTATGCCGCGTCGGCGTTCTCGACCAGGGGCAAATACACAAACGTCGATGGGAAAATCATTACCTGGTCGATACCGGCGGCGTCCATGTCTTTGAGCCTTGCGTGTGGATCTCTGGCGCTTTTGTTTCTGCCGATTTTTTCATCCCATTCTTTGGTTCCCGGTTGCGTCTCGCCGATGAGCTTCTTGGTCAAACCCGGGTGCCAAGTCTCGCCGGGATACTTCCACTTGTCGGGGTCTCTGAAGCTGATCTTTCCATTGCGCACCAGGAATAGCCGGTCCGCGTCGCGATAGAAATGCGTCTTAGCGAAATCGCGATTGTTCTGCGGAATATATTTGTCCCAGATCTCCGGTGGCTCGTAAATGTGGCTATCGCAATCGAACACCGGAAAGTTTTTTGCTCTACCCTTTGCGTCGTACGCCATGACTTCCTCCGTAAGACATCTAAATTTTTCAATCGAGAAAAATATGCCGCTGGGTTCTCTAACTTTCCTTTAAGAAATCTCGCACCATGCCATGAACTTTCTCGGGCTCGGTATAAAAATAGCTGTGCCGCTCGCCGGGCAGAACAATCAGCTTGGAATTGGGAATTCCGTTGGCAAGAATATCCGCGCCGCTGCGGTGTGACATGTCACTGACGACAAAATGATCGTCGTCGCCCACGAAAATCAGGGTTGGGACTTTGATTTCTCTCAACCGCTCGCTCGTGTCGTGTTCCTGGCGCGCCAGCACATGGCGGAAGTAGAATTCTACCGGACAGAGGTTGGCCATGCGCACCTGGAGATACTTTTCGATGAGGTTGATGTGATTACGCGCGTAGGTCTCCGTCCATCCCACCACGATGGTGTGCTCACGCACGTATTTTTCGTAGCCCATCTCAACCATTTCTTTGGCGATCCGCAGTGGGATCCCTCGGTCACCCGGATGTGCCGCGCCGCTGGACGCAAGGATGAGTTTACTGACTTTGCGCGGATGATCGAGGGCAAGAAGTTGCGCAACTCTGCCGCCCATGGAGTGGCCGCAAACGATCGCGCCCTCCAGACCAAGATGATCGAGAACCGTCGCGGCATCATCTGCGAACATTTCTGTGCGGTATTTAACCGAGGGTTTGCCGGACAAGCCCGTGCCGCGATAATCGAGGATCACGACTCGGTGGTCGCGCGCAAACTCTGGAACCTGGTAAAGATTCCACACCGCGCCGTCGCATGCGGTCTCACTGAGAAATAAAAACGGCGTGCCCTGGCCGGAGACTTCGTAGTAGATGTCGACGCCGTCTTTCGCTTTGACATAAGGCATGATTCAGGCCCCTTTGGGTTAGCAATAAACCAAGACCTGCCTTCGTGACAAGTCCGTTGCCCGCGAGTTTGGGATTTTACCTTTTGAGTCTTGGGTGAAGCATCAACGCTACTGTGAACCTCCCAAGAAAAACCCCAAGACGTTGTTTCTCGGATTATCTATTGACAGGTAGCCGTACCTTAACTATTCAGGATGCAGCTCAATTGTTTGAAGGGAGTAATGCAATGGTAACTCATTACGTCGATAGCGATGGTCATGTGATGGAAAAAGTTGATGAAATCGCGGAACTGATCGGTAAAGTCAATGGCATCGAGGGCGAGATCAATGCGCGGCGCATGGTGCCGAGTCTTGACCGCTTTCATACGCCGCGGCTCCAGCGCCGCACACCCGGAACTTTCGATCCATCCATCGGACCTGAAAGATGGATGGAATTTTTGAATAAGACGGGACTCGAATACAGCGTACTCTATCCAACTGAGGGGCTCGCCTATGGCCAGATCTCTTTCGTTCAATGGGCGGTCGCTTACGCCAGAGGCTACAATGATTGGCTCTACGAAAAATACTTGAAGTTCAGTCCTAAATTCAAAGGCGTCGCGCTGATTCCAATGCAGGACGTGCCGAGCGCCGTTATCGAATTGCGCCGCGCCGTCAAAGAATTGGGCATGCTGGGTGCGATGCTGCCGTCGAACGGTCTCAGATTTCACCTCGGAGCTAAGGAATTTTGGCCGGTTTACGAGGAGGCGGAAAAGCTCGACTGCGCCCTCGCGGTGCACGGCGGCTGCTACGGTGATCTGGGGTTCAATTCTTTTGGTGTATTCCCAGCGACCCGCGCCCTCGGCATGCCCTTCCCGCTGGCGATCGCGGCAACCGGCATGATCGTCGAAGGGATGCTCGACCAGTTTCCTAAATTACGAATTGGCTTTCTTGAAGGCGGGACCGCGTGGATCCCGATCGTTATCGATCGTCTCGACCGGGAGCTTGAATACGGCGGTCTCCAGCTAAACCGTAAGCCGGAAGATTATTTTACCGGTGGGCGTTTATTCGTGGGTTGTGAGGGCAATGAAAAGGCGCTGGCCTACGCCATCGAGCGAGTCGGGCCTGCGCCGTTCATGTTTGCCTCGGATTTCCCGCACGAGATTTCGCTGGGCAACTGCATGGAGGAAATAAACGAGATCCTTGAACGCACAGACCTCAAGCAGGATCACAAAGCGGCAATTCTGGGCGACAACGCCCGGCAGTTTTATAAGATATGATAAATTTAACCGTAAAGGCAGAGGACGCAAAACTGTAGGGGCGACCGGCGGTCGCCCCTTTTTGTGATCTTTTTGACGAGTCTTCTTTATGAAACCACACCGGCGGAGGGAACGATGCCGAACAAATACATCGATTGCGACGGCCACGTGATGGAGAAAGTCGACGAGATGATCAGTTATGTCGGCGAACCATTTAAAACCACAGGCCATATGAATCCCCGGCGTATGTTGCCGAGTCTCGATCGGTTTCATACGCCGAGATTGGAAGAGCGCAAACCCGGCACGTTCGATCCCAACGTCGGCCCGGAAAAGTGGCTTCAGTTTCTCGAAAAGACCGGGCTCGAATCGAGCGTGCTTTATCCGACCGAAGGATTGGCTTACGGCCAGGTTGCTTTTCCGCCATGGGCGATCGCCTATGCAACAGCCTATAACGACTGGCTCCACGCGAAGTATCTTAAATTCAGTCCGCGCTTGAAGGGCATCGCTTTAATTCCCCTGCAGGATGTTCCGGCAGCAGTCAGCGAGCTGGGCCGTGCGGTCAAAGAGCTGGGCATGGTCGGCGCGATGCTGCCGTCCAATGGCTTGACGCCGCATCTGAGTGCCAAACATTTTTGGCCGGTGTACGAAGAAGCCGCGAAGCTCGACTGCGCGCTCGCCGTGCACGGCGGCTGCTACGGCGATCTCGGTTTCAACACTTACACCGTATTTCCTGCTACGAGAGCGCTCGGCATGCCGGTTCCCCTCGCCATCGCCGCGACCGGCATGATCGTCGATGGCGTGTTCGACGCGTTCCCCAACTTGCGCGTCGGCTTTCTCGAGGGTGGCACGAGTTGGATTCCCATGGTGATCGATCGCTTGGAACGAGAGCTGGAGTATGGTGGCCTGCGCATCAAGCGCAAGCCCGTGGATTATTTTACCAGCGGCAAACTGTTCGTCAGCTGCGAAGGCAACGAGAAGGCGCTCGCCTACGCTATCGAACGCGTCGGCCCCGAGCCATTCATGTTCGCCTCGGACTTCCCGCACGAGATCTCCCTCGACAATTGCATGGAGGAGATCAACGAAATCGTCGAACGTCATGACCTCGAGGATGAACACAAAGAGGCGATCCTGGGAGTAAACGCGCGCCGCTTTTACAAGATTTGAAAGTCGTTCGTAACCCGGGGATTATGAGTCGCGGTACTCAATCCAAAAGGAGATCGGAAATGCCACGATGCCTGTTGTATCCTCTGCGCAAACATAGAGCCATAATCTCTATATTTCGGCAAATTATTACTCTCGTGGTGAATCTCGCCTTAATCGCGACCGCGGCGCCATCAACCGCTTCGGCACAGAACCTTCCCCAAGTCCTCGTAGCCTATGCCGGGCAAAACGAAACCGTGGGACCAATGTGGGTGGGCATCGAAAAAGGAACATTTAGAAAATATGGGCTCGACGTGCGAATGGTCCAACTGAGAAACGGCGCGCTCAGTATGGCCACCCTCTCCTCGGGTCAAGTTCAGTACAACTACGGCTCACCGGGCAATGCCCTCAGCGCAGCAGCGGGCGGCATGAAAATTCAATGCGTCGCGTCGCCGGTGCAAAAAATTCCTCGCGAGCTGGTGGCGCGCAAAGAGATTCGCACTTTGGAAGATTTGCGGGGTAAAACCTTCGGCGTGCAAAGCATCGGCGGCGGCTTTTGGCTACAGACGATGATCGCCCTGGATCAACTCGGGATCGATCCGGAAAAATACGATCTCAAAATGCGCATCCTCGGCGACACGGCGACGGTCACACAGGCTTTGGGCTCGGGCGGCGTCGACGCCACCGTGATTCCTTATAGTTTCAGCGAGGCGGCAAAACGCGCAGGCGCCAACGTGCTCGCCGATATCGGTAAACTCAACTTTCCCTATCAAGGCACGACGATTTGTTTTTTGCGCGAATCGGCTGCGAGCTCGCCCGATCAAATCTCGCGCTTGCTCAAAGGGTTGGTGGACGCGGTCGTGTTGATTCACGATGCCAACGCCAAGCTGGAGATCGTCGAAATCTTGCGCAAGGCCTTCCGCTTTCCGAGGCCGGAAGACGCCGAAGCGTCCTACAAAGTTCTCGCCATCATGGCCACCGTCGAGCTTATGCCCGATCCCGCCGCGTGGAAGATCGTTCAGAAAATCGTTGCGAAGATCAATCCAAAAGTCGCGCAGGTTGATTTCAACCAACTCGTCAACCCGGCCTTCGTGCGCAACCTCGAAGACAGCGGCGTCCTGGCCGCCGCGCGATCGAAGATCCGATAAAGCGAAACCCCCGATTTTTCCGCTTGTTCAATCGGCACGGCAAGCCGCGCCCCTACGTTTCAGGGATGACGAGTATCTTGTATGGTCAACCCCCAGTGGTTGACCTCTTCGAATTATATGCGCCCTTTACCCGCTGTGCGGTGATTGTCAAATCAGCTAACTAACGTATTTCGCTAGCGGGAAAGGGACTTTGCGAAATTTTCGATCGACCTATTAAACCGCTCCGGTTGGTCGACGAAGAGCGCATGGCCCGACGCTTTGAAAACTTGCACTTCAGTCGCCAGCCGGTTTTTCTTGAGATTCGCGGCTTGCGCCGCAAACTGCGGTGTGACGATATAGAGAAGCGGCTTTTTGAAAGCCCGGGTAATCCGTCTCCAGTGGAGCCGCTCAAAAGGATAATCCAGCAATGCCAAGCTGTCTTCCAACGCCATTCTTTTTGCCCCGCGCACCAGTTCGCTTATCTCTTCTTCACTGTGGGGCTTCGCAAAAATCGCCCGCATAAACTGATGCAGCACCTTGTCGCGGTCCTCGCGCAAGCGCTGTTTGAACGTGCCGCCCGGCGGCGGCGCCGGTTCTTCGCCGACGGAGCTGTCGACCGGAACTAGACCGGCAAGACGACCGGCGCCGTACATGTGAATGTACTGTAGTGACTCGATGCCGCCTAAAGACCAGCCAACTAGCAGGATATTGGAAAGAGGTTCAAGGAATTCTTTAAGATCTGTGGCACGCCGTTCTGCCGTGTAGCCGGCAGCCGGGACATCCGACTCCCCTTGACCACGCGGGTCGAGTGCCAGCGTGTGATAGTTTTGACCGAGGGCTTCTAGCTGCTGTCGCCAAATAGCCGCGGGCATGGACCAACCCGGAACCAGGGCGATAGTTAGCGGTTTTTTCCCGGCATATTCATGCCCGGTTTCGAGATACGATAGGTTGACGCCGTCACTGGTGCGAAAAGATCCTCGCGTAATCGGGCCGGCTCCGCAGCTGGCAGCCATGATCAGCAGCACCATGCTGAAAGACAACCGCCGCGACACGGGAACGCCTCGTTAGCGGTGCGCAACGATAAGACCGGATTTTTGCCCGCGCCAATGATATCCGAAAGGAAATGGCAATGGCACCTGTTCTTGCCGCGAGCTATACGCTTCCTCAAGATCCTTTTGATAACCGTACCTCATTGGGCGGATGGGCCTACTGTATCGTCCGTAGAGCTTCACCTGCCAGGGATTTTGACTAAGGTAGCGGTACGGGATTCCAGTGTCGTCTTGCACGACAACATCGGCCGCATCCAAGAGCATTGCGCGGGTTTTTGAGAATTGGTTATCGTGCAGCAGGTAGGATGCCGACTTGAGGAGGACCGTCGCCGGCTTATGCTGACTGGCCCAACTGAGAAAGTCAGGATAAAACTCAAGCGCCTTGTCGGTCGCATCAAGGGCAACATAATAAAGTTGCTGCGTGCCGGAGGCGCCGGGGTTGGCGAACTCGATGCGCACGGCCCGCATCATCACTGGCGGCCGCTTGGCATCCGGGGCGTCATAATCTTGGGTGAGCTCTGGGAAGAGGTCGAGCGGCTCGATCCGCACGATGCGGCGGTTCATGAGCGCCATCATGATCGACATCACCGGCACGGTGCCGCGAATCCACGGCGTCGTAAGCTGCTTGGTCATATATGAGGTAATAAAATAATTGCGCTCGAAGATATCGTGAAACGCGCTGCGCACATCTTGCAACAACTTGGTAAATTGTACCGGCGTCACCGATTCCAAATCCGGCATCGTTCCCGGTCGCTCGAGACTAAAAAAAACGTATCGCCCATGGTCTGGGAAAAGAGTGTAGGCATTGAGAAAGTCGGGTCCGCTAAATGGATAAAGCAAAGTTTTCTTCTGAGCGCCCGGTATCTTGATCTCGTGGCTGCGCCAAGTCTCCATGGTTTGAATACGCCCGCGCACTTGAGCCCACTTTGGTGTCATCCACTGCTGATGTTCTTTGAACGTATCCGATTCGACGAGTCGTTTGAGCGCGGGGTCCAGCGGATTTGGTGTAATGCCTGCAAGAATTTGAGCCGTCGCGGTGGCGCGACGATTGAACTCCATGCTGTCTCCGGAGTTGGCGAGAGCCTGCCCCGCCGAGGAGAGAACCACCGCCGCGGCTATGGAAACGATCCGACGCGCTGCAAAAGATTGATATATAAAGCAGTTAAAATTCATAGGTTAACACATGAAATCTAAACGACATCCTTCTATAATATAAAGGAAATCATTTACAACCGTTCAAGCCTCCATTACTCATGACTCATTGCATTTGACGATTGAAATTACATTTTCCCCGGGCAGGGCGCTAAATAAACATTTTTAACTTTCTACTGTACCGACTGGTTGCGGCAATGCAAGCTTGATTTTTAGACCTCAACCAAAAAGAAACTGGTGTGCATCAAGAGATATCGCTTCGACAAATGATTTTGAAAGACTTTCCATATGTGATGCTTTGCGGTAAGAAGCACGCGGGGGGAATTCAGACAGCGTAGGATCCGACTCGGGGTCACGGAACTTTGGTGCCAAAAAGTCAACTTGAACCTCAACCCCACGAGTAAGGAGTATAAGTGCCAGGCTGGAAAGCACGCATCGGCTATCTATCACCCTCGGTGTTTGAAACCCCTTCGGATTGGGACTTGATATTGCCCAAAGGCTTTACCATCGTCGCTTCCGGACTCAACGTTCAGGCGCACACGGAAGAGGAATTCAACAAAGCCATCGATGCACTAGGAGCCGGCCTGGGAATATTCGCCGCCGAAGAATGCGATGCGATCCTGATGGGCGGCATTACTTTGGGCACGCAGCGCGGTTACGCCGCAGAACAGGACGTCGTCGCCAAATTGTCGAAGCAGGTCGGCCTACCCGTAAGCACCGCGATGAGCGCCACGGTCCAGGCGCTCAAGCATTTGCAAGTCCGTACAACTGTAATCGCCACCGCGTACAAAGAAACCATTAACCAAGCGGTCAAAAAATATTACGAAGATGGCGGTGTAAAGGTACTGGCGATCCAAGGTTTGGAAGTTGCCAGACCAGTCGATCAAGCTAAACTGCCGGATTACGCTTCCTACAAAGTTGCCCGTGAGCTGTTTCGTCGCCACCGTGACGTCGAAAGTTTACTCATTCAAGGCCGCTGGCGCTCGGTTGCCTACGTGCAGGAATTGGAAGACGATACCCAACGCCCGGTGGTGTCGAGCACTGCCGCCTCGCTGTGGTGGGTAATGCAAACTCTCGGCATGAAAGTATCTATCGAAGGCTACGGCAAGCTCTTGCGTCAATGATGCAATTGTAGGCACGGCATGCCGTGCCCCTACCGCCGTAACTTTGCTACCCGCGACTCCTCTGCCAGCTATCAGATGAATGCGTTTCTTACTTTGTTCAGCTTGCGCTAGAGGAATTCTGAGGAATTTGCATCGCAAAAAGCGAAACGGGCAACCTCCCTAGAAAAGCTGCCCGTTTCTTGACGCCATCGCGTCAACTTAACTTTGATTATTTTTATTTCACCACGGCCCGCTCCGAACGATCCGCTCAGCGTTTTATCGGTTAGCTTATCGTTAGTGTGGTTGCGAGTCCGCTTTGGGGAAGCCCAACCTGCTGATTGACCCGAATTCGGGTTCGCACCTTTTGGTGCTCAATTTGAGGGCTTGATTCACGCAGCTCGCTATCCAACTGATAAACTGACCGCGTCGCTGGCGCCCGCTGATAGCGGGCTTGAATGGCCCGGCGGATTATCTTCTCTGTTCATGAACACCTCTACTTTTTAAAGAGTCGAGAACAGGCGCGCGCTATCCTCGCTCTTCCGCCCCTTTGACGTGGGGCTATCTCAACTACTAACGCTGGGTAGAACTCGTGTCAAGATCTTTTTTTGAATTTTTGAAATGCGTTATTATACGGTCCTAGCGATCACGACTGCACTCGTCACGAGTCACGTTTCCAACTTCGGCCAAGCAATTTTGAACTAAGCCGCCTGTCATTATTCACCGAGATACACCACTCTCGGCTCGCGACTCTCGGGAAATCGTTTCTCTGCGTTGAATGTCGCCTGGCTCAAATCCGTACCAGTGATCAGCTCGTATAACTTTCCCATTGCCGCCGGGCTGTTGAACCGCTGCAAACCCGTCGCCCGACCCATCTCCTGAATCTGATTTGCCATTGACGCCAACGGCATTGGGATTTCCAATTTTGCAGCCATATCTAATGCCTGGCGAAAATCCTTATAACTATTGCTGAGCGCGCCACCATCGTTATTATTGCGCTTCATAAATTCTTCGAGGCGAGCAGACGAAGCTTCCGCACCGGTCGTCCGCAAGAGCTGCAGAAACAGTTTGGGATCGCTGCCCTGCGCTGTCAGCCATGAGCAAATTTCCGCAGTGATGATATTGTTGGTCGTCGCGTACAAGATAATCGCAATCTTGAACGCCTTGGGCATCCAGGGTTCAGGCAGGCAGATAATCGTGTCGGCGACGTCATTGAGAAATCCTACCGCGGGTCCAAGTTTCACCTTTTCTCCGCCGACGACAATTGAAAATCGCCCTTGAGGAATCACGACCGCGGGAGCGCCGCTCGCGTGGATTGTGCCGCCGACGAAGGTCACCTGTTTTTCTGCAAGCCTTTGTTGCAATTCGCGCGCACAGTCAGGATCGGTGCCGCTCAGATCGATCAGTGTCATGCCCGGTCGAAGACTCTTAAACACACCGCTCTCGCCGAAAACGACTTGGCGTACTTCGACCGAAGACGGCAACAGTGTGACCGTCATATCGCCCACCGCATCGGCGGCTGAATTCGCTCCGTTCGCACCTCGCCGCACCGCGGCGTCGACCGCTGCACCATCAATGTCGAAAACATTAAGCCCGTAGCCTTTGGAAAGAATGCGCTCCGCGACCGGGCGACCCGCGTTACCGAGACCGATCAAGCCAATCGTCTGCATTTGAGCTCCTCACCAAAACAGTCGCCATGCTCTTAATCAGGGCAAAAATCACACTCCATAACTCCAGTATTCCAATTGAAGCACTTTCTTCCCCGGCTTCACGCACTCTTCCCAACTTTTCTCAATGCCTCTTCGACAATCTGATGCAATGCCTTTCGTCCGCCCTGATCGTTGTACTTGGAAGAATTGAGCATGAAGTAGCGCACACCCTTTTGGGGTATATCGTCGGCGGGCAAATCGCTCTTCGGGATGTCGATGCGCAGCGAGTTTACCTCGGTATATTTTTGCCAAGCGCTCTGCCCTTCCTTCGACAGTATCCAATTGACAAACAATTTCGTCGCGCTCGCGTGCGGCGCTTTGTTCATCACTGCCATGCAGCACGAGCCACCGCCCATGATATCGCCTTCCTTCAGGGCGTGGGGCATCAAATCGACGGGTAAGCCCTGCTTCTTGGCTTTCATCACCGGCTGGCCACTGCCGATGTAGAAGAGAATCCGTCCCTGCGCCAGCCAATCCGTCCCCTGCTGCAAATCCCGCGTCAGCACTATGTCGGTCGCAGTGAGAAGGCGCGTGATAAATTTCGGCCCCAGCGACGCCGTGTAATAGAAGAACATGAAGGTTTCCCCGCCACCGCCAGCAACTCGCGGATCAAAGCTGCCAAGCTTGCCTTTCCATCTCGGTTGGAGCAAATCCCACCAAGATTGGATCTCCTTCGGATCTACGAATTTCGTGTTGTATGATCCCCGGCGGGTGCCGATCTCGCCGGAGATAATCAGCGCCGCATTGTTTTGCGGGTCGGCAAAATAGAACTTGCCGTCAAACCACGCAGACAGATCGCCGACCTCCGGTAAAATAAGCAGCGGCTTGAGCGGCTCCAAGGTGCCCGGCGCGAATGACGCGAAGGTCGATGAACCACCCATGAGCAGATCGGCGAGAAATTTTCCGGCTCGGCGCTCGGCGATAATCCGTTGCACGTGATCCGATCCTTTGCCGGGGACAAAACTAAACTTTATCTCTGGATAGGACTTCTGAAAAATCGCCCAGACCTGCTGATAAACCGGATTGTGCGGGCCGTAGATCGTTACCTCGCCTTCTTTCTTGGCGACCTCCACGGTCGCCTCCCACTGCTTTTTCCAATCGGATTGGGCATGAACGGCGGCGGAAACGAGCTGCGCCAAAAAACCAATAAGAGCGATGTATCGTATCGATTTCACGTTTCGCGTTCTCCCTGATCACTCCAATACGCCACTTCGCCAGCTCTCGTACTTCGCCTCACCGGTGCGCGCGCATTTCCGCCGCAGTGAACGGTCCGGCGCCCATAACCTGATGCACTTCCCATTCGAGCAGATCGAAGGCGCAAAAGCCGGCCGCCGTGTAAGGATCGGTCGCGGCGATTTTCTCCGCTTCGTCTCTGGTCGAGGCGCGGATCACGTAAATGCCGTATTTTCGATCGGTGGTTGGACCGGAAAAGAGAATTTTCCCCGCTTCATGTTGCGCCTTCATCCAAACCAGATGCTGGTCCAAGCTGACCGTCCACTCTTCCCGCGGCTTGATTGGACGCCGCAATACTAAGTACCACATGGTTACCTCCTTCGGTCTGTCCGTAGCTGTCGCGGCATTTAACACGGCGAAACCGCCAGGCCACACTCACCGCGTTATTCGACACCCGACACTCGTCCCTCGACACCTATCACGTGACGGATACCCTCCAGCAACTGCTCGTGTCAAGATAAAATTGCGCGACTGTAACCGATCCCTTAACTCAGGCGATTCTTTGTGTATAATAGCTGGGTTTTATATGTATTAATCAGAAGGAGAAGCCATGCACCGATCCGCTACCGGTTTTATTGCCATCTGCCTTTTCATTCTTTTGCCGTCATGGTTACAAGCCCAGGACATTGTCCGTGATCTGGTCGTCAAAATACATGCGATTCACCACACCCCCGACCTGCTCCGCCCCTGGAGCAAAAACAGTCCCCAGCAGGTAAAGGGTTCGGGAGTCGTCATCGATGGGAAACGCATCCTTACCAATGCGCACGTGGTCAAATATGCCAGTCAGATTTATGTACAACCGAACCAGTCGGCCAGCTACATTCCCGCACGAGTCGAAGCCATGACGCCAGGGATGGACTTGGCGGTTTTGAAGCTCGACGACGAGTCCTTTTTTGAAAAACGGGGCGCCCTGCCATTCGCCCAAGAGTTGCCCCGGGTCAAAGACAACGTGAATGTCTACGGCTACCCGACCGGTGGAACCGAACTCTCCGTCACGCAAGGCATCGTTTCGCGCATCGAATACACCGATTACTACTATCAAACGACCGGATTGCGTATCCAAGTCGACGCGGCGCTCAACTTTGGGAACAGTGGGGGTCCGGCAGTGTCCGAAGGCAAGTTGGTCGGTCTGGTGTTCAGTCTGATTCAAAATGCGCAAAACATCGGCTACCTGATTCCCGTCGAAGAGATTCAGCTTTTTTTGAACGACATTGCGGACGGCGTGTATAACGGTAAACCGCAGATGTTCGATTTAGTTCAAACCGTGGAAAACGATGCGCTGCGGCGCCGACTCGGACTTCCCAAAGGCATCAACGGCGTCATGGTCGCACAGCCGTATCAAAATGGCACAGAGTATCCCCTGCAAGAATGGGACGTCATCACACAAATGGGCGGCATGCCGATCGACAGCGACGGCAAAGTCGCGATCCGTTATGACCTTCGTCTCTCGGCTTCGTATCTCGTCCAAAAGTTTGCCAAGAACGGCCTGTTGCCACTAACGGTTTACAGGGATGGTCGGCTTGTCCAAATCAATTTGCCGGTGCAGCCACGAAGGGAGTTGGTCATCCCTTATCTCATGGAGGCGCAACCGAGGTTTTTTATCCTCGGGCCCTTCGTTTTTTCCCAAACGACTCAAGACTACCTCGATCGCCTCGGTAATCAACGTCCAGCGTCTTTCGGCCGCCAGCCTAGTCCTCTGGTTACCCGACGCTACGATAAACCCGCATTTGAAAACGAAGAGCTGGTCGTGGTTGCCTCGCCGTTATTTCCTCATCGCATTACCAAAGGTTATGACGATCCCAATCGCGCTGTGCTCAGCGAGATAAACGGCGTTCCAGTAAAAAACTTACGCCACCTAGCGGAGATCCTTCGCGATAACCGCGACGAACAGATCAGCTTCAAATTTGCCGCCTCAGGCGTGCTGACCCATGAGACCATGGTCTTCAATCGCGCTGATCTGATGGAAGCTACCGGGAAGATTCTCGAAGAGAACGGCATTCGCTACCCATACTCGCCGGATCTACGCGCGATTTGGGAAGCTCCCGCGGTCACTAAAAAATCCGCGCAAGCCACCTGCTGTGCGCCCGCGCACGCCGCTAACTAACGCCATCGGCCCCTTGCCCTCAGGGGGCGCCGTCGCTCGTGCATTATGAGTCGCGAATGGCTCGGCTCGGCAACTAGAATCCTCGCGCGTATATTCGTCGTTGTCGCCAGTGTCTGGATCTCAACGACCGATCCGCTCGCCGCCACACCGACGGAATATACCGTTGAAACTTTCATTCGCGGTTTGGATACGCCCTGGGCCATCGAGTTCGCGCCCGATGGTCGGATCTTCATCAGCGAACGTCCCGGTCGCATCCGCATGGTAGAACGCGGCAAGCTTCGACCGGAGCCTTGGATGGCGATGGACGTCGCCGCCGCAGGCGAAGCCGGACTTCTCGGCCTGGCTATTGATCCAAAATTTTCGCAGACCCGCTTTATTTACGTTGCCTATACCTATCGCACCGGCGTCTTTGCTTTGCGCAACCGGCTTGTCCGCTTGCGCGACGATCCTGACACGGGAAAAGGAGTGCTGGACAAAATCCTGATCGATGATGTGGCTGGCGCTAATAATCATGATGGCGGCCGAGTGAAATTTGGTCCCGACGGAAAACTCTATTGGACCACAGGCGACGCGCAGACGACGCGTTACGCGCAGAGCCTCAAATCGTTGAATGGAAAAATTCTTCGACTTAACCCGGACGGAACGATACCGACGGACAACCCCTTTCCTAACTCCTACGTTTTCTCCTACGGACACCGCAATCCTCAGGGCCTCGCCTGGGAGCCCGGAAGTGGACGCCTTTATGCAACTGAACATGGTCCCAGCGGTTTCCAAGGTTGTTGCCGCGACGAAGTCAATTACGTCGAACCGGGCAGGAACTACGGCTGGCCGGACGTCCGTGGCGACGAAACTAAGCAAGGGATGATCTCACCCGTTATACAAGCCGGCAGCAGCGAGACCTGGGCACCCGCCGGCGCAGTGTTTGCCACCCACGGTATATGGTCGGGTTCGCTTCTCTTCGCCGGGCTACGCGGCCAGACGCTGTACCGACTCGTGCTGGATCCGACAAATCCGCACAAGGCGACCAAGCTTGAACGCCACTTTTACCGCCAGTTCGGTCGCCTGCGTGACATAGTGGAAGGACCGGACAAGGCGCTCTATCTGCTTACGAGCAATCGCGATGGCCGCGGCAGTCCGTCGCCGGATGATGATCGCGTGATCCGATTGAGCCTTAAATGATGGTCGCGTCTAACGTCCATAACGGTATTGCTAGCACCCACTATTGGTGGGTGGTAGTATAGCCCTCGACCCGATACCGAGGAGTGATCAATGCCATGTCAAAGCTCGGTCCTGTTATCTTTTTTATTCTCATCATCGTCGTTGCCTTCGGCGTCGTCAGTTTCGCCTCCGAATTCTTTCTCGGCCGACCCCTCATGGATGTGGTGCGAGACTTCTTGTTCGTGCTTTTCCGAAAGTAGTTAGCGGGGAGTGTTCCGTAATCCTTAGACAGTCGCGCTTCAATGGAATTAAGTCGCTCTATGAATCAGTTCAAAACGCCGCGACGCATTTTTGAATGCTATGCGAGATTCACACCATTCGTGGGACTTGCCGGTACCACCTACGGTATAATTAACGCTTTCAACAAGCTCGACAGCCGAGGTCCGAATGACCTCATCGACTTTCCGAGGATTCTGGACGCAATCCTTGCTGGCTTCGCAGTCAGCCTGATTTTGTCGCTTGCCTTGCTCGTCTGGCATTGGCTTTCCAACAAATAACATCGATTGCGCCGCTTCGTGACGACTTCGGGACTTTCCTCGCCTAACCATGCCGTTGATCCAAACACTTCGCTGATATACGATCGCCGCGTTTAGAGGACCGTGTCGCAAACACTCATTACCAGGATTGTCATTCTGAACGAAGTGAAGAATCTTGCCCGATCATACGTTGCCAAAGGCGAGATCCTTCGGGGAAATCTATCCTCGTCGAAGAGCCTCAGAACAACATTGCGACATGGTCTCTTAATGCGGAGAGGATGCCATGCATAAACGAATCTTCAGTTGGTTAGGAAAAGAGTTTGTCGAATTGAGCGGCGAGGCTAGGCCGGCGGCGAATGCTACCATTGAAGCGCAAGAACTCTTTCAGGGAATTAATCGTGAGCTGCAGCAACATGGTTTGTCCCTCGACAACACCGTGCGCAGCCGTTTGTGGGGACGCGACCGCCAAAGTCGCGATCTCGGCAGCAATGAGCGAGTGAAGATCTTGTCCGGCAAAGCGCGCTCGGCGAGCTCGAGCTACATCGCGCCGGGCCATTTTGATTCAACGGCCAAAGTCGCAGTGGATCTGCTCGCCATGTGCCCATCGGAGCCGAGCCTGCGAAAGCGCATCGTCGAATACGATCCACCGATCGTGCCCATTCGTTTTTTGGTTTACGACTCCGTAGTCGTCCTTTCAGGTGTCACGACGGTCCTGCCAACGCTCGAAGAACAACTCGACAACATCCTCCCTCGCATTGCCGGCTCGCTCAGCGATGCCGGAAGCTCATGGGAGAAAGTCGCGCGCGTGTCGTTTTACCTCCATCGCAGCCAGGCCTTAGAACACCTAAAAGCGCTGTTCGCGGGACGCGTGACAGCGAAGATTCCACAGATGGAATACTGTTTTGTCGACGGGTACTCATCCGAAGGCAAATTCTGTGAAGTCGAAGTCACGGCCACAGTATGACCATTATGGCAACCAACAAGTGCAAGGTCGCAATACTGGATGATTTTGAAAAAATCGCCGATGCGGTGCCGGCGTTTCAAAAGCTCAAGGAGCGCGCCGACGTGACAATCTTGAGAAAGCGGCTGGACAGCTCCGAGAATATCGTCGCCGTCCTGCGCGATTTCGACGCCATTTTGCTCATGCGTGAACGAACGTTTCTTAGCGACAAAGAATATTCCCAGTTACCTAACCTGAAGCTCATTTCGCAAACCGGTCGCACCAGCCGCCATCTAGATTTACCCAATGCTACTCGTCGCGGCATTGCCGTCACCGCAACCGCTGCCGACAATGGTATGTCGACGGCGGAGTTAACCATCGCGCTCATTCTCGCGCTCCTGCGCAAGATCCCGCAAGTGAATCTACGTATGCGCGAAGAGGTTTGGCCCGCCATCACCGGCAACACGTTGGAAGGCAAAACCATCGGTGTTTTCGGCTTCGGTCGGATCGGAAAAGAAGTCGCGCGCATCATGAAGGCTTTTCCCGGCACACGCGTGCTTGCCTACTCGCGCACGCTCATTGCCGAGCGGGCCGGGGAAGTTGGCACCGAATGCGTGCCGATGGAAATTTTACTGGGCGAATCAGATATCCTAACCGTGCACATCAACTCCAACGCGCAGACTCGCGGCATTATCGGCGAAAAAGAGTTCGCGCTGATGAAGCGCGGCGTCTTGCTGGTAAACACCGCGCGCGGCCCCATTGTCTCGGAACCGGCAATGATCAAGGCGTTGGAGAAGGGACAATTGGGCGGCGTCGGCCTGGACGTTTACGACATCGAGCCCCTGCCAATGGATCATCCGCTGCGCCGCTTCGACAACGCGATCCTCATGTCCCATCGCGGTTACGCGACGGTGGAGGTTATGAGCGAGCGCTACGAGCAGGCGATGAACAATATCCTCGAGTATCTTGACGGCAAGTCGCTTAACTTGATCAATCCAGAGGTTCAGGTTCGACGCGACTGGTAAACCTTTCTTCGCTCACGAGCAGTTAGAAGTGAATGATCGGCGAGACCATCTCAGCGACGACGAGCTCGCGCAAACCTCGACAATCACCCTGTTACATTACAATCAGCACGCCGAAAGTTTTTGGCAGGGCACGCGCGACCACGATGTCAGCCAGAATCGCGACGCGTTTTTGCAAAGTTTCCAGGGCACCGGACCGTTTCGAATGCTCGATTTCGGTTGCGGGCCCGGTCGAGATCTCAAAGTCTTTCGTGAGTTGGGCCATGAAGCGATCGGACTCGAGGGCGCGGAACGCTTCGTCGAGTTGGCGCGAAACCATAGTGGCTGCGAAGTGTGGTGCCAAGATTTTCTGAAACTGAAGTTACCGGCAGACTACTTCGACGGCGTCTTCGCCAACGCATCCCTTTTTCACGTGCCGAGCCAAGAATTGCCGCGAGTTCTCAAGGAGCTCTACGTAACCCTCAAACCTGATGGTGTTTTGTTCAGCTCCAATCCGCGCGGCGAAAATGAAGAAGGCTGGAGCGGACAACGTTACGGCTGCTACTACAATTGGGACCGCTGGCAGCAACTCATGAGCGCCGCGGGCTTCGCGGAAATCACTCACTACTATCGGCCACCCGGATTACCCCGCGAACAGCAACCTTGGCTTGCGTCAGTGTGGCGAAAAGTCTGATAAGAGGAAGGATCTCTCACGGAGTTTACCCTGAGTATTTCCGAAGGGTTCGAGATGACAGTCGGCGTTTCGTCATTTCGAGCAAAGCGAGAAATCTTCCATCGTCTAACTCGTGCCTCGCCAGCTAATTGACAGGCGCGCTACCTATCGATTAAGGTACAGTTAAAATTGCGAATCTGTAAACGACTAACGATTTAAGGAGGAACAACCAATGGCCATAGCCAGCGACCTCATCATTTCATCCGATTCCCATGTCATGGAACCAGTGGATCTTTGGAAAAACGGCGTTCCGGAAAAATACCGCGAAACGGCGCCGCTATTCCCGCCCCACCAGGTCGGCGAGGGTTTCCAACAACACGCCGGCGGCTGGGACCCACACGCGAGAATGAAAGAGATGGAAGCCGACGGTCTCAGCGCTGAAGTGCTTTATCCGACCTTGATGCTCGATCTCTTCGCTCTCGATGATGCCGGTCTGCAGGAAGCTTGCTTTCGCGTCTACAATGACTGGCTTATCGACTATTGCAGCGTCAATACCAATCGGCTCATTGGCATTCCGGCCATTCCTGTCTACAACATCGATAACGGCATCAAAGAACTCGAGCGATGCCACAAAGCCGGACTGAAAGGCGCGATCATTTGGCAGGCGCCCCATCCGGATCTCCCCTTCCACTCCAGCCACTACGATAAGTTCTGGGCCGCGTGTCAGGATCTCGATACTCCGGTGAGCCTGCATATTCTAACGGGTCACAGCTACAACAAGGATAAAAACAGAAAAGGTGTGGAGCGCTACCGCGGCAGTGTGAATCTCAAATTAATGGATATCGCCAACGCGCTTTTCGAGTTTGTATTTTACGGCGTCCTCGAAAGAAATCCAAAGCTTAAGATCGTCTCGGTGGAAAACGAGAGCGGCTGGATGCCCTGGATGTTTCAGCAGTGGGACTATTATTACAATCGCTTCAAGAAACAAAACCCGCCGCCGTTCACGCGCAATCCGAGTAGCTTCGTCAAAGAGCAGATCTACGCCTGCTTCTTCAACGATCATGTCTGCGGCGAAAATCTGAAATATTGGGGCGAGGACAACATTATGTGGTCGAACGACTTCCCGCATCCGAACTCGACCTGGCCCAACTCACGAAAAATCATCGAACGCGACCTTGGTCATCTATCGCCGGAAACCCAGCGAAAAGTCGTCTGCGGTAACGTCTCCCGGCTGTATAATATCGACGCGTCCAAATTGCCGCGAGTGGAGAAGAAAGCCGCGTAAAGAATAACCAAGAACAGACGAGCGTTAAATTAGGAGTCGCAACTTGGCAGGCACAAGGAGAATCCTTCACGCGACTGATTTTTCAAAAGCGTCGGCTCGTGCGCTGAACGAGGCCGTCAAGCAGGCTAAGCAAAACCGCGCCGAGCTCCTAATCGTCCATGTCATCGAACCGACGCCCTACGTTGCCGGTGATGAGTTCGGCGGCGAGGAAATTTACATAAAGCTGGAAGACATGGCCAAACGGGACTCCGAGGCGTCGATGTCGAAGCTCATACGACGGCTAAAGAAATCGAACATCAAAGCTCAGGGTCTTATTTTGAAGGGCTCGGCCCACGATCAAATCGTCAAAGCCGCGAAGAGCAAGAAAGCCGACATGATCGTCATCGGCACTCATGGTCGCACCGGCTTATCGAAGCTATTCATGGGCAGCGTCGCCGGCAAGGTCATTGCGCTGGCGACCTGCCCCGTCGTCACCGTTCGCGGGAAATGACCCGCAGCAATGGCTGATCCGTACTCACTCCACGACTTCATCCGGGATCTCGATCGCATTACGCGTGCTGAAATGTCTCAGGAGAATATCATCGCCGCGGCGAAGCCGTTACTCGCCAAGCTGGTGTGCCAACGGGATTGCATCGATGCCAAATTCAAAAAAAGAGGCGCCACCGCATACGGCCGTTACATGCTTCATCGCGCGCCGCTGTTTAATATCTCTTCGGTGGTCTGGGGTCCGGGTGATAATGCCAAGGCGCACAATCACGACACCTGGGGAATGGTCGGTGTGGTGGAAAACGAGATCCAGGAGACGCGGTTTTGCAGGAAAGACGACGGCTCGCATAACGGTTGGGCCGAGCTTGAAGTTACGGGTGTATTAAAGAACAAAGCGGGAATGGTTTCTTGCTTGGTCTCGCCTAACGACGACATTCACGAGATGAACAATGTAAGTGACCGCGACACCGTGGAGATTCACGTCTACGGCAAGGATCTCACGGACATGCCGCGGCTGCGCTTCGACCTCGCAACGAAAACCGCGAAAATCTTCGCCAGTCCAAAGTACGACAACTGCTGACGCGCTCGCCGGCTACCGTCCTAACTTGAGTTCCCACTCCAAATAGCACTGCATGTCCTCTTTATTACCGCGCACCGACGGCGACAAAACGACATCGTTAGGCTCGACCAGGCACGCGTCGAGTCCTGTTTCCGTTGGTAAACCTGCCGCCGACCACCCACGAACTCCGCCGTCGAGCACCGAGACATTCGTATAACCGATCTCGGTTAGCGAACGCGCGGCAAGCGTCGATTGTCGACCATCGGGACAGCTCAGAACGATACGCCGATTCTGATCAGGAAAAAATCCCTTTAGTTTGATGTCAATCCAGCCGCGAGAAATCCACTTAGCGCCGCGCACATGAGCCGATTCGAACTCGAGGCTTGTGCCGACGTCGATAATCAACGTTGAGGAATCGTTCTGTCCGCGATGGAGCGTTTGCGCATCGACATAGCGCGCCGTTCGCTTTGCCGCTTCAAACCCCAACGGCTCGTTACGCATAGCGCCTTTAGCGACATTCTCACCGTGTTTTGACCAAGCGCGTAGCCCGCCCTCCAGGACCGAAACATTTGGGAATCCCATCTGCCGATACCAGTAGGCCGCCATCACGGCTCGTGCAGATTCATTGCTGATGAAAATGATCTGGGCGTTTCTCACGGCGACAAAATCATCGGCGCGCTGCACGGCTTGTCCGCCGGGGACGTTTATCGATCCTAAAATATGGCCCGCTTCGTACTCGCTTTCCGAACGCACGTCGATCAAATAAGTGACGCCATTATTCATGCTTGCGAGCGTACTCGAAGCCTGCCGCATTGAAATCCACGGAATTTTTTCTTCCGCCGCGACTCTCGCCGCGAGAGCCACGGCTTTTTCCCGGCTTACCGGCGGCGCAGGCGGCGACTTCCGCTGCGGTCTTGTTTCTAGCTCTAGACCCGCGAGCACCCAGCCCATCGTGCCGTTTTTGAGGGCGCGAACGTTCGTCAAACCCAGCCGGCGCAGCGCCGCCGTACCGATGATGCTCCGGGTTCGCCCGGCGCAGTTAATCACTACGGCGGTATCAGGCCTTTGTTTCAACTCTTCCGCCCATAGAATCAAATCTCCGCCTGGAACGTTCACTCCGTTCGGAATACAGAATCTGCCGTACTCTTCCGGCGTGCGAACGTCCAGGACGACCAAACTGGCCGAGCGTGCCTGTAAAGCTTTCAGTTCCTCAGGCGATATGTCCGGAATACTCCGTTCATGATGAACTCTCTCGCCGAAAGCCTTGCTCGACACATTCACTCCGCTAACCGTTGTCCGGCCGTCTTTCCGCCACCCAGTCAGTCCGCCGTCGAGAATTGACACTTGCGCATAGCCGAGTTGAGCTAAGGTTTTCGCCGCGAGAGACGATCGAATCTCGCCTTCATCGTAGACAACGATCGGCACTGTGGGATTCGGCACCAGTTGGCTGATCCGAAATTCGATCTGGCTGCGCGGCAATGACGTCGTGCTAGGAATCTGGCGTTCGTTGTATTCGCCACGCTCGCGGACATCGAACACCGCGAACAACCCATCAGACGTCATCAGGGCGTCAACTCCGCGGCACGATATTAGAGTACTCATAACGTTTCGCTCCAAATCGCGGACCCTCTTGGTGTGCGCCTTGCACTACCGACGAGATCTGTTCTACTTATGCCAGCGGCAAATTCAAGTGTATTGAGCGGGCATCGAGATCCGGAGGACTTTATGACAACGCTTCACGAACGTTTCAGCGGTCTTTTCATTCCCCACGTAACGCCATTCGAAAGTTCGGGCACTCTCGATCTAGAAAGTCTTACCCGCCTAACCCAACATCTGTCATCTACCCCCAGCGTGGCCGGCCTGGTTTCCTGCGCGCGCATCGGTGAAAGCCCGGTGCTGAGCACTCAAGAAAAGCGTCGTGTATATGAAGTTTCCGGCAAGGCTGCACGCGACGCCGGCAAAGTGCATATCGCCACCATCGCACCGCAGTCAACGGACGAAGCGATCAGCCTGATGCGCGATCTGGAAAAGCTGCCCGTCGACGGCGTGATGATTTTTCCGCCGCTACTTTTCGCCTGGGGAAAAGTCGATCCCAATCTGAAAGTCCGTTTCTTCGAGGATCTCGCGCGCGAAACGAAGTTGCCCATCGTGCTTTTCCAGGTGCCGGTCAAAAGCTATTACTACGCCGCTGAAACCGTTTGCCGTATCGCGCGTCTGGAGAATGTCGTCGCTTTCAAAGAAGCGTCGTTCGACATCAATCTGTTCACTGAAACAATTCAGGCGCTCAAGCGCGACAAAGCCCCTATGCGTGTGCTCACCGGCAACGACCGCTTCGTCGCCGAGAGCTATCAGCTCGGCGCCAACGGCGCGCTGATCGGCGTGGCCAACGTCGCAACGGAAAAATGGGGCGCCATGGACATCGCCGGGCGCGCCGGAAAATTCGACGAAGCCGCGGCGATCCAGCGCGAACTGGAATCGGTCAAAGAACTGGTCTTCAGCGAACCGATCGTCGAGGCCGTGGCGCGCATCAAAGTGGTTCTCCAACACGATGGGCTGATCAAAACAGCGAAGGTCCGCCGCCCACAGCTCGGAATTTCCGAGGCGGAGCAAAAGCAGCTGCTCGGCAGCTACGGTGTATTGAAGCGGAATGAATTTCGCAGCGCCGAGACCGGAGCGGAAAGGAAGCGCCGTCAAGCGGTAGGTTAGCTATCAAATAATCAGCTCGAAGGGAAGAATCTAACCAAGAACAATTTCTCTGACCTTCGTCTTGTAAAAATTACGAGATCAGTTTACCGGTTCGCTACCCCGTCCGGGAATAACCAACGCAAACAACGCACCCGTCACCGCCAGTAATACCATTGCGCTCAGCGCCAACGACCAGTGCACGCCGATCAGTCCGCCAACGACGCCGACGGTCACGCCGCTGAAGGCCCGCAAGCCATTGTTCGACATGTTAAACAAACCGATCAAGCGCCCGCGTAGTTGGGTCGGTGCCTGTAGTTGCACGAGAGTTTGCGCCATCGAAAGAAACGTTAAATTGAGCAGCCCGGCGCAGAATAGCAACGCCACCGCCAGCACATAATTCGAGGACGCCGCAAAACCGACGATCGCCAGACACCAGAGGATCGAACAAATCGCCGCGTTGCGCGCGTTCGGCCGCAGCATGCCGGTGCCTTCCAATAACAAGCCGCCGATCGCGGCTCCACCGGCATTGGCGCCGAGTAAAATACTATAGGCCAAGTCTTGTTTTTCGTGTCCGAAGTCATGGGCGAATTCCGGCATTTGAGCCTGGAAGGCGTTGCCCACAAGCAGCGATGTCGCCCCACCTAGAAGAATCATGGAAAGAATTGTCGGATTCGCGGCCGTCTCGCGCATCAATTTCAGCGCGCCGCCGAAGCTAAATCGCGGCGCTCTACCGCTTCCCGCGTCGTCGCGGCCATGGCCGGTATAGGGCAGGATAAACATGAAGACGATCATCGGCACGTACATAAACACGTTGATAAAAAGCCCCGCCGGGGCCCCGAAAAGAAGCATCGTTGCCCCGCCTACCGCCGGTCCGATAAGCACCGCGATATTGCGTCCCGTTGAATTGAGCCTGACCGCGCTTTGCAAGTATTCGCGCCCGACGATGTCATGAATGATAAGTTGGCTACCGGGGCTCCCCAGCACCCCGGCCATGCCGTGTATCACCAAGAGAACACAGGCGTGCCATACTTGAATCGTGTCGGTGAGAAACAAAATCGCCCAGGTAAGCGACACGCTAGCGTACATGAGCTGAGCAGCCTGGATTACGCGCCGGCAGTCGTGCCGATCGGCGAGTGCGCCAAAGTAGACGGCAAAAAACAAGAATGGCGTCCAATGGCTAATCACGGCGAAGCCGGCCAGCACGGGCGAGTGAAATTTCTGATAGAGCAGCCAATAACTGATCACATGCTCGATGTTGTCGCCCATTTGCGACAACATGATCACGAAAAAATATCTCCGATAGTCGCGATGGTGCAGCGCTGCGAAAGCAACTTTTCGCTCGAGGTTTAACGCTGAATCGATACTCGAAGAAATCGGTTTTGCGGCCATGCGTGCTCGTGCAACCTATGAGAGGATAAAGACGTTCGCGGACTAGAGCAGTGATCTCTCGGAAATTTTTTCCTTTGGCATTTTTCCTTTTTAATTTTGCTTTTGTCTTATTCCGCTGCCCTTTTGCGCTTGGCTCTCTGCTCTTAGCGCTTTGCCTTTTAACTGAACTCTCCTTGCCGCCGGCCAGGAATAGCGAGAGCAAATAGCACCACGGTTACAGTCAACAAGACCATCGCACTGGCTGCGAGCGACCAGTGCACACCGATGAGTCCGCCCAGTACCCCCACGGTCAGGCCGCTAAAGGCTTTGAGGCCCATGCTGGCCATGGCGAACAATCCGATCAAACGACCACGGAGGTGCGGCGGTGATAGCAGCTGCACGATCGTCTGCCCCATCGAAGAAAAAGTCAGGTTCAACACTCCCGCAGTGAACAAGAGCAACAAGGACAAAGAATAGCTCGAAGAAAACGCGAATCCGGTGATCACGACGCACCAAAGAATCGCGCTGATCATCGCGGTTTGGACCCGCGGCGGAAGCCAACCGCGGCCCTCGAGCAAGAACCCGCCGATCACGGCGCCGGCGGCATTGGCGCCCAAGAGCGCGCTATAGGCGAAGTCTGCTTTCTCGGTGCCCAGATCGTGCGCGAACTCCGGCATCGTCGCTTGGAAAGCGGTGCCGACAAAAAAAGACACGCAGCCGGCCAGCACAACCATGGTGATGATCGGCCGGTTGCCGGACACTTCGCGAACGACGTCGAAGGCGTCGCGCCAACCGAGGGCGCGGCGCACCGGCGCGGCCCCTTCGCGACTGTGGCCCGTATACGGCACGGTCAATAACCAAATGGTCAAAGGCAAATAGATGAGCGTATTGACTACCAAGCCCATCGACGGACTCAATAACAACATCAGTCCGCCGCCCACTGCAGGGCCAAAAAGGATGCCCAGTTGTCGACTCGTGGAGTTGAGCCGCACGGCGCTTTGAAGGTGCTCCGCGCCGACGATGTCGTGAATCAAGAGTTGGCTGCCAGGGCCCCATAGCACTCCCGCCATACCGTGAATGACCAGCAAGACGCAGGCATGCCAGAGCTGAATCGTGTCCGTGTAGAACAAGAACGCCCATGCCGCCGACACTCCTATGTACATGATCTGCGCGACCTGTATGACTTTTCGGCAGTCGAAACGATCCGCCAGCGCTCCGAAGTAAACGGCAAACAGCAAAAACGGCGTCCAGTGGCTGAGCACCGCGAAGCCGGCGAGGACAGGCGATTTGAATTTCTGGTAAAGCAGCCAGTAACTGATCACATGCTCGATGTTGTCCGCCATCATCGCCAACGCGGTGCCGATGAAGTAGGCGCGAAAATCCTTGTGATGCAGCGCGGCAAAGGCGACTTTTTTACTCGAACCGGGCATGGTTGGATTGGCTTGGTCATTCACAGATGCCACTGTTGTCTCCAAAAGCAGGTGGGGTTAACCGACGACACTAACGGATAACCCGCAGCGAGGCAAACGATTGGGGGTCCGCAGAGTTTGACAGACAAAAGACGTCGCTGAGTTTTCCGCTCAGCTGAGCTCTTCCGCCCTGGAGCCCAATGAAGCGAACGCGAACAGAGCCACGGTCACGGCGAGCAGCGCCATTGAACTCAAAGCCAGCGACCAGTGAATGCCGATCAGACCGCCGATCACGCCGACGGTGACGCCACTAAATGCACGTAAGCCGTACGCCGACAAGGTGAAGAGCCCGATCAGCCGGCCGCGCAACGCCACCGGCGCTTCCAATTGCACGATCGTTTGGGCGATCGAATAGAAGGATAGATTCAGAGCGCCGGCGATGAACAAGAGAACGAGCGACAAAGGATAACTCTTCGCAAAAGCGAAGGCAGTCATCGTGACGCACCAGAGAATCGCGCATGTGATCGCGGATTTCACTGTCGGCGGTAACCATGCTTTGCCGTCGAGCACGAAGCCACCGAACACCGAGCCGGCGGCATTGGCCGCCAGGAGCGCGCTGTAGGCGAAGTCGGCCTTTTCCGTGCCCAGGTCATGGGCAAATTCCGGCATGTTCGCTTGAAACGCATTGCCGACAAAAAGCGACGCGGCACCGCCCAGCAGGATCATCGTCACGATCGGACGGTTTTCGAAGACTTCGCGAATAACCGATGGAGCATCGCGCCAGCGCAGCCCACGACGCGCGGTCATACCGTCGCGGGTGTGTCCCGTGTAAGGAACGATCATGAGCCAAACAGTCAGCGGCAAATAGATCAGCGTGTTCACCAGCAAACCTGTCGGCGCGCCAAGCACCAGCATCAAACCGCCGCCGACGGCCGGACCGAGCAGTATACCGAGCTGCCGGCTGGTCGCATTGAGCCGCACCGCGCTGGGCAGATCGTCCGCGCCGACAATATCGTGAATCAGCAGGATCTCGGCGGGCGTCCAGAACACGCCGGCGATGCCATGAACAACCAGCAAGACACACGCGTGCCAAACTTCGATGGTATCGGTAAAGAATAGAATCGCCCACGCCGCCGACACGACCATGTACATGATCTGCGCGATCTGGATAAGTTTGCGGCAGTCGTAGCGATCAGCGAGACCGCCGAAATAGACCGAGAGCAGCAAGAACGGCGTCCAGTGGCTAATCACTGCGAAGCCGGCGAGCACCGGCGACTGAAATTTTTGGAACAGCACCCAGTAAGTGATCACATGCTCGATGGTGTCCGCCATCATCGCGAGCATGGTCGTTACGAAAAACCATTGGAAGTCGCGATGCTTGAGCGCCGCGAAGGCGACTTTCTGATTCGTGGCGACTGAGCGGGATGCTGGTTTGATGTCGTTGGTGGAAGCCAAAGCTGCGTCCGCAATCTATAGAGCTAGATTTTGAAAGTAGCGGATATCGGATGGCGGAGCAAATACAGCCCTAAGACAAAACCGCGCTGGTAGATGTCGCCGCTCGAATTCCACGCTATTAAATGCGTTGTCGCAGGTACAGTTGAAGAAACATGACGGCCGATCCCCACAGTTGCTTCGAGAGCATCAAACAGCTTATGCTTTAATTCATCCGTGCCACGATCAGAATGTTGTCGCGGCCTTTGAACGGCTTGGTAAAAGAAGAGGTTTGAAATTCACGCGCTGGTCAATTCCTATGAAGTTGTCAGTCAAATCCATGGTCATTGCCGGCGCTCTCTTGAAAGCTATCTGCTTTGTTTTCGTCTCGCTATTGAATCTCGTCCTGCGTCCCTATGGCGGTGCATACCTCGCATTGCTAGCGACACTCTATCCCGGCTATGACCCGGTCAGCGGGCCGCTAGGTATCATTGTCGGCACGTTATATTCGTTGATTGCCGGAGCGCTCGCCGGCCTTGTTTTCGGCTGGCTTTATAATTTCTTCGCAGAAAAGTCCTGAATACAACCGCCATTTTCTGCACGGCCGCTCATGACGGGATTATACCGAGGGTGTGGAATACTGGCGTGAATACAGTTTTACGAACGCGCCGACGAACTGAAACCCGCGCTAGAGTATGTCATCGAGCCAGGAAAGAGAGAAGATCATCGCCGGGCTGGCGAAGGAAAAGCGCCGACGGGTGATCTCGAACCGGCGACAGCCATCTGCCCCATAATTTTCGGCGCCACAGCGCGGCGTTAGCCGGGCATGGAGACGGCACGGTCGTAGTCTCGTTTGCCCACCTGGCCCTCCGGGAAAAGCTTTTCCTGTTCAATCCAGCGATGCGTCTGCTCGAATATCTCGCGCGTATACGGCTCGAATACCAAACGCTCTCCCGGCCCAAACCCGCCGACATCGATCAGGTCATGATACTTTTCCGGCAACTCTTTTAAGAAGTAATGTTTGTAGCGCTCCGGTTCGAGGTCGATATCTCGTTGCGCGCGCTGCAGCGCCTTAAAGTAGCGCTTGACGTCTTCCACGTCGGCATCCTGATGCAATAGGAAACCGATCATGAAAGTGGTGTCTAAAATTTTTCGGCAACCCTGCTGTTCGGCGACGTACAGCGGCGCGCCAAACACGTTTGCCGCATCGACTTTACGGTTCAGCAGCGCAGCCAGGCGGTCCTGCGGTTGGCCAATAAACGCGAGCTTGATCTCATCGGGCTTGAGGATCTTTTCCAATGCTTGGATGGCAGAGAAGTAACTGCCGGAGTGATAGCCCACCCCAACCTCGACGCCGGCCAGGTCGCGCGGCTTCTTAATCGAAGACTCCGGCGGGACGACAATGGCTGAGGGGGTCACGGAGTATGCGTGTCCCCACATGCGACCGTGGCCCGAGGAAGAAGCCATGTTGACTGCCCAATGGCACGCGCAACTGATGTCGGCGGCGCGACCTTTCTCCATATTTTCGAAGGCCCCGCGTTTTACTTCCGGCGCGGCGGACTCGGTGGATTGGACGAGCGCATATCCGGACGACTGCGTCGCGTATGAAATTAAAAACTCGTAGTCCAATCCTTCGTCCTTGAAGTATCCCTTTTCGTCAGCGACCCATTCCTGAAGGCGTCCGTGCGGCTCTATGCGAAATTTCTTCATAAAGACCTCCGTCAAAAAAAATCTGTCAGCTATTAGGATGGCTCACCAAACACCAACTTACCTTGCTTATCCCGAATAAGCCCCTGCCCGTCTCTCGATGAAGGCATGTTCTCCGGCCCTATTTTAAGCTCATTGACTTTGACGTGGCCATGAAAGGTGTCCACTTCGAGCATGCCATTTTGTTTTCGATCGACTCCCTTGGGATCTTTGCCGTTGGCGACGTCTTCCATTGCCTTGTGCCATATTCGCCGCATCATGATGACGCCGCGGTCGGATGTTGCGAGATGCTCGAGTCGACGCTCGGGAACGTCTCCCTGCGACTCCTGCAAGACCAAATCTTCCAGCGCCGGCACTCCTTCCCATCCAGAGTACCGTCGTTTGTCGTGCGCTTTTTTCTCAGTCGTGCCTCTTAAGCCCGGCGGCAGTCCGAACACGATCGGCCCCGGAAAATTTCCATCGCGAAACAAATTATAGCGAATCAGTTCAAAGTGAGTGTCGTCGATGATCCGTATCATCCCGCCGCCTTCTTGCCGTTCATCAGTAAAATCAGGCGGAAATCCGGATCTGATTCCGGAAAATCTCCAGTGGATCGGCATGGCCATGCTCCATGTGTTGACGAATTTTACTTGCGGATCGCCGGTGTCGAGCACGGCGACCGTCTTCATGCCGAAGTCGGTCTCCACGTGCTCCAGCGGCAACGGCGTCCAGTTTTTGATGCTGTAGTCGTTATAGGGTTTGAGTTCTTCCGGCACGTCCCTAATCTGCAGGCCATGGAGCACGACGGCATGGCCCATGTCGGCAAAATTTTCCATCCAGTTGAGGTAATTGTAGTTCCGCAAATCTCCGTCCACTAGCTTGACGTCCCCGTCGGTGCGAGCGAGGACATCGATTTTTTGCAACGGCGGTGGGTTCTCTTTCTCCGGTCCCATGTAGGTCCAGATCACGCCTCCCCACTCTTCGACGGGATACCAAAGATGGCGAATCTTACTTTTGAGATCGCTGTCGCGCGGCTCCAAAGGCTGGTCGATGCAGCGGCCCTGAGTATCATATCTCCAGCCGTGATAGGAGCACATCAAACCGTCTTCCCGCACTTGACCATACTCCAACGACGCCAGACGATGCGAGCAGTGAATGCCCAACAATCCCGGCCGTCCTTTGCCGTCGCGAAACGCCACTAGGTCTTCGCCGAGCATCCTGACGGCGACGGGTATGTCCATGAGGTTGGCCGACAAACAAACCGGGTGCCAATAACGGCGCAGCATCTCGCCGCCGCGGGTGCCCGGCCCGGTCCGCGGCAAATCATCGAGCAATTTTTGATACGCGCTTTGTCCCACGTTTTCTGCTTTGCTTTCTGTCATTGCTTGCTTCCTCCGTCGCGCTTGCTATCGGCCTGCTCTTTCTCAGGAAATCTATAAAGAGAGACGCTTTGATGTCAATGACTATCAACTTGTTGAAATTCTGAGCCTCGGCGAAGAATCTCGACCTCGTCTGAAACCCTGGCGTCGGTTTGACGGGCGACGCGCTCATCTGCTATCCAGACGCAAAAATAGGAGGTGGCATATGCGGATGAAAGCGCGGAGCCGAGCGGATGATTGGTGGCGATGTTGGATTTTCCCGGTTTTGGTTTGCGCCTTCTTTGCTTGGCCATCTCCCGCCGCGGCAGAGCTCGGCGGCAAGCCGGAGAAAAACAGCTTCACGCTCTCCTACACCCAAGCCAGCGGCGCGTTTACGCCGTTATGGGTCGCGCAACAAGCAGGTCTTTTCAAAAAGCACGGTCTCGATGCCAGCTTAAAGCTGCTCAACTCGCAAGTCGCGCTGCAAGCATTGGTTGCCGGCGAGGTCGACGTGATCTCCTCAGGCCCTGATCTTGTCAATGCCCGTTTGCAAGGTGTGCCGGTAAAATATATCGGCGGCTCGCTGCAACGATTTATTTTCCAATTGTGGAGCGGCAAGGGGATCGGCTCTCTGGCCGAGCTCAAGGGCAAGACCATCGCGGTCACGACGCCGCGCACTTCGACCGAGATCGCCGCGCGCGAAGCGCTCAAGAAAACCGGCGTGATTTCCGATAAAGATGTGAGCTTTCTCTACGTCCAAACGATCCCGGCTGTTCTGACGGCGGTGATGGGAGGTAAGACGTCGGCGGGAACGCTGTCCGCGCCCAATACTCTAAAGGCGCGCGACGCCGGGCTCAATCTGTTGATCGATATCGCGCAAATCAATGTTCCCGGCCTTCATCTTGCGTTCGGCACCACCGAGCGCATCATCAAAGCCAACCCAAACTCGCTCTATGCTTTTCTCAAGGCCGTGGCGGAAGCGACGATGTTATCGCGGCAGAATCCCGCCGTGGCCAAAAGGGCAATCGGCAAGTTCACCGACACCGACGACGCGAAAATCATCGACGGCACCTATGAGCAGTTCGCGCCGTATTGGGACGCGAACCTGGCAGTGCTTACCGAACCGATACAAGGCCAATTGATGTATCTCGACGAAAAAGAGTTTCCGCGAGCCAAGGACGCACGCGCTGCTGATTTTATCGACAACTCTTTCGCGGAGTTTCTCAAGACGTCGGGCTTCTTGCAGAGCTTGGGCACGACCAAGCAATAATTGCCGTTTGCGTCATAAGCACGTCACCTGCCGCGCTCGCCCAGGCGCGGATCTAGAGCGTCCCGCAACGCGTCGCCGAGCAGATTGAAGCTCATCAAAGCAAAGAAAATGAAGACACCAGGAAGGAAAACTTGCAGCGGCGCGATGAAAATATTCGTCGCGGCGTTGGTCAGCAGGTTGCCCCAACTGGGCGTCGGCGGCTGGATACCGAGGCCGAGGAAGCTCAACGTCGTCTCGGCGCGGATGGCGGCGCCGGCGTCGAGCGTGGCGGAAACGATGAGCGGCGCCAGCGAGTTGGGCAAAAGATGGCGCAGCATGACGCGCCAACGCGAGGCTCCAAGGCATTGCGCCGCGAGCACGAATTCCTGTTCGCGAAACGACAGCACCGCGCTGCGCGCCAGACGCGCGGCGTTGGTCCATTCCAGTGCGACGAGAATGATGATGATGTTCAGCAAACCCGGCCCAGCCAACTTCGAAAGCACGAGCAAGAGTACGATGCGCGGAATCGTGTAGATAGTATCGACCAGGCGCATCAGTGCGTTGTCGAGCACACCGCCAATGTAACCGGCGAGAATGCCGATCAGCCCGCCTAGAATCACGGTGCTGATTCCAACCATCAGGCCGACCGTGAGTGAAACTCTCCCGCCGTGCATGATGCGCACCCAAGTATCCCGCCCCAACTCATCCGTGCCCAACCAGTGCTTTGCGGACGGCATTTGCATGCGGTCCGACAAGGAGACTTGATCGAGCTCGTAAGGCGCCAGATAAGGCCCGACGATGACCGCGACAAGCAATAGGACAAAGAAAAAGAACCCGACGAAAGCAACGCGATGTTGTTTGAAGCGGCGCCAGACGACGCGCCAGTAGCCGGCGTGCGCCGTAGTCGAATTCGTCAAGTCAGCTTTGATAACGAATTCTTGGGTCGAGCCAGCCATAAATGACATCCGCGAGCAGGTTAAAGAAAACCACGGTCACCGCGATGATCATGACCACGGTCATCGCGACCACATAATCGTTCCCCATGATCGATGTAAAAAGCAGCCGGCCCATGCCTGGATACGCGAAAACGGTTTCTACCACGGTGGAACCGCCGACCACGCGCGGCATAGTGACCGCGATGATGGTGACCACCGGAATCAGCGCGTTTTTCAAAGCATGCCGCCCGACGACAACGCGTTCGCTGAGTCCCTTGGCGCGCGCCGTCGTTAAATAATCCTGGCGCAGCACTTCGAGCATGCTCGAGCGCATGAAGCGCTGGACTTGGATGATCTCGGAGATCGCCAATACGGCCACGGGCAAGATCAGGTGCTTCATCCAATCGACGATGGCTTCCCAGCTGCCGGGCGCGAGCTCAGCGTTGACGATGCCTGAGGTCGGCAACCAGCCGAGTTTCACGGAGAAGGCGATGATCAACATGAGGCCGAGCCAAAAGGCGGGAACCGAGTAAGCGACAAAGGTGATCGCGGTGAGAATGTAATCGCCGATGGAATACTGGCGCACCGCTGAGAAGATTCCCAGTAGAATGGCGAGCAACTTGCCGATAATCACGGCTGCCAGCGTCAACACCAAAGTGTTTTTAAGCGCCGGCCAGATAATGTCGAAAACCGGCTGGCCGTATTCGCGCGAATAGCCGGGATTGAGCTGGAGCAGCTGCCAGAGCCACTTGCCATACTGGACGTAGATGGGATCGTCGAAACCGTAAAGCCGGCGCAAGCGCTCGTAATCTTCCGGCCGCAGATTGGGAATGCCCTCGAGCATCCGATAAAGCGGATCGCCGGGCATCAAATAGAGCAGCGTAAAGATCAGCGCCGATATGACCAGCAACAGAGGAAAGGTCTGAAACAGCCGTCGAACCACGTAGATGAACATGAGTGAGTCAGTCGGCTTTCGTGTTCGTGATCGTGATTCGACACGCGCACGCCCACGGCTTAAGCGTTTTCAACACTTTGAACAGCTCGTGCGGTTGGAACCTTTGGAACGGCTTTTTCCGATCGAACGGCCGTTCTTCTAAGCCTTGTCCCAAGTATGCGTGTTCCAGCTGCTCGAGTTCTGCCCGCCGCTCTCCTGGCGGGGCGTGATTCCCGTCAAGCCTTTTTTCACGACCAGCACTTCCGGCGAAAAAAACAACGGCAAATGCGGCAGCGCCTCGCTGAACATCTTGCAATACTCGATCTGCAGCTGTTCGGAGCGGGCCGGCGTGATGATGGAGTTGAGTTCGTCCAGGATGGCGTCCTTTTTCGGGTCGTTCCAACCGGAAACGTTTTCAAGGGAATACTTATTCTCCGCGGCGGGGATGTTCTTCGTGTGAAAGCGCTCCTGCCATTCTTCGACAGTGACGTTATGCGAGCCGATATACGCGCCCGGCCAGCGGCTGCGATTCTCCGCCGAGTTTAGCAACCGGTTCGGCATGTTTTTGATATTCGTGCGCACGCCGATTTTCTTCCAATAGTCGGCGATGATCGCCTGGGCCTGCTCATGATCGCGCCTTTCCGCCGTACAGCGAAACTCGAACTCCATGCGCTCGCCTTTACCGTTAGCCATTACCCCATCCGAACCTGGCTTCCACCCCGCCTCGGCCAATAGCTTTTTCGCTCTCTCCGGATCGTACTTGTAGATCGACGCCGTTGCCAGCGCTTTCTTATAGCTCTTGCGCACGCGCGAAAGTGGTATATGCGAAACGATCCGTTCGCCCTTGAAAATGTTTTGCGCCATGGCGTCACGATCGATGGAGTGGAGCAAGGCGCGGCGGACTCTGACATCGCTGAACCATGGATTGTCGCGGCTCAGGTTGAGCCAGGTCCAAGACGCCGGGCTGGTGAGTACTTTGCCTTTGCCTTGCTTTTCCCATTGCTCGCGCAGGATGACCGCGCCGTCGAAGGAGATCGTGCTGCGCATACAGAAATCCACTTCCCCGGCCAACACCGCGGCAAGGTTGGTATTGGTATCTTCGACGGTTTTGTAAGTTATTCTGTCGATTTTTGGCCTACCGAGGGCAAAATCTTTAAACGCTTCGAGCTCCATACGGCTGCCCGCGTCCCATTCGACGACACGGTACGCGCCCGCACCGATGAAGTTCTTGTTCCAAAACGGCAAATTGGCGAACGCCTTCATGTCGCCGGCGCTGAACGCATCGAGCAAGAGATGACGCGGGAACGCGCGCACATGGGTGTATTGGATCGCGTAGGCCTCGTTATAGAGATCGTTCCAATGAATGACGATAGTGCGATCGTCGGGCGTCTCGATCTTCGAAATCATTTCCGGCACGAGTCGGTCGGGCATGGGAAACTCGGGATGCTTGGCGATCTGCCAGCCGAACTCGAAATCTTTCGAAGTGTACGGCTTGCCGTCATGCCACTTGAGATTGGGACGCAGCTTGTAAACCGTGATCATTGTTTTCTTTTGCGTGTCGACCTTCCAGGTTCCTTTTTTGATCGACGGCAGCTCCTCGGCGAGCACCGGCACGCGCTCCAGCGTCACTGGATTCTGAGTGACCAAGCCCGCGTCCACCATCGATACATGCTCCGTCTCGCGCCGGTTGTGGTAGCCTAGGCTCGTCACTTGCCGCTCGCCATGAATGACGATTCGCTTGCGCGCTGGCTGAGCGGCGAAAAGCCGAGATCCCGTCCACGATAAAGCGCTAATCGAAGCGGCGGAGACGCCCGCTAATTTGATGAACTCGCGTCGTGTGAGCCGAGTGTTCCCCACGCCCGCCGATGATCGATTCTTCATCTTTGACATCATTGTCCCCTTTCGACTTGCCGATCCTTACGCCGCACTCTTTTATCCGACGCCGGACTGAAGTGTCAATCCGTCGCGGACTGCGTTTCTATTCCTTGACAAGTCCGCGCGCTAACAGATACATGAAAGAGGATCACTCGAATCCATTCGCTCTGAATTCTTAATCAATAGGAGACGCATTATGCCTGTCGCATTTGAAGACCACTGTTGGAAGGATATCGTGACGCCGGAGATTCTGAGAACCTACACCCCGTATCATCGGGGAACCTATATCGGTCAGCGACCGGCGCTTCTGGCTATCGACCTTTACAATTTGGCCTACGAAGGCGGCGCCAAAGAGCCCCACGAACTCGTCGATACCTATAAAAGCTCGTGCGGTATTTACGCACACAACGCGATCAAGCCGACACAGGAACTTTTCGCTTTGGCGCGCTCGCTCAAGCTCCGTGTCTTTTACACGACCAGTGAAACCCGCAAAGAGGCAAAACCGGACGTTATAAACGCGACCAACCGGCAGCGGGTGAAGATCGATCCTCAAGCGTTCGAGATCAAGGAGGAGTTCAAACCTGAATCGGGCGACGTGGTCATCTTCAAAGAACGGGCAAGTGGATTTTTTGGCACGCCGCTCGTGGCCCACCTGACGCAATTGGGAATCGATAGCCTGATCGTCTGTGGGGAGAGCACCAGCGGCTGCGTGCGCGCGAGTTGCGTCGACGCGTACTCGCTGGGCTATCACGTGTCGATTGTCGAAGAAACGGTTTTTGACCGCAGCCCGCTCTCTCATAAGGTCAATCTCTTCGACATGCATCACAAGTACTGTGACGTGATGAAATTGGAAGAGGTGAAAGAAAAGATCAAGCAAGAAAGACCGAGAAAGCGGAATTAATCGCACGTTCCAATCGTTCCATTAGTTCCAATAGTTCCACTCGTCGGAAGAGCGCATTCAAGAACAACCCCTAACGACTTGAACGATTGAAACATTTGGAACGGAATTTTTAAATCATGTACAGCACCGCCAACGGCATTAAAATCTACTACGAAGTTTCCGGCGAACGCTTTCCCTTCGTCATGGTTCATGCCAATCCGTTCGACCATAACCTGTGGATGTATCAGATCGCCCACTTCTCGACCTACTTCAAAATTATCGCGATCGATATCCGCGGTTATGGCAGATCGGACAAGCCGACGACGCCGTTCAGCCTCAAGGACATGGCGGACGACGTGCTCGGCGTCTGCCGGGACGAAGGCGTGAAGGAAGCGATTTTGGGTGGCATCAGCGTTGGTTCGGGCATGGCAATTCTTTTGGGACTCGACCACCCGGAAATATTTAAGGCATTGATTCTGGTTGGCGGTAGCAGCGGACCAAGCGGCTCAATCGAAGAACGAATCCACGGCTATACAAAAATCGGCATCGAGAAGTATCACATCCAGCATTTGAAAGAATTGGTCGCGCCCGATTTTCCGGAAACGAAATTGGGAAAATATTTGCTCAACACTTTTGTCGAGCGCGATCCCTGGCTTTCCGGCGAATCGATTGGCCAAATTTTTCGCGCGCGCGGCGGTCTCGACATGAC
Organism: Binatia bacterium; assembly: GCA_036000865.1. GTDB lineage: Bacteria > Desulfobacterota > Binatia > UBA9968 > UBA9968 > DP-20. The sequence goes on along the minus strand of DASYUV010000136.1, from coordinate 50,965 downwards.
ACCGCGCCTGGAAACGATGAAAGTGCCGAGTCTCGTGATTAATGGCGAATACGACAACTCTCTCGCGGGCGGATTGAAGACAGCCTCATTGATTCCCGGCGCGGTTCATAGAATCCTTCCTAAGACTGGGCACGCCTGCAATATCGAAGATCCGGCGACCTTCGACGAATTTGTCATCGAATTTCTGCGCGCGAATAAACTGATGCCCGGGGCGAGTTGAGTAGACTCTTCGCGCCGATTCATTTTCCGACATTGTTTGAATACGAAGGAGGACCCAACATGGCCGTTAACGTCGAAAAACTGAAAAACATGACTCCTCCGAAAGGAATGGAATTTCACATCAGCAAGGTCGGCCATGTCGTGCTCCAGGTATCGGACCTCGAACGATCCACCGAGTTCTACACGAAGGTGCTCGGTTTCAAGGTTTCCGATGTATATCCTGAGGACATGATGCTCGGCGGCATGGTGTTTCTGCGCTGCAACACCGATCATCACTGCCTCGCTCTGGTCGGCTCCGGCGACGGAAAGAACGCCAATCGAGAGCTGCACCATCTCGCCTTCGAAGTGTCGACCCTTGCGGAGGTCCTTCGCGCCCGCGATCGTTTGCGCGCGGCGAATGCGAAAATCGACTTCGATGGCCGGCGCCGTGCCGGCTGTCAGATCGCGGTGAAATTTCGCGACCCGGACAATCATTCCTTGGAAATTTACTGGGGCGTCGATCAAGTCGGAAGCGACGGCCGCGTCCGGCCGTCGAACGAATGGCACGGCGTTAAGTCATTGGAAGAAGCCATCGCCAATCCGGTGCCGGGGCAAGATACGCATCTCCCGAAGTGATGACACGATCAAAAGAACTTAATAGAAGAACTGTCATTCCGAGGCCCTTCGCCCGACTCAGGGTAAACTCCGCCGAGAAATCTCCCCTTTCCGAGCAAACAAGAACAAGGCAAAGACGAGACCCTTCGCTAAGGCTCAGGGTGACAACGCGGACAGCGGCAAATGTAAAGTCTCAGAATTCGTTAAATAGAGTGTGTCATTCGAGCCGCAGGCGAAGAATCTCGGCCGAGATCCCTGACGGAGTTCAGGATGCCAGCCATTGATACAATAGATATGCAAAAGTGATTTATCCAACGAACTTCCGAGCCGAAACACTACCGGGAAAAAACTCTTTCCAAGGACCCGCCAGAACCGCGCAATAAATGCAATCGTGTCCGCCATCGTTAGAAGATCTCATTCGCGCTTCAACCCGTGCCCTTGTGATCGGCGTGGGCGGCGGTGGTGATGTGGTCGGCGCGTTGGCGGTCGCAAGATTTTTAGAATTCTGTGGATTGCAATTCGTTCTTGGTGGACTCTCCTGGGAACGAAACGTCTACGATCCGATTCCCGGACCACGCAAAGTGACTGAAGTGCGCAATGTCCGCGAGCTTCATCCTTTCGTTTGGATGGCGAATACCGAGAGTCAGACAGACACCGGCGTCCGCTTCGCTGAATCAAAGATGGCGGCGGTTCAAAAGAAAGAAATTCTCCTGGTCGATATCAACGGCGGCGTCAAAGGCGTGGTTGACGGTTTGGAAATAGCGATGAAAGAACTAAAGACCGACTTGCTCGTCGGTGTCGACGTCGGCGGCGATTCATTGGCTCGGGGCTACGAGCCTGGCCTGCGCAGCCCGCTCGCGGACTCAATTATGCTCGCGGCGTACGCTGAATTGGCCAACCGCCATCGGACATTCTGGGGGGTTTTCGGTTACGGCAGCGACGGAGAACTGACCACGGATGAGATCGAAGTCGCCCTGAGTAAATTGGCAGCAGCCGATGGTTTGCTCGGCGGTTGGGCGCTGACGCCGAAGGTCGCGGCCGAGCTCGAAGAAGTCATTAAGACGGTGCCGACCGAGGCGAGCGCGATTCCCGTTCAATGTTTCCGAGGTGCCTGGGGAGAGAGCGACATCAGACGCGGACAACGACACGTCAAGCTTACTCCACTTACGGCGCTGACTTTCTTCATGTCGACGACCAAGCTCTATGAGGCGCTCGGACGACCCGCGCAAGCGGTGCGGAGAAGTTCCTCGCTCGACGAAGCCAACGACGCGCTTCACGCCATCAACGTCCGCACCGAACTCGACTACGAACGCGAAGTCTATCAAGCCTCGAGGGCACAGTGATCCAGAAACTCTTCGGTGATCTTCAGCGGGACGCGATTATTTTGATGACTTCGCGCGGCGTGCGCGCCTTCGCGTTTTCATATCTGGGCGTTATTTTCACGATCTATTTAAGTCAGCTCGGTTATTCGACGATGACGGTTGGCCTTGTGGTCACGACGGCCTACACCAGTAGCGCGGTCTTAACTGCGCTTTGGGGTTACTGGTCGGACCGCTATGGCCGCAAGAACATTCTCATGCTCTTGGCGGCGCTGACGATCGTTTCCAACGTCATTTACATTTTTTTTAGCCATCTGATCTTCATCATCGCGGCCGTGGTGATCGCCAACGTCGGTGCGGGCGGCTCGGGCGCCGGCGGACAAGGCGGCGGTCCGATGAGCCCGGTTGAGCAGGCGTTGCTCGCGGAAAAATGCGCGCCGGAGAACAGAAACCGCGTCTTCGGCGTCAATGCATTCGTCGGCTCGATCATGGGCTCATTGGGCGCGCTCTTGAGCGGCCTGCCCGAGCATCTGCAGAAACAATGGGGCTGGGCACCCGTCGCTTCCTACAAGCCACTCTTCGGTTTGACCATTCTCTTCAGTATCGTGCTAATCTTCGCGTACTCAAGGATTGACGAGCACCATGTCCACGTGGCGCGAAAACACGAAAAAAGATCGCCCGCCAAACGGGTCGGCGGCTTCGTCATCAAGATGTCGCTGCTCGGCATGATCGACAACCTCGGCGGCGGACTGATCAGTCCGTTGATGTCGTACTGGTTTTTTCTCCGCTACAGCGTCGAGCTCAAGTCCTTGGGCATCATGTTTTTTCTTTCCTATTTGCTCGCCGCGCTTTCGTTTCTTACCGCGCCGGTTATCGCGCGCAAGATCGGCGTGGTGCGAACCATGGCCTTTTCGCATGGGGCAGCCTCCTTCATTTATTTACTGCTGCCATTGGCGCCGACGTTTTCGATTGCCGCCGGATTGATAGTCATACGTTCCTTTCTCGCCTACATGGACACTCCTTTACGAAGCTCCTTCGTGATGGGCATCGTCAGGCCGGAAGACCGTGGATCGGCGGCGGGCATCACGGCTTTGTCGCGCTATGTCCCGGTCGCCATTAGCCCGACGCTGTCCGCCTATTTGATGCAATCCTTCGCGTTGAACGTGCCAATTTTCTTGGGCGGTATTCTGCAGCTGTCGCACGATTGCATCTTCTACTATCTCTTCCGCAACGTGAAACCGCCCGAAGAACAAGTCGCAACGTCGCGAGCGGTGACAGCATAGCCATGGGAGTACTTCGAGACTTACACCGCGACGCCAAATTACTGATGGCGGCGCGCGGCATTCGCGCTTTTGCTTTTTCCTACCTGAACGTTGTGTTCGCCATCTATCTCGACCGGATTGGTTATTCGCCGGTTACCATCGGCGTCATCTTCACCGTCGCTTATCTGAGCAGCGCGTTGCTCACCGCGCTCTGGGGATATCTATCGGATCGCATCGGGCGCAGGAAAATCTTGATGCTGCTCGCCCTCCTCACGATCATTTCCAACGGGATCCTGATTTATTTTACGAGCCTTTTTTTCATCTTGTCCGCGGTGATCATCGCCAATGTCGGCGCCGGCGGATCTGGCGGTGGCGGCTCAGGAGGCGGCCCGTTCAATCCGGTGGAAGAAGCTTTATTGGCAGAGAAATGTCAGCCTGGGAATCGCAATCAAATCTTTGCGATCAACTCCTGCGTCGGCTCGATCATGGGCTCCTTGGGTGCTCTCGCGAGTGGGGTGCCGCAGTATCTTCAGGAAGAAAAAGGCTGGAGCGCCATCGGATCATACAAGCCGCTTTTCCTTTTGACCATCGTATTCAGCGTCGTGCTGCTATTCGTGTATCGGGCGATTAGCGAGCAATACCAGCCCCGGATGGCCGAAAGAAAAATGTCCAGGAGCTCTGGAGTCTTCGTCACAAAGATGTCGGCACTGGCGGTGGTCGACAACTTCGGTGCCGGCATGGCGGGCGCTCTCGTGCCGTACTGGTTTTTTCTCCGCTTTGGTGTCGAACTGAAATCCCTCGGCGTTATATTTTTTGCTTCTTATTTTCTGGCCGCATTGTCATTTCTGAGCGCACCCATCATCGCGCGCAGAATTGGCGTAGTCCGCACCATGGCCTTCTCTCACGGCTTAGCCTCGCTGATCTGGCTCTGCCTACCGTTCGCCCCGGTTTTGACCATTGCGGCCACACTGATCGTGATCCGCTCGTTCTTCGCATACATGGATAACCCTTTGCGTGCCTCTTTCACCATGGCCATGGTCAAGTCCGACGAGCGCGGCTCCGCCGCCGGAGTCACGAGTCTGGCGCGTATCGTGCCGTTCGGCATCAGCCCGACCATTTCGACATATCTCATGCAAACCGTTTCGCTCACTCTTCCCTTGTTTATCGGCGGTGGGTTACAATTGATCAATGACGTGGCGTTTTACTTGATGTTTCGCCATGTCCGGCCGCCGGAAGAGCTGAAACAAGCGGCGGCCCAAGGGATTCCGTGAGAGTCAGTTTTAGTTGAGACGGTATCCTGTAAGAAGACGAGATCCTTCACTTTCGTTCAGGATGACACCGTTCGCGACTGTCATGTTGAGCGAAGCGAAGCATCTCGACCTTGACTGCATGCAGAAATTAGGAGCGGGCGTTGAGTACATATTGGCGATTGGCGGAAGAACGCATTCTCGAGGCTCAGCAAAACGGGACCTTCGACAACCTTCCCGGCAAGGGGAAGCCGCTCGAATTGGAAGACCTGAGTTGGGTGCCGGAAGAACTTCGCATCGGTTACCACGTACTCAAGAACGCCCACGTCCTGCCGCCGGAAGCCGAGTTGCTCAAAGACATCCACACGCTCGATGACCTGCTTAAGCATGTCGAGGACGAAGGCGAACGCCGGGCGCTGGCCAAGAGTATTCAGTGGAAAATGATCCGGCTCGACATGCTCAAGCACCGCTCGATGGATCTGCATTCCGTGCGCCACTACAGCCGCAAACTCGTCGCCAAATTCCAAATGAAATAGCCAAACTTCGCTGCTTTCTGCGCCTTTTTTTAACTTTGCCTTGGTCTATAATCCGTGGTAGAAATCCTTCACGTTAGAGCGCGGCAAAATCGCGCCTCATTCACAAAAGAAAGGAGCAATTTATGGCGGACGAAAAATCTCCCATCAAGATCAAAAAAATCGGCCACGTGGTGCTGAACGTCAGCGATATCGAGCGAAGCTCGAAATTTTGGACCGACATCATGGGTTTTAAGTTCTCCGACAAAAACGAAACCGGCATGGCGTTTTTCCGCAACGCCACGGATCATCATACCGTCGCATTGGTTCAGGCGACTGAAAAGAATGAACTGCCCAAACGCGGTCAGGTAGGCTTCGATCACATGGCGCTGGAAGTCGCCACGGTCTCGGAACTTTTCAAGATCCGCGAGTTTCTCAAATCAAAGGGCGTTACGATCTTCTACGAAGGACGGCGCGGCCCGGGAGGCAATCCCGGCCTCGAGTTCTACGATCCGGACGGTTATAAGATCGAGATTTATGCTTCGATGGATCAGATCGGCACCGATGGCAAAAGCCGACCGGCTAATGAGTGGAAGCGGGCAACCACGTTGGAAGAAGCAGTGGCGAATCCTCTGCCTGGCGCGGAATACCACTGAACGTTAGTCGAAACGATCGCAGGCTAAACTGAACATTGGTAGGGGCGGGTTTCAAACCCGCCCCTACGCATTTTGGGATCGAACCCAGCCAATTAGCTAACTTCGCCCCGCATAATTTTTTCGAGTTCCTTCTGCGTGTCATCATAATTTTTGTTTTTGCCGAGCCACTGCGGCGAACTGATGACAACTTTGGCGCCTTTGGCTTTCGCCGCATCGAGCTTCTTCTTTTGATTCGACTCAGGGTAAAGATGGAAGTCGAGCCCGTCGATATCCCACATGAGCTTTTGACCTTCCACCGTGTGCAGATAAATTAGGAACAAAGCGGCGGCGTTGGGCGCCCGGGAATTCTTTGGCACTCCGCCATAGCGGGTGTGCGAGAGAGTGGCATCGTCCATGATCGCATAGCCGACGGGGATGCCCTTCCGCTGCCCCACGTTTACTTCCTGGTCGCCGCAGGCGAAAGCGAGCATCAGAAATTCACCGCTGGTCAGGCGGTCCGTCTCGCCGCAGCGGATCAGGCCGCCAATATGCTTAGACAATTTTTTTGCGTATTCGATGATCTTCTCTTTGCCCAGCAGTTCCGGCATGGCGAACTCGCGCAGTCCGGCGGCGTACGGTGTGGAGGCAATCTTGCCTTTCCATTTGGGATTGAGAAAATCTTCCAGCTTGTGAGGGATATCGTTCCCCTTGACCAAGTTGGTGTTGTACATCGCTCCTACCAGGGTAGAAGCCATCGCGATTCCGATATTGCCAGGCACAATGGGATCAAACCCAGGCTCCGATGCCATCTTGCGCTCGAGCAGGGCCGGCCAGTTCATTGGCGCCAGCACGTTGGCATCCATCGCTTGCAGCATCGATTGCGGGTTACCAAAGTACACGTCGCTGCTCGCCGGTTGACCGGCGGCCAATTCACGCGCGATTTTGCCCATCATGCCCTGCATATTCGGGCCGGGAGTAAAGGACGATTGGATGTTGAGGCCATACTTTTTATTCATCGCGGCGACGATCTTTTGCATCCCCGGGCCCCCGTCCAACGTGTCCGCGCCCCACTGCGCTCGGAGCGTCGTCTCTTTTTTTGCCCCGCTGATAAGCTCGGCGAGGGTCGGCGCTTTGCCGCTGTCAGCTGCTAAGGCTGCCGCCGCCAGGATGAAGTAAGCCCAAATGCAGGCAAGCACGATCGTTACCCAGGACCCATTCTTGTGCCGTCGATTAAGCATCTCTTAGCCCTCCTCTTCTATTTGAACATTCGCCAAAAATCGCAAGCACCCATTTTTTAGACTTGTCAGTCGAGTAAATCATCTACGCGGTTTACGACTCGGGCATCAGTTGGCGCCGCCCGAACCACCAAAAAATCAAAATTAACGGTGTCAGCACCAACGTCATCAGCAACGTCACGGCGGCCGCTTGTGTGGTCGCCCCGGAAAACCAATAGCTCCAGATGACCGCCGGCAAAGTGATGCTTTCCTGACTGATTAGGAATACCGCGACCGTTAGCTCACGGTAGACGAGAATCGACGACCAGATCCAGATCGACATCAGCGTGGGGCGGAGCAACGGGACGAGAATCCGCCAGGATGTTCTAACCGGTGACAGTCCGGCCGTGTACGCCGCCTCTTCGAGCTCTTTGTGGATTTGCAACAGAGAGCTGTTCAGCGCCCGGGTGGCGAATGCGAGCCGGGAGATAACGTAGACGATTGCGATCAACCACACCGAACCGTAAAGGGGAATAAATTTCGGCAGCACGAAGAGCGCAAGCAATAGCGCGCCGATGGCCATGATCACTTCCGGTAGCGCGTGCGGCAGAAACGCGCCGAACTCGAGGACATAGCGCAAGCGACTGCGCGAGCGCACGATCAACCATGAAATACTGAAGGCCAAGAGCAATGTGATCAACGGCACCGAAACAACGAGCAAAACGGTATTGTAAAGTCCGCGCCAGAATAGGTCCCAGTTTAGATTATGGAAACCGGCGAGAGTCAGCTTGCCAAGCATTTCATAGGATGGCGGGGCGAGGTAAGGCACAAACGCGGCGTAGGCAATGAGCAAGAGCGGAATCAATTTAGTTGCGAGAAAGTAAAGCGCGATGAAAGTCCAAGCGAGCAATGACCAGCGGCCGATATTGACCAGAGCGGGGCGGTACCCCTTCCCCGTCACCACTTCGTAGCGATGGCCCTGCCGGAGCACCTGGCTGTACCACCAAGTCAGGAGAAGCGCCAGGAGAATCATCACCGTCCCCAAGGCGGCAGTAACACCATGCTGTGGCACACCGCTGTCGGTCGGATTGGCTTTTAAATAAACATAGGTGCTGAGCATGTAGATGCGATTGCCGAGGCCGATGATCGCGGGCACGTCAAAGGTCGCGATGCCGATGGTCAGCATGTAGATCATCGCCGCCAAAATGGCCGGAAATGCCAGCGGCAGCGTGATCCGGCGCATGGTGCCGAAAAAGCTCAAGCCGTGAATCTTCGCCGCCTCTTCGAGAGACGGGTTCATGGCGCGAAACATTTGCGCGGTCAAAATAAACGCGAGCGCCGTCAGGTTAAGCCCTTGAACAAACCCCATGCCCACCGGCGTCGCGATATTGATGGGCCCCTGTTCCAGAGCGAAAACCTCCATCAGCCAGCGGTTCAAAAAGCCGATGCGCACGTGGGCGATGAAAGTCCAGCCCATCGCCGTGTAGATACCGGGGATGAGGAGTCCCAGCGTCATTATCGTGTAAACGAGTCCCTTTCCCGGCATGGTGGTCCGCTCGGCCAACCAGGCGATGGGCAGTCCCAGGGCAAGCGCGGTAAAAGTCGTTGAAAGAGTGAATATGAACGTGTTCCAAAACACTTTGAGCACGAAGGGATCGCCGAGGATTTCTCGGTAGTTTTTCAACGTGTAGATCGCGTTTGACGTGCCAACTATGCCGGTCTGAAAACTGATCCACACCAGCACCGCGACCAAAACAACGATCACGAACATGGGCAGAGCCGCGAGCGTCAGCAACAATGGCGATGTGCGCAAGCGGATCACGAGTAGACGGGGCATTCTGAGAACGGCTTCCATGGTTAACCTCTCAACATTCGCCGGCGTCTAGAAAATCCCTCTCGCTACTTTTGACGATACAAGTTTGCCGCTTCTTCTTTGCCCGCCAGTTCACGGATTTTTTTCTTGGGCCCGGTATATCAGTTTCGCTGCTCCGGCGACAGCACGCGGTCCTTCATTTCCGAGTGAGGGAATACCATGATCTCCGAGGGTTCGACGAATAGCTGAAGTTTGCGGTCGCCGCGTGTCGGAACCAGGCGGCTCTTGCCCACCAATAGTTGATCTTTCACCACGGCATCGTAGATGAACTGATCGCCAAGAAAGATGCTGGACCGCAGAACCGCGTCAAAGGCATTCTGGCCCGAGACACTGGCACGATCGACAATCTGCAAGGATTCCGGTCTAAAACCGACAAGAACGGCCGGGCCGGTGGCGCCGTGCACGCACACTTCCAAACGACCGATTTTCGTCTCGACAATTCTGGCCGCGACTCGCGTACCGGCAAGCCAGTTGACCGAGCCGAAGAAGTCCGCAACTTCGGAGCAGTTCGGTTGACGATAGAGCTCCATCGGCTCGCCGTACTGAAGCAGCTTGCCAAAGCTCATGAGGGCGATCTTATCGGCCATGGCCATGGCTTCGATCTGATCATGGGTAACGTATAAAACGGTGGCGCCGAGTTGCTTGGCCAGCTCACGAATCTTACCGCGCACTTCCTCTCTGAGGCGCGCATCAAGGTTGCTCAGCGGCTCATCCATCAGCAAAACACGGGGATTGACCGCGATGGCGCGGGCCAACGCAACCCGCTGTTGTTGACCGCCGCTCAACAGCGTTGCCGATCGATCCGCTTGCTCTTCAAGCTGTACCATGCGCAACGCTTGCCGCACTCGGCCATTGACTTCACCGCGGGGAATTTTCTGGGCCCCCTCGCGCAGAGGCAGCGCGATATTTTCGAAAACAGTCAGATGGGGCCAAACGGCGTAGGACTGAAAAACCATTCCGAAGTTGCGTTCCTGAGGCGGTATCCAAATCGGAGGGTTGTCGCAGTACACCGACCTGCCCGAAATACGAATCTCGCCATTGTCCGGCGTCTCGAGTCCTGCGACGCAGCGCAGCAAGGTGGTCTTGCCCGAGCCGCTCGCTCCTACGATGACGAAGAAGTCGCCCTCGGCAACTTCTAAATCGAGAGTCTTGAGAGCTGCGACTTTCCCATCGGTAACAGTGAATTCTTTGCAGAGTCGACGGATTGAGATCATCGCCACTTGCCCTGCGCTGTGCTAATGAGCAGCAAACTCCGCCTCCAACGCTTGGCTTCGCCTGGAAACTTACATAAAGCCAAGGCATAACTATCGATTCAAAGAACTTGAGTCAACAAGGAAGGATTTCTATGAGACCAGATGAATTGTTAAAACTCATGCAGCAGCGGCGCAGTGTCAGAGTTTATAAAAGCGGCAAGGTTTCAAACAAGCAATTGGAAACCATCCTGGAAGCCGCGCGATGGGCGCCGTCCGGAGCCAATACGCAGCCGTGGGAATTTGTCGTCACGCGCGATCGCAAAAAGATGAAACGCGTGCGGGAAATCTATTCTAACGAATGGAAACAACGGAAGCTCGAAGACCCGGTTCATTACAAAGGGCTAAAGAAAGACTATGTCGGCGATGTCAGCGTGCTCGTTCTTGTTTGTGGCGATGCCCGTACCAAACAGGTTTATCTTACCACCCGCCAGCTGGCCGATCGCGAAAAGCTCTTTCAAGCGAGCATTGCCAATGCGGTGCAGCAAATGATGCTCGCGGCGGCCGACATGAACCTCGGTACGGTTTGGGTGTCGGTGCGCGAAGAAGTGGAACCGGAGCTTAGAGAACTCTTTCAGGTGCCCGAAGCCTTGCGGCTTCTCTGGGTGGTGCCGATTGGTCACGCGCGCAGCTGGCCCAGAGCGAAGCCCAGGCGGTCAATTGCCGCCTTCACTCATTTCGAAGTCTACGATCGCAAGAAATTACGACAGGATTCCGACATCCACGCCTGGCCGAAGAATTAACCCCCAGCAAGGTCCTGGATTCCACTGCGCTACATCCGGGCTACGAACTGGTGCGCCGAGCGCACCCTACGAAAACTTTCCTCCCCCGCGTTGCGGGGGAGGGGTAATCCTTACGCTTCGGAGATTTCGTATTTCTCGTGATGCAGTTCCTGGCTGGCCTTAATGATGATGCGGTGGTTTATCTCGCGTTCGAGATTTTCCAAGCTGTGATTTCTCTCGTCGTAGAGAAAATTCGCGATATCGGGATGGAGCCGCACCACGATGTTCTTACCATTTTGGATCTGCGCTTGTTGGCGCTTGATCGCGCGTAGAATGTCGTAAGCAAGGGTTGCCGCGGATTTAATGCGACCGCGCCCATCGCAATGGGGGCAAGGCCGGAGCAGTTGATTCTCCAAGCTCTCCCGCGTGCGCTGACGGGTCATTTCAACCAGTCCCAGCTCGGAAATTTTCAAAATATTCGTGCGCGCCTTGTCTTTCTTCAGTGCTTCTCTCAGCGCTTCGTATACCTTCTTGCGGTTGGCCTCTTTTTCCATATCGATGAAGTCGATAATAATAATCCCGCCGGCGTTTCGCAGGCGGAGTTGGCGGACCACTTCCTGGGCCGCTTCCAGATTGGTCCTGAGAATCGTCTCTTCCTGGTTGCGCTTGCCGACGAACCGGCCCGTGTTGACGTCCACAGCCGTCAACGCTTCGGTTCGTTCGATGATGATAGATCCGCCGGAGCGCAGCCACACGCGCCGTTCCAATGCCTTAGCAATCTTTTCTTCGATGCCCTCCTGCTCAAAGAGCGGCTCCTTTTCCGTGTAAAGCACCACTTTCGGTTTCAGGCGTGGCATGAACTGACGGACGAAATCGACGATGCGGCGGTGATCTTTGGGCGAATCGATGACCACCCGTTCCGTGTCGGCGCTGAAGAAATCACGGATCGAGCGCGCAATGAGATCGAGATCCTGATGGATCAGTGACGGCGCCGTCGCGCTTCGCGCTCTTTGTTGAATTCGCCTCCACAGCCGGGTGAGGAAACTCAGATCTCTTTGAATTTCTCGCTTGCTCCTCCCCTCGCAGGCGGTACGCAAAATGAATCCCCCTTCGTTGGTCCCCAACGACTGAGCGATCTCTCTAAGCCGCCTGCGCTCCTCCTCGCTGTCGATCCGGCGAGAGATACCGATGTGTCTCGTGCCGGGCAGAAAAACCATGTACCGACCCGGGAGGGATATATGAGAAGTCACCCTGGCGCCCTTGGTACCCAACGGGTCCTTGGCCACTTGAACGAGGATTTCTTCGCCGCGGGAGATCTGTTTTTCCAAGGGCAATCGGCGCGCCGGCGCCGGCTTCGGGGCTTCTTCGAATTCAACCTCGTCCGAGCTGCCGAGTGGCACATCATCCGGTTCGGTGTAAAAATCCGAGGCGTGGAGAAAACCCGCCTTTTCCATGCCGATATCGACAAAGGCAGCCTGCATACCGGGCAGAACGCGGGCTACTTTTCCTTTGTAAATGTTTCCCGCGACACCCATTTCCTCTTTTCTTTCGATGAAAAATTCGGCCAGAAGGCTGTCCTCGATGATGGCGATCCGGCTCTCCTGGGGCGTAGAATTAATAAATATTTCTTGTTTCATACCAATGTTAGCGCATTAACCTGGCGGAGATTCTGCGAGGGCGGGTCACCTGGCTTCAGCGGTGAATCCACAAGACCGTCACGGGAAACTGTTGAAAACTGTTGTGTTTATAGAGGAATTTACCACCGACTTCAAGCAAGGCGCCTTTTGAGTCAAGAATGGCTGAATTGACTTTGGCTCGCTTGCCCGATATTTTGGAAGGAATACGGACGCGCCATTTGGCTTAGCAATACCGAAAGCTGTTTATGAGTTATTCGGCGACCGCGCCTGCCTATAGCATCCTCAATACCAAGGTCCTGATTCTCAATCGATCCTATTTGCCGATTCATGTTACCTCGGTGCGACGTGCGTTTGTGCTTCTCTATCAAGGCATCGCAAGGGCGGTCAACGAACAGTACCAAACCTTCGACTTTGACAGTTGGAGCGATGTATCGGTCTCGGCTCACGATGAAGCCATTGGTCTGGTCAATCGTGTAATCCGCGTTCCCAGGGTTATTCTGCTGGTTACTTACGATCGCGTTCCGAAGCGGCAAGTGCGCTTCAGCCGCTACAACATTTACGCCCGCGATAAATGTATTTGTCAGTATTGCGGCCGGCGGCTGCCGCGGCACGACTTGAATCTCGACCATGTGATTCCCCGCTCTCAGAATGGCACCTCGACCTGGGAAAACGTTGTCTGCTCCTGTCACGAGTGTAACCGCCGCAAGGGGGGTAGAACCCCACAGCAGGCTAACATGCCCCTCGTACGGAGGCCTTTTAAACCTCAATGGACGCCATTCATGCAGGAAACGTTCAGCATGTCCCGCTACAAGGAATGGATGCCCTTTCTGAATACGATCGACGTTTCGTACTGGAACACCGAACTTCTCGAAAAATAGTTTTATTCTGCTCCCGAGGGCCGGCGAAGCACGACCTCGCGCAGCACAGCGGGCTAATAACCCGGCAACTCCGGCCCTAATATATCCAATAAGGACCTAGGAAAATTAGAATATTTCGTTCAGCCTATATCTTGCGGTGGGTTTTTCAGCAGCCCACCGTATATTGTGATTTTTGCTTGACTCTATTTCGCCACTGTGAAATATTGCGGGGAAGATTGCGCCGGTGAGAATTGCCATAAAATTCCACAAATAGAAATGAGCCTATGCGCTTAAAACGCCTTGAAATGGTCGGCTTTAAGTCTTTTGCCCAAAAGACCGTTATAGAAATCACTCCCGGTGTTACCGCGGTGGTCGGCCCCAACGGATGCGGCAAGTCCAATATCGTCGATGCTTTGCGTTGGGCGATGGGGGAACAGAGCGCCCGTCATTTGCGTGGCCATCATATGGAAGACGTGGTGTTTAACGGTAGTGATAGCTTGCCGGCTACCGGGATGGCCGAAGTGTCGATTATTTTCGACAACGAAGATGGCCGAGCGCCGGCCGAGTACAGCAACTTTAGCGAGATTATGGTGACCCGCCGGCTGTTTCGCTCCGGCGAGTCCGAATACGCCATCAATAAAATAAACTGCCGTTTAAAAGACATCGTCGATCTATTTCTGGGGACCGGTGTTGGCAGCAAAGCCTATTCGATCGTCGAGCAGGGCAAAGTCGATGAATTGGTCAATTCCAAACCCGAGGAGCGGCGTGGCCTGATCGAGGAAGCGGCCGGCACCAGCAAATACAAGAGCCGAAGGATCGTCGCCGAAAACAAGCTCGACCGCACCCAGCAAAATCTTTTGCGAGTCAGCGACATCGTGCGCGAAATCGAGCGGCAAATCCGCGCCATGGAGTTGCAGGCCAAAAAGGCCGAGCGTTACCGCGCGCTGAAGTCCGAGCTTAAACAAAAGGAACTCGCGTTCACCGTGCTGCAGCGAGACACCTTCACTCGGGAAATTGCCGAGCAAGAAGCCGCGCTCGCGGGCGTTGAAAATCGCCTGGCGGGACACCTTGCCGCGTTACACCGCAAAGAGGCCGAGAACGAAGCAGTGCGCTTGTCACTGTTGGAGGCCGATCGGGAGATCGGCCTCCAACAAGAAAATGTCTACCAGCGGCGCATGCAGATCCAGAGCGACGAACAAAAATGTGAATTTCTTAAAAAAGACCTGGCGCAGCTTGAACAGAGCGAAGCAGAAGCTCTTGCCGCGCTCGCGCAGTTCGAGGAGCGAACCAAGACGCTCGCTCAAGAAATCGACGACCTCAATAAGGCCAAAGAGAGTTTTGTGCAGCTTTCACTGTTCGAGGAAACTTTTCTCCGTGATAAGGAAAGTGAACTCGAAAAACTCCAGGCCCAGGTTCGCACGCTCCAGGATGGCGTGGAGCGAGAAAAAGAAGCATTGATCGATGCCGCCAACCAGATCGCTTATCTAAAAAACGATTTCCTGGCTAAAGACAAGCGGCGCGGCGAAATCAGCAAAGAGGTGGCGCGAAGCGAGGCGGAACTCACTGAAACCACGGAATCGCTGAGCGCGTGCGACGAAAAACGAAACGAATCCGGCCAAGCCCTGGATAGCTGCGCCAAAGAAATGCGCCAACGCGCCCTCGAAGCGGCGCACGTGGCGGCTTCGATCCAGGCTCTCAGCCAGGCCAGACAAGCACAAGAAAAGAAAATCGCTGCACTCAAGGAACAGATCCAGGAAAACCGCTCCCGTCTCGAGTCTCTGGCGGATCTACAAAAAAATTACGAGGGATACCACGAGGGCGTGCGGGCCATTATGCTGAAGAAACAGCAAGAGGTGGCGCCCAACGGCATCTATGGGTTAGTGGCGGACGTCATCGACGCGCCGGAAGCGTACGAGAAGGCGCTCACGGCGGTGTTGGGAGACCGCTTGCAGTACGTCATCGTCAAGGGCCATCAAGAAGGCTTAGAAGCCATCGAGTATCTGAAAAATCAGGCGTCCGGGCGCGGCAGCTTCATCCCGCGCGAGCTGTCACGCAAACTGCCTAAAGAGTTGCCCCTCGGTGAATCCGAAGTGATCGCGCCGCTGATGAATGTGATCTCTGTCAAAGAAGGCTATCACGACGTCGCAGAGTATTTGGTTTCCGACGTCGTGGTGGTGCGAGATATCCAAGCGGGTTTGGCGCTTTGGAATCGCAATGGTTACTACAGCACGCTGGTCACTCCTGACGGCGAAGTGATTGACCCAATGGGGATCGTGACCGGTGGCAGCGGCGCACCGCTTGAAAGAAGCGTCCTCACGCAGCGGCGCCGTATCCGGGAATTGGCAAGCGCTCTGGCCCAATTGGAATCTCAACTTCCCAGGGAAGAGCGCGAGAGTGAAACGCTCAAGCAGGAACTCGAGCAGGCGGAAACCAAAAGAAACTTGTTGAGCGCCGAGATCCACCGGCTCGAACTCGAGCGTGTGCGCCTCGAGCATGAGCAACGCGCCGCCAATCAAGAACTGGAGCGCCTCAGGCAATCCGTCCACGCGCTCACCCAGGAACAAAGTGATCTCACCACGACGCTCCACCTGGTCAACGAGGAAATTCAGCACTGCCTGAGCACGACGCAGGCGCGCTCCGAAGAGAAGTTGGAACGCGAACGAGTGCTGGTGCAAAAGCAAACTGCCTGCGCAGAATTACGCCAGGCCGTCGAAGCCGCAGAATCGGCGGTGACGCAGTCGCGCGTCCGCAACGCAGCTTTGGGAGAGAAAAGAGAGAACACTTACACCAATCTGGCCAATCGATTAAAGCTGCAAGAGGCGACCGCCCAAGAGATCGCGACTTGCCAGGCGCGGCGCGCGGATTTTCAGCGGCGGAGTCAAGAGATCGAGCAAGCGCTGGCGCGCACAGAGGAAGCGCTCCTGTCGAGCCGCAGCGAACTGCAAAACTTGGAACAACAACTCCAGACCGATCGTCAGAAATACCGCGGCATCTCGATGCAGCTCGCTGAGATCGGCGAGGCTATCAAGGAACTGCGGCCACTCGGCGAATCCTGCCAAGAGGAAAGAAGCGGCGTCCAACTCTCGCTTGCGGAAAAACGGCTGGGGCTACAGCATCTGGCGACAAACCTGCGCGAAAAATATGATGCCGATCTTGGTACTCTCTCCGTTGATTTCTCCGGGAACGGCCCTTCAAAAGCAGACCTGGTAAGCGAAATCGACGAGCTTCGCGGCCGCCTGGAGCGCATGGGTGAAGTGAATCTGGCGGCCATCGGCGAATACGAAGAACTGACCACGCGTTTCAAATTCATGAACCAGCAAAAGGAAGACTTGGAAAAATCCATCGCTGACTTGCAGCAAACTATCGTCAAACTCAATCGTGTCTGTCGTCTCCGGTTTAAGGAAAGTTTCGAAGCGATCAACGAGAAGTTCGAAGTGATCTTTCCCCGGCTGTTCCGCGGCGGCAAGGCCAAACTGGTGCTCACCGACGAGAACGACTATCTCGAGACCGGCGTCGATATCGTGGTTCAGCCGCCCGGCAAGAAGCTCCAATCGATCACGTTGCTCTCCGGCGGCGAAAAAGCACTCACAGCGGTGAGCCTGTTGTTCGCGATCTTCTTGACCAAGCCGAGTCCCTTCTGTTTCCTCGACGAAGTCGACGCACCCCTCGATGACGCCAACATCGACCGATTCACCGAGCTGATCCAAGAGATGAGCGAGCACTCCCAGTTCGTCCTGGTCACGCACAACAAGAAATCCATGCAGGCCGCCGAGGTTCTATACGGCATCACCATGGCGGAACCGGGGGTTTCGAAGGTCGTGTCGGTGAGAATGAGCTAGCGCTCCGCTCGGTCTTGATAAATCCTTGTCCCCTCCCGTTGACTCTCCTGCAGCGTTCGCAGACTATCAATAGCATGGAAGGCGGTTCTTTCTTTCAACGCCTCAAACAGGGCCTGAGTAAAAGCCGGGAGAGCCTGTATCAGAATCTCGGCTCTATCTTTCAGAATCGTCGTTGGGATGAAGCGTCTCTCGACGCCATGGAAGAAAGCCTGATTGCCGCCGATGTCGGCGTGAAAGCAAGCCAGAAACTAATGGACACGTTGCGGCGACTGTGGCCCGTCAATGAGGTCGACGCCGAGCAAGACATGGGTGTGTACTTGCAAACCGCGCTGACCCAAATGCTCCAGGAATCGGTGCCGGGCCCGAAGATCACGCCATTCTCAGCCCGGCCGTGGGTCATCCTGTTTCTCGGCGTCAACGGGGTCGGGAAGACGACCACGATCGGTAAACTCGCGGCGCAATACCAAAGCGCCGGAAAAAAGGTCTTGCTCGTGGCCGGTGACACGTTTCGCGCCGCGGCTATCGAACAACTCGCCATCTGGGGGCAACGCGTGGGCGTCGAAGTCATCAAACACCGCCCGGGTGCCGACCCGTCCGCGGTCGTTTTCGATGGCATGCAAGCAGCAAAAAGCCGCGGTATAGACGTCCTTTTGATTGACACCGCCGGCCGTCTCCACACCAAGGCGCACTTGATCGAAGAACTCAAAAAAATTCGCCGAGTCATCACCCGCGAGCAACCGGACGCGCCCCATGAGACGTTTCTGGTCCTCGACGCGCCCACCGGCCAGAATGGTCTTCAGCAAGCGCGCGTTTTCAAGGAGGCGACCGACATCAGCGGCATTATTTTGACCAAGCTCGACGGCACGGCCAAAGGCGGCGTGATCATCAGCATTCAAGAAGAGCTCGGCGTCCCGGTAAAGTACATCGGTGTCGGTGAAGATGTGGAAGATTTGCAGCCCTTCGACGCCAGCCAATTTGTCCAAGCTTTGTTTGAGAAATGACTTCGAGCTGCCGAGAAGCTCGACTTGACTTAGCCCGGCCTCGGCAATACTCTTAACAAGAGGCTCTACACATGCACACGACTGAAATCCACGACGTGGACTTGAAGCTCACGGATAGCGCCATTGAACAGGTGAAAAAGCTACTGGCCCGCGATCAACGCGAAGGATACGGATTGCGAGTTGCAGTCGCCGATGGCGGCTGCTCGGGCTATTCCTACAAGCTTGATTTCGACAAGGATCAAAAGGCGGAGGACCTCGTGCTCGAGCGAAATGGCGTGAAAGTTTACATTGATCGCACCAGCGCTCCATATCTCGCGGGCACGGTCATCGACTTTGTCACCGGAATTTATGGGGGTGGTTTCAAATTCAGCAACCCCAACGCCACCGGCACTTGCGGCTGTGGAACGTCCTTCTCAGCGTAACGTCGATAGACGAAGATCAGCTATCAACCCACGCTACCGTTTGAAATTCCAATTCTCGGAAAGCGGAAATTGACCGCGCTGCATCGGTTGCGGTCCGCGGTTCTCTGACGCGCTGAGGCTTGGCCGTACGCAAATAATGTTTCCCAGGTGACGATTTCTTGAAAGCTGTCCGGCTCCACGCCTACGGTGGCATTGATAACCTGCATTACGAAGAGACCGACGATCCACAATTGAAATCGTCCCATGATGCGATCGTTAGACTCAAAGCTGCATCGGTCAATCACCATGACGTTTCTATTCGCCGCGGCATAGGTCCCGCGGCCGCTCACTTGCCGCATATTCTAGGGAGCGACGGCGCGGGTACAATCGCCGAGATCGGCACCGAGGTGAGCAACGTCAGGCGCGGCGACGCTGTCTGTCTTTATCCAGCGAGGAGTTGCCGCCGTTGCGAATTTTGCAACGCTCAACGCGAGCACTTGTGCAGCCAACGGTGGCTGTTGGGAGAGCGCGAAAGCGGCACCTACGCCGAGTACCTGAGCGTCCCCGCCAGCAATTGTTACCCGATGCCGCAAGGGCTCTCGTTCGAAGAAGCCGCCGCCTTTCCTTTGGTTTACACCACCGCGTGGCGTATGCTGATCAACGATGCTCAGTTAAAACCCGGTGAATCGGTGTTGATTCTGGGGATCGGCGGTGGAATCGCCACCGCCGCTTTCCAAATAGCTGCCTCAATCGGCGCACATATCATCGTCACATCGAGCAGCGAAGACAAATTGGCAATGGCCAACAAGCTCGGCGCCGAACATGGGATCAACTACCAGACGGCGGACGTCGCTAAAGAAGTGAGAAATCTTACCAACAAGCGCGGCGTCGATGTCGTCGTTGACTGCGTTGGTGGTGACGGTTGGGTTGAGAGTTTTGCCGCGCTGGCTAAAAGCGGACGCTTGGTTACTTGCGGCGCGACCGCGGGAGCCAGTCCGCAAACTGACCTTCGGCGGCTGTTTTGGAATCATTTAAAGGTCTTCGGATCTATGGTGGGCACGCGCGAAGAATTTCGCCAGGTTTTAAATTTCATGGCTGTCGCGCATACCAAACCGATTCTCGATCGAGTATTTTCGCTCAAAGACACAGCGAGTGCGCACCAACGCATGGAAGCGGGTCAACAGTTCGGCAAGATGGTTCTGTCCATGGAAGGGTAGCCGCGTTGGTCGCCAATTAGGACGGCCAAGCAGTAGCCATTACAGGGAGTGATTGAATCAATGCGGGTGATCGGAGGAGAAAGAAAAGGCCGCCGGCTGATTGTGCCCAAGGGCCAAGCCGTCCGGCCCACGGCAGCGCGAGTCAAAGAGTCGCTGTTTAATATTCTGCCGCATGACTTTACCGGAATGAAGGTGCTCGACTTGTTTGCCGGAACCGGGAACCTCAGCATCGAAGCATTAAGCCGAGGCGCGGTAAAAGCGGTCTTGGTCGATGCGTCGGCGCGGTCGGCGACGGCGATCCGGGAAAATCTCCGGAGGCTTGGACTTACGGCGCGAACGGAGATCTGGATCGCTCCGGCGGCCCGAGCTTTGAAGACGCTGGCCAAACGAGGCGAGAAATTCGATATGATTTTTCTCGACCCGCCGTACGATCAGGGACTGGTGGAATCATCGCTGAAGGTGCTCGCCCAAGGGGATTTGTTGTACCAGTCGGGAACCGTCGTCGCCGAGCATAGCACACGCGAAGCCGTAAACTCGCGTTACCTATCTCTCGTCTTGAACGACCAGCGTCGTTATGGTGATACTTTGCTTTCGTTCTTTAGACCCGAACCCAAAACCGATCCAGATGCTTGAGGAGAACCTATGGCTATCGACAATATCGCCATCTACCCCGGCTCGTTCGATCCGATTACCAACGGGCATGTGGATCTGGTCAAGCGCACCTTGAGGGTTTTCGACAAGATCATCGTCGCCATTGCGACCAATCCGGACAAAGATCATTGTTTGTTCACGGTGCAAGAGCGGCTCAAAATGATCAGTGACGTTTTCGCAGATCTTCAGGGCCGGGTCCAAGCCGATTCATTTCACGGCTTGCTCGTCGACTATGCTGAGCGAAAGCACTCCACGGTGGTCATCCGTGGTCTCAGAGCGGTGTCGGATTTTGAATATGAGTTCCAGATGGCGATGATGAATCACCGACTTAAACCAAAGCTCGAGACCCTGTTCATGATGACCGGCGAATCGGAGTTCTACACCAGCTCGCGCCTGGTTAAGGAAGTGGTCAGTCTGGGTGGTGATGTCTCCGGCCTCGTACCTGACAACGTTTTGAAGATGCTCAAACAAAAGTTTAACCGCTGAGGAAATACTTTGATGACAAAGCTCGCCGAAAAAACCAAATTGATCAAACCTTCTGTAACTCTGGCGATCGCTGCCAAAGCCGGCAAACTTCGCGCCGAAGGAATCGATGTCGTCAATTTTTCCGCCGGCGAGCCGGATTTCGACACGCCGGAACGTATCAAAGCGGCGGCCATCGAAGCGCTGCGCAAAGGCATGACCAAATACACCGACGTTAAGGGCATCGAGCCGCTGCGCGAAGCAATTGCTGCAAAATACCAGCGCGAGCATGATCTCGTTTATCGCAAGGAAGACGTGATCGTGAGTTGCGGCGCCAAGCATTCCATTTACAACGTTTTACAAGCCGTGGTTAATCCGGGCGACGAGGTCCTGGTTGCCGCGCCGTATTGGGTCAGCTATTCGGACATGGCTTTGTTAGCGGGCGGCGTACCCAAGTTGATTTCGACGAATGAATCCACCGGATTCCGCATAAAGCCACAGCAACTCCAAGCAGCGCTTACGCCCAAGACCCGAGTGTTTCTAATAAACAGTCCATGTAATCCGACCGGAGCCACCTATTGCCGGGACGAGTTGCTTGGTATCGCAGGTGTTCTAGAAAAGCATGATTGCCTCATCCTCGCCGACGACATCTATGAGAAAATCGTCTACGACGGATTTGAAGTCCATAACATCGTGACGCTCTGCCCCGCATTGCGCGACCGTACGATTATCGTGAACGGCGTATCAAAAACTTACGCGATGACGGGTTGGCGCATCGGTTACGCTCTCGGCCCGGGCGATATCATCGCGGCCGCGGCCAAAATTCAAAGCCAGAGCACTTCGAATCCGACATCGATCGCCCAAGCAGCGGCGTTGGAAGCGATTCGCGGGTCGCAAGAGGAAGTTGCGCCGATGGTCCGCGAGTTTCACCAGCGGCGCGATGTGATCGTCGACCACCTGAACGCCATCGACGGAATTCACTGCCTCAAACCGCAAGGAGCGTTTTACGTGTTCCCTAACGTTGCGGCGCTGCTCGGTAAGACGGCAAACGGGAAAAAGCTCGGCTCCCCCTGCGATGTCGCAGACTACCTACTCGAAGAAGCAAAAGTCGCGGGCGTCCCAGGCGAAGATTTCGGCTCCAACGAACATATTCGCTTTTCTTACGCGACCTCGCTGCAAGATATTGAAAAAGGCTGCGCGCGTATGCGCGAAGCCGTAGCGAAATTGCGCTAACCCTAGCGCGGCAGAGCCGCAAACAAAATCGATACAGACATGTCACCACGAAGGTCGCGAAGAGCACGAAGTTAAGAAATTCGAAAGTATCAATTTCCGAAACCTTCGTGTCCTTCGTGCGCTTCGTGGTGACATGATATTTACTTGTTGATCAACAGCTTAGAATCGGCGCATCGCAAAAATTTGCGCAAGCTGCGAAAACTACAGACATCGTTCAAGGTTTCGGTCGCAGCCCAGTTTTTCTAAACGCGAAATAATCGCGCAGGATTTGTGCATGATCGAAAACCAGCGGGGTTGGTAAATCTTTTTCTTCGAAGAGCCGCGCCACTTTGGCATCGTCCGCGCCGCGTGGCTCTCCCTCAGCAGTGGCGATGAACACCGTTGAAACGCTGTGATGCCGAGGATCGCGTCTCGGGTCGGAATAGGTATAGAACTGTTCGGTCAATACAACATCCAAAGAAGTTTCTTCTTTGGCTTCGCGCATCGCCGCCTTCTCGATACTTTCGCCGTAATCGACGAATCCTCCCGGTAAGGCCCAGCCGTGGGGCGGATTTTTTCTTTCAATCAAAACAATGCCGCGGTCGACAACCTCAATAATAATATCGGTCGTCAACAATGGATTGCGGTATTTTTCGGCCATCGCTTCTCTCACTACCTTGACTCCTCTCAAAGCGCAAGGTAGAAAGACAATTCAATTCATTGCCGCGGGGTGGAGCAGTCTGGTAGCTCGCAAGGCTCATAACCTTGAGGTCCCGGGTTCAAATCCCGGCCCCGCAACCAAAAACCAGGGGGGTCTAAATGGCCCCTTTCCTTTTTTTTACTCTTCATAGAACATTCCTCAGGCTCTTCGGTTTCGTGAAAGCACGGAGCTATGGAGTTTGCGACAATGTTGAGTAACCCGACACAAGTGTTAAATTATCGTCCTAGAAACTGCTTGCGAGCCGTGAGTTGGGAACAGCGGTTGACAAGATGATGTCCAATAAAGGTAAGCGCTAAGCGAAATGATTCGACGAATCTCTTCACTATTGGCTGTTCTGTTGTGCTGCGGCAGCGCGGCTCTCGCTTCCAATCATTATACGGATAAACAATTGGCGGCGCTGGCAACCCGAGTGGGAAAGACCTTCTGGATTAGCGGGGCAAACGACAAAGCTCCGTCATTCTTAACCGAGCCGAGCCCCGGAGCCACTACTTTTCGGCCCGAGGAAAATGACTCCTTCGAGATTACCGAATTGACGGGACAAAAGATCAAAGATCCTTATTACAAGGTCAAATTTGAATCGGGAAAAGTGGGATATATTCGACCGGAAACATTTCATGAAGAATTCAACGTGAAGATCTTATCCCAGGATCCCCTTGCTGATCAAAAGAGAAAGGCGGAGGATCAAGCGGCCGAGGAGAAAAAAAGACTCGAGTGGATAAAATCGCAACCCTGGTCTCCCGCGGTTAAAGCGGCCGCGATCAAAAAACAGCCGACACCGGGACTGAACGGCGCCGAGGTGAAGCGAGTCCTAGGTGCACCGACCCGCGTCAGTAAGACCCGCGGCACGACAAAAACTCGCGAGGAGCGTTGGTTTTATACAGACGGCTCTGTGCTGACTTTTCATAATGGTCTGTTGAGCAGTGTCGAAAAACGAGAGAACAAGTAACCTTCTCGGACCATTCCCAAGCAACCCTAATTCGTCCGACATAATACCGGCAAGTCAAAGCTTTAACTTTTGCAGCTTTTCATTTCGTCGACGTTGCGATTTCGAGAGCCGGTTCGGGTTGCCGCTTTTGGATCGACGGAGTTCCATAAAGTCAACTTCGTCATCGGCAGCGTATGCCCCGTCGAGGGTTCGCAGTATTTGGTTGAATTGATCCGCAGAAATCGCCACAGCGTCGAAGCGTTCAACGGCAGTACGGATTTCTCGATCCGATGTCACAACCACACAGCCGTTACCCTTTTCACGCGCGACGCGCACGATCACCGCGTCGGCCTTCTCCCCCAGTCGCGAGTAGATAACCGAAATGCCGTCCTTCGTTTCTACGACTTGACTGGCTGAACCCGAGCGCCAACCGTCGAATGCGACAACCACATTAAATTGCTTGATCTTTTGATACCGCGAAAGCTGTTGAACCAGCCAGTTCCGTTTGGGTTCGAGCGCTCCTTGCAGCCCCTGCTCACTACCGATCAAATTATATCCATCGATGATCAAATCCATAGCAGTTATTGATTTGGCAATTTCGCCCGTTAGAATGCGGTTTTCTCAAGCGGTTGTCAAAAATCAAAAAAACAGGTACAACCGTTGCGATTTTCTGAGGGAGGACTTTGGGATTTGCCACTAACCATAAAAAAAGCCCGTAGAATTAACGAGTTGCCGCCATATTTGTTTGCCGAAATAGACCGCAGGAAACGCGAGGCTTTGGCTCGCGGCGTCGATTTAATCGACCTTGGTATCGGTGATCCGGACATTCCGACACCAAGTATCGTCGTCGAAAAGCTCCTGGAAGGCGCCAGCAAGCCCGTCAACCATCGTTATCCGAGCAGTTCTGGCATGACGGAATTTCGCGAAGCCGTAGCCAGTTGGTACCTCAAACGCTTCAATGTCAAGCTCGATTCCGCCAAAGAAGTCGTCTCTCTCATCGGCTCCAAGGAAGGGATCGGCAATATGGCGGTAGCCTTCGTGGATCCTGGCGACGTCGTATTGGTCGCCAGTCCCTGCTACCCCGTCTATCATATCGGTACAGCCTTCAACGGCGGTAAGAATTACTTTCTGCCGTTGAGAAAAGACAACCAGTTCTTGCCGGACCTGGATGCGATTCCCGTGGAGGTTGCCAAGCAGGCCAAGCTTCTTTGGATCAATTATCCGAACAATCCGACGGCTGCGGTGGCGAACGAGGACTTTTTCAACCGGGTTGTCGACTTCGCCAACAGATATAATGTCATCGTCTGCCATGATGCGGCGTATACGGAGATGGGATACAACGATTACCGACCGATGAGTTTCCTGGAAGCCGAAGGCGCGCGCGAAGTGGGGATCGAATTTCACTCACTTTCGAAAACATTTAACATGACCGGTTGGAGAATCGGCATGGCCGTAGGCAACCAGGAACTGGTCGGCGGTCTAGCGCAAGCCAAGTCCAACTTAGATTCTGGGATATTCCAAGCGATCCAAGAAGCCGGCATCGAAGCACTGAAACTCGGCGATCAAATCGTCGAGCCGTCGCGCAAGATTTACCAGGAGCGGCGCGATATCTTGGTGGACGGATTGCGCGCGGTCGGACTTGAGTGCGAGAAACCGCGCGCGACTTTTTACGTCTGGGTCGCCTGTCCCAAGGGACATTCCTCCACGAGCTTTACGGCGAAGCTGCTCGACGAAGCGGGAGTCGTGACCACTCCCGGCAATGGTTTTGGCGAAGCTGGTGAGGGTTACGTTCGCTTTACTGTCTGCGTTGACAAAGAACGACTGCGGGAGGTTGCAGAAAGGATTCGACGGGTGAAACTCTGAGTTTCTTTCCGCAAAGCGGCGGCATGGCAAACGCGATAGCCCATCAGGTTTACGTCGGGATTGGCTCCAACGTGGGCAACAAGAAAGAAAATTTCTTGGAGGCCGTCGGCCGCCTGGCCAAGCTCCCTGATACCAAGGTAATCAAGGAATCGTCGCTTTACGAAAGCGAGCCTTTGGGCGACTCTAAAGACTGGTACGTTAATGGCGCGATCGAGATCGAGACCAAATTCAAACCTGACATGCTGCTCAAAAAATTCAAAAACATCGAACGCGCCATGGGCCGCAAGAAAGTAAAAAAACGCTGGGGCGCGCGCATCATCGATCTGGATATTCTGCTTTATGACTCGGCAGTGATCAAGAAAAAAAACCTGAGGATTCCTCACCCCGAAATGCCCAGCCGCAAATTCGTGCTCCTTCCGTTGAGCGAGATCGCCCCGCAGGTGATTCATCCCGAGCTGGGGATGACCATTTCCGAGTTGCTGATCAACGTCAAGGACAGCAAAAAAATTCACCTCTATCACGTATAAGCCTTGGATCAGCGATTACGCGCTGAAACGAAATGTCACTGCTCCGCCTTTTCCTGTTTCTGCTGCTTTGCTACCTCGTCTTTACCGCCCTCAAGGCCATCGCCGCCGGCTGGAAAACCAAGCCCCCTGGCCGGCGCCGTGACGATCGGGACGGAGAAGAGATGGTGTTCGATCCTCAATGTCACAGCTACGTTGCGAAGTCGGACGCGATATTGAAATCGGGGCAATATTTTTGCAGTCAGGAATGCGCGCGGCTTTATTTAGCTCGTTAGAGCTTGCAGAATTTTTTCCTGTACGGCGTCAAAGCCGCCGTTGGACATCACCAGAACGACATCGCCGGGTCGGGCATCCTGCGCTATATAGGCGGCGATATCTACGGCGCTTTCGATCGTCCGAGCACGATCATCCGCGGTGCGATGGTTAAGCGCTCGCACGAGGTTCGTAACCGATAGCCGTTCGCTTTCCGGTACTTTTTCAGGCTGGTACACGCCGGCTACGACAATTCGATCGGCCAAAGCCAAGGCGGCAGCGAACTCTTTCTCAAAAATATTTCGCTTACTGGTATTGCTGCGCGGCTCGAATACCGCCCAGAGTCGGCGGCCGCTATAAGCGGCTTTGACCGCTTCGATGGTCTCGCGCACCGCCGTCGGATGATGGGCGAAGTCATCGATGACTAACACGCCGCGCCGTTCGCCGCGAATTTCTTGGCGCCGCTTGACTCCCCTGAAAGTGCGGAAGCCATCGAGCAATTTTTCACGCTCGATACCCATCGTTCGCCCCATCGCATAGACCGCCAGCGCATTCATGACGTTGTGCCGACCGACAATGGCAGCTTCGATGCGACCCTCGGCTTTGCCTCGGTAACAGGGCGCAAAAAAAGTTCGGCCTTCGTGAAACTGCGGATTGTCCGGCATCCAGTCAACATCGCCGCCGGAACCGTAAGTGATGCGTTGGCAACGCGCCGTGGCGGCGATTTCCGTTGCTACGGGATAGTCGCCGCAAACGACCAGGAGACCGTCGGCCGGGATAATGTCCATGAGGCGCGCGAAAGCAGCCTTAACGTGATCGAGGTCCTGGTAAATGTCGGCGTGATCGAATTCCACGCTGGTGAGAATCACGTTGCGTGGCCGATAGTGAAGAAACTTCGGTCCCTTGTCGAAGAAAGCTGTGTCGTACTCGTCGCCTTCGAGCACGACATGATCGCCGCTGCCGACCTGCCAGCCATTGCCGAAATTGAGCGGCACACCGCCGACGAAAAAACCGGGATCGAGCCCGGCGCAGTTGAATACCCAGGCCGCCAAGGCGGTCGTCGTCGTCTTTCCGTGGGTGCCGGTAATGACCAGCGAAGTGCGCGCGCCGATCAGAAATCGACCCAGCGCCTGCGGAAAAGAAATGTACGGGATATCTTGGCTGAGCACGGCTTGCGCCTCGGGATTGTTGCGAGACACGGCGTTGCCGACGACCACGAGATCGGGACGGGGCGAAAGATGCTCCGCGCGAAAACCCGAAAGTATCTCGATCCCAATTTCAGCGAGATAGTGACTCATGGGCGGATAAATATTTTGATCCGAGCCCGTCACCCGGTATCCTCGTGACTGCAGTAAACCAGCCAGGGACGCCATGCCGACACCACAAACTGCGATGAGGTGAATATGACTCCCCGCTGGCGGAAGATCGTTCATGGGAAGAGAACTTTCATAATCTGATCGTGAATGCGTGGCCGAAAGTCCCTGATTTTCTCATTTTTCCGCGATGGATGCACGCGATTTGTCAGCAGTATGACGTAACAGTCTTTCTCGAGATCCCACCAGATCGAGCAACCCGTGAAGCCAAGATGGCCCACGGATCGCGATGAAAAGAGACTGCCGCTGGCCGAGCTATCAGGCGACGGCGTATCCCAACCGAGAGCAAAGTTAGAATGAGCCGCCGATTCGTCCTTGGTGAGAAACTCCCGCACCAGCGATTGCGGCAAAAAACCATCCTTCCCATGGAGACATTGATTCATGCGAACCAGCAAAGTGTGCAAATCACGCGCTGACGAGAATAGCCCGGCGTGGCCCGCGACTCCGCCCATCGCGTAGGCATTGTCATCATGCACTTCGCCGCAAAGAATTTTTTTTCGCCAGGGACAATTTTCCGTCGGCGCGATCATGTCTTCGACCGGCTGCAGACGACGCGTTCGGAGCTGCGAAAGATCGATGAAACCGGTGGACCGGAGTCCCAAGGGTTTGAAGATTCTATCCTGACAGAAGCGGTCGAAGGTGTTGCCCGTAAGGATTTCTACGGCCTCGCCTAGGATCATAAAACCGAGATCACTGTAGAGGCACTGGGATCCGGGCGGCGTCAATGGCTTCTCGCGGTGAATTTGTTCGAAAACGAAATTCTTCGCCGCCCGGCTTGTGACAAAATTAATCCGTCCCGATTTTTCGCTCCTGATGATTTCTTCGAAGAACGCTTTCCAAGCGGGCAATCCCGAGGAATGACTGAGGAGATGACGAATGGTGGTGAGACTCTTACCGAAAACCCCGTACATGGGAATAATTCGGGTAATTTGGTCGTCTAGACGCAATTTCTTCTCGCGAATCAGCAGCATGATGGCGACTGCCGTAGCGAGTGGTTTGGTCAGCGACGCCAAATCGAAGATCGTCGCGGTCTGCATCGCCGTTTTCTGCGGCAACAACGAGCGAAAGCCAAATGCCCGCTCATAAAGCACGGATTCATCCTTACTCACCAACACTACGGCGCCGGGAAACACTCCCTCCGTAATAGCTTGTTGAAAGGCGTTTTCGACCGGCTGAAAATCCATGCTTATTGGATCAATGAAATTTCGACGTTGGAACGGCTCATCGCCGCCCTTCTGCTTGCCGTTGCCACACGAGTTAATGAAAACGCGGGCAGATGAGCGCGCCAACGCGAGCAGCGCCGCTTAAGTTAAATTACCGGGGATTCGAGCAATTGCAATGTCGCTGCGTTGCCATCCAAGGCCATTTTCGCGCCAAACGGGAGTGTTAGGTTTTCGTCGCCGTGACCCGCCCTCATTCCCATCACCACCGGGTAGGGGGCATCATAAAAGAGATCCACGATTACTTGCTCGACATCCCTGGGACCTTCGCCATCGCAGTTGGTAAAATCGCCAAACACAACACCGGCCACATGATCCAACTTGCCTGCCATTTTGAGATGGGTCAACATCCGTTCGATACGGTACGGTTTCTCGCCAACATCCTCCAAGAATAAAATTTTTCCTCGGGTGTCGATCTCGTACGGCGTTCCGAGAGTGGTCACCAAAAGGGACAGACAACCGCCCATCAGCTCAGACTCGGCCTGG
Source organism: Binatia bacterium (assembly GCA_036000865.1). Classification (GTDB taxonomy): domain Bacteria; phylum Desulfobacterota; class Binatia; order UBA9968; family UBA9968; genus DP-20. The sequence goes on along the minus strand of DASYUV010000136.1, from coordinate 21,477 downwards.
CCCGGCCGTATGGTTGCCCCAAGGTCGAGCTGCCAATTGCGGATCTCTCCGCTCAACACGGGCCAAAGATGGGCTCTACTTTGCTCGCTTAAACCGTGGGCAAAATCCATCGCTACCATCGGCGCGTGAAAAGTCACCATGGCGCAACATTGGCGCAGCCAATTGAGCAGTACCGTGACGTCGCTGTAGCCGACGAAAATCTTCGGATAGCCTTTCAGCTCCGAACTTAGGTACGGCAGTATTTGAATAGAACCGAAGCCGCCGCGGGCGCAGAAGATGGCGTCAATGTCGCTACGGCAAAAGAAATCGACCAAATCTTTGGCGCGCTCCTTTGGCTCACCGGCCAGATAGCCTTTGCCGTCAAAGATCCGCTTACTAAGCTCGACCTCAAAGCCCTCGGATCGAATGGCCGCGATGCCTGCTTCGAGCGACTTTGGCTCGACGATACCGGCCGTCGCCAGCACGCCGATTCGCGCGCCCCGCTTCAAGCGCCCCGGCTTATGCACAGTTGAGCGACTTTTCAACATGTTTGTGGCTGCATTCGAGGAGCACGCCTCTTCGATCCTGTGGACAAATCCCGATCGACCTTTGCGGGCTTGCGACGGGAGCTGTCATATTGGCAAAAAAGCTTTGTTTGTACAAGAATTTCTGGCGACTCTTTCGAGTGGAGCCATCGCCGCATTAAGCGCTACAGATAATTGACTTCCGGCATCAGGCCGGATAGATAGCAAGGAGAGCCCACAATCATTGCCGGCCAGTGCACCGGGTCGCAGGTAGTTATCCACAGGGTTTTCCACAGCCGATGAAGGTTAAACCGGAGCAACTCGAGCGTATTGCTACGCTGCTTATTGCGGGCTACCGAAACAAAGAGTTGATGGTGACTAAGGCCGACGATGCCGCGCTCAAGCGAAAGATCGTAGAAATCATCGGCAAGAATTTCGCGGAAGAGGAAGCGATCGAGGAAGAAGCGCGTAAAATGCTGGCGTCCCATGCCCAGGCGTCACGGGACATGGATCCGTATAAGATGTTCTTACTGGCCAAACAAAAACTGGCGTCCAAGAAGGGATTTATTTTGTGAGTCGTTTATCGGAAAACCGTATCTCGCACTTGGCCCATCTCGTGATGGATGGGCTGCGCAAAGCAAATCTAGCTGCATTTCCCGTCGAAGGTCGGGCGCTCTCGGAAACCAAACAGGTGCTGCATGATTTTTTTCAGCGCGACGACCACATTGACGAGATTGTGCGGCAAAAAATCAATTCCCTGTCCCGCCATGTCCCCCCCGGAAGCCGCGAATGGGATATTCTCTACCGCAAATATCTCGAGGAAGAATCCCGCAAGCAGCGCAAATGAGCCGCAAAGTCTTATCAAGCAGGGAACCTAATGTGAATGGAAATGAAATTTTGCGATCAAAAGCTTGACACGATCAAAATGATGCTTAAGATTAACGGCGCCCGGGTTAGTCGGGGTTTCCCACCCAGGTGATAATCCGGGACAAACTCCAGTAAAATTGCTAAGTTAAATCCGGTAATCCAAAAGGAGGCAGGAAGTGAAAATTAGGCCTTTGCAAGATCGGGTCATCGTAAAACGGATCGAAGAAGAAGAGAAAAGCAAGGGTGGGATCATCATTCCCGACACCGCCAAAGAGAAACCGCAAGAAGGTAAGGTGATGGCAGTCGGCAAGGGGAAAGTGAATGAGGATGGCAAGATTACCCCACTCGACGTCAAGGTGAACGACCTAATCCTATTCGGCAAGTACTCCGGCACGGAAATTAATATTGACGGCGAAGAGCATCTGATCATGCGCGAGGATGATATCCTGGGCATTATCGAGAAGTAACTTTCGCAAGAAATCTGAGGAGGGAACGATGGGAGCTAAAATTGTAAAATTTAACCGCGATGCGCGAGACGCGATCCTGAAAGGTGTCAACATTCTCGCTGATGCGGTGACCGTCACATTGGGGCCTAAGGGGAGAAATGTCGTGCTCGACAAATCCTTCGGCGCGCCCAATGTCACGAAAGACGGCGTTACTGTCGCCAAGGAAGTCGAGCTCGAAGACAAGTTTGAAAACATGGGCGCGCAGATGGTCAAGGAAGTTGCGAGCAAGACTTCCGACGTAGCGGGTGACGGCACCACGACGGCAACCGTCCTCGCACGGCAGATTTACGCAGAAGGCGTAAAGCTGGTTGCCGCCGGCCATGATCCAATGACCCTAAAGCGCGGTATCGACAAGGCCGTTGACGCACTAATCGGCGAGCTCAAAAACCTTTCCAAGGCGACCAAGGATCCCAAAGAGATTGCTCAAGTAGGCACGATCGCCGCCAACAATGATCCGACCATCGGCGACGTGATCGCCGAGGCGATGAACAAGGTCGGCAAAGAGGGCGTCATCACGGTCGAAGAAGCCAAGGGATTGGAAACAACGCTCGACGTCGTCGAAGGGATGCAATTTGACCGTGGCTACCTCTCCCCGTACTTCGTTACGGACCCAGAGAGAATGGAATGCGTGCTCGAAGACGCCTACCTGCTGATCCACGAGAAAAAGATCAGCAATATGAAAGACATTTTGCCGATCCTCGAGCAGATCGCCAAGAGCGGCAAGCCCTTTATCATCATTGCCGAAGATCTCGAAGGCGAAGCCCTCGCCACCCTCGTAGTTAACAAGCTCCGCGGCACACTGCGTTGTGTGGCGGTCAAAGCGCCCGGCTTCGGCGATCGGCGCAAAGCCATGCTCGAAGATATCGCCATCCTGACCGGCGGCAAGCTCATCGCCGAAGAGCTGGGGATCAAGCTCGATAACATCGCCTTGCAAGATCTCGGCCGGGCGAAGAGAATCGTTGTCGATAAGGACAATACCACGATCGTTGACGGCGCCGGTAAAAAATCCGACCTTGAAGGCCGCATCAAACAGATCCGCGCGCAAACCGAAGAAACAACCTCTGATTACGACCGTGAAAAGCTCCAAGAGCGCTTGGCCAAACTGATCGGCGGTGTCGCTGTGATCAACGTCGGCGCGGCCACCGAAATTGAAATGAAGGAAAAGAAGGCGCGCGTCGAAGACGCGCTCCATGCGACCAGAGCGGCGGTGGAAGAAGGCATCGTTCCCGGCGGCGGCGTTGCTCTGCTGCGCTCGTCAGTCGTGCTCGAAAAGCTGAGAGTCTCTGGAGACGAAAAATGGGGTGTTAACATCATCAAGCGCGCCATTGAAGAACCGCTTCGCCGCATTGCAATTAACGCCGGCGTGGAAGGCTCCATCGCACTACAAAAAGTCAAGGAAGGCAAAGGCGCCTTCGGCTTCAACGCCGCCTCCGAGGAATACGAAGATCTTTTGAAGGCCGGTATCATCGATGCGGCTAAAGTTGTTCGCACGGCGCTTCAAAACGCAGCTTCGGTTGCGAGTATGCTGCTCACGACTGAAGCGATGGTCGCTGAGAAGCCGGAAGAGAGACCGGCAATGCCGGCAATGCCTCCAGGCGGTGGAATGGGTGGTATGGGTGGAATGGGTGGTATGGGCGGCATGATGTAACATCTGTTTTGATCATCCCAAAGCCCGTTACGTGCGTATTTGAACGTGCGTAACGGGCTTTTGTTATTTCGCTACCTTGACTCCCAGGTGTTTTCATATTAATTTGCGATGATACTTTTCCTTGCAAATATCACGCTTTAGCAATCCAATTCATGTTTGAATCTTTAACCGATAAGCTCGAGCTGACCTTTAAGCGGCTTAGGGGTCAGGGAAAGATCACGGAGCAGAATATCGACGATGCGCTCCGTGATGTACGGCTTGCCCTACTTGAGGCGGACGTCCACGTCAAAGTCGTCAAGACTTTCCTCGATTCTGTTAAGGCAAAGGCCATGGGCCAAGAGGTATTGCAAAGCCTCACTCCCGAGCAACAGTTTATCAAGATCGTCCGTGACCAACTGGTCAATCTTCTTGGGGGCGAATACCAAGCGCTCGATTTAAAAGCCGCGCCGCCGGTCGCGATCATGCTGGTAGGCTTGCAGGGTTCCGGCAAAACGACGACTCTGGCAAAGCTCGGCCGCTATCTCCAGAAAGACCAGAAGCGAACCCCGTATCTGGTTCCTGCGGATATCTATCGCCCAGCGGCGATCGAGCAGCTGAAGATCCTCGGACGCGAGCTCGAACTGCCCGTTCACGATTCGAATCCGAATACCTCCCCAGTGATGATCTGCCGGCAAGCCTTGGACGAGGCAAAGAAGAAGTTCTGCGATCTGTTGCTCATCGATACCGCCGGGCGTTTACATATCGACGAGGAGCTGATGCAGGAGCTCGCGGCCATTAAAGATGCCGTGCGGCCGCACCAGATCTTGTTCGTCGCCGATTCGATGACCGGTCAAGACGCGGTTAATCAAGCGTTGGGTTTCGACGCGAAACTTGGCCTCTCGGGCATCATTCTCACAAAGCTCGACGGTGACGCCCGCGGTGGCGCCGCCCTTTCGATCCGCGAGATGGTTGGCAAGCCGATTCTTTTCTCCGGTATCGGCGAAAAACTCGATGCCATCGAGCCGTTTTATCCCGATCGGCTGGCGTCGAGAATCCTTGGCATGGGCGACGTTCTGTCCTTAATCGACAAAGTGCAACAGAACGTAGAGCAGAACGAAGCCGCTAAGATACAAAAGGCTTTCCTCAAGCAACAGTTCACGCTTGAAGAGTTTCAATTACAGCTCCAACAGATCAAACGCATGGGACCCATGGGCAGTCTCTTGGAGATGATCCCGGGAGGGAAAAAACTGGCCTCCCAGGTGGACGCGGATAAGGCTGAAAAAGAGTTGAAACGGGTTGAAGCAATCATCAACTCCATGACCCTTAAAGAACGGCGCAATCCGGCGATCTTGAACGGCAGCCGGCGCCGCCGCATCGCTCAAGGAAGCGGCACCACCGTGACCGACGTTAATCGTCTGATGAAACAGTTCCTAGAAATGAAAAAAATGATGCAAAGGGTAAGCAAGCTGGGCATGCGATCGCTGCTCAGCCGGATGCCTAACCCTTTCCAATAAAGGAGAAGGAAGAACCAGCATGAGTGTTACTATTCGGATGAGCCGCCATGGCGCGAAGAAAAAACCTTTCTATCGTATCGTCGTCAGCGACCAGCGCTTTCCGCGCGACGGCCGTTATATCGAGCAGGTCGGAACATACGACCCCAGGTTAAACAACGGCACTATTAAGCTCGATCGAGAGAAGATCGATGCCTGGATAAAAAAAGGCGCCAAGCCGTCCCAGACGGTCTCCGAGCTGATCAAAAAAGAATTGAAGGCCAGTTAGGCGAAAAGAATCCTTTTCGGCATGAAGGAATTGGTACAATATCTAGCGAAATCCCTGGTAAGGAATCCCGACGCGGTGGAAGTCAAAGAGACTCAGACCGACGACGCCTCTGTCTTCGAGCTCAAAGTCGCCAAAGAAGATTTGGGACGGATTATCGGCAAACAAGGTAGGACGGCGAAGTCGATCCGCACGCTTCTCAACGCCGCGGCGTCGCGCGGCAACCGCAAGGTCGTCCTGGAAATCATCGAAGAAAAGTAGCCGCCCGCATTGCTTACGCCGATGGCTGAACCATTAGTTCCCCTCGGTGAAATCGTCACCACTCACGGACTCAATGGCTGGTTGAAACTCAATGCTTTCAACCCGAACACTAACGCGCTTTCGCCAGGGGTCGAAGTTTTCCTTGAGCATGGCGGGCACCGGTCGGCGCACCGGCTCGAAGCGAGTAGCCAGCATAAGAAACAATTTCTCATCAAACTCCGGGACATAAATAGCATCGACGACGCGGCGCGCTATATAGGTTCAACCCTCGCAGTCGCCGAAGCGGCGCTCGAGGCCTTAGAACCGAATCAGTATTACCACTACCAAATCATCGGCTTCGAAGTTTTTCACCTGAACGGCGATCGCATCGGGACGATCTTATCGACCCTATCGACTCCCGGCGGTGAGATTTACGTCGTCCAAGGCCCCGACAAAGAACACCTGATTCCCGCCGCGAGGGAAATCATCGAGCAGGTCGACTTCGACGCGCGAAAAATTACCGTCAATCCGCCGGATGGCTTGCTCGACCTTTGATCCGAGTCAGCCGTAGTGCGAGCGCAAAGCCGATGCTAAGTTTCACGGTCATTACGATCTTTCCTAAAATGTTGGACTCTGCGCTGAGCCACGGTGTTTTGAAGAAGGCACAAGGGAAGGGATTGATAAAAGTCGAGATGGTGAACCTACGCGATTATACGACCGATCGCCATCTTACAACGGATGACTACCCATATGGCGGCGGCCAGGGCATGGTCATGAAGCCGGAGCCGCTGGTCGCGGCGATCGAAGACATTCGCCGCAAGGCGCAACGGGCCCGAGTCGTTCTGCTCGCTCCGCAGGGAAGCGTGTTCAGTCAGCAGGATGCCCTGCGGCTTTCCCAGGAAGAGCAAATCGTACTGATTTGCGGCCGCTACGAAGGCATCGATGAACGGGTCAAGGCTTTTGTCGACGAAGAAATTTCCATCGGCGACTACACGCTCAGTGGCGGTGAGCCGGCGGCCATGGTGGTGATCGATGCCATTGCCAGACTCGTACCGGGCGTTCTCGGCAACGAAAATTCCGCGACCGACGAATCGTTTACCGACGGTCTTCTCGAGTATCCACAATATACCCGACCAGAGATTTTTCGCGGCATGAACGTGCCGGAAGTGCTGCTCTCCGGCGATCACGAGCGCATCAAGCAGTGGCGCCAGGAGAAAAGTCTCGAAGTTACCCGCAAGCGACGCCCCGACTTGTTCGCCAAGGCTCGGGGGGACATTGCGGCAGGTGCCGGCGTGACGCCGATAAAGGCTCCCGTCTATGTTGCGCTACTGCATTATCCCGTTTACGACAAGAACGGACAGGTGGTCACCACTGCCGTCACCAACATGGATATCCATGATATTGCGCGCGCGGGGCGCACTTACGGCATTCGCGGGTTTTTCGTCGTCACCCCGGTAAAGCCTCTACAAAAGCTGGCGCTCAAAATTATCGAACATTGGCAAGTTGGCTACGGCAGTGAATATAACGTGACGCGCAAAGAAGCGCTCGCCTTAGCGCACATTTGTGACACGCTCGATGATGCCGTCATCGCCATCGATCGGGACACCGGCGAAAAACCAGCTCTGGTCGTAACTTCGGCCCGTCGCGCAGAACACTGTACCTCTTTCGAAGCGCTAAGAGACATGTTAAATAGGAAGACTCGCCCCGTTCTTATCCTCTTCGGTACAGGATGGGGGCTAACAGAAACCATATTCTCACAAGCAGACTACGTTCTAGAGCCGATCGCCGCAGGCGGCGACTACAATCATCTGTCGGTGCGATCGGCTGCGGCCATTATTCTAGACCGTCTATTAGCGACGCCAGTGAAAGATAGGAGTCGATTATGAACATCGTCGGTCAATTGGAAGCCCAGCAGTCCAAAAAAGAAATCCCAGCGCTCCACCCGGGGGAGACCGTGCGCGTCCACGTCAAAGTCGTCGAAGGTGAAAAGGAACGGACTCAGATCTTCGAGGGCATCGTGATCGGTATGGCAGGTAGCGGTAACCGCGCCACGTTTAGGGTACGTAAAATCTCCTATGGCGTCGGCGTCGAAAGGATCTTTCCGCTCCACTCGCCGCGCGTCGATAAAGTCGAAGTGATATCGAGGGGTAAAGTACGCCGAGCCAAACTTTATTATCTGCGTGAAAGGTCAGGCAAAGCCGCTCGCTTGTTCGGCGAGGAACGATAAAGTCCCCGTGACTCTCGAGCCGCGCAGAAACCGACGAACCCATTCAGGCTGTGGACGCGGCTAATCCACGTAAGCGGCAGACCAGCGGCATCCACCTTTCCGTTTTCTCAGGCAGAAGTGAAAGCGTCTTTCACGATTTGCCGGCCACATCACTAACCGCCGCCGAGAACATTCCCTGTGCCATCAAATGTCGCTCCAGGGTGAACACGCAGCTCACCGACTCGCGCTTCGCCCTTGAAGTACGCGCCCGGCATGACTTCGAAACAACCCATCGCCTGCACCGATCCCACGAGCTTTCCTTCCAAGTGAACTTGGCGAGCCGAGATGTGAGCGTCGACTGTGGCATTGGAGCCGATCACTAAGAGGTCGCTAGATTTGATCTCACCGGTGAAATGCCCATCGATTTTAACCGGCAGATTGTAGCTGAGCTTTCCGGAGATCGACGAGTTCGCGAACAATACCGTGCGCGGCGCCGCCCCTTGAATGAATGATGGATTGTCTTTGTCCGTGGTTTTTTGCGCCATTGGTCGTTGCAAGCGTCTTAGCATAGCACCGACACGCCGCTAACTAAAGTCATTTAGCGCTAGTGGTTCAATTTGATTGCAACGAATCGCCAATGTAGGGGCAAACCCCTGTGTCTGCCCTCTGGGACGGGCGACCACAGGGGGTCTACAAATTTTTGCGAAACTGAACCACTCCCCATTTTAGCGGCAGGCTACAACCCAACCACACCGCTGTGCTAACATAGAATGATGGATCTTTTTGGGTCGCCACCCTCGCAGCCGCAACAAACTTCACAACCTCTGGCGGAAAGGATGCGTCCGACAAGCCTGCAAGAGTTTGTTGGCCAGGAGCACCTGCTCGGTCCCGGCAAACTCCTGAGCGGTATGGTAGATTCGGGCAAGCTCGGCTCTTTGATTCTTTGGGGCCCTCCCGGCAGCGGCAAAACCACCCTGGCGCAAATCTTGGCGCAGTCGGCTGGCGCCGTTTGCGTGCATTTTTCCGCCGTCACGTCGGGCGTCAAAGATTTGAAAAAGATTATCCATGAGGCCGAACAGCTACAGCGCCTCGGCAAACCCACGGTTCTCTTCGTCGACGAAATCCATCATTTTAACAAAGCACAGCAGGACAACTTCCTGCCCCACGTCGAGCGCGGCACGTTGATCTTGATCGGCGCCACGACGGAAAATCCCTCCTTCGAGGTTATTTCGCCGCTGCTCTCGCGCTGCCAGGTATTGGTCCTCAAAACACTCTCGCCTGAAGATATAGGCAAAGTCGTCGACCGAGCTCTGGGCGATTCGCGGCGCGGGCTGGCAGCGACGCGCCTCGCCATTACTGCAGAAGGCCGCGAATTCCTGATCCAGCAGTCGCACGGTGACTGCCGGGTGGCGCTGAACGCTTTAGAAGCCGCTGCGATCTTAGCGCAGGGGCACGCGCAGAAAGAAATCGGCCTCGCGCACGTCCAAGAGGCGCTGCAGCGAAAGCCTCTGCAGTACGATAAAGCCGGCGAGGAGCACTACAACGTCATTTCCGCGTTCATCAAAAGCATGCGCGGCAGCGACCCTGATGCCGCGCTTTACTGGATGATGCGCATGATCGAAGCCGGTGAAGATCCCCTGTTCATCGTGCGGCGCATGGTGATATTTGCCGCCGAAGATATCGGCAACGCCGATCCCCGGGCGCTACAAGTTGCCGTCGCCGCCAAAGATGCCGTTCATTTCGTCGGACTACCCGAAGGCCGGATTCCAATGGCGCAGGCTGTGACTTATCTGGCAAGTGCGCCGAAATCGAACGCTTCGTACAAGGCGATGCTCGCCGCCACCGAGGACGTGCAAGAACGCGGCGCCCTTCCCGTGCCTCTGCATTTACGCAACGCACCGACGCCGTTGATGCAAAAGCTCGGCTACGGTAAGGACTACAAATATGCTCACAATTACGACGAGCATATTGTCGAGCAAGAGCATTTGCCCGAAGAACTCCTTGGTAAACATTATTACACACCGTCGGATTCGGGCTACGAAAAAGAGATCAAAGAGCGCTTGAAATTCTGGGAAGAAAAAAAGAAGAGATCGAAGAATTAACCCGCGTTATTCGAGGTCTAAGAGAAGGCGTCACACTGGGTATGAATCCATGCTAGTCTGTGGAAACACGAAGGCCGCAAATTTTTATTTTCTGCTTCGTGCTCTTGTACTACTATAGTTGAACGTTTGCGCAGCTTGCGCAAATTTTTCTAACCGAAAGACCCCGGATTCCGCTGCGCTACATCCGGACTACGAACTGACCGGTGCGCGGAGCGCACCCTACGAATACCTTCGTGACCTTCGTGCGCTTCGTGGTGAAGGATTGTTCTCCTTTGGTTGCGGCTATGCCGCGCTAGGACCTTCGTGGTGAGATTTCTATCCCGCTGCGAAAACGCCTTATTCCTTGATCCCTGCCAGATCCAATAGAAACGCATATGAGAAGGCGGTTTCGTGATGACGGCGGAAGCGACCCGAGGCGCCACCATGCCCCGCATCCATGTTGGTTTTCAGTAATAGCCGATTGTCGTCCGTCTTGAGCTCGCGCAGTTTCGCCGCCCATTTGGTCGGCTCCCAATATTGAACCTGAGAATCATGCAATCCACCGGTGATCAGCATGGCCGGGTAAGCTTTGGTCTGGACGTTGTCGTAAGGAGAGTACGACAGCATGTAATCGTAGTATTCCCTCTGGTTCGGATCACCCCACTCATCATACTCGCCAGTAGTTAATGGAATAGACGAATCGAGCATCGTCGTAATCACGTCGACGAACGGCACCTCGGCGACGATCCCTTTGAAGAGGTCCGGCCGCATGTTGCTCACGGCTCCCATCAGCAAGCCCCCGGCGCTTCGCCCCATGGCGAATAGTTTGTCAGACCCGGTGAATTTTTCGTGGATGAGAAATTCCGCGCACGCAACAAAGTCCGTAAAGGTATTTTTCTTTTTGAGCAGCTTACCGTCTTCATACCATTGCCGGCCCATCTCCTGGCCGCCACGAATGTGGGCAATCGCATAGACAAAGCCACGGTCGACCAAGCTCAGCCGCGGCGAAGCGAAGCTTGCGTCGATACTCAGGCCATAGGCGCCGTAGCCGTAGAGTAATAACGGGTTGCCGCCGTCCTTCTTCAGTCCTTTCCGGTAGAGAATCGACAGAGGAACAATCGTACCATCCGCAGCCTGCGCGTAGAGTCGTTCAGTTGCATAGTTTTCCGGAGCGAAACCGCCCAAAATCTCTTCCCGCTTAAGTAGGATCTTGCTGCGCGCCTCCATATTGTAATCGTATATCGACAGCGGCGTCTTCATCGAAGTGTACTCGAAGCGCAGCATGTTCGTATCGAACTGCAAATTTACGTTGAGATTGGCACGGTACGCAGGCTCGTCGAATTCGAGATAATAGCCCGCCCCTCCGGACCAAGGGATGACCCGGATCTGAGTGAGCCCGCGCGCTCGTTCTTCCAACACCAGGTGATCCTTGAAAAGCTCGAAGTCGCCGAGGTAGACCTCCGAGCGATGCGGAATGATTTCCTGCCAGTGCTCTCGCTCCGGCTGTTCCACCGGTGTCGACATTAGGCGAAAATTTTTGGCTTCACTATTGGTGCGGATGATGAAGCGATCTTGAAAGTGATCGAGGTAATACTCGTGCGAGCGCTCGCGAGGCAGAAAAATTGTGAACTGGCCAAAGGGATCGCCGGCGTCAAGATAGCGGTACTCCTGGCTGATCGTCTGTGACGAGACGATCATCAAGAATTTTTTTGACTTGGTCTTAAAGATGTAAGCAACGAAGGCTTCATCATCTTCTTGGAAGACCAGTTGGTCCTCGGCTGGATCACTGCCCGCGACGTGACGATAGATTTGGTATTGGCGCAGGGTCGTCTCATCCTGCTTGCCATAGAATACTGTCTTATTATCGTTCGCCCACGTGAGGTTTTCCGTGACGTTGGCAAGAACGTCAGGCAGGATCTCGCCGGTCGTAAGATTCTTGATATAGGCGGTGTAAATTCTTCGTCCCTGGGTGTCCACCGCGTAGGCAAGGAAATCTTGGGCCGAGCTCACCACCCACCCGCCGATGGAGAAGAACTCATGCCCTTCAGCCAAGACATTGGCATCGAGCATGATCTCTTCAGGCTGATCGAGAGAGCCGCGCTTGCGCGCGTAGATCGGATACTCTCTCCCTTCTTCGTAGCGCGTGTAGTAGAAGTAGTCGTCGCGCCTGTATGGCACGGACATGTCGGTCTGCTTGAACCGACCTTTGATCTCCTCAAACAGCTTTTCTTCGAAAGCCCCTGTATGAGCCATCTCCTGCGCAGCGTACTGGTTTTCTTCGTTTAGATACTTGATGACTTCGGGATTGTCCCGCTCGCGCAGCCAATAATAATTATCAATGCGCACATGGCCATGCTTTTCGAGCTTCGTTGGTATCCTCTTGACCATACAAGCCTCCATCGGCGGCAAAGCCAGCAAGCCAAATTTTAGAAAATTTTGCTAACGAACTCTAGACCAAGCTTTGCGGTGACGGATCAGACACGCCTAGCGGAATGACCCGCAAAGACACGCCGTATACGAGCATCGAGAACATGCGCGCCGCGAAGACCCCGGCGCGGTTCGGCGAAGGCGGCACGGAAAGCAATAGTTGAGAAACGCCGGTTAGAGTTGATCGAGTTCCAATAAGATCGATTGGAGCTCGATTGCCGCTTCATTCTGTCATTCCGGCCCTTCGACTGCGTCTCAGGATAGACTCCGGCCGGAATCCAGTCTTTACCGCATTGGACCCGCCACTCCCTGGATGCCGGCATCCGCCGGCATGACGGACTCTCATTCCGTCTCAAGGCAATTTTCAATGACCCCTGCAGCAGGCATTAACGATGCACTAAACGCTTGATCACCACGCCCTATTCTTTGTCAAAGCTCATGACACCCGACACCGGCCGGAGTTTTTTTTGGACAAATTGCTCTAGTCCCGGCCGCCCGCCATGTTCGCGTATGGTGCGCTGGGAGATCAAATTGGAAATCTCGTAAGCGACATCCGGTGCCGAATACCAACTAAAGTACCACGCTTCTTTCACGGCCTTGAGCGCCATCGGGCTTTTCTCGGCAAGACATTTGGCAAGCTCCGCCACTTCGGTGTCCAACTCGGCGCGCGGCACGGCTCGCGAGATCAGACCGATCCGCTCCGCATCCTTCGCCGACATCATCTTGCCGGTCAACGCATAGTAGAGGCCGTGCTTGGGCCGGAGATGTTCGGTCAGGACTGCCGTCGTATCGCCGGCGGGAAAATGGCCGAAGTTGACTTCGGGCAGACCGAAGAGCGCATCCTCCGACGCGATGGCAATGTCGCATCCCGCCGTCACGGTCAGGGCTCCGCCAAGACACCAGCCGGTGATCCTGGCGATGATCGGCTGTGGCAAAGTTCGCAGCATTTGATTGCGCCAACGCCTGACTTTCTCGCGCACCTCGTCGCGCACCCGCTCGGGCTGGCTTTCCATCTCCAGGGAATATTGTTTCAAGTCTTGGCCGGCGCAAAAATTTTCGCCGGCGCCGGTCAGCACGATGACACGCGTCTCCTTGTCGTAGCGCAAATCGGTCAGCAGCTCGAACATCTCGCTGTGCAGCTGCGGGCTCATGGCGTTGCGTTTTTCCGGACGATTGAACGCAATCGTCGTTACGCCGCCGTCTTTGGTCACGAGCAGCGTCTGGTAGTGTGTCGTCATGGGTTCGTCTCCTTTTTGGTGTTTTTCCGAATCGTATTTCATTTTGACCTGCCTTCGTAGGGACGGCCGCCCCACAATTGACATAACACTCCGTAATTGAATATTGCTACCCATGCAACGCAGCAGCGCGGGAGGCGAAAAATGAAAACATCGATGCTTGCCATCCTTATTTCTGCCAACCTGTTAGGAAGCGCATGGTGCCAAACTGCTCAGCCCAAGACCGCCGCTGAACTGGCAAAGTATTTAGGGCCGGACCGCGAACGCTTGCTATACGAAGGGGCGAAGAAGGAAGGCAAAATCGTGTGGTACACATCACTCACCGTTTACAAGGAAATGGCCAAGTTTTTCGAAGCCAAATACCCCGGTGTCAGTGTGGAGCTCTATCGCGCGCCGGCCGTGAATTTAGCCAGCAGAATCTTGAGCGAGGCTCAAGCCAAGCGTTACATTGTCGACGCCATCGAAACCACGCCTGGCTCGCTGATGCTGGTGCGCGACAACAAGCTGCTTTTGCCTTACACCTCGCCGCATCTAGCGGATTATCCCGAGGGCTCGAAAGACAAAGCTTCGGGCGGTTTGTTTTACACCACAGTGGATCGCGAATCCTATGCCGGCATCGGTTACAACAAGAACGCTATCGCGGGCGCCGATGTGCCCAAGAACTTCGATGACCTGTTAAAACCCGTATTAAAAGGCAAGATCGGTATCAGCAACGAGGAAATTGGCACTCGAGTCGTCGGCGCCATGCTGAAAGAAAAGGGCGACGGGTTCGTCAGGAAGTTAGCGGGCCAGGACATCAAGCAATATGCGCTGCCGGCGCTCGGCTTGAATGAGTTAGTCGTTTCCGGCGAAGTGCCGCTCACGTTTACGGCCGTGGACAGCAACGTTAGATTGGCCGCCGCCAGAGGTGCGCCGGTGGCCTGGCTTCCCGGCGATCTCGTGCCCACTAACGCCGGCAGCCTGGCGGCATTCTTACACACGCAACATCCGCACGCGGCGCTGCTGTTCATCGATTTCATGATCGGCCCTGAAGGGCAAAAATTATTTGCCGAAAAATATGGCTACGGCAGCCCGCGCAAGGAATACGGTTTCAAGCGCTGGTATCCCGAGCAGGGTCTATCGACCTACGAGTACGCCAACACGATCGAGAGATGGAACAAGATTCTTCTGCAGATCTCGCGCAAATAAATGCTTCATGCACCCACGGCAAGCGCCGCGATAGACGGCAGCCCGCTGATGACGGTGCGCGCGCCGTCTGAGTCCACGCTCAACACATCACCTTCTGACGTGGAAGCGAAAATGCCTTGGCCATCAGTGGCAGGACACATCGCCATGACTCCCCCGCTTAGGCCTTCGACCACGACGTCGCAATGTGCGCCGCCTTCGTTGCTGACCAAGATCGCGGCGTCGGCACGCTTTGAGCGCAGCCAAGTATTTGGCCGGCCGAGAGCTAGGCCAAGGTAAATGTTTCCACCGCTATCTTCCGTGACCGCCGAGCCAAAAGTGCGCGCTCCCGAAGGGGTAATCTTTTCCCAATGTTCGCCTCGATCCTTGCTCCGATACACACCTTCGCCGCAGGCCGCGACGACCAGTCCCTTGGTTTTCACGCTCGGAAGAATCTGATGCACGTCCGGGTCATCCAATCCGGCAACGGCGGCCGTCCAGCGCCGGCCGGCGTCGTCGCTAACGAGCATGCCGCCAACCTCGATGGCGGCAAAAAGGCGGCGCGGCGTTTCATTATCAGCGGCGAGAAAACGAGTGCGGGCGCCCAGCTCCGGACTCGGCGGAAAGCTGCCGCCGTTCGCGCCGAGGCGGACGCCTTCGAGTTCTTGCCAGCCACCGCCATTGCTCGCGCTGTAAAGCGCAGCGGGCACAGTGCCAGCGAGTATAGTTCCCGGGAGTGCCAGCAAGGAAACGGTCGTCAATCTAGGAACGTTGGGCTTCGCGCGTTTCCATTCTGCGCCACCGTTGTCGGTGACGAACAGCCCGGAATGTTCCGTAGCCAAATAAACGTGCCTGGGATCATTCGGGTCGACCTGAAGAGCCGTCATCTTCCAAAAGCTCAGCGCCTTTTCGACCTGAATCCAACGTTCATCTCGCTGTTCAAACCGGTACCAGCCTGAGTAAGTTGCGATATGCAGGACCTTCGCTTCGGTACCAGACTCCATCATTTGCGCACCTCCCGCAGGCTAACGTTAGTATTGATTAATGCTAATAGGGGCATTTTTTGAGATATGTCACTGGGCCCGACACTGTCAAGTCGAGCGGAATATGGAATTTATGGACTCCACGGCGCTGCAGCTGCAATTGATTGGGATGCCCGGTCCTGAATCAATTTCCTTGACAGTTTTTGCCCCATGTAATAATCAGGCGGAAGCTTTTGGCTTGCTAATTTTTAGCAGCAAAATAGTCGGAAAAATTGACGGCTCAGAAAAATGGAGGATTCTATGTTCGAATCCAAGAAAATTGTATCAGGCGCGCTCGCTTACGGCTTAATTCTTATGGTCAGCGGCCCCTTGATGGCCGCTGACCCAGCTAAGGAAGCGATCAAGAAAGAAATCAAAGCCGATCGAAGAGAAATCAAGTCTGACAAAAAGGAGCGGCGATCAGATCGCAAGGAGTTACACCAGGACAAGAAAGCTCTACACGAAGCACGCAAGGAGGGCGCCAGTAAGGAAGCCTTGCAAAACATGCGAAGCGAGGTCAGGCAAGACAAAAAGGAAATAGTGCAAGACAGAAAAGAATTGAAATCGGACCGCAAGGAACTCCGGTCGGACCGCAAAGATTTTAAATAAAACGAAGTGAAGTTCCTTCACTAGCGATCACCCGTTACTTTCGAGAAACGAAAGGCGGGCGGTGTTGGCAGCGAATGAAACGGGAGGTATAGTGACCGGAAGATCGAAGGACAGTCTGGGTGAATTTGTAACCGCGTAGCGGAGCGACTCAGACTCGGATGTAAAAACGTGCGCTCGGATCATTCTGTTGACAAGCAGGAGTCACGCTTATGATTCAAGAAGTGACCGTTGGGATTCCCTATACTGTGGAAACGAGCGAAAAGCTGGTAAACGAGACCTTCGGTCCGAACAATATCCGCCGGCGCAGAACGGGAACCCACGAGTTGAAGCAGATGACAGTCCAGAATGGCCGGCGATTCGCCGACGAGCTCTCGCTCGAGGAGCAAGGTTTTGTGCTGGTGGAGCATCGGACGAAAGTCACCGACTTTTTCGACGCCGCTCAATTGGAATCGGTCTACTACCGAGAGGTCGAGCATCTGATCAAGACCACTTCAGGCGCTTCGCGCGTGGTGATCTTCGATCACACGCTACGTTCGGGCGACGAGGCGGAGCGAGAGACGAGGCTTATTCGCGAGCCCGTGCTCTCGGCGCACAACGACTATACCGAGTGGTCCGGACCAGAGCGGGTGCGAGAAACCCTTCCCGACGAGGCCGAGAAATTGCTCGCGCGGCGCTTTGCGATCATTCAGGTATGGCGTGCGATCAATCAACCAATTCAAGCAAATCCTCTCGCGGTAGCCGACGCCAAGAGCGTAGAGATGGAAGATCTGCTCGTGGCAGAGCGTCGCTATCCTCACCGAGTAGGACAGACTTACCGGCTCAAGTACAATCCCAATCATCGTTGGTTCTATTTTCCTGAGATGCGACGCGACGAGGCGTTGGTTTTCAAAGTATACGACTCCGAAAAGGATGGCCGGGCGCGTTTCACGCCTCACACATCATTCGCCGACCCGGCTTCTCCTCCCAACGCTCCGCCGCGTCAGAGCATCGAGGTACGTGCTTTCGCGTTTTTCGCGGCATAGATGCCTGTCCGACAGCGGGTGCTTAGTCACCAACGCCGGCCACTCTTGTAGCCAACCAGCGGTCCTTTTCCACGCCGAATACGCGCCTTACTTTCGCGCCCATCGCCGCCAAGCCGAACAATTTTTTGCGCCGGTGAATCATGTGCCCGAGTTTTGACTTAGTCATTTCATCCGATGTAACTGTGGCGCACCGAACCGAACGGGGCGCCGGCCTGCAATGCCGGTTAATCGCTCGTGGTGCGGCGCGTCTGAACTGTGATTCAATCGCCGTCGATCGGGTGATGAGACAGGGCTATCATTCAAGCCACTTGAGATAACCTCTCTCGCGGTAAAATTTTCGCGCACCGGGATGAAGTGGCACGTCATAGGGCGCTTCTTCGTTGTTGGCACACAGATCGGCGATGCTGAGCGGCCTAAAGTTATCGGTGGGGATCGATTTCTGCCTCAGTTCGATGGCTTCGCAGAGCGCGTAGGCAACGTCATTCGGCATGTCGGCGCGCACGACCATCGGCCAGCCACTGAAATCAATGGTCGGGACGTCGGCGGTGAGACCCTTGAACTGTGATTTCGGCACGAATCCGGGTCGGTAGCCCATGGCTTTTAGTTTTCTCAGCACCGCTCCTTCGATCGGGAGATAGCGAAAGCCTTGGTCGAGCACACTTTGGCCCCAGCTCTTGATGCCTTCGTCGAAAACAGCGTTGACTGTGCCCTTCTCGATTGCCGCGCGGCGGTCCGGGTGGCTCGGCCGGGAGATGGCTTGAATTTTTCCACCCCACTTGCGGATATCGCCAAAAGTGAATCCTGCCGCTTTCAAAGCCGCGCTCACCATGAAAGTCACTGGACTCTCCAGCAGATCGCGCTGGCCGGCCGGTCCCGTGGATAGACGGATGGGAATTCGTTCCTTCTTAATTTGTTCCAGCGAGTTAATCCCGGTCGACTCATGGACGGCAAAACCCATCACATCCCATGAGGGAAAGGTCGCGATGGTCCGCAACGGGACCCGGCCGCGCAGCGGTCCCGTTCCACGATAGGCAAGCGTCACGGACGCCGAGGGATTGATCCACGCGACGGAGACTTTGCCCTCCGCGAGCAATTTGATCTCGCGAAAACTGTCCGCCGCGAACGAGAGCGAGATGCATTCGCCCTGTTTGCCGCGCGGCAGCAGAGACAATTGTAAATAGTAGCCGAGCCGCGAATCCGTTTGGAGGACGCCTTCAGCCGCTCGTTGAGTCTGATACGAAAGCGAGCTGTCGTAGAGGCCCGAAGCCAATTCGAGAAAGCCTTTTACCCGCTGGATTGCAGAATTGTATCGCTGTGGGGTCATGTTGTCATTCCCTTCGATAGGATTAGGCAAGGCCATGGTCGCTGGTTTGTAACCGGCCATTCTTGCAGCCGCCCCAACATACTTGAAGCGAGGAATTGTTCAAGCAGATAGGCACCACACGAGATATTCCCAACGTCTCTGCGAAGCGCGCAGTGCGACAGAAGCTGGAAATATGCTTTTTGATGGATTGCTGTTGAGCTCGCTGGTGGGGCGACGAACTAGAGAGTGAAGTGGATGGTTAGCTACTCCGCTCGCCGAAAAACGCTCGAGGGATATTTTGGGTCAAGCGCCTCGATGTCCGCGTCGCGACGCGGCGACGACGGTGACGACTATGACCAATAGCACACTGAAGCCGACGAATAGCGCAATGGTGGGATCCATGCCTAGGATTGAATCGATCGAAGATTGTGACGGGAGCGTAACTCCCTGCGGATCGAAAACGCCTGCAGGACCTTGCGGCATTGGAACTCTTGGTTTAGCGGAATCAGCCGTTGTACCGCTGGTTATCTCAGTCTGCGGACTGCGTATCTCGGTCGATGGTTGATCTGCAGTCTCGGCCGGCGGCCCTTTCGCGGCGGTAATTCTCGATACGTTAATCGTAAGAGAAAATACCAAGGCGCCTATCAGGCATAGGACTAATTTCAACTTTTCTCCTCCTCTCTTCTGGATTCCAGTGATTATCGAGCAATTCCCGTGCCTTCAACATGCAATGCCGACACAAATCCGCAGCTTGCCTCAACAGACGACAAAAATCCCACAAAACCCTGACGAATTCCCGGACAAGTATGCTCGGCGACTCTAACCCGTAGTAAAAAGCATACGTGCCGAGTCGGCTTTCCCACTAATACTTAAGCTGATGATACTTACAAGAACGAGCGCATTGCTTGTTGGGCAATCCAGCGGTTTGAGTCAATGCAACCGCGCCAAGACACGAGCGGCAAAAAATGATCATCTGCGACGAGAAATCAACATTGCCATGTGCAGTAAACCCTAGAGCGTGTTTCATTACGGCGCTGTCAGGACGTCGAACTCTAAGGAGAAGGTCGATCTGAAGTGACCGATAGTCAGTACTTTCGCCGCTCGGTGTAGGCGGCGTCCACTGGCAAATCCAGGGTCCGCTCACTTTCCCGCCCATAGTTTATCGAAGAAACCGCTTTTTTGAAGTCCATCGAGGTAGCGTCTATCGACGAGATCCTGCGGCTTTATTTTTTTGGCGCGCGCATCGACTTTCGCGGTCTCGTCGATGATCGCCTGAAACGCTTCGGTCTTGAATTCCAGCCGCGGCTCTAACACCTTGATCTCTTCATCATAGGCGGCGTCCAACAGTTTGCGATCACCGATCCGCAATTGCTTAGCCAGTACTTTGTAGGTCGTTTCTTTATCCATGAAAAGTATTTTCATCGCCTCCGCGGTCACCCGAACAAATTTTTCGATGACCGGACCGCGCGTATTGATTAGGGACCGGCGCGTTATTAAAGTCGCAGCAGCAAAAGGAATCTGCAGATCCGGTCCGTAAACGACATAACGAAAACCCTGAGCGGCCGCTCGCGTGCCGCCCGACGGGCCGGTCATCGTCGCGGCATCGACCGCTCCGCTGAATAACGCCGCGAGATTTTCGACCTGGCCGCCGGTCTGTATAAAAGTCACATCCGTCGGTTCCATACCGTTTTTTCGCAGAGCCTGAATGATGAAATAGTGCGAATTGCTGCCGAGCCGAGACACGCCCAGCTTTTTCCCTTTGAGATCTTCCGGTCTTTTGATCTCCGGTTTGGTGAGAATACTGTGAGTCAACGTGTTCTTGGCGCTGGCAACAAAAACCAAGTCGGTGGCGTCTTGGGCGTGGGCACGGATGATCGGCTCGCCTCCACTAATAGCGACCTGGGCGTCGCCGCCCAAGATTGCCGCGGTAACCAACGGGGCTGAAGAAATATAAACCAACTGGAAGTCCAAATCGTATTTCCGATACAGGCCAACCTCTTCGGCGATCCACGGCATCGCTTGCGACATGGTGCGCGCCGAGTGAAAGCCGATGAGTTTATCGGCGGCCAGTCCATTCAGCGAGGAGAAAACGAGCGCGAGAAAGATAAAGAGAAATCGCGAAACACAAACAACCACGGGCCGTGACTTCATGAGGGACACCTCCGGAATGAACGACTCAGTTGCAGCCTTCGATCGCGAATCGTCAATAGAAGTCTATCGGAAAACCAGCGCGACATTAGCAAAAAGAGCGGCTCGCTACTAGTCCACATGATCCCGGCGCGATGGACTGTAGGGGCGACCGGCCGGTCCCCCTGCACACCAAACCGCGAAGGACGCCAAGGAAGAGTTGTAGAGGTGAGATTTTTTCAGGATAATGATTGGCGGGCACAGCCAGCGTTTTTCGAGGAGGTTCGAAATGAGAGGCACACGGATCACTGTGAACCCCAAACAAATGGACGGAGTACCTTGCATCAGAAATCTTCGTATTCCTGTCGCGACGGTGTTGGGGATGCTAGCCGACGGCATGACGGAGAAAGAAATACTCGATGCCTATCCCGATCTCGAAGCCGACGATATTCGCGCCGCTTTGCGTTTTGCTGCCGAAGCCGTACGCGAACGAGAGTTACCCCTCGTCGGTAATCCGTGAATTTCCTGATCGACAGCTCACTATCACCCACGGTCGCAGAAACTCTGCGACAAGCTGGCCACGATGCAGTCCATGTTCGCCATTACGGTATTCACAAGGCGGAAGACGAAATCGTTTTCGGTCGCGCCGCTGAGGAAGATCGCGTCGTCGTATCGGCCGACACCCGCTTTGCAATGGTCTTGGCGCTGCGGCACGCTTCCAAACCATCGGTCATTGTGTTTCGCCGGGTGTCGCCGCGCCGC
>DASYUV010000135.1:0-17525 GCA_036000865.1 Binatia bacterium | reverse complement strand
CTAGTTACGGGTCTCGTCTCGGGTTGAGAACGAGAGCGATGTATTTGCAAACAGCACACAAGAACTTGACTTCTATTTAACAAGCAGGTTAGGTGCGAAGGGTATCCGGTCATGACGATAAAGTCTTTCGATCTTTTGCAGCCGCGCTCGCTTCCCGAGGCGGTCGAACAACTCGCCAAGCACGGCGACGAGGCTCGCGTAATCGGCGGCGGCACGACGCTCGTTATCTTAATGAAGCAGCGCGCGCTCTATTATCCGTATTTGGTCGATCTCCAGACGATTCCCGGATTAAACGAAATTAAAAATGAGGCTGACGGCGTGCGCATCGGCGCGCTGGTGACGCATCGAGCGGTCGAGCTTTCTCCGGCGATTCGCCGATCATTCCCAGCAGTGGCTGAAGCATTCAGCCATATCGGCAATGTGCGCGTCCGCGAGACCGCATCGGTCGGCGGTAATCTCGCTCATGCCGATTATCGTCTCGATCCGCCGCCGCCGTTGCTGGTGCTCGGCGCAGAGATTACTGCGTTTGGTCCAAATGGCTCGCGGATAATCGCGCTTAAAAATTTCTTCCAGGGCATGTACGAGACGGCGCTTGGGCCGGGAGACATTCTCGTCGACGTCAAAATTCCTTTTTCGCCGGCCAATAGCCGTGCAGTCTATCTCCGTTATAGTAGCCTTTCGGCCACCGATTGGCCTTGTCTGGGTGTTGCGGCGTTTATGACCAAAGACAACGGAAGATGTAAGGAATTGCGGCTCGCGCTCGGCGGAGTGGCGGCGACCCCGATGCTAATTTCCGGTCTTGAGTTTGCTTCGGATCAAAAGCTCGACGAGACGGTGGTGGAAAAAGTGCTGAGCGTGGTCGACGAACAGATTTCGCCTTTCTCCGACCTCCGCGGCTCGGAATGGTATAAACGCCGGATGGCCCGGCTTTTTACCAAGAAGGCGATTACGCAGCTAAGTGCTAATTAATTGAGGATATACTCCACGCGCTGGCCGAGAAAGATGGTGCGCCGGTTGCTAAGGATTGAAACTTCATGAAGCGCGACATCACCGTCAGAATAAATCGCCGGAACGAGACGCTTACCGTCGACGACGCGGAAACACTGCTCGAAGTGCTACGCGATCGCTTTAAACTGTGGAGCGTGCGCGAAGGCTGCGGAGTGGGCGCCTGCGGCACCTGCACGGTGCTGCTGGACGGGCACCCGGTTAGCTCCTGTTTTTTGCTCGCGGCGCGCGCCGCCGGACATGCAGTGACCACGCTCGAAGGACTGAACGACGGCGAGTCGCTCGACCCCATTCAAGTGGCGTTTATCGAGCAACGGGCGCTACAGTGCGCCTATTGTACGCCGGGTTTCGTGCTCTCGGTCAAAGCGCTGCTCGGTGAAAATCCCAACCCATCCGACGGCGAAATCCGCGAATACCTCTCCGGTAATCTCTGTCGCTGCGCCGGCTACGCCGATATTTTGCGTGCGGTGCGCGCGGTACAGGAAAAACGGAACGGCACATTCGTACAAAGTTGACCGCGCCTTCGATAATCTCATACTAGCCGCGCAGCTCTCGCTACACTCTCTCCCATCTGGTCGAGGATTGTCACATAGGCTCGCGCCGACAAAATTGTTCCGAGTCGATGTAATTTGTTGCTGAAGAGGGTTCCCGCTGACCGCTTAACCCGCTAAAATGGTTGAAAAAAGAGGCCGCCGGATGACACTTTCCCCGGTCACGCGTCCGTGGCATGCGATATGCACTCCACAAGGAAAAGAATGATGACGGACGTTTATAAATAATGCATGCTCCTCAAGCCATTGAGGCGAACTCATTCTCGCGGCGCTCGTGGGCCTTCGACCGGTTATTTGATGCGGCGAAGAAGGATACGGTCATTCGGCTGCGCTGGCCGCTGGTGATTCTCTCCTCTTATCTGCTTTACTACGTTCCCAGCGAGTGGCTGGCGCCGGCCCAAGTTCAAGCGATTCTCATTCTCTATCTGCTCAGTCACTCAACGCTTTATTTCCTAGCCGACGAACTATTCGATTCACCCTATTTTTACGGTCCGCTTTTGGCGTTCGATACGATTGTCCTGGTGGCGGTTCTGAGTACGACCGGGACGGCGAGTCCGGATTTTTATATCGCATGTCTGTTTACTCTAATTGTAAGCTGCATCTGCAACGACGTTCGAGGTCTACTCGCCGTGACGATATTGGCGCCGCTGGTGTATGGGTACGTTGTTTTCTACACTTCGGAAGAGTTCAATCCGAGCATCTATCTCAGGCTTCCTTTCCCATTCGTCATTTCGCTATTCTACGGCTATTTCGCCCAAGTCGAACGCATCCGACGAGGAGCGCGAGAGAAGGAAGAGCAGGTTAAAACGGAGCAGCAGGCTGCCGAAGAAATCCGCCGCCAGCGCGAACGCTTGGAAGTTCTTCACCGGGTCAACGTCTCCGTGGCTTCTACCAACGATACGGCAAGTATACTTACGGCTTTCCTGGAAACAGCGCTGATCCACCTGCCCTATGCAGCGGCAATTGTCAGGCTAAAGAATCGTGCAACGGGGGCGCTCGAGACAGCCGCCGCGCAGGGGTTCAAGACCAAGGGACTTGACGGCGCAAACGAGTCATTGATCTTCACCGATCGTGTAGTGGAGGAACGAAGGCCGCTGATGGTTCAAAACGTTTTCGCAGACGCGCGCGTTCAAAGCCTCAGCTTTTTTAAGAACGAAGGGCTCGTATCCTTCCTTGGCGTGCCGTTAATGGCGAACAGCGAAGCGTTGGGCTGTCTGGTATTCCTGACGCGCGACGAGCACGAGTTTAGCGAGGAAGAGGTCGATTTCCTATCGACTTTGGCTGGGCAAGCCGCCATCGCGATTCATCACGCGGAGCTTTACCAGCGGAGCCAACAACAGGCCGAGGAACTGCGCAGCGCACACAAGATCAAAGACGAATTTTTGCGAGTTGTTTCGACCGAGCTCAAGACGCCCTTGAACGTGATTACCGGGTACGCGGACATGTTTTCGGAGGGATTGCTGGGAACCTTGACGCCCATCCAAGAGAAAGCGGTCGAGACGGTCGCAAAACAATCAAAAGAGCTGCAAGGACTGATCGACACCGTGTTGCAAGTGAGCAACATGGAGGCAGAAACGCTGCATGTGGACCTGCATGAAGTCAATCTATGGGAGTTCTTCTCCGAACTCAGATCAACTTACGATGGCCCCCTGGGGAAAAACGTCAAACTGGTTTGGACTTATCCGTATGACATGCCCTCGGTGCAGGCGGATCGCGGGAAGCTCAAACATATTTTGGAAAATTTAATTAATAATGCGCTTAAGTTCACCGAGCACGGAACGGTGACGGTATCGGCACGGTACCTTGCCTCAAAAAGGCTATTGGAGTTTAAGATTGCTGATACCGGCGTCGGTATTCCGCAAGAGCAATTATCCAGTGTCTTCGAGAAGTTCGGGCAAGTGAAAGGCGCCAATCCTTCGACGCCGCATGGAGGAGTCGGCCTGGGACTTTACATCGTTAAGAAATACATGGACCTTCTAGGCGGGAAAATTTATGTCGAGAGTCGCGCCGGTGAAGGCTCAACTTTTACGCTTTTGATCCCGGCGCCATTGAAGACGCTATGGTCAGCGCACGAGCAGCTTCTGTTGCCGACCGGAAGTGAAAATTTTGGTCTTGGTTAAGATCGCAGCCGGCAGGAAAGCTTCGATCTGGCCTCGGATTTCCTCGACAATTTAGTGCGGACCGTCGAAGAACGCGCGGTTGTCTCGCCTCAGATACATTCTGACCCAGAGATCATACAAATTATCCGGCCTGTAGACGTCGATCTCCTTTCGTCCTTGGGGAGTCTCGACAACCACGCCGATTGAAAGTTCCTGCCAGGCAATACCCAACAATCGTTCGCCCTTCTGACCGACGACGTCTCCAACCGTTCGCAGCAACTGTGATAAACAATGGCCGTCAGCGGTACCGCTTTGCTGACGACGGCGAGCTCGCTGTTCCCGTTCGATCCGGTCTAGCTCCTGGACCGAATAACGCAACCTCTTACCGGTCTGGGTAGCGGAAAGGGCGAAAGATTCCTCATGACCCAGCGTGCGGGGTGGAATTTTGTTTCGCCATAATTTCTGCAGCCGGTTTTTGCTGATGCGAAAGAGCGGGTTATTACTCTCGGCCTGGTCGTCCGACTTAATCCAGACCAAGTAGGCGTCGCCGGTATATTCGAGATTGAAGGTACTAAGATGCAGATTCTCCAAATCTTGGCCAATGGCGCGTAAGTGGCGGGCGTAATCTGCTGGACTGATTCTTGTGTCCATTTCATTCTTCCGGGGCTGCGCGCCTAATCCGATTGCCGAGCCTGTCGACCCAAGTCGCACCAGGCGCAGCGTGGCTCGCCAAGATGACCGGATCGGTCTTCTAGCCCCACGCACAATTGTATGCACAGGCAGCTTATAGTTGCAATTGAGACAGAAATTGGTAACCGAGACTTCGCGGGCCTTTACCAGTTGTTTCGCGATGGCAAACCCAACAAAATAATTACACTTAGGACACTGGCGCGCGCGGTACTTCGCCATGATGCTTGACTTGTTCAAGCGTTGGTTTTTATGCGTAACAGTCGCGGAAGTCAAGAAATTTGCGGTCCTTTCACAAAATATTCTTGATTTTCGTCCAGCCGTTCTGACTCCCTAATAAGCGGTAGTAATTCCTGTCAGGAGCTGTCCATTCATGGTCAAAGCTGGTGCGGAGTCTGCTGTTGCCGAGGTGTGCTGAGACGTCAGCCTGGCGTGACCAATGCTCACCGACTACGGATCTCGGAGCACGTTTTCTCGCGGCGTCCGATGGGTTCTAGACCCAACGCGCGCGCTTGACAATTTCCATCAACCCATTTTCGGTCCCCAGGGCTTTATGATAAGAATTTTCCCATATCCTAAAATCACAATGATTAGTGGAGGAGTCGTCGTGGCAGAGAATATCAGAGTATTTGATTGTGACGGTCATATTATTGAATCGATCCCCGAGATGGTGCCGTTTTTGGATCCCGTGGATCGTGAAATCGCCTTGAGGCCCTCCAGAAACCGCCAGGGCGTGTTTGCCGGCCTGGATGCGATTCATTATCCGCGCAATGTGCACAAATCGGGCGAGGTTGAAGCACCGCGTCGCCCGCGTATCGATGCCAGCGATCACCGGAAGGGATCCGGTGAGGACTGGGTTGCTTTCTTGGAGAAGGCAGGAGTTTCGGAAACGGTTCTGTTTCCGTCCGAGGGCCTATCGGTGGGCTTTTTTCAACAAGCCGATTACGCCGTGCGGGTGTGTCGAGCCTTCAATGATTATGTCTCGGAACGTTACCGACAAGTCGATAAACGGCTCTATCCGATGGGTCTCATAGCCATGCAGGATGTGAAAGAAGCGGTGAAGGAACTTCGTCGGCTGGTCCTGGAGCTCAAGCTCCCCGGTGCCATGCTGCCGTCGCGCGGCTTGCCGCTTCATCTCGGCCATGACTATTACTGGCCGGTCTATGAAGAGGCCGCTAATCTCGGCTGTGCGCTGGGGATTCACGGCGGATCGAGCTTAGGACTTGGCGCCGACACGTTCACCGACGCCTGGGCCGCGCGTGTCTTGCGACATCCGGTGCCGTTGGCGCTGGAGTTCGTGTCGCTGGTTTCTCACGGTGTTTTTGACCGCTACAAAGATTTGCGGGTCGGTTTCTTTGAAGGTGGTTGCGCCTGGATCTTGCTGCTTAAAGACCGCATGGACCGCGACGACAATGTCTATACCACCAGCACGGGCAAGTCGCGCGGTCTCAACGATTATCTATCGAGCGGTCAGATCTTAGTCGGTTGCGAAGGCAATGAATGGATTCTGCCTTACGTGATCAAACAGGTCGGCGCCGAGGCTTTTGCCTATGCATCCGATTATCCCCACGAAGTCGATCTCGTAGCAGCGAAACAGATGATTCACGAGACGATTGAGCGGCCGGACTTAACCCACGCCGAGAAGGCCGCGGTGCTGGGAGAGAACGCGAAGAGATTTTTTAGGGTCTAAAAATACTTCGAGTTCAAATCGTTCAAGAGTTTCAAAAAGTTCAAACCGTTAAAGGTAAGAAAGCCGGGTGAGAGACGACCTCCCCGGCTTTTTTATTGTTGAGGCGAGGTGGGGAAGATGAGGGACTTGATTACGACCGGCACGGCGCCGGATGATTGGATCAGCGCGCCGATGTCGATGTAGTCGAAATCGCTGAGCGCGATGCCGTCGATGGAGATGATCGGGTTTTGCAGTTGCAATTCTTCCTGGAAATGAAGTCCGACAATGCCGCCGATGTCGCCGTCATTTACCAACACCAGCGGGTGACCCTTGGCAAAGATGTCTTTGAGACCCTCGGCAACGCCGCTGCAGAAAGCCTGCAAGCGGAAGAACGTCGCTGAGCCGTCCCAGTGAAAAGCGACAGCGACCGGCTGGCGTCCGTGCAGTAGATCGAGGCGCCGCAGCGCATTGAACAGCGCGTCACGGACGGCCTCTTTGGTGAAATCGTCCTCGTTTAACGGAAACTCCGGCGCGACAACAGCAACGTTGCGCACGGGAACGGCATCCTCGGGTGAAATGAAAACCGTGTTGCCGCTGACTTGAACTGTATACTGCGAGGCGCCGATGACCGTGGCGCGAATCCTTGCCGCTGGCTCCATGACGAGAATCTCTAAGTCGGCCATGCGCCGATGGATCTCATCCGCGATTAGCGGCCCCAGGTCGCCGAAGCTCGATTTGGTGCGATTGTAGATAAACTCCGAAACGCCGCCGGAGAACATCACGCAGTCGATCTCGCCCCGATAAGTTAACGGTGATAGTCGAAGGAGTTCTTTGACTTCATCGGTGATCGAATCGGGCTTGAGCATCGCAAACAGCTTGTCTACCATCCCCGCAACCATTCTGCGCGAGTCGTTTTGGGGAATTTTTTGACCGAGTTCCACGGTGAAGCCGGCCCAGACCGCATGTTTTCGCCCAGCTTCCTCGATACGAGCGAGCGCGCCATCACGGTCAAACGCGAGCAGGCGCGCGCCAATGTCGATGGCAGAAACTTCCTGAACCTTGCCGTTGTTGCAAATGGCGAACTTGCTCGTACCGCCTCCGACATCGATGTTGAGCACGACGCCGCCGGTCTTGGCCGAGTGCGCGACGGCGCCCGACCCGTGCGCCGCCATCGTTGCTTCGAGTCCGTCGCCGGCGCTCACCGCGACGAATTTTCCCGCTTCTTCGGCGAAGAGTTCGGCAATGGCGCGGGCATTGCGCCGGCGGACGGCCACGCCGGTCAAGATCAGCGCACCGGTATCGACTTCATCTCGCTTAATTTTGGCCCTTTTGTATTGCTCGTTGATAAACGCTTCGAGGGCCTCAACATCGATCCGGGTGTCATCTTTGTACGGGGTCAGAAGAATGTCCGATTCGTTCAGCACCTCACGCCGGGTGACGCGGTAGCGAGATCCTTCGAGGGTGAGCTCCAGGCGAGAAAAGACCAGATGAGATGTCGAGGAGCCGATATCGACGCCGACGCTGGTGAGCCGAAGGGTCTCCTCTTCCTGCATGTGGCGGTTGGCATTGGAAAACGAACCTCTAGGCGTGGTGGCCATGAAAATCCTTTGGGTGGATTGAAATCGTCTGGAGTCCAGAGCCTAGAGTCTGGTGTCAAGCCAAACTCTAAACTCGAGACTTCAGACTCTAGACACGAGACAGATTCTTAGTAGGAGTGCTTGTAGAGATCCGGCTCCATGCGCGATTGCGCGCCGACCCTTGCCAGCGTTTCTTCAAACTCTTTGCGCAGGAACGGATCTTCTTCGTTATACGGGATCGCTGTGCCGCCGTCTTTCATATCGATGGCGCCGTAATCGATGCCCTTCTCGCCGGGCCGGCCGCGATCACGCCCTGGCGCATTGGGCCCGAACCAGGCGGTGAGACGCAGAGGCTCTTTGCTGGCGCCAAAATGAGCATGGAACCAGTTGCCGCTCATCGGCGCCGCGCTGACCATGCCCACCGGTTCGTAGTCCTGGCGTCGGATTTCTTCCGTCGTGCCTTTTTCCCAGGGATGCGTGCCCAGCTTTGACGGCCAGGTGTAGGTATATCCTTTGCCGCTGAGGCAGATCAGCACCGCCGCCGAGCCATGCGCATGTGCTTTCGAGTAACGGCCGGTTTCATGCTGGCCGATCCACATGTAGAAATGCTGCCCTGCCATATGCGGTTCGATGCGCCGGTAACCCGGCGAGCGGCGGTTATCCATGGGCAACTCACAGGACATAACATCGGGGATAATGTTGGTTTGGCGCATGGCGAGACCCCGCAGCGGGTCCGGCGTGACCTCTTCTTTGTATTTGTAGTAGTCGTCGCTCGGATCGAAGCGGTCTTTGAAGTGATAGGGGCAGTTGAAGATAAAATCCTCGTTGCCAAAGTTGTTCATAATGTTCGGCGCCGTGGTGCCGGCCAACAAAAGCGCCGGGCTCGACGTCGCATTGACGATGCGATGCGTAGCATTCATCGGGATGGCGAAGATCGAACCTTTCTGCCATTCAAACGTGAGCTTCTTCGGATTGCCGTCGACCCAAACCTCGGTCGTTCCACGGCCCTCGACGACGAGATACTGCTCTTCGTACAGATGCTTTTCGGGATTGAGCGCGCCGGCGCCGGGAACTTCGACGACGTAGCAGCCCCATAACCCTTCGGTGCCGAGAAGCTGGATAAACGTGCCGTTACCGCCCATGCGCTTCCACGGTTTGCGCGGCAAATCCTGCACCCGCCGCACGCCGATGTCGCGATAGATCGGGATGCCCTGCGACTCCATGAAGTTGTCATAGGCCGTGTTCGGCCGGAGAAATTTCCCATAGCCGGCTCTAGTCTTTTTGTCTGTCGGTTCCTGAAATGATTGCTCAGCGGGATGATCCATAATGCCTCCTTGGCGTTGTCAGTTTTGTAAATACAGCGACTTGCAAGATAAAAGATGACGCAAGTTCGGCGGATTGGTTTTCATTAATTTATAGTCTGGCGAAATTGGAGTCAACCGAACTTTAAGACCGAGAGAATCCTCCGCGTAGCGAGGAATATTAGGTAATCTCCTTTACTAGAGGCGGCGTTGATCATAACGCAGAGAACGTGAGCCGACGATAGACCTGCCGCACCGAATCGACGTCGCACTTGCAGTACTCGCAGATTTCGGCGAGCTTGCCGGCGCGATAGTAGGGGTAGACTTTCGAGCCGTCGAGGTTTTCCTTCGGCGACGGCACGCCAAGCGCTTTTGAAAGCGAATCGAGGCTCACATGTTCCCTTCCCCACTTGCTCCATTCCTGCATGGTGTCGAAAATCGGCGCATTACGAAAACGGGCGAAAGGGATGTCGCGCGAGGGTTTGATCTGATGAATGATCGATCGCTGGTAAATGAATCGGAGATCGAAATCGAGGATGTTATGGCCGACGAAGAGATTGCAGTCCACAACGAGCTTCCAAAAACCCTTGATGATCTCCTGTTCGTCTCCCTGGAGCGTTTCGACGGGGGAACCGGCCGGCGGCTCGATCGCGTAGCACAAACAAAGAATCTTCGCCGTCGCAGCCGAAAGGCTCAATTTTTTTAACAGCTCGGCTTCATCCAATTGAATTTGCGGTTCGAGCAGGCCGGACGCTTGCAACGATTGATCCGTGGGGACCGTTTCGATATCGAGAAAAATAGTTTTCATAGGAATCGGCTAGAACAGCCATAGCTCCTTATTCGTTTCCGGAACGACCTCGACAGCCTCACCGAGGCGCAAAAAGATTATTTTAAAAGCGCCGGGCTCGCGCCCGAGACTCTGCCTGACAGCTTGAGTATAAATGTCTGCTTGCTGGCGGTAGCGCGTCGCGCCTTCTTTCAATTGTTCGTGGCTGATCCTATCTGTCTTATAGTCGGCCAAGTAAAGCAAGCCGTGTTTTTCGTAAATGAGATCGATGACGCCTTCCATCATTTGCCCGTTCCACGGCATCAAGAGCGGCACTTCGCGGCCCAGAATATGCGACTGAGTAATCTCGGTGTGCGCTTTCGAGCGAATAAAACTGCGGAAGATGTCTTGGAGCTCGGATTCGATCTCTCGATGGGACGAGTCGAATTCTCGCGGCAGCGAGCGGGCGATGAAATCGCGAAGTTGCCCTTCAAAGTTTTTGACGTTAGTGGCAAACGACCAGTTCTGTAAAAAACGGTGCGCGAGATCACCGACGACCAGCACCGGCGTTTGCCGATAGATTTGACGGTTCATTTTGCTGCCGCCTTCGGTTGAAGCTTCCTCTTGTCGTTTCAGGAGCGTCGGTGTGACAAAGAGCGCGGCTTGTTGCGCCTTCTCATATGCCGCGTCGCGGCGCGCCCAAGTATTGACGAAGGATCTCCACTCGTTTGTTTTCTTGACGGGTTTGGACTTGCCTTTTGTGCGACCGGGCGCGGTCAGTCTTTCGCTGACGACTTCGATTTCCACTACCCCGGCCCCGAGCGATACACGCTTTGGCTCTTCTGCATCAGTGATACCGTTGTTCACGGTGTCGTCGAGCATGGAAAAAAAACTGCCGCTCGAGCGCCGGTCGCTCGGCGCGCAGGAGATAATTAGATTCTCTCTCGCTCTAGTCATAGCGACGTAGAGCAGACGCTTTTGTTCTTCGGCGTTTCTCAGTCTGGTTTTTTCGGTGATGTATAGTCCGGCGAGATCCGAAATCGCGCCGATACGCAAGCCGGTCAATCCCGTCGACCAATCGAACATCGCTTCGGCCGTGGCGCTGTGTCTGCCCTCGATGCCGGTTTGGCAGCCGGCTAAAATCACGATGGGAAACTCCAAGCCCTTAGATTTGTGAATGCTCATGATGCGCACGGCATCGAGATTCTCTTCGGCGAGGACACTTTCGCCTTCGTCTTTGACGTCGAGCACCCGTTGTTCCAGTTGACGAATCGCCTCCTTGAGCGTGGTCAATCCTTCGCGGCCAAGCAGTTCGGCTTGCTGCGCCAACTTGCGCAAATTTGCCACCGCCTGTTCGCCGTTAAAATAGCATGCCGCCAGCAGTTCCACCGGCAACGTCGCAAATACGTGTGTTACCGCGGCGCCGATCGGCATTCTGCGGGTTTCATCATGCAGGCGCGCCAGCGTGTCATAGAGCTGCACTAGCGTCGGTGGAAAATCCTTGCCAGCGAGTTTCGCGGCGCTGCGGTAATCGAGTAGGTTTTGCCGGTGCAGCTCATAAATTTGCTGGTCGGTGAGCCCGCCCAAAGGCGAGCGCAGTACGCCAACGAACGCCAGCCGATCGTGGGGATTTTCTACTGCGCGCAGCAGATTGACGGCGTCGATGACTTCTTTCGCTGCGTAAAAGTGGCGCTCGCCTTCGACGACGTAACGAATTTCTTGGCGGCGCAAGGGTTCAAGGTAATCGTGGATGTCGGTGAGCTTGCGCAGCAGAATCGCGACGTCTTTAGCCTGTGCATAGACCTGTTCGCCGCGCCCGTTCAGGATCGCGGTTTTGCCTAAGACCTGTTCTTTTAACCAGCGCGCCAAGCTCTCGCCTTCGAGACGCCGCGCGGTTTCGGCATCGATCGCTTCGTCCTTGGCAAGGATCTTTCGCACTAAGAGTTTCGGAATCTGGCTCGGCGCAGTGATTCTTCCGGGCGCGGGATGGATGGCGATGTAGGCTGGCTGCACGCCGTCTTGAGCTTGGATGAGGGTTTCGAACGCGCCGTTGACCCCATCGAGTATCGCCGCGTTGCTGCGAAAATTCGTCGTAAGCCGGCATTCGACACCGTTCTGCGCTTTGATGATTTTCCCGACGACTTCGAGATAGGCCTCGATGTCGGCGCGGCGGAAGGCATAGATCGACTGTTTCGGGTCGCCGACCACGAATATTTTTCCGGAAACCACTTTGAGCCGGCGCCAATCCATCGCGGCTTGGTCGGAGTGCTCGGCCAAGTAGAGGAGAATCTCATATTGAATCGGATCGGTGTCCTGAAATTCGTCGATGAGGATCGCGCGATAGCGCCGTTTAAGCTCTGCCCGCACGCGCTGCTGGTCGCGCACGAGGTTGCGCGCGCGCACCAGCAAGCCGTCGAAAGAAAGATGTCCTTCGCGGACAAATCGTTCACGGAAATCCTCGGCGAAGGGAACCAGCAAGCGCCACAGCATACCGGCCAATTCGTCGTCGACACGGATGAGCCCCTTGGCGGCGCGCACGAGCTCTTGAGCGTCGGCGATATCTGCAGGCGGCCAGCCCTTGAGATTTCGATTGATGGTTTTCTCGGGCAGCAGAGCGGATTCTTCTTTCAATGCGTCGGACCGCTGTCCGGCTTCTATAAATTCGCGGAGAACCGCGCGCGCGGCGTGCACTAATTTTTTGTTGAGCCGATCCTCGGGATGGCGTTCGATCAGCGATGCGCCTTTGTCTTCAAGCTTAACTAACCAATCGTGGAGAGCGGGCGGAATGGCGTGCGCCCCATTTGCGTTCGGCCGAAGATCGACGTTTTCCGCGGTAATCGACTTGGCCAACGCCTTGATTTGATCGAGCTGGCAGCGGGCGAGGATTTTGCGCCAGTCTTCAGCGTGGGTACTGCGCAAAGAAAGCTCCTGATCCAACCAGAGATCCCAGTGCTCGTCGAAAAGGCGGTCGAAGGCCGAACCGTCGTCCTCGTGAAACTGCGGGTCGACGCCGGCTTCGAGCGGGTAGAGACGGAGCAAAGTGGCGGCGAAGCTGTGAATCGTGCCGATGTCGCTCCGCTCCATGTTTCTCAGCGCGTCGTGAACGCGGCTGTCCAACTCACCCTTGGACAGCTGATAGAGATCGATGAGTGTCTTGATGTTTTTCTGGGTTTTTCCCTCGGCGTCGGTTTTGGGTTGGCGGTCAAGCTCGATGTTCAGGAAAGCTTGCAATCGCTGGCGCAGCCTGAGCTTCATTTCATCGGCGGCTTTGTTGGTAAAGGTTAGTGCAACGATCTCGGTAATTTTTAGCGGATCGGGGTTGCGTAGCAGCAAATGAACCAGCCGGTCGACCAGCAATGTCGTCTTGCCCGTGCCCGCGCCCGCTGTGACCACGAGATTGCGATCGAAGGTGCCGACGGCGACTTGGCGGTCGCGCGCGTCGGGCAGTTCAATATTCGATTGCGTCTCGCTCATAATTTTTTAGGATCTTTTTCGCGCAAAGCGCGATGCGTTTGGGTCATCGGATCGTTCTCGGCACGCCACAGGCTCGGCGGATGATTCTTGCGGCAGATCGGCGCCATGTCGCAGTGGCCGCAGTACTCGCCGCGATTGATAAAGAAATGGCCTTTGCGCACGCCATCGGCCAGATAAGCGATGGTTTGCTTAGTTGCTGTACCGATTTTGTCGGCGAGACCATCGCTGCCGTATGATGTCGAGACCAGCGGGCCTTCGGCCCAGCGCGGCGCGATATAATAAAAATTCGCCTCGATGGTGGGCTGGGAGGTTGCTTTTGTTTGCTGCTCGGCCCAGCGCTGAGCGAGGAGAATATAGAAAGGTGGCTGCAACCTCTCGCCGCGCAGAGCGGAGCGGATAAGATTCGTATCTTGGGTTGCCGGGTTGGCGCCAAATTTAAATTTATAATCGATTACGCGCAGGCGTGCATCGTTTCGATCGATGCGGTCCATACGACCGCGGATCGCGAGACCGTTTAGCGGTTCCGGCCAGTCGGCCGGCAATCGCCCGGTCACGTCGGTTTCTAAACTCACCGGGGCAAACCCGGACTGCGACAGTTCGCTGAGATCCTGAGCGATGACTTGGCGCAGCAATTGGACGAGACTGTCTTTGAGGCTCTCCCAAGTGAGCGGATAGCCGACCGGATTATTTTCCTCATAGTCTACGAATGCGCGGGCCGCGACGGTTTGTAAGGTTTCCACGTCCACCGTTGCCGCCTTGCCGGCAAAATAGCCGCCGTCGATCAGAGCGCGGTAAAACGAATTTAAGATCTCATGACCGAGCTTGCCGAACTCAGCAGGATTTGGTCCGAGGATCTCTTCGGGACGGTCGAGCGGTTCCAAGCCAAGCACGTGGCGCGCGAAAAACTGAAACGGACAGCGGGCATAGGTTTCGAGCGCGGTCGGCGAAGGGCCGCGCTCGGAAAAATGTTTCCAGTAGCCATCGAACTTGGCGATCGCGCCGTCGTAGGGCAGCAAGCGATCGCCGCTTTGATCGATTTCAGCGGCGACCTTGCGGCCTTGTCTGTAAAGCGCCGGCAGTGGCGCGCAGGCATCGAGCAGCGCGGAGGGGTCTTGTGCTTCGAGCGTCAGGCGAATCGCTAGTTCGGACGGCAATAATAAATCCTGTCGGTCGAACGGCGGCGTAGCGGTTTTTTCAGTCATGCTTCGTGGGATACTGATCGTTTCGTATTCGCGGCCGTTGTCTTTGAGAGTGCGCTTGAGCTCGTCCACGTACCAGGATGGTGCCAGCCCTCTGCCACTGTCGTTCGCTCTTTGAAACGAGCAATAGAGCCGCTCCCGCGCGGCGCCAACGAGCAGTGTGAAGAGCAATTTTTCTTCGTCGAAGGCGGCGAGTTTTTGGCTTACCTTGTAGCCCAGGTCGCGTTCGAGAACTTCGCGGTCGCGATCGCGCAGAAAGGCATCTTCGCGGATCGTGCGCGGGAAAACGCCTTCGTTCATGCCCAGAACAAAGAGCGCGCGGAACGCTAGGCCACGCGCCGCAGTAGCGCTAAGCACCATGACGCCGTCGCGGTTGCGGCGATCATCGGTCACACTGGAGCGTTCGAGCCAATGCTGAAAAGTATGGCTAAAATCGCTGAGCGCGACGCGATTGTCCACGCTGTCGAGTCCAGCGAGTTGATCCAGGACGTTGAGAATCGCTTCGACGGGCTCCGACCTCGCGCCCGGCGCGGTTAAATCGGCGTCTGGCACAATTCCAAGATACTTTTTCAGCAAGTCCTTCCAGGCCGAGATGTAATCCTGCCACGAGGCATGGGCCGGCAACTGGAGCAGATCCGCCGCCAGTGATTCAACATTATCGGCCAGGCAGGCCAATTGCTCCGAGGGAATGCGAATCATACGCGGTTCATCGTCGTCGGATATTTGCCTAAGTTCTAAATCTTGGCGGTTGTAACGACGGAGCCGGCGCCACTCGGCGACTCCTTTGCATATGGCTAGCTCGCGGCTCGCGAGATCCCACAAGTCGGGGTGTGGCCGGGAGCCGTCGACGGTGTTCTGAAATTGAAAATAGGGTGAAGAGAGCAGATCTATCACCTGGCTGCGCACGAAGTCCTTCGCCGGCAAGTTCAGAAACAGGATGATTGCCTTGGTCAACGGGAACTGCACCAACGGTTCTTCGAGCGTGCCGGCGAGCGGGATGCGGTGCTGGTGAAAAATGTCTTTGACGATTTGGCTGTAGGATTCCAAGCTTCGAGCCACAACGCCAATCTCATGAAATTGCAGCTTGCCGTCCTCGGCAAGTCGCAAGATCTCTTTCGCTGCCGCGGCGACTTCATCGTGAATGCCGAACGTACTGACGATCTGGCACTGCCAGGGTTTTGGAAAATCGTCGTACTTTCGCTCTTTGGTGTCATCGAAGAGCCTCGCTGATGCGGGCAAGACGCCTTGAGATTCTAACTCTTGTGCGGACTCGGTGTTATGTCCCTGGACATAGCGCTCGTAAAAACGCTCGGCGAAGCGCCAGGCGTCATGACTCGGCTTGGCGGAGAGATAGGGAAAGTAGAGCGTCGTCGGATAGTGGCGCGCGACCGCGTGAAAAAAATCTACCTGGATTTGCGTCAGATCGTAGAAGCCGAAATAAAAAATCTGGCTAAATTGTTTCAAAAACCGCGATGCAGGAACCTGTTCGGTGGCATAGCGGTTCAAATCGGATTGGTCGGTGATCTTCTGTCGGCGGCAAAATTGTTGAAAGGTTCGCAGTAAGACCAAGAGCTGCGATGTGCGTTCGCTGGCGCGCTGGCTGAAATGGCCCTCGCTCAGTGCGTCGAGCGCGACCGCTGGATCGACCAGTCCGTCGCGCAGATCGCGCAGCGTCTGCCAGAGCGCGGCGCAGCCGCCGGCGCGCTCTTCGATGCCGGCAAAGGGCTCCGCGCCGGGTTGGCGCGTTCGGATGATTTGCCGCAACACTTCTTCGAGAAAAAGGTCGCTGCGAAGCTCCAGTGGCATGCCGTTGCTTTCTGCTTGGAGTCTTAGGGATAGTTGGTAGAAAGTCAGAAGATGAACATTGAGCAGCGACAAACGGCGCCGGCGGCCTAAGACCGTCTTAAGATGGCGGCGTAACGAATCTGACGGAAGCAAAATCAGAAGCGGGCAGAATGGATCGTCCGCTTTATATTTCAGGATTTTGTCGACGAGCGCGTTTTCCAGGTCGGGATGAAACGGCCCCAGAATGGTTTGCATGCTTTGATTCGAACGACTAGGAAACAGATGTTGAACCACTATGAAATAGGGAGTCGCCAAGCGCAAGTGAAAATCGGCGCTTCGAAACAGTTGATTAATTTGCCGGGTCCATAGAATTTAATTCCCATTTGAAAAATCGCCGCCAAAGCATTAAACCAAAACCCACCTTTATGCGTCCATTCACTAAGATTCGAATTCTCTTTGGCTTTGTTCTCCTCTTCGTTTCTCTCCAAACCGAAGCGCGCGGGCGCACCTTGCAGTCCGGTTCCGGTCTGGTCGTCGCCGATAGCGAGCAGGCAGGCGAGGCAGGTATGGAAATCCTCAGGCGCGGCGGCAATGCCATCGATGCAGCGATCGCCACGGCTTTGGCACTTTCCGTGGTGGATCAAGCCTCGTCGGGCTTAGGCGGCGGCGGGTTCATGGTGATCTACCGCGCCAAAGATCGAAAGTCCTTCGCTCTGGATTTTCGTGAGACTGCGCCGCAGGCTTCCCGCCGCGAGCTGTACATGAAAGATGGCAAACCGGTGCCGTCCTTGAGCCTCACGGGAGGGCTGGCCGTCGCGGTGCCGGGCGAGGTGGCCGGTTTGGTTGAAGCACACAAACGCTTCAGCACATTGCCGCTAGCGGTTTTAGCGGGGCCGGCGATCAAGCTCGCCGCTGACGGTTTTTCGGTTGATGGCGCGCTGCGCGTTGCCATCGAGCGCCAGCAATCCAACATGAAGCGCTTTCCCGATCTCGGCCGGGTTTATATGCCAAACGGCGAAGTGCCTAAAGATGGCGAGCTGATCCGACAGCCGCACCTAGCCGAGACGCTCAAGGCGATCGCTCAGAAAAGCTCGGAAGTTTTTTATCAGGGCTGGATTGGCGAAGCGATCGTCGAGACGATCAAGAAAGAAGGCGGCGTGATGATGTTCAACGACCTAAGAGACTATCGGGCGGTATGGCGCGAGCCGCTTGTCGGTTCCTACCGCAATCATACGGTCATCACCATGCCGCCGCCGAGCTCGGGCGGCGTCGCCATTCTCGAAATGCTCAACGTCCTCGAAGGCTATAAACTCGACCGGTTTCAACACAACTCGGCGGACTATCTTCATCTGCTCGCGGAAACCATGAAACACGCCTTCGCCGATCGCGCGCAGTTTCTCGGGGATCCGGAT
>DASYUV010000134.1:0-56217 GCA_036000865.1 Binatia bacterium | reverse complement strand
GTTCTTTCTCCATGGTGCGTATGTAAATCACCGCACCGTGGAGAAACCTCTCGACAACCCAAATTTCTTCATCCTCGGCGATTTGATGCGCCTTCACGATCAGCTCACCGAGTTCCTTCAAGATTAATTTTCTTAGATCCGGGTCGCGAGTCTTCATTCATACCACTACTTCGCGCCACCCGACTTACCGAACGCGCGGCGCAATGCTTCGCCAATCGGCGTCACTCGCTGGTAGTTTGATGGACTGCCCTTCGGCCCGCGAGGCGGCAGCGTCACACCCTCGATCGTTTGCAGAACCATGTTGATGCGCTCTTGAAAATTCCCGCCACCGAGCTGCACACCCTCGACGAAACGTGACGGGCCTTTTTTCGTCGCGCCCTCTATCCACTTCTGATTTCCCACGCGAGAAACACCACGCCCGAAACGTCCTTCGGTCGCCGCTTGCGTTACAGCGGTGCGGTAATTTCCCTCCGCTGCCTTGCTCGCCTGGTCCCACGGCGTGCGCGGATTGTTAACACCGTTCACGTAATCCGGCTGCGCCACCGCTGCACGACGCTGCCACTTATCGACCGTGGCCGACGTGCCTTTTGTTTTTGGCATCGCTGCCCCCTTTTATTTCTCCCTAGAGCGTCCGCTCCCACCCATACCAGGACCGCCACCAGGGAAAGAATCCCGGTTGGTTCGCTCGATCACAAGCTCGAGAGAATGAATCGCTTCACCAAGTTCCTTAAGCCTCTGATCGAGCCTCAACATGAACCACACCGCCACAAAAACGGCGAAACCCCCACCAGTGACAAAGCCCAGGATAGCCGGAAGGTCTTCGGCGAGAGAAACCCCTACTAATAGCGGTGCAGCCCCCCATTTTTGGCCTTTCGCATACTACATCTTGTGGTTTCCGAACACAAACAAGACAGCAATGCTCAAACGGGGATAGAACCGGAAAAGTTATCCACAGCAAAAGCTCTTTCCTTACAGACTCTTAAGTGACTTATCCACAGGGCAGAAACAGGCGGGAAAATCGCGGATATACCTCGACATTAGGGAACCGTATCCGAGACCGCGCGGGCTAATCTTTCAGGCCCGCGCTCTGCGTTGTTGCAACACCTTAAGGGGAGTGGAAGGGCGGTTTTCTTTGGTACTTTCTTTTATATCTTATCGGACGTTAGGTCTGTCGGCTTCTAATTGCCTACTTAGCCGCAGCCCCTTGCGAGCCCTTGGCTTCGAGCTCCGCAAGCTTGATCGCGAACGGCGAGCCTGGGTTGTCTTTGAGGTACTCCTTATAAGTGGCGATGGCCGATTTGCTGTCGCCCAGTTGTTCGGCACAACGTGCCTTGCCGAGCGCGGCGCTGGATTGCAATGCGCCGGCGATTTTTTGCGCGTCGCCATAGTGCTCGATGGCCGTCCGGCATTGATTCTTTTGCTCCTCGGCGCTTGCCAATGTAAAAAGCGCGATTTGACGATACAAAGTGTTGGGTCTGGTGGCGGTCAACGAGCGTTGGGCGGCGCTGATCGCCTTGTCGATGTCCTTGGTCGCTAAGTAACTATTGGCCAGATACAAGTGTGCCAGGACTGCGTAACGCGACCAGCGATAGGTTTGGACTGTCTCGAATGCGGGTATGGAGTCGCGGTATTTCTCGCTTTGGTATAGCGCAAGCGCCTTGGTGAATTCGTGTGACGCCGCGATATCTTGTTTTGCCTTGAAGATTTGCCAGCCCCAAACAATGGCAACTATTACGACGGCGGCGGCCGCGGCGGAAAATACTACTGTTTTGTGAGTCTGGAAATATTCGAGCGTATTCTCGGTCGCAAGCTGAAACCGGTCCGGTTGGCGCAGTTGTTTTCGGCTAATCCTCCTGCTTGCGGTCGCCATAAGAAATATTTGAATGCCAGCGGCTAACTAAAGCAACACCTTAACTCTGTCACAATTGGAGCTATTTTGTTTGTGAGCGGTTGGTAAATAAACCGGGGCTACTGCTTATACTTGAAGTCATCCGGGCCCATTTTCTCGAGAATCTCGCCCCATTTTTCCTTGGAAACGTTAGAGACGTTCTCGACGGAGCTTTCACTGCCTTCTTCGTTTTGCTGCAGCATGCTCGAAGCTTCAAGTACGGCTTTGGCCACATAGATCGGGCTCTTTGTTC
Source organism: Binatia bacterium (assembly GCA_036000865.1). GTDB lineage: Bacteria > Desulfobacterota > Binatia > UBA9968 > UBA9968 > DP-20. The sequence continues at coordinate 54,076 of DASYUV010000134.1, read as the reverse complement.
GCAACGCCAGCGCGATCGCATCGCTCGGACGCGAGTCGATCATCAGTTGGCGGCCTGATACGTTGAGGTGCACGGAAGCGTAATAGGTATTTTCCTTAAGCTCGGTGATTTCCACGGATTCGACGGCGCAACCCACTTCACCTAGAATCGTTTTGAGAAGGTCATGCGTCATCGGCCGAGCCATTTTGATGCCTTCGATTTCTGTGGCCATGGCGGTGGCTTCCAAAAGACCGATCCAGATCGGTAAATTTAACTTGTTTTCGGTATCCTTGAGAATCACGATGGGAGTCTTTGTCACGGGGTCTAACGTCAACCCACCGACCGACATTTGGATGGTATCTTCCTTTTTCGTCATGCCAAGTCCCCTTCCAACTGCGAATTCGCACTACACTTATCCCACAAAACTTCGCCAAGCAATGAGTTTGCCGTCGCGCCCGTGATCCTTACCGGTAGTAGCTGTCCCATGACATTCTCTGAGCTGGTAAGGTTGACGATTCGATTGTTGCGCGTGCGGCCCATGATCTGACCATTTTTCAGCTTCGACGACCCGTCCACCAATATTTCTTCGATCGCACCGATTCGCCCTCGGTTCTTTGCAAGTGAAATTTCGCGTTGAAATTTCTGAACCTTCGTCAGACGTTCTTTTTTGACGTGGCCGGAAACATCGTCTTCATAGATTTTTGCTGAAACGGTTTGCGGTCGAGGCGAATACATGAACGAGTAAATCTCATCATAGCCCACTCGTTCCAGCAATTCTAGCGTAGCATCGAATTCTTTGTCCGTTTCGCCTGGAAATCCGACAATGATGTCGGTGCTGAGCGCGACCTCGGGACAACGTTGCCGTAGACGTTGAATACGATCCAAATATTCTTGCCGCGTGTAGCCCCGGCGCATTCGCCCTAGGACGCTGTCGGAGCCTGACTGCACCGGCAAATGCAAGTGATCACAAAGATTGTCTAGCGTCGCGAACGCTTCGGTCAGTTCGGGCGAAAGATCCTGCGGATGGGAAGTTGTAAAACGGATCCGCCTCAGTCCTTCAATTGAATCGACGCGGGCCAATAGCTCGGCAAAGCTCAGCTCGTCCGGAGTGAGCTTGCCGTATGAATTAACATTTTGTCCTAAAAGCATGACTTCAATAACGCCCTGGGCGACCAGCGATTCGATCTCGGCGATGATGTTCGCGCTCGGCCGGCTGACTTCGCGGCCACGCACATGGGGAACGATGCAGAAGCTGCAGACTTTGTTGCATCCCTGCATGATGGTGACGAAGGCCTTGACTCCATGCACTAGAGTCCGACCGTCGGCGTCTTCCATGTAGCTGGGATCGCGATAGAACGCGATCTCCACGGGTCGCGCGCGCGACCTTTGCGCTTGATCGACCATTTCCGGAAGCTTGTGAATGTTGTGCGTACCAAAGACCAGATCGAGGTGCGGCACACGCTTGAGAAGATTTTCTCCTTCCTGTTGGGCGACGCAGCCGCCGACCCCCATGATCACCCCTTCGCGAGCATCTTTGAAGTCCTTCCAGCCGCCGAGCGCGCTGTAAACTTTCTGCTCGGCTTTATCCCGCACGGTGCAACTGTTGAGCAAAATCACATCTGCGGCATCGATGCGGTCGGTCTGCACATAACCCGCCCGGCTCATGACTTGGGCGATCCGTTCCGAATCATACTGATTCATCTGGCAGCCGTAGGTTTGAATATAGAGCTTTTTCTTCATGGTACGATCAAATCGACGATCTTATACAGCTGGTTGATGCTGCGGCACTCTTCGGCCACGTGACAATAGGGCGTATAGCGCGGCATTTCGCTGTCGCCGATTCCCCAGGTCATGCGGCTTTCGGGATTGAGCCAAATCAATTGCTTGGCTTTCTGTTGGATCTCGCGCAGCACCCAGTCATTGGGGCGGTTATAATTATTGCGGCCATCGCCGATGATGACCACTGTCGTCTTGCTATTCACCGCGGCAAAAAAGTTGTTGTAAAACTGTTCGAAGGCGCGGCCGAAGTTGGAGTGCGAAAAAACATCGATGACATCGCCTTTCAAGGCGGCCTCGACGGCGGTTTGAATATCGTTCTCTTCGAAGAGCTTGGTCACTTCGCCGATTTCAGCGACGAAGACAAAACTCCGCACTTTCGTATAAAGATCCTGAATCGAATAGACAAACTGCAGCATGAAGCGCGAGGCGTTCAGCACGGAATCGGAAATATCGCATAGCACCATCACCTGCGGTTTAGTTTTCTTGCGCCGGTCGAGTTGGATGTTAAACGGTACGCCGCCATATTGCAGGTTTTTGCGCAGGGTCTTCTTGACATCGAAGCGGCCGCGCGTCGCTTTTTTGCGCCTGACGGAAAGGCGGTTTTTCAGCCGCTGCGCCAGCCGCGCCACGGCATCGTTCATGCGCCGGATATCGTCCTCAGTGTAAAACGCGAAGCTCTTATCGACCAAGGAGCCTCGCTGCGAGGAATCCCTGGGCTCGAAGCCTTTCTTGCGCTGCTCTTGCTGGATGATTTCGCGGAGCAGGCGGTTTAGGTCTCGCATGCGCTCGTCAAGGTAGCGCATGACCTTTTGCAAGTCTTCGCCGGTTTCACCGAGCATCTGCAGCATCGCCTTGAAGCGCTCGATCTCGCTCTGCGTACGATCGAGCTGCAACCGCGCCGCCATTCGGGTATAGGGCGTAAAGCGAAAACTGTGCAGGGTGCCGTTTTCCATCTCTTTCTGAATGGCGTCCCTGAGCAACCGCTCGATCTCGCCTCGATTGTTGCTAAGCAGAGCCTTGGTCAGCTCCGAGAGGTCTCCTTCCATCTCCTTCAGCAGCCGTTGGATTTGCTCGAGCATTTCTTGGAACTGCTCCGGGGTGAGCCCGAGTTCTTCCATGATGCGGCGGTCGAGGGCGTCGAGCGCTTGGCCGATGCCCAGAAAATAAAAGTCGAAAAGTTCGTCGAACGGCTTCAAGTCGCCCACACGTTTGACCAAAGTTGTGCGCAGGGCATTGCGAAAAAGCAAAGGATCGCGAATGCCGATCAACTCGAGGGCACGAAAGGCATCCATGTTTTCAGAGAGCGACACACGGATCCCATTGCGTCTCAAGACACCGGCAAATTCGATGATGCGTTCTTCCATCGACGAATCCGTTCAGGGGAGTTGCTTAGTGCAGATGATCCTTTTCGCTGCCGCCGGCGACTGCAGGCCGCCGCGCTTGCTTCTCTGCGAGGTAGACTTTGAGCTCCTGATGGGCCTTGCGAATGTCGGCTTCATATTTCATCAACGTGGAGAGAGTTTGTTCCACCAAGTCGGTGTCCAACTGTTTGATATTGAGCAATGTCAGTGCCCGCACCCAGTCGAGAGTTTCGCTGATACTCGGCGTTTTCTTTAAATCGAGCTTACGCATACGATGAAGCAATCGAACCACTTCCTGCGCCAACTGATGGCCGACTCCCGGAACTTTGAGCTTGATAATTTCCATTTCTCGATCGGAATCGGGAAAATCCAAATAAAGATGCAGACACCGACGCTTTAGCGCGTCCGACATTTCGCGGCTATTATTGCTGGTCAGAACCACCAGTGGGAGATGCTTCGCCTTGAGGGTGCCGATTTCCGGCACCGAGATCTGAAAGTCGCTCAATATTTCTAGTAAAAACGCTTCAAACTCGGCATCAGATTTGTCGACTTCGTCAATCAGAAGAACGCTCCGCTTGTCCGACAGCAACGCCCGCATCAACGGTCGCGGTAGCAGAAACCGGTCGGAAAAAAACACGCCGTCTTGTTTGGCGACGCAGTCGACGGCTTCCTGCAGAGTCTGGGATCCCTTTAGAATCTCGCCAATTTTGTCCTTGAGAATTTGCGTGTACAGCAGCTGTTTGGCGTATTCCCATTCGTAAAGGGCCTTGGCCTCGTCGAGACCCTCATAGCATTGCAGGCGTATGAGCTCCATCCCGAGCGCATCAGCGAGCACTTTGCCCAACTCCGTCTTGCCCACGCCCGCCGGCCCTTCCACCAGAATCGGCTTCTGCAGCGTCGTGCCGAGATAAACTACCGTCGCGACGTTCTGGTTGCAGATATATTTTTGCTTGCCGAGCCCGGCGATCACATCATCGACTGATCGAAACATAGCCGTCCTTTCCGATTGATCGAGGCTAACACAAAGAATTCCCGACGACAAATCAGCGTGCCGCCGCAAGTTTGCACAACCTTTGCGGTTTCTGTAAAGCATAAAGCGTGTGCACCTTGGCGCTCTATTTTCGCATGTTTGAAAACTATCCGTTGATCATCGCGGCCAATCGGGACGAGCATTACGACCGGCCATCAGCACCGCCCGCATTGCTAAATACCCAGCCGAAGATCATGGCCGGCCGAGATCTCCGCGCGGGTGGGACCTGGTTAGGCGTGAATGAAACTGGCTTGATTGCCGGAATTCTCAATCGCCGACTGGATGGCCAGCAAGGAATCTCATCCGGCGTTCGATCCCGCGGCTTGCTGTGCATGGATGTACTCAAAATTGAATCTGTCGCAGCAGCAAATGCGTTTCTTCAAAAGCATGAATCCCATTACAACCCTTTTACGCTGCTCTTTGCCGACAGACACGAGGCTTACGTTTCATACAACGATGAGCGAAGAATTATCACCCGGAAACTGGAAACCGGCCTTCACGTTTTCAGCAGCGCTGCTGAGTTCGAAATGCACTCGCCAAAAGCCGATCGCGCTTACGCGCTGTTCGCCAAACTTTCGGCGCGAGTGCGGCCGACGAATGGTAAAGCATTGGAATCGATTGCGACGTTGCAAACGGTGCTTGCGGATCATTCCCTGCGCGCGGATTCGGACGACCCCGGTGACGCGATCTGCGTGCATCGCCAGACTACCGGAACCGTTTCCTCAAGCATCATTCATTTCTCTCAAGGCGAATCTCGCTTTCATACTGCTTTTTGTCCCGGTGCGCCGTGCCGTAATTCTTTTGGCGATGCGCTGGCACTCGACGTCCGGTGAACACACAACAAAAAACCAAACAGGCGGCCACCGTCATTCTGCTTCGTCGCGCCGAGCCGAAAGGATTCGAAATCTACCTCACTCGGCGTCCCGAGAGCATGCCATTCCTCGGCGGCAAGTACTGCTACCCGGGCGGTTCGATCAAAAAAGCAGATTTCGCCGCCGGGATGATCGATCGTTGCTTTGGTCTAGCGCCGGAGCAAGCGCGCAAAGTCATCGGTGCCCGGTTTAGTCCCGACGAAGCGATGGGTCTCTGGGTCGGCGCTGTTAGAGAGCTTTTCGAAGAGGTCGGCGTGCTACTTGCGGTAGAAGAATCTGGCTCGCCATTTGTCGTGGATCGGGAGCGCGCGGTCCGTCTCGCGCAAAAACACGCAGCGTTGCTGCATAACTCGCTCAGTTTTCTATCGCTGCTGGAAAGCGAAAACGTTTACTGCGATCTATCGAGTTTAGCGTATTTTTCCCACTGGCAGACGCCGGCGCGAGCTTCCATCCGCTTCGACACGCGGTTTTTTCTCGCCGCGCTTCCCGGCGATCAAATTCCGCTCTCCACTTCTGAGGAAGTCGCCCATAGTCTTTGGCTCACTCCCGACCACGCGCTCAAGCTTTTTGACCGCGGCGACCTGCCGATGATTTTTCCAACCTTCGCCTCGCTGCGCACCTTGGCCGACTTCGAGACGATCGAGAGCGTGGTGAAAGAATTTTTCCCGGTGCTCTTGCTGCAAGCTGCCGGGAAAACTTCTGCCGAGTAGCAGTGAGGGACTGAATTCAGATTCCTGGCGACGAGTCCCTGCCGTGTGTGTGCTCGCGCAGAGCGCACTAAGATTATCCATCGCCGGCTTTGTTGCCGAAATGCGGTGGCATCACTGCAAACTCAAAATCGCCAGATTGCTTTAACTCGTCGCGTCGGTTAGTTTGAATTTGGTTCACGCTTGTTATCTCGCCGTGTGATTTTCCGGCTGCGATAATTTTATCTAAAGCTCGGTATGTTGCGTACTTGGTGCGGACGACTGTCCGATCTGTACTACGGCTGGCGTATGGTGGCCGTCGGCTCGATTCTCCGCATTCTCGGAGGCGGTCTCTATTTCTACGGCTTTTCCGTTTTCTTTTTGCCCTTGAGCCAAGATCTGGGATTGAACCGAGCAGCGACATCGTTGGTGTTTTCTTTGGCGCGTGCACAAGGCGCCTTCGAAGGACCCATCGCGGGCTATTTCATGGACCGTCATGGTCCGCGCCCTCTAATGATCATGGCTCTCCTGATGACCGGGGTCGGCCACATGTTGCTCTCCGGCGTTAATAGCTACGTTACCCTTCTGCTTGTCTACATGGGCGTGGTTTCCCTCTCGTTTCACGCCGGATTCATGGATGCGCCGATGTTGATCGCCAACACCTGGTTTATTCGCAATCGAACCATGGCCATGGCGATCATCAGCGGCTCCATCGGTATCGGCGGATTTATTTTTACGCCAATATTATCGGCGGCGGTTCACGCCTTTGGCTGGCGCCAAGCGGCGTTTGGCTGTGGTGTCGCTTTTCTCGTTATTGGCATCCCGCTGGCTCTCCTGGTTCGTCGCTCACCGGAAAGCATGGGCCTGCTACCCGACGGCGATCCGGTTGTCAGCGAGCACACCTTTCGTCATGATGGTCAAACGCCGTCGGATAAAGAGGTCGACTTTTCACTCGCTCGGGCTTTGCGCACATCATCCTTTTGGTTCTTGACCTGCGCGACCGCGATACGCGTCATTATTCTCAGCGCGATCAATGTGCACTATGTTGCTCTCATGGTTTGGAAAGGATTGGACCAACAGCGGGCGGCCGTTTTCCTCGCAGCACAAGCATTCATGGCAGTGCCCTCTCACCTTTTGTTCGGTTGGATCGGCGATCGTCTCAATAAGCCGAAGCTGATGGCCGCTTGCATGCTTCTAGCGACGTTATCGATGATTCTGCTGCTGCGGGCTAAGGGTGAACTTGCGATTTTACTATTTACCGCACTTTTTAGTGTGGTGGAGTCCACTTTTCCGGTAAACTGGTCCACAGTCGGAGAATATTTTGGACGAAAAAACTTTGCCAAGATCCGCGGCTCGATGAGCTTTGTATCAACCTGGGGCAGCGTCTTCGGCCCGGTGATCGCCGGCGCGATTTATGACCACACGGGGAGCTACGAAATCTTGATTTGGTCCTCGACGGCTTTATTACTGGTCGCGAGCCTACTTTACGCGCTGGTGAAAAAACCAGCCCGCGCGGTGGTTACAGCCTAGGCATCCCACAGCTCACGAAACTGGATCGCGACAACGTTTGCGTATGGCACGGGACCATTCAGGTGTCCCACAGATTGAGCAAAGCGATTCATTTTCGCCACTGCTTCTTCACTGATCACCGGATTGTAAAACGGCACATCGCGCTCTACGACTCTGGCGATCAATTCCGCGGCGTTTTTTGGAAATTTGCGTTTACCGACGTCTTGGGCCAAAGACGGATCCTTGCGTAGAGCTTTTTGCGCTTTCACAATCGCGCGCACCGCGGCGGCGATCGCTTCGGGCTCTCGCTCGACAAAGTTATCCGTCGTCGCCATTCCTGCAAAGGTGAAATAGCGCACTTCGTCAGGATCATCGCCGCGCCGCACGTCGACCAAGATTTTCCCTACGCCGCGACTGATGGCAGTTTCTCCGCCCATGGCGTTCGCCCAAAAGCCGTCGATCTGGCCGGCTTCGAGAGCACGCGCGGCAAACACGCCGAAGGAAACATCGCGCGACTTGGCGCCGGGCAACTCGAGGATTTGTAAGTCTCGGGAAGGATCAATGCCGGCGCGGATCAGCATTTGCCTGAGCGCGAGATCGGGCCCTTCAGCTGCGCTGAGACGAAGTCCCCTGACAGCGTTGATGTCGCCGCGCTTCGCTGCAAGGTCGGCTCTCACCACGAGCAGCCACGGGGTTCCTTGCGACAGCGCGACAACGATCTTCGCCCCTCTCCACTCGGGAAATTCCGTTAACACATCATGCACCGATCCAGCGACCATCGCGTCGGCGTTGCCGTTGCGCACCGCTTTGGTTGCGCCAAGCATGGCAACCAGCTCGATGCGCGCATCCAACCCTTCTGCTTTAAAGAAACCCAACTCGGCCGCGGCGAGAGCGGGAAAACAGGTGTTACTGATGAGATCGACGGCGGCGATACGCAATTGCACAAGTGCCTCCAAATAGCTTTGTGGGAATCCGACTATGCGAGATTCGACAGGATACGTCAAATCGTCCGACTTTATCGGCCGCGCGAATGCTATTTCCAGCCTCACGAAGTCCGTCATTCCCGAATGCTTCTGTCGGGAATTCAGACGAACCGGGACTAGACCCGATAAAAACATTCGGGGATGGCGCCTTTGGAATAGACGCTAGTGGGAATCTCCGGTTCGTGTTATAGGCGTGGCTTTGATCAAGGAGGTGCAAATGGAATCAACCCGCGCAGTTCACATCGGTATTTTGTCGCCGGCAACTCCCAATCGGCCGCATTTCAAATCGCTGGACAATATCTTGCCGCCGGGCGTTTCCATTGCTCACGAAGGCCTCGGCTTGCTCGGCGACTCCTATCAGGATCTTGCCGGCAAAGAGGATGTGATCATCAGTCGCGCGCGCGAGTTGGTCAGAAAGCATCAAGTCGAGGGTTTGATGCTCACCGGCGGCTTCGTGACGCTATTCAATCTCCGTATAGAAGCGAAAGTCGCCAACGCGATCGGTTTGCCTGTCGTGAGCGCGATAGCGTCCGCCGTCGCTGCTCTCACGGCATTCGGCGCTAATTCAGCACTGCTGATGACGCCTTTCGATCGCGCATCGAATCAAAGCATTAAAACCCATGTCGATAAACTTGGCCTCACACTGCACCTCGGTCCATCGTTCGGCAACCGCATACCCGGCACGTCTCTGAATCTAAGCTCGGATCAGCTTTTCGATCTAGTTGCAGAAACCTTCAGAAAAAGTCCGGCACAAGCAATCTATTTCCAAGGCGCAACGATGGACCCGCTGCCGATCCTCCAGAGGATTGAACGCGCCTTGAAAGTTCCAGTCATCACCAGTAACTCGGCGATGATTTGGAATCTGCTGTCGAAGCTGGGCTTGAGGTATTCAGTGAAGGGCTATGGCAGATTGCTGGCGGAGTGGCCAACACCCATCTCTTGACGCGCCTGCCGCCGCATCTCACCGCCATCTCCCCCGAGGACGTCGGCCGCCGAAAGCCGGCGGCGGGTTGCTATCGAGCAGGCGGGTGTATGAGTAATCGAAGCCATCGAGCTTTACACGGGGAATTTTTTGGCCGATGAAGTGTTCGATGGCCGCGACTTCGCGGACGTCTTCGCCGGTCATGATCGTGAAGGCGTCCCCGACGCTTTGCGCGCGGCCCGTCCTGCCGATGCGGTGTACGTAATCCTCGGGATGGTGCGGCACGTCGAAATTGATGACGTGGCTGATCTGCTCCACGTCAATGCCGCGCGCGGCAATGTCCGTGGCCACCATCACCTCGTAACGGCCGTCGCGAAAACCGCTCAAGGCTTTTTCCCGCTCGCGCTGCGTGCGGTTGGAGTGAAGCACGGCAATGGCCCGACCTTGCTGATGCAGCTTGCGCGCGACCCGGTCGGCGCCGTGCTTGGTGCGGCAAAAAATCAACACCTGATCGAAGTCGGTGCGTTTCAGAAGCTCCTCCAACAGGACTTCCTTCTGATCGCTGGCCACTGGATATAAGGCGTGAGTCACGGTCTCGGCGGCCGAGCGGCGCAGACCGATCTCGACGGTCTCGGGATGGCGCAGGGCAAATTTGCAAAGCTGATCGATCTCAGGAGGAATGGTCGCGGAAAAGAGCATGGTCTGGCGCGCTCGCGGACAGCGGTCGATGATCCGTCGCACGTCGGGCATGAAACCCATATCGAGCATACGATCCGCTTCGTCCAGCACGAGAATCTCGATTTGATTCAGCTTGACCATGCCGCGCTTTATCTGATCCAGTAAACGCCCAGGCGTCGCCACCAGAATATCCACGCCTTGACGCAAAACCTGGTCTTGCCGGCCGTAACCCGTGCCGCCGAACACAACGGCGGTGCGCAGGTTGGTGAAACGGCCATAATCGTGGATCGCGGTTTCGACCTGAGCGGCCAGTTCGCGCGTCGGTTCGAGCACGAGCGCTCGCAAAGCGCCGCGCTGTTCCAAGCGGGAGAGAATCGGTAGAGCGAAGGCAGCGGTCTTGCCTGTACCCGTCTGCGCGCAGCCGATCAGGTCACGCCCGGCCATCAAGAGCGGAATAGCACGGAGCTGAATCGGAGTTGGATCGGTGTAGCCCGCGGCGGTGACGCCTTCGAGCACCTTCGGAGAAAGGCCTAGTTTTGAGAATGGCATGGTCCCTTTATAATCATGTCAGCGATTTGCTGTCTAGCAGCAGAATTTGAACGCTAACGAAACGACAGCTGTTCTCCGCTCCCGACTAAACAGTATTCATCTCTCTTTCTTTCTGGTCCGAGACAGATCGCTCTTGCATGATATCCAATCCGATCGTGCAGGAGAATTCATACAAGAAAAGATCATGCAACGACGGGTCTTCGACAAAACCAAAGTAAAATCCACTCTGGCACATGGCTTGCCCATACATAAGCATTATTTTTCCTTGGAGGTGTCGGATGCGCATTGTAAAGTTTACCGCTCCCATCTTTCTCGCAGCTGTCCTTTCTCTAGTAATCTTCGTGCCGGAAACGGGACATGCACAGGAACCTTCGAGCGCACCGGCGGCCAGCGTCGATGATGGACAACTCAAATCGTTTGCCAAAGTCTATGTTCAAGTCGAGAAGATCCGTGAGACGTACGGTCCCCAACTAAAAGAGACGCAGGATCCCCAGAAAAGCATCGAAATTCAGAAGGAAGCCAAGTCCAAAATTGACAACGCGCTCGCAAAAGAAGGCCTGACCATTGAGTCTTACAGCCAGACAGTCCAGACAGTGAATGGCAACGACGAGCTCCGTAAAAAGGCTATCGAGATGATCGACAACGAACGGACAAAACCTTAGTGCGGGCATGCTGGCCAGTCGTCAGGGCACCGCAATCAGTTAACAAGGCCGGGCGGATACAATGGCACCGCAGTGCCAGGCTTCTCGTTCGCTAATTCACCGGCCTAGCCTAGCACGGGTAAGAGTAAGAGTAAGGTAAGTAGTCCTGGCTCGCAATGTCATTCTGAGCCGCGGGCGAAGAATTTCGACCTCGGGTGCGGACTTGTAGCAAGATGCTAGTTCTTCGTCGCCGCCGCGACGGATTCTAAAATTTGCCAACGCTGATAGCAGGCTTCGAGTTCGCGCTTGACCGTTTCCAGCCGCTCCATAGTCGTGGCGATTCTATCGCCCGGTCGGCGGTAGAAGTCAGCTTCGCCCATGAGTTTGTGAAGTTCGGACTGCTCAGCCTCTAACGCTTCGATCCTGCCCGGCAAAGTTTCGCGCTCGCGTTGCTCCTTAAACGTGAGTTTGCGTGGCTTGCCATTCACTCCCTTCACAGCAGCGGCCCGGGGAGTTTCTCTGGCGCTTCTTTGCGGCTCGACGGAAGGCGCGGGAATGGAGCGCTGATAACGTTCCCAATCTTCATAGCCGCCCGCATATTCGCCGAACTTGCCGTTCCCTTCGAAGACCAGAGTGCTGGTGACGACATTGTCGAGAAAAGTCCGGTCATGGCTCACGAGCAACAGCGTTCCATCGTAATCGGTCAATAGATCTTCGAGCAATTCGAGTGTATCGACGTCGAGATCGTTAGTCGGCTCGTCCAAGACAATCATGTTGGCAGACCGGGTAAAGATTTTGGCCAGCAACAGCCGATTCCGCTCGCCACCGGACAACGCCTTCACGGGGGAGTCGATGCGCTCAGGAGCAAACAAAAAATCCTTGAGATAGCCAATCACATGGCGCGCACGACCCTTGACTGTTACGTAATCCGAATCGCTCATGTTTTCGCGCACGGTTTTCTCTGGATCGAGCATGCGGCGGTGCTGGTCGAAGTAGGCCACATGTAACCGCGTGCCCAACACCACTTCACCGGAAGTCGGTTGCAACTCGCCTAAGATCAGTTTGAGCAGCGTGCTCTTGCCGGAACCGTTCGGGCCGAGGATGCCGACTCGCTCGCCGCGAAGAATCCGGGTGGAGCAATCGTGAATGATCCAATGTTCGGCGTAACGAAAACTGACCCGGCGCACATCCACGACTAACTTGCCGGACGCATTCCCGGCATCGATGCCGAAGCGCGCCTTGCCCTGTGCTTCCAATCGTTGAGCTTTGTCACGGCGCAGCGCCTGCAGCGCTCTTACCCTGCCTTCGTTACGTGTCCGTCTGGCTTTGATCCCCTGGCGAATCCATGCCTCCTCTCCGGCGAGTTTCTTGTCGAATTTGGCGAATGCGCGTTCTTCGATTTCGAACAACTCGTCTTTCTTGCGCAGATACGCATCGAGATTGCCGGGAAAAGACGTCAACTTGCCACGATCCAGCTCGACGATGCGGGTCGCGAGGCGACGCACAAAAGTGCGGTCATGGGTGATGAAGATCAACGCTCCCTGATACGTGAGCAGATAGCTTTCGAGCCATGTAATGGCGTTGATATCGAGATGGTTGGTCGGCTCGTCGAGCAACAAGAGATCCGGCTCGCAGACCAGGGCCCGCGCCAGCATGACCTGTCGGCGGATGCCACCGGAACAATCGGATAAGCGCTTGTCTCCAGGCAAGCTCAAGCGGGTCAATACGGTCTCGACTTTTTGGTTTATGTTCCATCCGCCAAGAGTCTCGATGCGCGCTTGCAATTGCCCCAAGCCAGTCAATGTTTCGCGATCGGGCACGTTAGCTCGATGAGTCATTTGGTGGTATTCGGTCAACAGAGTACCCAGCTCTCCCAATCCACAGGCGACGACCTCGAATATCGTTTGGTCGATGTCCGGCGGCCCTTCCTGCTCGAGATGCGCAATGCGCAGCATATCCATGCGCCATATTTCGCCTTCGTCCGGCGCCACCGCCCCGGTGACGACTCGCAGCAAAGTCGTCTTGCCGGCGCCGTTCCGGCCCACCAAGCAGACCCGCTCACCGGCATCGATCTGAAAGTCGACACGAGCGAGCAAAGGACTATGCCCGTAGGCAAGGGAAATATCTTCAAGACGAAGCAAAGGCATGGGTGGTGACTTACAAAGTGAGCGGTGTATCTCAGAGCACGGTGGTCCAAACAAAATTGTGAGGAGATTATCTGGTATCCTGACCCAGAAGTTCGTTAAATTATTCGTTACGTTCTTTGCCGTCATACCGGCGGAAGCCGGTATCCAGAGTCTTTGAAATTCCTGGATTCCGGGTCGCGCTAGCTATCGCCAGCTTGCCCGGAATGACATTGGAATTATATCGCGATTTTCTGGCACCACACTAGATGTTTACTTCATAAACGCCGCGGCCAGCGCAAGTACCGCTAACGTTCCGGTAGCAATCAGAGCTACGATAACGATCTGTAATCTTTTCTGTACTTTTTCCAGAAGCGAATGCACGAGTTTGATTTCCGCATCGACGGTTTCATTCAGCATTACTTGAATTTCCATCGCGCGCTCGAGCGCCTCGAGGCGTGATTCCGCAGCGCCCGGTTGCGCTTCAGTTAGGCGCTTGCGCAGATTATTTGCCGCGGCAGCGCTGCCGCCGATTAATGCCCGTAGTTTGTCAATGAGTTGTCTCATCGCCGAATCTTGGCCTAGTCCGCCCTATCATACCCAACTTTCAAACGGCGACAAGACTAAGGGATCTGGCAGGGCGCGGTCGTTAACACCGCAGACCCGGAAAGTAACCTACATTGAGTGCTTGTTGCTATGCGAGTGATAATCACGGGGACAAACGCCTGCCTGCGACAGTGCCTGTGTGGCCCATCGCAGGCGGGCGAACGAAATTCAAAGAACGACGCTATTACATTGCGTAATAACGTTGGGATAAAACCGTCGCTCAGCCAATTTCGTCCCGTTTCATTTGCATTGGCCGTTCCGGTAGTTCGGCAATGGTCAGGGCCAAGCGCAGTTCCTGCTTTTCTCTATTGATCTTAATTGGAACCTGCTTTGCGATCGGCGTTCGCGCAATCAAGAGCGGCAGATCCAAAGCATCCGTCACTTTCTTGCCATCATATTCCGTAATCACATCACCGACTTTTATGCCGCTGCGTTCCGCCGGGCCGCCTTTTGCGAGACCCGCGACGAGGGCGCCGCTGACTTGTCCAAGACCTAGGGTATCGGCCAGCGCCGGCGTAATCTCTTGGATCGCTACTCCAGCCCAGCCTCGAGTAACTTTGCCATTGGTCTGAAGCTGCGGCAGTATTTCTTTGATTAAGTTGATTGGCGTCGCGAAGCTGATTCCAATGCTTCCGCCGCCCATTTGGCTAACGATCGCTTTATTGATGCCGACGACACGGCCGTCTAGATTAACCAATGGGCCGCCGGAACTGCCGGGATTGAGCGGTGCGTCTGTTTGGATCAGTCGATCATAAGCTTCACCGATATGCCTTCCCTTTGCGCTCACGATACCGGAGCTTACGCTATTATCCAATCCAAACGGGTTTCCGACAGCCATGACCCATTCACCGACTTCAAGATCGTCCGAATCGCCCAATTTGATCGTCGGTAACTTATCCGTGACTTCAATCTTAATCACGGCGACATCGGTCCGAAGATCTCTGCCGACGACTCGGGCGTCAAATTCTCTTTTGTCGAAAAGCCTAACGGTAATCTTTTTGGCACCCTCAACGACATGAGCATTGGTCAATATCATTCCGTCGGATCCAATAATAAAGCCCGATCCCTGACTACGTTGTGGTGCCTGGCCTGACGGCGGCGGAGCGCCAAAAAATCGCTCCCTCATTTCGCCCTCCGGCTCCCCTTGCCGGCCCTGCCCGCTTGGTGGCGCCACGGTTCCTGCTATGGCTGCCGATACATTGACTACTGCTGGTTGTAGTTCCTTTGCCAATACGATGAAGTCCGGACCTCTAGCGGTGCCAGCAAAAGTGAACCGACCGCCGCGGTCACCGTTGCTCGGCGCGCAACCGAGCACAACTGAGCAAATGAACAAAAACAAGTAGATGCCTCGCTGCATTTTCGCTTTAGCCATAACCGACTCCTTCCCTACCAAAGAGACTGTTCTTCATTTTGTTTGAATAGAACTCGTGAATGATTTGCCCAGTCTTTGTTGTGCACCGTGATTTCACGGACGGTTTTTTGGAGATTTCGCTGTTCAATAAACGAAGGGACTAAATGCGCAAGCTCTATGCCAATGGCATACACTAAGGGTTTGCCTGCTGATCGAGCGATATGTCGGTAAAATCAGCAAAAAAGTTCCGGACAGCTGCAGGATTTTTCCCGCCGAAACGCAAAAAACTTTTGCCCAATTCACGGGACCGACCATGGTCAATTATTGAGGGGGTTACATCCAAATTCCATACGAATTCCGCGAAAACACTAAATTAACACGTCCCAAGAATGCGACTGAAACCTTTCAACCACTATTTCGTCAAAACTATTAGGAGGAGGATTTTGCTATGAAGACCAAAAGTATAATCGCAAGTGGTTTGATTTTGGGAGGATTATTGACGGTGGCTGCTCCTGCAATGGCTGATTGGGGTCGTCATAGAGAGCTGCGCCACGATAGACGAGAGTTAAACGATACCAGACGAGAATTTCGTCGGGACCTCCGGCGTGGCGCGGATCCGAGCGAACTCGCCCAGGACAGAGCTGCGATTGCGCGCGAGCGAAGAGAACTCTGGGAGGACCGATACGCGTGGAGGCGAGGCCGAGGCTATGACTACGATCGCGACTGGGGTTGGTGGCACTACTGGCGCCGTTAGGACTAGCCGCAACTAACTGTTTGAGTAAAAATCAACTGCCACTCAAAGGAGCCGCATAAACTAAGTAGATTTTAACAGGTCGCTAACTCTCGCACCGCTGCTACATTCGTGGCGGTGCGAGAGTCTCTTTTCTTTTGGGTATTTCACAAAGCACCCTAAAAAAATCCTTTTTGCTAGTCCCCTTGCTTTTTGTAATTTGTGTCGTCACAATACGGCGCAGGTGGACTTCTTCCTTCGCTGTGTCGTAATCATAAATTCACGGATGAATTGGCTCTTTACTCGGATCTAATCGTCCACCTGGAGGGGAGTTAATTGCTATATGTGGAACCGATTACATCGCAAGCACGTCATCATGGCTTTTCCCAGTTTCGACACAGCGACCAATTCGTGGGTACCTCAGGCGGATATTAGCTGGTGCATCGGGCCGATGCGTGAATCGGCATTCGTCAGATTTACAACTCGCGTTACCACGGAGGACGAAGCGGTAAGCTGCGCCTTACACAAAGGCGTGTCCTGGATCGATCAACGCCTCAGACATTTGCGTAATCGTCAGCCTGCCGTTCGCGAGCGGCGCGGTGATGTGATCGAAACATTGCAGCAGAGCTTGAAGCGGTCAGACTCCAGGCAGCTGCCGGTATTCCAACTCACGACGACAGCTAGTCAAACGAAGACTCTCACTTTCGATCAATTCAAGGCGGTCATGGCCAAATTCGGCTTGCGTGGCAGTGAACAATCGCTGCACAAAAGCTATGACGCGCTCATCAAATTGCGCAAGACCCGCCACTACTCTTGGGCGGAACTTAGAAACAAGGTGCAACGGTCTCAGGAGCTTCCCGCGACCGCACGTCGGCCGGCCCGCGGCGCGAAAGCGCCGGGGCTTCCACTCACGACGCGAGATTGGCGGCGAATCGTCTAGTTCGCAGTCAACACATTCCAAGCGCGAGCATTCGCAAAACCCTAGGGATCACGCTCTCAAGGCAGGACGTCATTCCCTAAGAGGTGAATTTGCTCAAACCAAATCTTGCCATAAAACTTGTGCTTTATTTCCAGCAATCAACACCGGACGAATGAAGATTTAGCCGGTAAAATTCGCTAAATCCCACGGAACAATAGCCCGCGCCGGTAGTCACTAGAACTCGACAGTGTATTCTGTTCCCGTGCGGCCTTTGCATCTGCCGAGGCCACGGCCCGTTGAGGAAGATCCGATTAAGAAGCATTGCATGATTGTTCTTCTGTCGCCTTGTAAGCTCGCGGTCCAATATAGCAGCGGCCCTCTCACGATCTGGATCGACTCGCCGGACGATTTGTTATAGTTTTCGCCGTAAGCAACATCGGCCAACGTGCTGGACCCGCCGAGAAGTCCGCCAAAGACATTGCCATATGCAAACAGGTCGGGGCCGTCCGCGTCAATCGAACCGCCGCCAAATGCGTTTTGGTAGCTTTCGAAAAAATTCCTGCGCGGAACCGGCTTGAATGCGCCAACGAGTACTTCTCCGTCTGCAGCGATAACCTGAATCAGCCCCGTACCCTCGCGCGCGAAACGCCAGCGACCATTGAGTCTTTCGCCGTCCCGGGAATGCATGGTCAGTGGATACGTACATGCAGGCAAGGTCAGAAAAACGATGATTACCAAGGTGACTCTGACTAAGTCCATCATGAAAAGGTTACGGCACAATGTTTTCGTTCGCGACATTTCAACGCCTAGTTTAACCGCAGAAGTCGACTTCGACAACTGAAAATCACCTAAAAGGTTTTCTCACCCATCAAGACTATGCTACCTTTCGACGGTCCACGTGTTTCGGCAGTGACAGCCTGCAAGATTATGAGGAGCAAATCCCATGACACAAGATGAACGGGTGAAAGCCTTAATGGCAGCGTTTCAGAAGACGGCGTACTTCAAATGGATGGCTCGCCAAGGTATTCCGATGGTCGACGGCTATGGAGTCGAGGATGTTCGGGATATCGCCATGGCAGCTTGGGCGCGCACGGGCGGCAACGCTGCCTTCGTCAACCTTTACGGCATGGAGGGCGTCACCGGCATGTATGTCGGAGAAATTCCCGCCGGCGGCGCGCTCAAGCCCGAAAGACATTTTTACGAGGAAGTTATCTGCGTCCTGGAAGGCCAAGGCGCCGCTGAAGTTTGGCAAGACCGCGGTCGCAAGCAGATGTTTGAGTGGGGTCCGTGGAGTCTCTTCGCGCCGCCGCTCAATACCTGGCATCGCCTGCTCAACGGCGGCCGCACGCCGGTAAAGTTTCTCGCCGTCACCAACGCTCCGCTAGTGATGGACGTCGTTCACAACGAAGAGTTTGTTTTCAACTGCCCGTACAATTTTGCCGACCGCTACTCGGCCGCCGAGGGTTATTTTAACCAGGGACACAAGCGCTACGAGTCGGGCATGCAACATATCTGGGAAACCAACTTCATCACGGACATACAGTCAGCGACTATCGACAAGCGGGAGGTGAAAGGCGCCGGCGTAAGGATCACTCAGTTTGAATTGGCCGGCAATAGCCTGATTGGCCACCTGGCCCAGTGGCCGGCGGGGCGATACCACAAGGCGCATTACCATGGCCCTGGAGCAATTTTGTTGGGCTTACAGTCGTCCGGATATGTGCTGTTGTGGTCAAAAGAGATCGGCACCCGACCCTATGAAGCGGGACGAAGCGCAGATGTTGTGGAGGTGAAGTGGAAAGCCGGCAGTGTCTACTGCCCGCCGGGTGGATGGTTTCACCAGCATTTCAACACCGGGGCGCAACCGGCGCGCCATCTCGCGCTGCGCTACGGCAGCCGCATTCACCCGCTTGGATTCAAGATTGCCGACAAACGCAGCGAAGACGGAGTTTACATCGACGTCAAGCGAGGCGGCACACTGATCGAATATGCCGACGAAGATCCGCAGATCCGGAAACACTACGAAGACGAGATGAAGAAAACAGGCGTGCCGTGTGAAATGCCCAAAATAGGACCCAAGCAATAACAAACTGACTTCAATGGTTCCGATGATAATGATTGCGCCACCGTGGGTAACTTCGTGCTAGCGCCGCCGTGCCCGTCGAACGCGCATTCGCACCGTCAGCTCGCGCAATTTGTCGATGGAGAGAATTTCGGTGATTTTTTGACCGTCACCCAAATCATAATCGACCGACACGGAATCTTTGGTACAGGAAATGGTAAATGCATGCGGCTCGAGTCTATCGATATGTCTACCGACAGTGCGCAGGAGCTGGGAAAATTTCATGGTTCCCGTTG
This sequence comes from Binatia bacterium, assembly GCA_036000865.1. Classification (GTDB taxonomy): domain Bacteria; phylum Desulfobacterota; class Binatia; order UBA9968; family UBA9968; genus DP-20. The sequence goes on along the minus strand of DASYUV010000134.1, from coordinate 35,003 downwards.
CTTGCGCGGAAAATCGCTTGCGCCGTTTTCTTCTACCTTGAGCGTCGAGCCAGGAGACATAACTGGGTTCGTAATGGAGTGAACCGTCATCGCGCAGCAATTGAGTACCCTTGCGCGACGACCTTTGGGAATCCCACACTTTCTCTGAGAGACTTTTTCGAATGTCCAATTCCGAGACGTCTGGTAGGGAGTCGCTGCGGACGACGTAGTTACGTCCATCCTTTTCCATGACAAAAGCCACGACTCCTATAGATTCGAGAGACTGGCCGATGGCTCGTAACGATTTTGCGTGCGGCATCCTTGGGCTCCCGCTCCGCCATCTTCGACTTACGCCTGACGTTGTAGCTCGAAGCGGCGTGAGCAGCAGATAAATTCCAATCGCCATTTTAGTCGGGAAGGTCGTTTCACGCAACGCTGGGTCCGCTGAGGAAACGTCAACAAGCCATGACGGCTCCAGCCAGACGGTGTCAAAAATGCCACACGGCTCAGCGCAAACGAACCACACGAGAAGTGATCACAGCACGACCGAAGCAGATCAAGATTGCTCAAGCTGAGGTTGACTAGCCGGCTTTACCGACGCCAATTCCACGCCGACGGTTTCTTTCACTGAAAACGCGAGCAGCGCCGCAGTGGCGAGGGAGCAAAAACCAAATAGAGCAAATGCCGCGCCGTACGCCATCTGATCCGCCACCAAACCAAAGAGAGCCGGACTGACCAGACTGCCGATCTCGCCGATGAGGCGCCAGAAACCGAAGAATCGGCCACGCGCGTTGGCCGGCGCCATGTCCGATCCTAGCACCTGCATGCTTCCCGCAGTCACAGCATGACCGCAATGAATCCAAAGAAATCCGGCGATGAAAAATCCCAGGCTCCAGTGCCACACCGCGCTCGAAGCAAGAAACCAAAGACCGAGAGAGATGAACACGAAACCCGGCACCATCGTGGTTTTGCGCCCGAATCGGTCCATCAAGTAACCACAAGATAATGTGATCGGAATGCCGGCGATGGTGCTGGTGGTCGCCAGTCCGCCCAAGCCCTTCGGCCCGACGCCGTATGCGAAGGTCGCATAAAGCAGCAGCGTTCCTCCCCACAGCACACCACGAGTCATGGAGGCAAAGAATTGAGCGCAAAAAAAACCGCGATAACGTGGATCGAGCATCAGCGCCAACAATGCCCGCGTGTGCAGAGATTCTTCGGCGGTTCTACCACTCGTTCTGTTCACGCTTGGTGCCGACTCGCGCACGAGAAAGAAACTCGGCACAATGGCCAGCAATGCCAACACACCGTGTGCCATGAACGGGACGCGGATGCTCCAGGCCGCGAGAAAGCCGCCCAGCGCCGGCCCGAGCAGTCTGCCGGCGCCCTCGATCCCTACCATGCCGCTCATCTGCCGGCCGCGTTGACGGCGTTTGCCGACGTCTGCGATGATCGCCAACCGCGCCTGACGCCACATCTCCATCGCCGCGCCGCCGATGAAGCGATACGCGAGCAGTTCCGGAAAAGAATGTGCCAGGGCCGTCAACCACGACGATGCAGCCATCAGGACGGGCCCGGCGAACAGAATCGGACGTCGGCCGGCGCGGTCGACCAAAAAACCCGTGGGCACAGCTGCAACGAGCCCGCCCAGCGCGTGGACGACGATGACAAGGGAGGCGACGGCGAATCCTGTGTCGAACGATTTCGCCAGCACCGGGATCGCGGGTGTCGCAATGCTATAGCCCAAAGCGAATACAAAAGCCGGAAAATATAACGTTAAGAGCTGGTAAGTGGAAACTATCCCGGCGCTGTCGCGCTCTTCGGATTCGATGACTTTAGCCATGCGGGACTGCGGCGCTCTTGCCAGTATGATATCGAAAAATCTGCAACCGCTTCGCACTTATTTCATACGCGCCGACGGTTAAGGATATATGCAGAACAACCTACGGCGTCAAATGAAGCGCTCGAAGGGCAGCGGGGAAAAATCCGGATTCTGCCTATACCGATATGAGCTCAGAGTTAAAATGGATGATAGGAGATCTTGTCATTGTCAAACTGCGAATTTGAACCAGGCGAAACGCCATGGCGCTTCGACAATTGACGCAGAAGAACACTAGGTGGTTGCGCCCAAAACATATTCTTGTGAAATCTTTCTCCACCTCTTATGCATCCACACCCACTGCTCGGGGACAGCACGGATAACGGACTCAAGGCGCGCGCTGAGGATAACCGTTAGAGCCAACACGTCACGACGGCTGTCACCGGTCGGCACATAGTGGATTCGCTCAATGGTGATCTCATGGTGTTTGCCGCGACGATGGTGCCAGCAGAAGATTACTGGCGCGCCGGTGCGTAACGCCAATGCCGCCGGTGTAGTCGGTGTAAAGGCCGCCCGTCCAAAGAAAGGCACGTAGGTACCGGAGGTTTCGGTGTCTTGATCGATCAAAAAAGCCATCAAGCCGTTTTTTCGTAAGGCGCGCAAAATCGCTTTACCGCTATTCCGTTCACGCCACACGATCTGTAGGCCGCCCCTCGTGCGCCACTGGTGTAGCCACGCCGTCACGCGGGGATCGTAGGAGGGTCTGGCAATGGTCGTGATGGGATAGCCGCCCGCTGCAATCGCTTGGCCGAGGATCTCCCAGTTTCCGATATGCCCTGTGATCAATACGACGCCCTTACCCTCCGCGAGAACTTCGTCCAAGACGTGCCGTGCTGCGCCGTCCAATGCCGGCATAGACTGCTGCAAACGACAGAGTTCCCAAATCGATTCGGCGAGGTGAACAAACATCCTGCGAGTGGTCTTTGCCGCATCAAGGTGAGGTAAAACGACGCTTAGCTGTGCCTGCGCGCGCCGGGCCTCGCGGCGAAATAGATAAGGTGCTAAACAACCCAACAACCGCAGTAGACCACGAACCGGCAAGCGCTCGACGGCGGCCGTGCCGGCGCGCATCATGTAGTATAAGAACGCGTTCTTAAGGCGTTGGCGGCGCGACCAGCGAGATAGCGGTGAGATGTTTTCAGGATTTTCCATAGGACTTATAGTCAGAGGCTTTCATCGGATCAGCGGACTCCACATCCTGTGTTACAGATTAGGCGGCAGCGAATAGCGTGGTCAACTGAGCATAGCGTGGACTGCTCGCTCTAGCAATACAACACGCTCGCAGCTCGACGTCGAATTCGCTTACGAATTTCTGAGGCACCACGCTAGAAGGCGGTTGTCCGAAGGTTAATTTTTTCTGTGACGACAGAAACTTTTTTTTCCATAGGCGTCGCCGCTTGATCCGCTATCGGCTCAACCCCAAGTCATTTTTTGAGACGTTGAGCGACTTTAGAGACGCCGAAGGAAGCTATCCAAATCCGGACACTAACGTTGCGCGCATATCCTCCACAGGATGTCGCTCTGGCAATAGCGAATCGGTGTTATTTTAACAGGAGCCGTGCCATTTTCGATTTGCCATCGGTTAAAATTTACGATAGAGACAAAACCCGATGGCACCACGGCACGCATACTCCCGGATGTTACGAACCGTCGGTCAAGCACTGGAAAAACGCCATATCGATTTATTCGATCTGAGATGTTATCAAAATGAATTTTTTCTCCAGTGTGGCGACCCAACACCGCCCCATCTGTCGGTGGTCGAATTACGTTATACCCTTGCCGATCTCGACGATCTCGATCTTGATGCCCGGGACAATCGCGCCGGTTCATTCAAGCTTGTCGATTTCGAAGGTCTACCTGAAATTCTCCGTGCGCTCGGACGCCGAGTTGAAGAAAGTGGTGGCCAGTTATTACGGATCTGCAATTCCGAATCAACCAGCTCCGACGGACTAATCCAGTTGGAATATCAGACCCGCGACGGAGAACGGCATATGGAAGAACTCCATATGGCGTCCGTGGAAGACTACGCTATGCGCATGTATAAGGAACGCACCCGTATGTCAGACCCGCGTTCCTTGAGGTAGTCGTGTTGCGGAAAATATTCGCTTCACGATCCCGGCCCTTGTGGCCTTTAGAGAAACCGGCCACGAGCACAGCCAAATTTCTAGACCGCGACGTACGTATCCTAAAAACTAATCCTTCCGTTCTATCAACCGTAGGCGAGTCTCGACCGCACAACCGGCGCCGCTAGAGGTTGAGGCTAAGCAATTTCCGTTGGGCGTCGTCCAGAGCCGCCGGCCAAACAGCGCGCTCTTTAAAATACTGGACCGCCGCCGGATGGTACGGCAGTGTCACATCCGGATCCACGGCGCGTTGTCGCGTCCAGTCTTTGAAGCTCGGGTGCAGCGACGGGAGCTTGTCGATGTTGTCCCAGACGCCTTTGAGAACGGTGCTAATCACCCGATCAGCAGCTCCCTTGTGGCTGGTTAAGTAGATATCGTACGCGTTCACGCAGGTATCCTCCACCACCGCCGTGGCCTGACCGCGCTTGAGCCAGTGCGGATAGTAGCCGGGGACCGCACGCCGCAGCCGCTTCTCTCCCTCGGGAGAACAGTCCATCGATATATGACGTACGCCGACGGCGGCGTCGGCTTCCTTAACCTTGGCTGCATCCAGCGCGCACAGGCTGACGTCGGCGCGCCCTTGGACCAAGGCATCGATTCCTTCGTTGACGCCCGGCACCGGAACGATCTTGACGTCTTCCCATTTCATTCCCGCGCCGGATAGATAACCGAACAGGTTGTACCAGTTGGCAAGCTGCGCCGGGTATTCGCCTGTGACTCTCTTGCCTCGAATATCGTGGATGGTTTTAATCGGTGAATCCTTGCGTACAAGCGGCGCCGTCAACAGCACCGACCCGCGCATCACCAGGCGCGCATTGGGTGTGTGTTGGAACGGATTGCGACCGCCGATCTTTAACCGGTCGGGCCCCTGATAGGCGAGCGCCATATCCACTGCGTTGTTGATACCGAAGTCGATCTCGCCCGTGTTGAGCAGAGGTAAAAACGTGCTCGTGCCGGTATAGGGTTGGACGATCATCTGAAACGGCGCGCCCTCGCTGGCAAACTTGGCAAGTCCGCTCGCCAGCGCATAGAACACTGTGCCCGGCGGATTGGCGCCAATGGTCAGCGAGCGCGGCAGTTGTTGAGCGTCGGCGACGACACAAGTCGATAGGTAAAACGTCAGCAATATCGTGATGAACAGCGAAATCCCGCGATGCTTCGGTCGCATAAAGGCTCCTTCTCTCCTGCCATTGACTCACGCCTGACTCGTGTCTTCCCTTGCTAAGCGCGGCTTCAACTCGGTGAACCGGACCCGTGTTCAATCCCAACCGTATAAGCGCCTGGCATTTTCGCCGAGAAATTTTTGCTTCGACTCTTCCGAAATATCTTGACGCTCTCGTATCGTCGAGACGACGTAAGGGAACATGCCGTCCCAGTGGGGATAATCGGAGGCAAAAATAATCTTCTTGTCGCCGATGCGGTCCATCACATAAGGCAAGGTGCTCTCTTCCGGCTCGGCGGCGAAGAACCAATTGCCGTGCGTGATATATTCGCTCGGTTTGGCTTTGAGTAATGGCGCTTCGCATTGCCGTTTTTCCCACTCTTCATCCATTCGATCCATCCAGTAAGGCACCCAACCGCAACCGCACTCGAGAAATGCAATCCTCAACTTGGGAAACTTCTCAGCGACGCCGCCATAAATCAGCACGGCGCAGTCGATCATGGTCTCGAATGGACGGGCGACAGTGTGGGCCAACAAGAATGTGTCGAAGCGGATCTCCCCGGCGGGACCTTGCCGAGAATTGTGCACAAGGAGCGGCGTGTTGAGTCTTTCAAGTTCCTGGTAAATCGGCCAAAAAATCGGCGCGCCGAGATGATCCTTTAGGCCGAATGAGGCGATCGTGATGCCGGCTAGGCCAAGCTTCGTAATAGCCCGATTGACCTCCGCCACCGCGGCCGGCACATCCTGGAAAGGAACCAAGCCGATTCCTTTCAGGCGCGGGCTTTCTTTACAGACGCTGGCGATCCAGTCGTTGTAACCGCGGCAGAAGGCGGCGGCGTAGTCTTTCTCCGGACTCTGCGTGATGCCGAACGCGCTGGTCGGAAACAGAACCGACACTTCGATGCCTTCCTGGTCCATGTCTCTCAGGCGCGTCGGCACGTCCGCGACATCTTTGCCGAGCTTGCCGTACATGCTGCTGTCCCACTTGTCCTTGGCGACCAGTGGTCCTTGTCTTCGGCAAAATGGCTCCTCCATGCATGCGCGGATATCCGCGTCACGGTCCTGAACGTGGCCATCGGCATCGATGACTTTGGCGTTTTGCATAGTTCTTCCTGTCCTCCTGTATTTCTTTATCGTCTGCGTAACTTCATAGCGCTTTGCGCGCGTACCCGAATACCGTTCCTCGCTTACCACAGCGCGATTTCAATGGTCAATGCTTTCTCGCGTTCAATTTGCCGTCCCGCCACACATCGCCCTGATATTGACCGAAGTTCTGTTTAACCCCCTTACGCGGTTTGAGCTTCCCTGGTCGCGTGGAAAGTCATCCGAGCGGGCCTAGTACCGCGATCCGGCGCGACAATCGAATCAATTTGACTCGCGGCGCAAGGATCGGCTATCTGTCTCGCATCACTCAATGAGCTTGTGACAGAGGTGAACGGTGATCAAAAAACGGCTGCTCGCTTCATGTGTTGTCGGTTGTCTAAGTCTCAGCGCGTCCGCCCGCGTCGGCGAAGCGTCTTCCCTACGGAAGATTCGCGCCGCCATCACCTCGATATCCGGCTCCATGGTGCCTCCGTGGGCGGCTCACGAGTCGGGCATTTTCAAAAAGTACGGTTTGCAAGTCGAAGTCATCGCGACGCCGAGTGGTGTACAGGGGACCAACGCCCTGATTGCCGGTGAGGTCGCATTCGTACAGATCGCCGGAGGGACAACGACGGGCGCAGCGGTCGGCGGCGCCGATTTGAAAATTGTCGCAACGATGGTTGGCACCCTAGTGCTGAATCTGGTCGTGCGCCCTGAGATCGAGAAGGCCGAACAACTACGCGGCAAGAGCATCGGCATAAGCCGCTACGGCACGTCGCTCCACACCGGCGCGCGCCTCGCCGCAAAACACTTCGGTCTTGAGCCGGGTAAAGACGTCCACATCGTCGAGATCGGCGCCGGCGATTGGATTGTCGGTGCGTTACAGGGAAACCGCGTGCAAGGCGGCGTGTTCGGCTATCCCGCCACCAGCCGAGCGGTAAAATTCGGCAATCGAGTGCTCTTGCATTTGCCGGCGCTCAATATTCCTTATGCGTCGACCGGTGTCTCGACGCGTGGCGAAATCATTCGCGATGACCCGGACTTGGTGCGGCGTTATCTTTCGGCTCAGATCGAGGCGATCGCCCTGATGAAAAGAGATCGCGCGTTTACGATGAAGGTTCTCTCAAAGTATCTGCGGACCAATGACATGGATCTTCTTACCGAGTCCTACGATATCCAAATCGCCAAATACATGATGAAGGTGCCTTTGCCAACGGCTGACGCAGTGAGGTCGGTCTTAGACGAGCTCGCCGAACGAAATCCTAAGGCCAAAGATCTGGACCCTAATAAATTCTTCGACGACCGATTCGTCCGTCAATTACAAGCCGGTGATTTTATCGAATCGTTTTATCGATAATCCAAGGCTTCCATCGTCGGCAAAGATTAGTCCTTTTTCGCTTCAGCCGCTGCATTCTTGCCCGCGATGTAGCCCTGCGTGGTGCAGCGACCGAGTCCGTGTTGATTGAATCCGCCGGCCGATTCGCCCGCGCAATATAGGCCTGGGATAACCTGGGCGTGCATATCCATCACTTGGCACTTGCCATTGATGCGCAGGCCGGAACGGGTGTCATGCACATTGGGAGTGGCCCATGCCGCATAGAAAGGCGGCGTTTGGATTTTGTATTTCGGCGCCGGCTTACCGAAATCGCTATCTTTCCCCGCATCGACAAAGGAGTTGTACCGCTCCACCGCGGCTTGCAAGATCGCGCCGTTCATCGGTTTTGCCTGATACTCGTTTTTGATCGCCGCCGCTAGTTCCGCAAGAGTATTCGCGCTGAAGAAATAGCCGTCGAGATCGACGTACGGCGGCGTCACCTTCCAGCCTTCCCGTTTGACGGCGTCGGCGTCGGAGATCGCCCATATCGGCCCGGCGGAATAATCCGGTGGTTCGGAATACTCGTTCATCGCCACCGCGGCATTGAAGAAATTATATTTGCTGGGATGGTAATCGATCTTCTCGTTGTTGCGATAGTCGTTGGGCGTGTAGGGGTTGATGTCGTTGTACACGTTGCCGTGGGGATAATCGCCTTTGGTCTCGTCGTAGAATCTTTTGCCGACTTGATTGACCAAAATCAAATCGTGCCAGTCTTTCACGTTCAGGCCGGTCGAGCGGACCAGCGGAAAGATCGGGCTCTCTAACTCCCACGTCATGTAATTGTATTTGGTCGCAAGCGCTCGTTTAGTGCGAATGTTGTCCCCGTTCTCCAAGGTTTGGTTTGCGAAGCCCCAAAGCGAAGCGCCGATCGCCGTCGCAGCAAGCTCGCCGCTGGCATCCTGGTAGCTATAGGGTTCACCCGCGACCGTCAGCACGGCGGTCAATCTCGGGTCGAACATGCGCCGAAAATTCAAGTTGCTGGTCATGCCGCCGGTCGTGACAATCACCGCTTTTTTCGCGCGTATATTCATCGTCGATTGAGTGCCCTCGATATTACCGTCGTTGCGAAAGCTCTTTAACGGCGTCGACTGGCCCGGCATGATTCGCGGCGTGTACTCGGCAGTGACGCCGATCACTCTCCCCGCGCTGGGCTTCTCTCGAACGATCGTCGCCATCTTATAATTGAGCAAGAATTGCACGCCCTTTGCGCGGGCGCTCGCCTCAAGCGGTCTGATCAGTCCGGTTCCCGCTCGATTGTTTGGGCTTTCCACTCCAGCTCCTTTCGTCCAAAAGCAATGATTTTCTCGCGGCGCCGAGTTTCCCAGATTGTGTCCGCCCTGATTGTCTGGCGCGACTTCTTTAAACTTCACGCCGTTTTCCAAGAGAAATTCATAGGTCAGCGCGCAGTGATCGGCAAACGCGCGCATCACCGCACGGTCGTTGTAACGGTAATCCGGCCAACCATTAGGCTGCACAATGGTCCAATCGGTGAGATCAGAGAAGACCGTGTCGGGGGTATCCTGTATGCCGTATTTCTTCTGGGCGCTTGTGCCGCCGCCCAACGGCACGTTCCCGCCGCTGATGATTGCGTGTCCGCCGATATCATAATTGGTCTCGACAACAATCACCGACGCCCCGCCATCCGCGGCCTTAATCGCCCCGGGCAGCCCCGCCGCCCCCGATCCGATAATTACGACATCGGCTTCCAGATCCCAGCTCTGATCACTCGTTGCTGTTTGCGCCATTGCTTTTGTCCTCCGCTCATAATTCGCTCAAATTTTGCAATCGCTTACATCTGCAGAAATAAAAATGCAAGTCGCCATGAGCCGAAAAGTAACAGATAAAAATCGTGGTTTACTGTTTCGCACCTTTACTTTTGACTTCTAACCCCGAATCCTCTAGACGGGATCAGCGGCTCTCGAGTGTCATCGAGGAAATAGCAGAAGCGAAAGGATACGACAATGTCACGCCTAGCAGAGATCGACGAGCAAAAACTGACTCCGGAACAACGGCGGATTTACGATCAAGTGAAACGCCTGCGCGGCCACGTGCGCGGTCCTTTTGCGATTTGGTTGCGTAATCCCGAGCTGGCGGAGTGCTGCCTTAAGCTCCAGGACATGTTCGCATCACGGCTAAGGCTCGAAAGACGGCTGGTTCAGCTGATGATCCTGGTCTCGGCGCGTCTTGCAACCGCTCAGTTTGCCTGGTTCATTCACGAGCCTTATGCGGTCAAAGAAGGCATCTCATCCGATATCGTCGAAGCGATTCGCGAGCGGCGCACACCGAATTTCGCGCGCGCGGAGGAGCGCCTGGTCTACGACATCACTTTCGAACTCAATACCACGCGCACATTGTCCGAGGCGACCTTCAAGCGTGGAATGGCCATGTTCGGAGAGGAAAAGATGGTCGAACTCGTCGCTGGGATCGGTTTCTACGTCATGGTGGCGATGACGCTCAATGCCTTCGATGTGCCGGTGCCGGACGGCAAGAAACCACTGGCTGAATAGCAGGTCAGTGAAAAATTATTTCGGGCGTCATTCCGGGCAAGCTGGCGGTAGCTAGCGCGACCCGGAATCCAGAACCCCCTCTTTGTCTCCCCCTTAGCAAAGGGGGAGATTTAGTGGGGGTTGGATGCCGGTTTTCACCGGCATGAGGGAAAAGGCAGAATGTCTTCTTAATCAACTTCTAACTCAGGACACTAGTACGAATAAGTGAATTTTTCGCGGCAGTCTAATTTTAATAGACTGCAGAAAAAATCTCGCACTTCCGGAGCCCCCATGAACTTGTCGTACTCATAGTGCGGGCCGTAACTCGACCAAATCTCCGTGCCCGGTTCAATATCCTTCAACGCTAGAAATACGAAATAAGGATGCGTGCAAAGCTGTTTGACCGCTGCGTTTTGGAAGTTCGTGTCTATCCCGTTGATCTTGCTGGGGGCGAAATTGATGCGGCTCACGTTGGCGCCGTAAGCTTTGCTATCGATGTATTTGTAGGGATGCGATTCTTTCCACGCGCATTTCGGTATCGATGCGATGTAGTGATTGCCGAGGGACTCGTCGTTGTCCGCAACCAGGCGCCCGCCCAACTCACCGATCACCTCCCCCTTTTTGATTTTTGCGACAGCAAACAAGCCGTTCCCGCCATTGGGAACCAGCGATTTCTTTATCACTGTCCTTTTATCGTATTCCTTGTTTATTTTTAGCATCGCCACCTGTTCGCCCGGTGCGTCGAGAGAGCTGCCGACAATAAAAATAACCGCAAAATTTAACATCAAAATCCGCAATCGGTTTTTCATTTTTTGCTTCCGTGAGCGCGCGTCCGCGGGTAATCTAACCGAGTTTCCGGCGAGCGGTTAATTCAGTCCAAAGAGCCTTTTCGCGTTCGACGCGAGGATGTTTGCCTTGTCCGTATCGCTGATCTTTGCCGCCTTTATCTCTTCCAGTGTCGCACAATGTTCATAGCTCGCCGGATACGAATAAAACAGGCTACCAAAAAGTAGCCGGTGCGATCCCGCCGCCTCAACGAATTGTCGGATGTACACCGATCCGCGTACATGCGCCGTGTCGAAAAGAATATTCGACGTTCGCTTAGCGATGTCCAGTGCGAGCTGGCTATTCGCATTCGTCGTCAAGGCATCCATCGAGACGAAGGTGAGCTCGGGAAATTCCAGCGCCAAACGTTCCAATCGCCACACCGCTTCCAGGTTGGACTCCGCATTGGTGTGAACCAAAGGCACAAGTCCCAGCTCACTCACCTTCTTGAGCAGCGGCCGCATCAGCTGATGATCGACGGCCACTCCCTGAAACCGGCTATGCCATACGACTCCCTCCAACCGCAGTTCATGTTTAATTCGTTCCAACTCGCCCAGCGAGCGCGTGCCGTGGAGCGGTTCCACCGTGCCGCAGGCCACCGGAAAGCGCTTGGGGTCACGCTGGCGATAGCCGGCCACCGTATCGTTGCAGCGCATCGTGTCCTTGATGCCGTCCGCCTGGATATAACCCGTCGCGGCCAGGATTGCCGACATCGTCACGCCGTTCGCCGCCATGATCCGCACACGGTTGGTGTAATCACGGTCCTGCCAATCATTTCCCTCCTGAAGACTTCCGCCCGTCAATGAACCGAGATGATGATGAATATCGAAGATTTCCATGGCCCCTCCCCGAATTATCTGACGAAACTCCATACGACTGTGCGGTTAACTCCGACATTCTTCATTTTGATAATTTCGTTGGCGCTACCCCAGAACTGCAATACGCCGACCGCCAATATCTTCTGCTGCGAAATAGCAGTGTTTTCTTAGCAGGAACTTTCCGCGGTTTCTAGGGTCTTTTTGGCACAGGCATTGCCTAACCTTTAGGTGGAGTAGAGAATTTACGGGAAGGAGTATTTTCCATGAATCGAACAAGAATTAGATCATTGGCAGGAGTAGCGCTGCTAGCGATGGTGACGGCGTTCGCGAGCGGCTGCTATTACTACGGGTATGATCATCCACATTATTACGCGCGCCGGGACTGGCGTTATGACCGATACTATGATCGCCGCTATGATCCGCGCTACGACCGCTATTACGGCAATCGCTATTACGACAGCCGTTATGGCTGGCGCTATCGGGACCGCTATTACGACAACCGCACCGCGCGGGTCTGGCGCGATAACAACGAACGCTACTCCGATTGATAACGTCATTGATCGCGGATAGCGGGAATATTATTCAAACGGGCCCGGCCCAGAAGACCGGGCCCCGTTTTGCCACGTCATGTGGAGCAAATAGAACTCTATTAAATAAGGCTGAAAATCGCAGCCATCTCTCATTAGACACAAAACAAGCCGTACTCCCGGCCCCTTCCTCTATGCCTCAGTAGTGAATCCTGCGGAGCCGACCCTGTCAGCGCGTGAGAACCACACTGCATGTTTCTAGTTCCGCGATTCAAATGCCAGAGTTGCGTAGCGCATGAAGATGCCGCCGACCGGTTCCGCCAGCGGACCGTTCGCGACCAGGCAGGCGATGACGTGCTTGCTACCCGGCACAGCCTTGTTCATAACCTCTACGCGATACTGTGCGTTGATGCCGATGATAACTCCGGCAACGCGGTCGATTTTGCCGTTGATCCAAACTTCGCCGTAGTTGTCGAAATTCGCCTCGAAATAGACCCGGGAATCCGTCAACTGAATGCCGTCAATCTCCGCAGGTAACGCCACAGCGATGCGATACCAAGCAAACGTGAAGCCCTTTGATATACTCTGGCGAATGTTGTCGCATACTTCCCAATTCGAGTCATCGTACTCGGCCAGTCGCGCCGGAGTATTCAGCAGCTGCGCCACGAGCCCTTCATTGGGCTCTCCCGGCACCAGACCAGGACCGACGCGCCATTGTCCTTTAACCTTCTGACGATCCGTTTCTTTGTTTAAGTCCAAAGCTGTTCTTGGCATGATTTTCCTCCTGTTTGTTCTCAATATTTGGGGAAGCAGAACCAGGGCGACGAAAGACGGCTTTTCAGAGTAGAAGCCTGGTGCTCCGCTTTGTGATTCCTGATCACGGAATTTTGCCGAAAAAACACGATCGCGAGCGGCCACTCGCCACGCCATCCGAATCGTCGTTTATTTTGTCCGCGATTCTCAAGGAAAATTGGCGATTGCCCGCGCTGCGCCAGTGAGTTCGAGAATATGCAAACCAGTGTTGGCCCGATCGGCGACGTAAATAAAACCGCGCTCATCGACTTCAACGTTATTACTTTGTATCGCCACTTTGCAGATCTCGCCGCCGCCTGGGTCTGGAACGCAGCGCTTGTCGGTTTTGTCGGTGATCGCCGGTATGTAATACCCGACTTCCTTCGGACGATAAGGGTCGCGGATATCGACGGCGCGCACGCCGGCGTTGAAATAGCTGACAAAGATCAATCGTTTATAATAAATCGGCGTGAAAGATTCGTTGCTCGCGTGAGCGCCGAAGCGACCGCCGCGAGTGCAGAAATTGCCGACCGCCTCGACCACGTCGAAATTCGAAATCGAGAACGGTCTCTTTTCGTCGGTGATATCGGCGAAAAAAACCGGGTGCCGGTACTCGCGGCATTCGTTTTGGGTTGATTCTGTCACGATCACGACGAAATCGGCGGTTCTGCCTTTTTCCATCTTGGCAAATTCCGGCACGGTCATCCCGAGTACGGGGAAAGTCGTGTGCGCGCCAGTGTTGGGATAAAGATCGAGTTTCGAAATTTGCGGATACAGAAGATTCTCGGGTGACGGGGCAAAAGGATCCTTGGAAGCGGGATTACCTTTGAGCAGCTTTTCCCGGTCGACGATCTGAAGCGTTCCCGCAGTGCTTGAGCCGTAGCCGAAATAGACTCGGTTACCGAGCCGAATCGGGCCGTGCAACGCCTGGGGTACCGGCTCGATTTTAGACCCTGGCTCTTGCCCAATTAATCCGTAGTCGCGGATGTAGCGCGGTCGTGCAGGATCACTCAGGTCGTAGATCTTAACGCCGCGGCTGCGCCAGCCTTCATCTTTCTTATATGAGACGAGGTAAGCGATGCCGGTATCGCATTCCCACCAATTTTTGTGTGTCGTGGTTAAGCCGGAGAGCACCTTGATCAGTAACGTCGGCTTGGCAGGATCGCTGACATCCACGACTTCATGCCCGTCATTGCCGAAAGTGCGAAGCAGATAGGTTTTTTTTGGATCGCCCTTCGGCAAATCTTTGCCATCGCAGACGCGCACCATTTGCGCCCCGCCAGCCTCTCCTGAGCCCGCGGTCGAGCCGGGAAAGTGCGCCAGATACTTTGGAGCGCGCGGATCGGTCACATCGATAATAGAGGTGCCGTTCGCCTCCATCCGACCGGTCAAAGGATTCAACGCCGAGCCGCCGTGATGACCGACGTAGGCGATGAAGCGATTGCCTTGCCGGTGAATAACCGGCTGATATGCCGAACGACTCTGCAAATCGTTGAAGCCGACCAGCGCCATGTCCTTGGCCTCGGGGGCCAATCCAGACGTAGATTGCCCCGCCATCTGCGCGCAGGCCGCCACAATCGACGAGAGAATGAAGACCGCGATCAGTTTTGACATCTCATAACTCCTTGCACCGGCAAGTAACGCTAGCGGATCGTTGCTCTGCCGCCAGACCAAGGGAAGGAAACCGGCGGCAGCATAATGAGGACGCGGCAAGAAAGTCAACAGAAGATTTTTTGGCTAGCGATCGTTATTTGTTTCTCACTAGGTACTGCATCGAGCAAAGCAATTCGAACTTTCGCCTGGAAAAAACTCACGACTCTGAGGCATTTGTGGGTAATTTCTACCCGCGGGCTACTTTTTTACGCGTTGCGTGATTTGCCACTTTCTACAACTCATTGACGTTACGAAGCTTTATCACTGGTATGGTCGTTGCTCCAACCTCATTGAGGAGATATCAGAGAGGAGGATACGTCATGAGAACGCTCGCTACACTACTGCTCTTGGGGAGTTTAGGCCTGGGCGGATGCGAATTCGCTGCGGGAGCCGCTACCGGCGCTTTGGCAACTGGAGCCGGCTATGAGATTAATGCGAAACGTCAGATGGACCGGCTCGAAGATGACTACCGCCATGAGCGAATCAGCCGCAGAGACTATGAACGTCGTAAAGAGCAGATAGAAAAAGGCTCGATCATATACTAAGCGCCCGATGGCCAGGTTTTACGGATCAGGCAATAACTTCTAGTTGGCCGTCCTCTCAGGTGCCGTCTAGCGCGTCATCACGCGAGACGGCACCCTGGGAATTCGATTCCCGGAAGCCACATCCCCTTTCTTTGAAGACTGACGCCCGAACCGTCCCTTACGGAGAATGACTGTGTTCGGTTTATGACTAACTTTGACCTCGCAGTCGATAAATACCCATTCATTGAGCTAGAGAATTCCAGGACGACCGCACCGCTGCGAGGCCTCAGCCATGATGAGGGAGTCCTTGGCTCAAGGATCGTGATAGTTGTGTTTATTGTGTTGAATCGTATTGATGAAGCACAGCGCCAGCAGCCGGCCTGAATCCTTCGCCAGATCGAGCAGACGACCGACCGCGTCCCTCCTACGAAAGAAGGCTCGGTAGCCGAGTTTCTCGTAGGCGCTTTGCTCCGGCAGACTATTGGCGTAGATGATCGCCGCTCGGTTGGCGATCAAGTTCGGCGGCAAGCGTTGCGCCAACGGTAGCCCTTGGCCCGCGTTGTTTCCAAAGAGCACATAATCCACGGCTCCATCCAACTCTGCTAGTGCGCGCATAATGGCCGTCGAAGATACCTCGTCCCAGTTTTTCATCTCGAATCTAGCTTGCGCCGTCGTCAGGACATTTGGATATCCTTCGGCGATTTGAAACAGTCCGTTGCGCTGAATCAGACGGTTCCAGGAGAGTGGTGGATTGGTAACAAACTCGCCAACCGTCACTTCATTGTCCAAGATCAAGGCTACAAATTGCTCGGCTGATAAGCGTAGCAGCTCGTTTTTCATTTTCTATCTCCGGGCATTTATCCCTTCACGAGGATGCCCATCTAACCTATCGCAGATTTCGGATTCTTTCACCACAAAGACCCGGAGTAAACAGAGTTTTCTTTCAACACTCCCCTCTCAGTAACCTCAGCGCCTCCGCGGTGCGGCACGATTAGTGGTGTCCGCTATCAACACTATTTTTTTTTGGACTTCTTCCGCGGAACTTTTCCGCCTGCGCGGCGAGCTTCCGACAATCCGATTGCAATGGCTTGCTTGCGGCTCTTCACTGTTTTTCCCGAACGACCGCTTTTTAAAGTTCCTCTCTTGCGTTCGCGCATTGCCCGCTTAACTTTCTGTTGAGCTTTTTTGCCATATTTTGCCATGATTGCAGCTCCTTTCAGTTATTTATCCCGAGGGCCAAGCTGAATTCTCAATCATCGTGAAGTGCATATGCATGTCCGAATAGTTATCGACCCGCTCTGCCGATCTTGTCTTCGCTTCGTTGCCTGTTATTACCATGCCTAACCGACCTTCCGCCGATTCGTTTCTCCGGCGGCGGCGATTCTCTATTTTGCGTCTCTTGAGCGACCGCGATGGGTTCGGCGTTTTTGGCCGGAGCAACTCCAGATCCGTACTGGGTTGCATAGACTTGGGTGAACTCCGCCCCTAAGAAAAAAATCAGCGATGAATAGTAGACCCACAGCAAAACGGTGATCAATGATCCGGCAGCTCCGTAGGTCGAAGTCACTCCGCTGCGACCCAAATAAAACCCTATCAGGATTTTTCCTATGGTGAAGAGAAGCGAAGTCAACGTAGCGCCGATCCATACGTCCCGCCATTCAATGCGAGCATCCGGTAGGAATTTGTAGATCATCGCAAAAAGCGCAGTAACAAAAATAAAGGATACTAGAAGATCGAGCGCGTGAGCGAAAAACGCGGTTGCGCCGAACAAAGTACCCATAAATTGCGTGAGACCGGCCAGTAGGGCGCTGACTGCAAGAGACACCAAAAGGAGGAACCCGATCCCCAGAATCATCGCATAGGAGATGAAGCGCTGGCGGACAAATCCCCACACGCCTTGGCCGGCTTTCGGCGTAATGCCCCAAATCGTGTTGAGCGACGTCTGTAGTTGGCCGACCACGCCGCCGGCACCGAAGATCAAAGCGATAACGCCCAGGACGGCAGAAACAATTCCCGTTTCGGGTTGATTGCTGGCGTTTTGAATCATCCCCTGAACAGCCTGCGCGCTGTCTCGGCCGACCATCCCTTGGATGGTTTCAACGATCCGGTTCTGTGCGGCTTCTTGACCAAAAGCAAACCCCGCAATGGCGATAACAATGATCAGCAGCGGCGACAGGGAGAAAAGCGTGTAATAGGAGAGCGCAGCGGCTAACTGGAAAGGCTGATCCTCAATCCATTGCACCGCGGTATCTTTCACGAATTGCCAACGCGGTTTTCGTTCCATGGCCAGTCTAGCTGCAGAAGATCTGCGTGGTCGGATGATTGCTGTGAGCAGCGCTCCCGACCTTAGCGCCCTTTACAAAATTGTTTGTGTTTGGCCGCCTCAAGATCTTCATCCAGGCGCCCTAGTTCAGCGCGGTCGATCGGTTCGCTTAGCGCTTCTCTGATGATCCTGCTGCAGAGGTTTCAATGCATCTATTGGCGTCTCCAGCGAAATAGATTTGCTAATAGATTGGGCAAGACTTGTGCCAACAGGTCGCGTCTTGTCGAACGTTGACGCGCGATCCAGAAGCATTTCTAGCTAAATCGCCGCTGATCGACTTTGCTCTCGGTCGGCGTCGCCTAACAGCTTGTAGCTTTTATCGGACGGAACTCTTTCTTTTTTGTCTAAATTTCGCGACAGGGAAGTTCTCATACGGCGGTTGGATAGCGATTAACTCCATAGAGAACGTGCGACCAGGTGGATGAGATTGTATCCGCTATTGGAGCTGAGAGAATCTTGCGGCGCCCTTTTTCCGCAGGCGACTCCTTTGTCACTGTATCTCCCAGTCGTTAGAAACAAGATGACGCTCATGACGAGCTGAGCAATCGAGAACTAAAAGCCCAAACGGAATCCACGACGCGAATCGATCAAGCAGGTTCTTCGTTCGGATTGATAGACTCTCCGCGAACTCTGTGCCTCTGCGGTGAATTACTCCAAATCCAAACCCCTCAGTGTAATTTCATCATCGAACCCTGCTGTTCGCCATCTAGTTCTGCGCAATGCTTGCCAACTCTAGCCACATTTCCCAAGCATTTTCAGTCGCAGGGATGATTAGCAGGCCAGCAAAAATTCGCTGACGGTAGGTAATTTTTCCGTGGCGGCCTACCGGATCGGTCCGCCAGAGTTCCCGCGCGCGTCAGTTTATTCCGTGGCATGTTTGCTGCTCTAGGTCGCACTCGCCTAGGCAAAGGGAGAAAGAGTCTTAAAGTAGAAAAAACAGAAAAGGAGAAAGATCTATGAATGTGTTTAACAAACTAACCGCCCTCAAGCGGGCGCTGGCCTTGGCCGCAGTTCTGTCAATGAGTGGCACCGCCTTGGCTAAAAATGATAACGGCGGCGGTGTCTCGGGCGACCTGTCACCCGACCGCACCAGTGTAACCTTGACCGTGACCGTGGGTTGCGATAGCACGACCGAGGGACTTACCGGCGCTCTGTCTGTATACATTCTTCAGCCTTCGGGCCGCCTGCTCAGTATCGGCATCTTCAACCAGACCGTGAATTGTACTAACCCTGTGTCCGACCAAATTATACCTGTAACGGTAAACGCTTTTTCGGGGCTCACCTTCAAGCCGGGCCCAGCGACACTCCTGATTCGATTCGTCACCACCAATCAAACGACCTTGGCGCCCATTGTCGAGGAAACTGGTTCCAGAGTCGATCTTCATTAAATCAGCAGTTCCCTTTCGACCTTGCCTACGGTGCTTCGGGTGCAACATGGCTTAGCCACTTTGCACCCGATTGCGCTTTGGCGACTTCATGGCGATTCGCCGGGTGCTCCCGGCAGGATCATGATGAGATTCTCTACTCTGCCCCGCCGCCAAATTTGCGTATCGGTCGCTGTTAAAAGATTGCGATCAAAAAATGTCGTGATCAGGCGATCTCAACAAGCTTACGTCTGCGGCGAGCTCGGGTCGACCACGGTGTTAGGCCGTGGTGCCCCACCTGCGGGATAGCCTAGCGCGCCAAATCCGCGGTGATTTCGTCGAGGATCACCGGATCGTCGATGGTCGGTGGAATCCGATATTCGACTCCGTCAGCAATCTTCTTGATTGTTCCGCGCAAAATCTTACCCGAGCGGGTCTTGGGCAGCCGCTTGACGACGGTTGCGACCCTAAAAGACGCCACCGGGCCGATCCTTTCGCGCACCATCTGAACCAAGTCGGTAACGATCTCGCCGGCTGATCGCCTCACACCCGCCTTGAGCACGACAAGACCAAGTGGGACTTCTCCTTTGATCTCGTCTGCGACTCCCAACACGGCGCATTCGGCCACGTCCGGATGAGAAGCCAGTACTTCTTCCAGCGCGCCGGTCGAGAGGCGATGTCCGGCGACGTTGATGATGTCATCCGTGCGGGTCATGACCCAGAGGAAGCCGTCCTTATCCTTGTAGCCGGCGTCGGCGGTCAGGTAGTAGCCGGAAAAGGCGCCGAGATATGAATTCTGGTAACCTTCGTCGTTGTGCCACAATGTCGGCAGACAACCGGGCGGCAAAGGGAGCTTGATCACGAGGCTGCCGATTTGATCTGACGGTAGCTCGTTTCCATCATCTCCGAGCACGCGGACATCATAACCGGGCACGGGCTTTGTGCATGACCCCGCCTTCACAGAAAGCATTCCCAAGCCAACGCAATTCGCTCCGATGGGCCAACCTGTTTCGGTTTGCCACCAGTGATCAATCACCGGCACACCGAGATGCTTTTCTGCCCACACGAGCGTGTCCGGATCACAGCGCTCGCCGGCGAGGAAGAGCGTGCGGAAACCGGTCAAATCGTACTTGCGCATGTAATCGCCGTTCGGGTCTTCGCGCTTGATAGCGCGAAAAGCCGTCGGCGCAGTAAACAAGACTCTCACGCCATGCTGGGAGACCACTCGCCAGAACGCGCCCGCATCAGGAGTACCGAGTGGTTTTCCCTCGTAAAGCACCGTCGTATTCCCATTGAACAAGGGTGCATAAATTATATAGGAGTGGCCGACGACCCATCCCACATCTGAGGCTGCCCAATAGACTTCACCTGGCTCCACTCCATAGATGTGCTGCATGCTCCATTTGAGCGCCACCAGATGCCCGCCATTATCGCGCACGATGCCCTTGGGTATGCCGGTCGTACCTGAAGTGTAGAGGATGTACAGCGGATCGGTTGCAGCGACCGGAACACACTCGGCTGGCTTTGCGCTCGCCATCTGCTCCGACCAATCGAGATCGCGTCCGCCGATCATCGTCGCTCTTTCCTGGGGACGTTGGAGAATAATGCATCGCCGCGGTTTGACAGAAGCAAGTTCGATTGCCTTGTCGAGCAGAGGCTTGTAGGGAATGACGCGGTCAACTTCAATGCCGCCGGAAGCGGAAACGATCACCTTCGGTCGCGCATCACTAATGCGGCTGGCTAGCTCATTGGCGGCAAAGCCGCCGAAAACCACGGAGTGGATCACGCCAATGCGAGCACACGCCAGCATTGCAATGATCGCCTCCGGGACCATGGGCATGTAGATGATCACCCGATCACCTTTCTGAACCGCTTGGCTCGTGAGCACGCCAGCAAAGCGCGCCACCTCATCGAGCAACTCGCGATAGGTGAACGTCTTCACAGTTCCCGTGACAGGGCTGTCGTAAATAAGCGCCGCCTGGGTCGCTCGACCGCTTTCTACGTGCCGGTCCACAGCGTTGTAGCAACTATTCACCAGTCCTCCGGCGAACCAACGATAGAACGGCGGTCGCGACGCATCGAGCACCCTGTCCCATTTTTTGTACCAATGAACCGCTTCACCGGCTTCCGCCCAGAAATTTTCCGGATCGTTGAGCCATCGCTTATAGACTTCTTCATATGTGCTGTTCATCGCGTGCCCCCGTTGAGCTAGCCATTAACTAACCTTCCGCTCTCGTCTCCCAATATTTCTATCTCGGCGTTCTCGGCGCCTCTGAAGGTGGAATCCCCGATCTCTGCTTTATCACGGAGACACCGCGGTCATCGCGCCGGCAAAGGATCCGGGCCGGCAAGCTTTTTATATAGCTCAACCACTTCGTGATCGCGGGGTAACTCTTTGATTGCCCGTTCCAGTTCTTCACCCCCAAGGGGCGCAGGATCATCGCCCATGAGCTTGTTAAACTCTCCGGGAAAGTTCGGATCTGCAAATGCCTTGCGCATGGCTTCCCGGATGACCTGGACGCGCTCCTTGGGCGTTCCCGGCGGGAAGATGTAGGGCCAGCGCGGATACTGGAAGGCGCGAAACATGTCCAGTAGTTTTCGTTCTCTCTCGGACCTGGCAAAGCTCCCGAGTTCGGGCAGGTGCGCAAATGACGGGTGATGACGGCCCTTAGGAACGGTGAGCGTAGTATGGAAGTGGACCAGCTTCTTTTCGATCCACTCACGGTTTTCCACGACAAACCGAGCCGCCCCGGTCGCGTGAGCGTCCAGCTCGCCACGCGTAATCGCCAGGTAAATTTCCGGTCCGGTAAAACCAGTCACAAACTTTGGCTCTTTCAAATTAAGCAAATAGGCGACGAAGCGCGCTGTGACATAGACCGGATGGCCGACCGAGTGAGCGCCCAACCTGAGGCCGCTTGCAGCCCTCAACTTCTCGAGGCTATCCAATCCCACGCTCGCCTTAGTGTAGAACACGTAGGGATCGCCGGTATCTGTGGAGCCCAAGTAAATCAGTTTATCGAGATCATAGGCGCTACCGGGCAAGCCCAAGATCGGCCCGACCACCAATCCTGCGCCGATCGATCCTATCGTCAGTCCATCGGGACGGGTCGAACTATAAATAACGTTTGTTGCTTTCCTGCCGGCGGCGCCTTCGATGTACTCAAGCATTAATTTGGGTTGGCCGGGAATATATTTCTCCAGAAATTTCATCAGCGCTCGCGTCTGAAATTCTCCCGACCCCCCCGGCCCACCACCGCGAATTATCTTAATGGTTTTGCCTCTGTAGAACTCCGCTTGGGCGAATGCGTCTGCCGCAGTCGAGATTAGGACTACGCCAACCAAAAAAAGCCGAACAAAGGCGTAAAGGGCTAGCGTGTTAAGCGGCATGGATACCTCCCCTTGCGTCCTGTTGACTTCATCTGCTGCTTTGTACTACTTATCCTCTCCGCATATGGGAAGTCACCCCGAAAGGAGCATCTTATGCGACGCACGACAAGCAAATTAACCACCTTCCCGGTGCTCGTGATTGCCGTTTACTTTCTTTTTACTAGTGCGAGCGCGATCTTCGCGCAAGAGTTCATTGGGTACTCGGCGGCCGGAATTGACACAAACTCTATCAAACCCGTGGTCGATGCTTTCCGCAATGCCATAGGGTCTCCCAACAACGGCAACCTCCCAGGGCCCCTTACCAGCGGTCGGCGCGAAATTAACTGGGACGGCGGCGGCAACAACTCAACAACGAGTCCGGCGCCGACGCCGTTCACAGGTTTCCAGTTGATTCGCGGCGCTCTCTTTACTACTCCCGGGACGGGTTTTGTACAAGCTCCGCCTTCCGGGCTGGCAACGACGTTCAACAACGCTACCTATAGCACTCTCTTTACAACATTCAGTCCCTTGCGGCTGTTCTCGGTTGTGGGCAGCAATGTAACCGACGTGCACTTCTTCAGACCCGGTACCGAAATCCCCGCGACTGTTAATGCCTTCGGCGCAGTGTTCACTGACGTCGATCTACCCGACAGCACCTCCGTCGAATACTTCGGGCCCGAAGGCGACTCGCTTGGGAAAGTTTTCGTCCCACCGGCAAACAACGGCCTTTCGTTCGTCGGGGTTCTCTTTGCCAATGAGCGAATCGCGCTCGTCCGTATCACCAGCGGTAATACGGCACCTGGACCGAACGAGAGCGCTTCAGTGGATGTGGTTGTGATGGACGACTTCATTTACGGCGAGCCGTTGGTAGGACCTCCGACCGATAAGAACCAATGCAAGAAAGATGGCTGGTCGGAATTCGACTTTCCTAAAGCCTTCAAGAACCAGGGTGACTGTATCCAGTTCGTCAATACCGGAAAGTAATCACAGAAGTTATTCGCGTCCTAGCGGTGAGAAACCCGCTTCTCGTTTCACTGCGGAGTCGCAGAATTCGGGAGGGTTGTATCAATTCTCTCTTCCGAGTCCTCTACGCTTAACGTGGTGAGAGGTGGAAATGCGGATTTGCGAAGCGCCTCATGCGTGCGCGTCGGCCCAATTGATTCCGGTGTGCACTTCCACGGCCAAGCCACAACGGAGGTCGGCGGCTTGGATCATTTCTTTTTCGATCAAGGCGCGCGCCCAATCCAATTTATCCGTCGGCACCTCGAAAACCAGTTCATCGTGAACAGTGAGGAGCATTTTGGCAATCGGTTCTCTGCGCAAGGCAGCGTCGACGCTGATCATCGCCTTCTTGAGAATATCGGCGGCGCTTCCCTGGATCGGCGCGTTGAGAGCCATGCGCTCCCCTAATGTGCGGAGGCGATAGTTGGAGGAAAGCAGCTCCGGCAGATAGCGACGGCGTCCGAACATCGTGGTGGTGAACCCGTCGATCTTTGCCTTCTCCACTTGCGCCGTAAGAAACTCCCTCACTTTCGGAAACTGCGCGTAGTAAGTTTCGACAAAACTCGCCGCTTCATCCATTTCGACGCCGAGCCTCTGCGAGACTCCGTAGGTCGACATGCCGTAAGCAATTCCATAGGAGAACTGTTTGACCTGATCTCGCATGGCCGAGGTCACGTCGTTCGAACCGACGCCATAAACCTTCGCGGCGATGGTGGCGTGAAAGTCGTGCCCCTGTGCAAACGCCTGGCAAAACGTCTCATCCTCGCAAAGATGTGCGAGCACCCGGAGCTCGATCTGTGAGTAGTCCGCCGACAGCAACACGTGGCCCGACGGCGCAATGAACGCGCGGCGGATTTGGCGCCCGAGTTCGCCGCGAATCGGAATGTTTTGCAAGTTGGGCGCCGTCGATGACAAACGCCCGGTCGCCGCCGTAGTCTGCTCGTAGGTCGTATGGATTCGCTGGCTTTGCGGGTCGATGAGCGCCAGCAGCATTTCACTAAAACCGTTCTTCAGCTTCGAGACCTCGCGATATTCGAGCAACGAGGCGACGATCGGATGGCTGCCGGCGAGCTTCTCCAATTCCGCGGCATCGGTAGAATAACCGGTCTTGATCCTGCGAGTTTTTGGCAAAGTCAACTTTTCAAATAGGATTCGCTGTAGCTGCACATTGGAGTTCACGTTGAACTCTTCTCCAGCGAGTTGCTGAATGGTCCGTTCGAGAGTCGTCATCTTCTGCCCGAAGTCAACGTTCAGCTTTTCGAGATAGCCGCGGTCGACGAGAATACCACTATGCTCCATGCCTGCGAGAACTTGGATCAAAGGAAATTCCAAGGTGGTCGCCAGCTCCCAGATGCCTTGAGCACGCAGTTGCTCCTCGACCACCGGAGCGACGGCGCGGAGGGCTACGGCTTGTCGGCAAACACTTTGTTTCTCGTCGGTGGCAAAAGACAAACTAACCTGCTCACCGGCCTGCGGCTCGCTTTTCTCTGCTTCAATCGAGACTCCGAGATAACGACCGACGGTATCGCTCAGGGTGTACCCCGACGAGGCGCCTGGCTCGAGAAGATAGGCGGCGATTTTCGTGTCGCAATAGAGCCCTTCGATTTCTACTCCTGTGCTAACAGCAGAGCGGTATAGCAATTTGGCATCATGAGCGATCTTTTGCCGGTTAGGATCTTTGAGACAGCCGGCAAGCCGGTGCATGGCTTCGGCAAAAGGCAGCACCCGCGCTTCGCCGGCTCCATCACTGAGCGCTAGCCAGTTTTCGTTCCATGCAAAGGCTATGGCTTCGCCCTGACGCAGCTCCGTCTCCGAGACAAATTCTGCGATCGAGCCCAATTCGAGCGCGGGCGGAGCCGCGGCAGCATGAAACTTGATCTCTTTAAGACGTTCGTGCAGGCTGCGAAATTCGAGCGAGATAAAAAGGTTGCGCACCGCTTCGTCATCCCATGCCTCGAGGCGAAGTTTCGCTGGGTCTAGATCCAAATGGACGTCGTCCAACAAATGCCCGAGCTCTTTATTGATACGGACTTGTTCGGCCCGTTCCTTGATGGCCTCACGCAGTTTCGGTGTAAGCTCGTCGGCATGGGCGATAACTTGCTCGATGTCGCCGTATTTATTGATCAGCTGCGCGGCGGTCTTGTCACCGACGCCTGGAACACCAGGTAGGTTGTCCGAGGTTTCGCCCTTGAGCGCCACGAAATCAATCCACTTCTCCGGCGAGACACCGTAGCGCTCAAGTACAGTCGGAGCATCATAACGGATAACATCGGAGATTCCGCGGCGAGTCATAATGACGGAGACGCCATCGCGAACCAATTGAAGAATGTCGCGGTCGCCGGTGACGATAATGACCTCACAACCCTCTTCTCTACCGTGCTTGGTCAAAGTCGCCAGCAGATCATCGGCTTCATAACCTTCCAACTCGACGATGGGAATCCGCAAGCTCTCAAGCACTTCGCGGATGAACGGCAGCTGCTGCTTGAACAAGTCGGGAGTTGCCGCTCGCCCGGCCTTGTATTCCGCGTAGCGGTCGAGGCGAAATTGCGGTACCCCTTTATCAAAACAAACAACCACGCCCTGGGGTCGCTCATCGGCAAGAAGCTTGATCAACATCGCGGTAAAGCCGTAGACCGCGTTGGTAACCTGGCCGGACGACGTGACGAGAGTATCGGGCAAGGCGAAAAAGGCGCGAAAGGCCAGCGAGTGACCGTCGAGTAACAACACTTTGTGCGAGTCTGTCTTAACGGGCGTCGTGCTCCGGGCGGACTTTGTAACAGGTTTCTTGGTGATCTTACCATTCACAGTTTGCAGTCTAACCGTTGGATTTGTTTGCAGCAACCTGGCGGGTAGAGAAAAAACGAGATACTAGTCGGCGTCGCATTCACTCCTGAAAGTTACTGAATTCGCCCCGGCTAAGTCGCGCCCACGCAAGGACGAGGTGATGTTTGATATACGCTTCATCTAACCCTATTATCGCCACCAATTACATCTAAGCCTCCAGGACAAGTTCAATGTGGTTTCGCGTTTTCCTTGTTAGCTGGGCCTCTGTACTCCTAACTCTTCTTGGATGGTTGGCATCTCATAGGTCGTCGAACTCGACGATTTTTGGAAGATATTCGTCTGACTATTTCACCCTTCTCGCGTTCCTTGCGTTTTTGGTTGCGTTCAGCTTTCTAGTTCATGCTCCGTTTCTCTACCAGCGATTCTATCGATTTCGACGGGAACTCATTCTTATGTTTTCTACGGTCTTTGCTATAATAGCGTCCTAATTGCCGAGATAGCCATTCGAAGCTTGGATCCACTCGGAATATCATACTTTGAAGAGAGCAGTCGCTATCAACTGGAAAAGATCCCGGACCCGGTTCTGGTTATAGACATGCCCCGGGCCTTCGGAGCATCTACCACGGAGTGGCGGTATCCATCAACAAATTGGGGTTGCGCGATCGCGAGTTAGAAAGAAAACAAGACCAAGAATTACGAATTTTGTTGCTCGGCGATTCAGTAACGTTTGGATGGGGCGTACCTATCGAAGCGACTTTTGGCCGAAGACTCGAACTATATTGGCCTCAAAAAGAAGGCCCCGTTAGAACCATCAACTCGGGAGTTGGCGGGTATAACACTGTTCAAGAGTACGCTTTTTTGAGGAGTTTTGTCGATACTGTCGAACCGGAAATGGTCGTTTTGCTCTATGTTCGCAACGATATCGAGTCAAATGACCCGCCCTTTGAACTCTGGACTGAACTCGATCTTCATAAAAGACACTTCCCGATGTCATTCGTATCCTGTTGGGAAAAAGCTGGCTGTATAGGCTCGGCTTATTCGCTTTGAGATACTCCCGGCCAGCTGGCCGCACATCACTGGACCAAAAAGCGCGCGGCGTAAAGGAATCCATGGATGCTCTGAGCAATATCGCGGCCTTATGTTGAAATCGGGGAATCAACTTCGTTACTTTCTTTTACCGATCAAGAAGAGAATCGACGGCGATCCCCTCTGTCACCGATGAGCTATTTGCGACGATTAGGGATATCGGGCATAAGCATGGCTTTCCCGTTATTGACGTTGGGGTATGGTGGGGAAACGTAGACACGCACTCGATAACGAATTCAACAGTGGACCGCCACCCGAATCAGCGCGGCGATGAAATCTTAGCCGTCGGAATGGCAGATTTCTTGGTCAAAAATGGATTGGTTACAAAAGCAGTTTTTGGATCTCCCTAAGGCGTAGGCACAAAACGGAAATATGGCGCTGCCAACGAAAACTGGCCTACTGATAGTGAGGAACCGTTGAAGCGCGACTGTTCCATCTCCTAGATAATCCTCTCGCCCGCAGCTTCATCCACTCTCGCCCTCGCCACCCAAAGTCTGCGAGAAACGGTATAGGGTCACGATGATCAAGGAAGGCATAGGCTTTTATTCGACCAAATTGTTTTACGAGGCTAAAAAGTTCTTTTCGAACCAAAACATTGTCTCTATTATTCCACAGCGCCTCCAAGCATTGACTGAGCCAAATCCACGCGAGCCCTTCCGGATAACTCTCCGGCAAATCCATCCGGGTCTTCGTGTACATGTTATAAACCGCCATTGTCATGTCCAACCCCAGCGCTTTAGACAGGCTCGTCGCCCGAACAAACCGCGGATCACATTTGATCAAAATGAGACTATTGTCGGCAAGATTTCGGCGGAACTCCACCGTCATTGCGCCGACGTATCCCACCGCCCGAACCATTCTTGCCGCCGCGTCTGTCGCTTCGTCATCACGAATGCTTTCACAATAGACGTTTGCGCCTAATTCATACGGGTGCGCGAGTTCCTCGTCGGAATAGGTATAATTTCTTGAGTAGGTATAGAGCCTCAAGCGTTTTATGCAGTACGATAAAATCGGCCGGTGGTTATGGTCGACAACCATCGAAACAGCGATACATTGATCCGCTTCTCCGGGCACAACCTGGACGATCGTGGGAAATTCGCCAAGCCTTGAACAAATTTCAAGACAGTTGGATTCGATCACGGCCCGAGTCAATCCTGCTAATTTTGTATATCGCCCGTTGCTCAGTTCCGCCGGCTCGGATCCGGGCATTGTTTTAAGCAGATAATGGTGATGGTCCAGATCGAGATGCCTTACAGTGGTCTTCATGTCTTGTTCATCGCTCGGCTTGAAGAACTCCGGTGTCTTCAAGCCGACCCTTCTTGCGATCGTGTAGCACTTTGAAAAATCCATCGCTTCCGCCAATGTATCCCAGGGCGGCGTTGTTACAATAAAACGCTGCGAGAGGCGGTGGAAATTTTTGGCGACCATTATCAGGTAATCATCATTGAGTGGCATGAGCACGCCACCGCCCTTTTCCCCAAGAGATTCGAGAAAGTTTAGAGTGTTTTCGGAACCAGGTTCGATTAAGAGTCGCTGGTTTAAATATCGCGAATAACCGCCGTGCGCCGGAAGTTGGCAGTCCACCGTGGATACCTGGATTCCCGCGCGTCCCAAGGATTGGATAGCGCCGACGGTCCGCGGATGACGCGCTATGCCGAGGATGACCACGCGAGGCCGTTTCACATCCAATTCCTTGTTCATATAGGAATCACCTCATCTGGTTAGCGTGACAGCGCCTTATCCATCCAGCACTTCACACCGAGGATCGGAGGAATCTCCGAAAGCCTCGCGCAGTCGCTCAGCTAGCAGCGGGGCAAGAACACGCACATTTTCGCTACTCACCATGTCCCCCGAATCTTTTCCTGGCAAACGATGGCGAAGCGGTTGGCCGTCCCACATCGTTTTCCATTCGAAGTTCCACCCGCTCGTGTTTCGAGGGTGTGACGTCTCGAAAATTTCAACGGCTTTCAAGCGTCCGTTAAGCGATTGCCGCCGGTAGCGGTCGAGAGCTCGAATATTCGCCCAGACAACTTCAAGTTGGTGAAACTCCCGCCGAACGCCCCTATAGCCGTTACGATTGCCGATTTTGGAACTGAGGGAACCGAGTTTATTGGTTACAAACTTAATGCGACTGGTGGTGCCAAGTGCCTTCAGCTCATTGAAATAGAGACGCAGACGGCCTCTCAAGAAGGTACCAAGCACCTTCGCACGATTGATTATCCTAGGAACGGATACGGTATTTTCAGTCGCTTCATATCCTTCGCGATGAGTCGGGTCCAACAATCCGAGAAACGCCACTTCCTTTCCTTCGTCGAGGAGCTGACGGGTCATTTCATAGGCCACGGTCGCTCCGAAGCATGCTCCGATGATTGCGTACGGTCCACGAGGCTGAACAAGCAAGATTTCGCTTATGTAACGTTTTGCCATCTTCTCGATGTTTTCCAGTGGCGGTTCGGCTCCGTCAAGACCTAATGATTGCAGGCCGTAAAACGGCTGATTTGATCCAAGTGCCTGCGAAAGATTGGTGTAGGCTAGCACACTTCCGTAGACACCCGGCACAGCATACACCGGCGGTAGGATGCCTGCGGCTGTAATCGCAACCAGCGCGGGAGTTTGGCTGGTTATCTTAGGAACCCGGTAATGCTCGGCAAGTGACCGCACTGTTGGAGCAGCAAACAGAATCCCAACCGGAAGCGAGCGGCCAAATTCCTCATCCAAACGTGCGAACAATTTGCTGGCCAGAAGCGAGTGCCCGCCGATCGCGAAAAAGTCGTCGTCAACACCAATGCGGTCGATGCCAAGCACCTCAGACCAGACACGGCACAGGCGGCATTCGATCTCGTCCCTGGGCTCTACATACTGATAACCTCCTATGTGTGCATGATTCGGTTCTGGCAGCGCACGGTAATCCACTTTGCCATTGGGGGTTAGCGGCAGGGAGCTTAAAAACAAAAACTCAGAAGGCACCATGTATCTTGGCAGCTTTTTGCTGAGAAAACTGCGCAAGTCCTGCTTTGAAGCGGCTGAGCCGTGCTGAAGAACCACATATCCAGCTAGCCACTGATCCCCGGAAGCGTTCTCACGCAACGTGACCACCGCCTCGCGCACTTCCGAGTATTGGCCCAATACCGATTCGATCTCCGCGGGTTCAAGGCGAAATCCTCGAATCTTGACCTGTCCGTCGATTCTTCCCAAAATTTCGGCATTGCCGTCAGGTCGATAACGACCGAGATCCCCGCTCTTGTATAATCTATCGCTGTCGTCTTGAGAAAATGGATTGACGACAAAGCGTGCCGTTGTGAGAGACTCATCGCCGAGGTAGCCTTTAGCCAGGTGTGGACTTCGCATATAGATTTCGCCAACTTCGCCAATACCAGCCAAAGCTTTCCTGTTATTTAAGATCAACAATTGAACATCAGGCATTCCTCGACCGATGGGGATAACTGGTTGTTGCGGTAGGACACTCGAGTCTGGGGAAATTTCATAGTAGCTGACTGCTCGCTGCGTCTCAGTTGAACCGTAATAATTGACGCACGTGACGCCCGGTGCGAGACGCCGCAAGCAGTTCACATCAGCCTCGGTTAGTTTGTCTCCAACCAAAAACGCGTGCCGTAAAGAAGTCAGTTGGCAGTCAGGATTCGCGGTTTCGGTTAAAAGGCGCCCAAGTGCAGGAGTGAGGTGAGCAAAGGTAATTTCTCTCTGGTTCATCCACCGTGCTAACTCACCCGGATTTCCGATGATGTCCGGATCGGGAACGCAAATAGTTGCTCCTATCCACAATGATGTAAAAATTTCTCTTTGGAGCGGGTCGTGGGACAGTCCCGACAACAAACTGAACCGGTCAGAAGACGTAAGCGAAAACTTGTTAGCTTGCCATGGAAGAAAGTGCGATAATGGACCATGCCTGCCCAAAATTCCTTTGGGTTCACCTGTTGAGCCCGAGGTATAGGAAATGCAAGCAATATCATCAGGGCAAATAGAAATTACGGGGTTCAACGAGGAGTATTTTTCGAGGAATCCTTCGGCAGGAAGCGTCTTTTGTCTGGGCAAAATAATACGACAGCGAACGGTTCTGTCGATGAATTCTGCCAATTCGTCTGGTGGCGCGTCCGCAGCTTCGAGCTGTATCCAGCCGCGCGGCTTTGCGTCCTTGATATAGGTCAGCAGGCGTGCGGCCGGATAAGCCGGGTCAAGGATCAAGAAGGCCGCGCCCGCTTTGAGTATTCCTAAAAGAGCCCAGGCAAGCGCGGCACTGCGGTGTCCGTAGATAGCCACGATATCTCCTCGCTGAATGCCGCTCGCCAATAGACGATGAGCGAGTTGATTGCTGCGAGCATTGAGTTCTCCGTATGTCCAGCTGCTCTGCGGATCCGAAACAGCAATCTGTTCAGGTAAGGTCTGCGCTTGCTGGGAAAAGCGCTCGTGGACGGCTCCGACCCAATCCGAACATAGAACCTGAGTAGGATCGGGAAGCACCTTTTTCGCACGAGGAGTTAGAAGCGAAAATGACGCAATGTTTTCATCTGGATCCTCCACGATTTGCGTCAACAGTTTCTCGTATTGTTGTGCCATCTCAATCATTCGAGGCGCTTTAAATAGATCGGCGTTGTAGACGAAATTGAGATGAATCCTGCCGCGCTCTTCTCGCGCATAAATTGTTAGGTCAAACTTTGAACCAGTACTACCGGTCGATAGCCTCTCTGTTTTCACCCCAAAGAGTTCGAGACGGCTCTCGCCGACGTTTACCATGTTGAAAAACACCTGAAACAATGGAGAGCGACTGAGGTCTCGCTCGGGCCTCAGTTCTTCGAGCAATTTCTCGAACGGCACGTCTTGGTGAGCATAAGCGCCCAATGTCACTTCCCGCACTCTAGCCAGGAGATCACAAAACGTTGGATTGCCAGACAGGTCAGTTCGCAGCACCAGCGTGTTGACGAAAAACCCAATCAATCCCTCGATCTCGGTCCGATTGCGGTTCGCTATCGGGGAGCCCACCACAATGTCTTCTTGCCCCGTATACCGATAAAGCAGCGTTTGAAACGCCGCCAGCAACGTCATGAATAACGTGACGCCTTGCTTTCGGCTTAACGCTTTCAGCCCCTCGGTGAGCTCTTTGGATAACTCAACCGTTTGTCTCTTCCCTCGAAAACTCTGCACCGCCGGCCGCGGCCGATCCGTCGGCAGATTGAGCACCGCGGGAATCCCTTCAAGCTGTTTCCTCCAGTATGAAAGCTGTCTGTCTAATACTTCTCCCTGCAACCACTGCCGCTGCCAAACGGCATAGTCCGCATACTGAATCGGTAACTCCGGTAACCGAGAAGGCTGAGCGCTAATGAAAGCCCGATAAAGCTCCGATAACTCCCGATGAAGCACCCCCATCGACCAACCGTCCGAGACAACATGGTGCATCGTCAGTAGCAAAACATGATCTTGTTCACCAAGACGCAGCAATGTCGTGCGAAAAAGCGGCCCGCGCGCTAAATCAAACGGCCGCTCGGCTTCCTGCCTGGAAAGCCGCCCCGCCTCTTCCTGTCTCTCGCTCTCTGGAACATCACTGAGATCGACCACAGAAAAACAACTATTTAGCGATGTCGAGATTACCTGAACCGGCTCTCCTTCAATCATCGAAAACGTCGTCCTGAGACTCTCGTGACGACGAACAATCTCCTGAAGGCTCTGCTCCAGCGCACCTCTGTTCAACTCTCCCTTGAGCCGCATTGCGCTCGGCACGTTGTAAACCGAACTGTTCGGCTCATACTGATCCAAAAACCACAGCCGCTGCTGCGAAAAGGAAAGGGATAGATCTTTATCTCGGGAGAAGGGTACGATTGGCCGTACCGCTAGCCTCTGCTCTTCGCGGTAAACTTGGTCAATGCTCTTAGCCAGTTCGGCAACGGTCGGTCTCTCAAACAAAGCACGCAACGGAAGTTCCACTCTCAAGGCCTGACAGATCCGCGACATGGCCTGGGTCGCCAGAAGAGAGTGTCCACCCAAATCAAAGAAGTTGTCGTGGATACCGACCTTTTCGACTTTGAGAACATCAGCCCAGATCTGCGCAATGATCTGCTCGACAGGGCTACGAGGTCCGACAAAGGTCTGTGATAACGCCGCCCTAATCGGGTCCGGTGCGGGAAGTGCCTTTCGGTCGAGTTTGCCGTTGGGCGTAAGTGGCAGCGTCTCCAGGAAAACAAATGTTGACGGTACCATGTACTCCGGCAACTTCTGTTTAAGGAAACTGCGCAGTTCGTTACTTGTAGGAGCAGGTTGCTGTCCTGGGACAACGTAGGCTACTAATCGTTTGTCAGCAGGATCGTCCTCTCGCGCTAACAATATCGCTTCTCGTAACAGTGGATGTTGACTTAGGGCTGACTCAATTTCGCCCAGCTCGATACGAAATCCTCGGATCTTTACCTGGTGGTCATTCCGACCGAAGAACTCTATGTTGCCATCGGGGAGGTAACGGGCTAAATCCCCGGTCTTGTACAGCCGTGCTCCGGGTTCATCGCTGAAGGGATTGGCAACAAATCTTTCGGCTGTTAACTCTGAATGATTGAGATAACCCCGCGCTAAACCGCCGCCTCCAATACAGAGCTCACCGGGGACACCAATGGGAGCCTGATTTAAGTGGCAATCGAGAATGTAGACCTGTGTGTTCGAAATCGGTTTGCCAATCATCTGCCGTCCGGTTGGGCTTCTTAAGGCGAATGTCGAATAGGTCGTGTCCTCCGATGGACCATAAAGGTCGTAAACCTCCCTGACCGACGTTCTCTCGTAAATATCTTTGACTAAACTGGATGTCAGTAGCTCACCGGCAAGGTTGATACAATGAACTGACGTCGGTATCCCACCTGTTCCCAACAGCTCGGCTATGGCTGACGGGACCGTGTTTATAAGAGTAACCTGTGAAGCAGCAGGAATTGCGGGCAAACATAGAGCATTGTCCGCCAGAATAACTTGGCCGCCACGGCTCAATGGCGCAAATAGCTCAAAGACAAAAAGGTCAAAACAGATGGAAGTTGAGGCCAACACCCCAGCCATGTCCTCTGCCCTAAAGACGCTGTGTGCCCACGATAAAAGGGCCACTGAACTGCGGTGCTCAATGGCCACGCCCTTGGGTTGACCCGTCGATCCCGAGGTATAAATCAAGTACGCCAGGTTATCAGATGTGATGCCGCTTGTGGGATTCTGATCGCTCTCTCTTGCAATCTCCTCCCGGCGTGTATCCAAGCATACGAAGCGCACAGTAGAATTCGGCAATTTTTCGACCAGCCGCTGTTGCGTTAGCAACATCGCCGCCTGAGCATCTTCCAGCATAAAGGCGAGTCGTTCTTTGGGGTAGGAAGGATCAAGCGGCACATAGGCCCCGCCAGCTTTGAGTATCCCTAGCAGTCCCACCACCATCTCCAGCGATCGCTCCATGCAGATGCCTATCAGCGCCTCTGGTCTAACGTCTAGCCTGCGAAGATAGTGAGCCAGCCGATTCGCCTGCTGATTCAGTTCCCGATAGGTCAGCTGCTCGTCCTCATAGACCACGGCGACGGCATCGGGAGTCTTCTCGACTTGCTCTTCAAATAGTTGGTGAATGCACTTGTCCTGCGAATAGTCTCGCTGCGTGTAGTTCCACTCCACCAAGAGCTGATGCTTCTCGATCTCACTGAGGATCGGCAGATCCGAGATTCGCTGACCGGCGTTTGTAACAACGCCTTCAAGTAGCGTCTGAAAATGCTCGATCATCCGAGCAATCGTTGCATCATCAAAGAGATCGGTGCTGTACTGCAGAGATCCTCTCAACCCTTCTGCATCTTCGCTCATGGATAACGTCAGATCGAACTTGGCCGTCTCTGCGCCGATCCGT
>DASYUV010000133.1:0-81178 GCA_036000865.1 Binatia bacterium | reverse complement strand
GTGGAGTTTTTCACCAAACTCGGCTTCAGTTTCAACCCGCAATTTACCGATGAGACCGCCACATGCATGATCGTGAGTGACGATATATTCGTGATGCTGTTAACCGAGGCGAAGTTCAAGACCTTTACTCCCAAAGAGATTTGCGACGCCAAGAAATGCACGGAAGTGCTGGTGTGCCTGTCTCTCGAAAGCCGAGCAAAAGTCGATGAGATGGTTCGAAAAGCGGTCGCCGGCGGAGGCACCACCTACAATCAACCGCAAGACCATGGTTTCATGTACGGCCACGGCTTTCAGGATTTGGACGGTCACATCTGGGAACTCATCTACATGGAGCCAAGCGCGGTAAAGCAAGCTTAAGAGCAATGAGAAACAACGCTCGATTCCAGCGAAGCGAATAGGGAAACGTCAAGGGATTTTTCACCTCGGGTGATTTTGCGACATCCTCTCCCTAGAACAAATCAATTTCCCTCTCCCCTTGTGGGAGAGGGTTAGGGTGAGGGGGCGCTATCTCAAGGAGGGCTCACGTGAAGTACAAGGGGAGCTGTCACTGCGGGAAGGTTGCGTTCGAGGTAGAAGGCGAACTCAATGGGGCGACGGCATGCAATTGCTCTATGTGTTCCCGCAAAGGATCTCTCCTGTGGTTTGTGCCGCGCGACCAACTCCACGTGCTTACACCGGAAGAAGACATCGGAACGTACACGTTCAACAAGCACGTCATCAAGCACCGCTTTTGCCGGACCTGCGGCATTCACCCGTACGGAGAAGGCACCGATCCGAAGGGCAACCGGATGGCCGCAATCAATATTCGCTGCCTCGAAGGAATTGACTTAGAGAGCGTACCGGTTCAGCACTTCAACGGGCGGTCGTTGTGAAATCAGTAACGCATGAATCTCCTCGTAAATCTCGACGTTGATGATCTCAGCCCTTCACGCGCGTCTTCGATGGCGCACGGCTTCGGGCGCGAAAAGTCGCAGTAAAGATGTCCTGAACGTCCCCCTTCGTTCGTCGTAGAAATAGACTGAAGCCGAAAAAGGAAAACTTACTATGCTCAAAATAATCCTCATCGCTCTCGCAGTAATCATCATCGTGTTCGTCATCATCGTCGCCATGCAGCCATCCGAGTTCCGCGTCACACGGAGCGCCACCATCTCCGGCCCGCGATCAGCGGTCTTTGCGCAGGTGAATGATTTCCACAAATGGGAAGCATGGAACCCATGGGGAAAAATCGATCCGGCGATGAAGCAAACGTACGAGGGTGCGCCGGCCGGAACCGGCGCTGTTTACACGTGGGCCGGCAACAAGGAGGCCGGCGAAGGACGCATGACGATCACTGAGAGCCGTCCGAACGATCTGATCAGAATCAAACTCGAATTCTTCAAGCCCTTCCGAGCCACCAACACCGCGGAGTTCACCTTCAAACCGGAAGGGAATCAAACTGTGGTCACGTGGAGCATGACCGGCGAAAACAATTTCATGGCCAAGGCATTCCACCTTTTCATGAACATGGACAAAATGGTCGGCGGTCAATTCGAGAAAGGTCTCGCGAGCATGAAATCGGTGGCGGAAGCAGCGCCCAAGCAATAGCGCGGCGACCTTCACCTTTTCAAACAGAAAGGAGAAAAACCATGGCCGAAAGAAAAAATAATCTCGCTGAGTCTTCTGCAGGGCAAGAGCTTGTGATTACGCGCGTCTTCGATGCGCCGCGTGACGTCGTGTGGAAGGCCTGGACGGACCCTGAACGGGTGAAGCGCTGGTGGGGGCCGAAGAACTTCACGGCGCCCGTTTGCAAGATCGATCTCCGCGTCGGCGGAACTTATCTCTCTTGCATGCGGTCGCCCGAGGGACAGGATTACTGGAGCACGGGTGTCTATCGCGAGATCGTGCCGTCGGAGCGGATCGTCTGCACCGATTCTTTTGCCGACGAGAAAGGCAACCCGGTACCGCCATCCCACTATGGAATGGGCGGAGACTGGCCGTCGGAATTGCTGGTGACGGTGACTTTCGAAGAACAGAAAGGCAAAACAAAGCTCACCCTGCGGCATGCCGCTATCCCCGCGGACCAGAGGGAGTTGTGCGGCGCCGGCTGGAACGAATCCTTCGACAAGCTCGCCGATTACCTGGCGAAGGCTTGAGCCAAGCTTACACCCGGAACGCTAGACAGTGTGGAGACTGCTTGCTTTAACTCAGCCCACGCTAAGCTCACCACTAACGGAGATGGCTTCATTAAAATCAAAGTATTTATCCGTTCACCCTGAGCGATGTCGAAGGGCTCCGGCAAGCCTCCGACACAATCTGTCGTTTGGGAGAATCGCGACGCCGGTTCTGGAACGCTAGCTTCGGACGATTATCCGCGCGAGTTGCAACCAAGGAGAAGAAACATGGCCGATAGAAAAGATATCCCCCCTGCCCCGAGACTGTGTCGCAATTCCGTTCATGGTTCGACAGGCTCACCACGAACGGATGGTGACACTCCGAAATTCAAAGACTCAGCCGTTCGTTCCGAAGCTCTCGAAGGACGGGCGATTAATTGCGATACAGCCTTCCCGGGCGGGAGGACGGCGGTGAGTCGCCACGGAGGAGACCGATCATGAACGTTGCACTGTGGATTGCTCAAGCATTGCTCGCGGCGATCTTTCTGTTCGCCGGTGGCCTGAAATTGGTCATGCCGATCGAGGAGATGATGAAGCAAATGCCTCTGCCGCTGCCGGGATGGTTCGTGCGATTCACGGGAGTAGTCGAGGTACTCGGCGCAATCGGCGTGATCCTCCCCTGGCTCCTGGGCATTCGGCCGGGTCTGACACCGCTAGCCGCCGCCGGGCTGGTAATCGTCATGATCGGTGCGACGGTATACACGCTAGCTGCCGGTGATGTCGCGCCTGCGCTGATTTCGCTGGTGGTGGGCTTCCTCGCGGCGTTCGTCGCCTACGGCCGCTGGCGGCTGGTGCCGCATCGCGGCTCGGCCAGCAATGATTGAAGACGCAACCAAAGCGACAGGGTGTTGAAAAACTCTGTTCTCAGACCGTTGAAAACGGCCTGAAGGAGGATTCATGCGATACGTAGATGGATATGTCTTGCCCGTCCCGAAGAAAAACCTGCAGATCTACCGCCGCATGGCGGCGAAGGCCGGAAAGATCTGGCGGGAGCACGGTGCTCTCGAGTTCCGCGAGTGCGTCGGCGACGATGTGAAGCCGGGAAAGCTCACGTCGTTCCCTCAGAGCGTCAAGCTCAAGCGCGGCGAGACGGTGGTGTTCTCGTGGATCGTGTTCAAGTCGAAGTCGGATCGCAACCGTGTCAACGCCAAGGTGATGAAGGATCCGCGCCTGGCGAAGATGATGAATCCGAAGGCCATGCCCTTCGACGCCAAGCGCATGATCTGGGGCGGGTTCAAGGTTTTGGTCGACCTCTGAGCGTGGCCGGGCATGATGCTCAAGAGAAAATAGTTAAGTTAAGGAGGAGATCGATGTTAAGAGATAGTAAAGCATTCAGCGGTTTTTCGGTCGACGATATCCAAAAGGCGAAAGAGTTCTACGGCCGAACACTAGGGCTGGGGGTTTCTGAATCCAATGGCCTCTTAGAGCTGCACCTTGCGGGAGCCACTACGGTTCTCATATATCCCAAGCCTAACCATGCTCCGGCAACCTTTACCATCTTAAATTTCCCTGTGGACAATGTCGACGAAGCGGTGGACGAGCTCACTAAGCGCGGCGTGCGCTTTGAGATCTATAACGAGCCCGACCTCAAGACGGACAAAAAAGGGGTTGCTCGTGGACAGGGTCCCACCATTGCTTGGTTTAAAGACCCCGCCGGCAACATTCTATCGGTGCTTGAGGAGAAGTAACCACTATTATCGAGCCGGCTTTTATCACCCGATGCCCGGTTTTCTCGCGACGAGCATTTTCCTCGCTTCGTCAAGGCATTCGCGCGCAAGGCGTTTACACATGCGAGCGCCTACTAGTCGACGGCTACCTAGGTGCAGCGCTGTGACTCCTGACCCCTTTTCTGGCTAAAAATTTTTCTTCATTGTTTGGCTCAATTTATTTCACTATGATGCCCAAGAGGTGTGCCGACAGCTATCGACAAATCTGATCCACAGACTCGCCAACTAATGAGAAGAAATCAACGCGCAAAAGTCGGGGCGATGGGATCAACGGCTCGGCGCGACCCTGCTCCGAGCGCACGAGGGAAGCCGCGCGCGATACATCGGCATCTAGGCCGCCTATGAAATCTCCAAACTTGGCCAACTTGCCTGGCCTCGAAGACAAAACCTTTTTATTGCTGATTATTGCGGTGTCGCTGGCATTCGCATGGATCCTCTGGCCGTTCTACGGAGCAATTTTCTGGGGAACTGTCATAGCAATCCTGTTTGCGCCGCTCTATCGGCGACTGTTGAGGTCCATGCGGCAGAGGCGCACACTTGCTGCGCTCGTTACGGTGATGATCGTCCTGATGATAGTGATTCTGCCGCTAACGTTGATCGCCGCCTTATTGGTGCAGGAAGGGTTGAGCGTGTATGAGAGGATCCAGTCGGGAGAGCTGAATATCGTCGGGTATTTTCAGCAGGTCTTTGGCGCCTTGCCGGCATGGGTGACCAATCTGCTGGATCGCTTTGGGCTGACAAACCTTGGCTTGATGCAAGAGAGACTGTCCAGCAGTCTGATGAAGGGCAGTCAGTTCGTTGCCGCCCAGGCTTTGAGCATTGGCCAGAACACGTTCGACTTCATCGTCAACTTGTTCATCGTGCTGTACCTGCTGTTCTTTCTGCTGCGCGACGGTGACGACCTGTTCAAGCGCATCAAAGATGCGATTCCGTTGCACGCAGAGCAACAGCACGATCTCTTCAACAAGTTCACCACCGTCATCCGCGCCACAGTCAAAGGCAACATCGTCGTCGCCGTCGTGCAAGGAGCGCTCGGCGGCCTGATCTTCTGGTTTTTGGGTGTCCACGCCGCGGTGTTATGGGCGGTGTTGATGGCCTTTCTATCGCTGCTGCCCGCGGTAGGAGCCGGCCTGGTCTGGTTGCCGGTCGCCACTTATTTTCTGGTCACTGGTGCTATATGGCAGGGCGTCGTTCTGATCGCGTTTGGCGTGCTCGTCATCGGCTTAGTTGACAACATCCTGCGTCCCATCCTGGTCGGTAAGGACACCAAGATGCCCGACTACGTTGTGTTGATCTCCACCTTGGGCGGCATGGCGATCTTCGGTCTCAACGGTTTTGTGATCGGGCCGGTGATCGCGGCGATGTTCATAGCCGCCTGGGATATTTTTTCTGCATCGAGGTCGGGGACCCGGATTGATCGCACCGGGCCTTGAAGTGCCCCTTTTCTTTTGTTCTGGTTCGCTGGCCGCGTGAAGCTGGTTCTGTCGATCGAGGAGATAACAAAGCAGATGCCGCCGCCGGGCTGGTGATCAAGCACCCGCGCCTCGCGAAGATGATGGATCCGAAGTCGATGCCCTTCGATGTGAAGCGCATGCTCTACGGCGGTTTCAAGGTTTTGGTCGATGCCTAGCGCCATGCTCAGATTGTACGACTGAGAATACCAGCGCGCTCGCGTCGACATCACCTTGGAACAGGCCGGTGCCGATCACGCTATCCAATCCGCTCCGAAAGATTGTCTAGAAGGAAGGTTTGACTCCGTTACCTTCCTTAATGAAGTGAGCCGGATGGCGGCGATGTGCCGCTCCGTCGATCAGCCGCTGCTGGTCTCCTCCGACTTCGCCCCAGCGCTCGGCGAAGCAAGAAGCCGCCTCGTCTCGGTTGGACGTTACGCGCGTCGCGGCGTCGGACGCGCGCAAGATTTATTTACGCTCGAATAGGTCGGAGCGATTGATAGAAAGATTGTTTAGATATCCAGGCAGGACCCCAAATATCTCCTCGAATATCTTCTGCTGTGTCCCCCGAATTCTGCGGTCCAGGGATCGGCAAGACAAATTTCGGCCCATGCGGAGCGCTGCCTCGATACCCTGGTAGTAGCCGGGAAGGTAAGTGAGGGTGCGATAGCCCATACGCTCATAGAAGAGCTGGGCTCCCTCGTTTCCCTCGCGCACTTCCAGGGTGATGCTGAATATCCCCGCTACGACGGCGCACTTCTCGAGCCACTCAAGGAGTCGGCGTCCGATGCCTGCTCGCCTATAGGGTGGTGCCACAGCGAGAAGGTCCAAGTGTGCGTCGTCGTCTCCGTAACGCATAATCGCAAACCCGGCAATGTGACCATGTATGTATGCGACGAGTACGTTAACATCGGGCGCGCCAAGACTCGCTGCTACCCGCACAGGTGTCCAGCGCCATGGGAGACCGTACTCAATTAAATCCCGCGACAGATTGGCAATGGCGGTAGCCTCTGTCGCTCGCGCCAATCGCAACGATAGTTCAGAACTTGTCATGAGGTGTATGGCCTAACACACAATGTTTTTATCCCCAGTGTTCGGAGCAATCAAGTTCTATGATGATGGGGCGGCAGCAATTCAGTGATAACCCAGGGTTGGACTAAACCGACAAGCAGGCCGTAAGTTGCGACCAATCAGATTGTCCGCTGGTGGTGGTTGAATCGGTCCTTCCGGCTCAATCATCACCCAGTGGTCGCAAATACGATTGCACGAACTAGAAAGGAAGGTCGACCCCGCTACCTCCACACACAAATCTGACCCCAAACTGATGCGAGGTTGACATAATAGCTCGTTAGCACATACTCTGTGGCCAAAAATGGGTGGCGCCGCCCGGGCCCTGCGCCCGTGCTGCTCCAATTCAATTCACAAGTGAGGAGTTGTTCCCATGTTGACACTCTATTTCAGTCCCGGTGCTTGTTCCTTGGCCTCTCACATCGGTCTCGAAGAAACCGGCGCGCCTTACGAGGCAAAACCGATCCTGCTCGCCAAACAGCAGCAGAAGACCGAGGCCTATCTGAAGATCAACCCGCGGGGTAAAGTCCCGGCGCTAAACGCCGACGGCAAGATCCTTGTCGAGAACACGGCGATACTCACTTACCTCGCAAGGCGGTTTCCAGAAAAAAAGCTGATGCCGGCCGATCCGAGCGAGGAGGCGCGCTGCATCGGGACCATGTGCTGGTTCTCCAGTATCGTGCATCCCTCGTACCAGCGCGCTAATCGGCCCGAGCGTTTCGCCGACGGCGAAGCCGCGCAAGCCGCGGTCAAGGAAACGGGGCGGAAATCTTTCTGGGCCAATTGCCAGGAGATCGATTCCATGTTCCAGGGAAAAGACTGGATCATGGGCAGTCAGTACACCCTCGTCGATCCTTACGCGCTCGTTTTCTACGGCTGGGGCGTACGCGGCGGATTTCCCATGAACGAGCTCAGCGCCTACACGGCGTGGCGGGAGCGCATGCTGCAGCGCCCGACGGTGCGGAAAACTTTAGAGGCCGAGCAGAACGTTTCGACATAATAGGATTAAAGGAAACAGGCTACTTTTCAGTGTCTCGAAGCCAAAAAGTAGCCTGTCCCAGCCTGTCCCCCTTTTTCTCACTACGAGCGATGATGGGGACCGTTGCCAACCTGAGTTGGCTCACTCGTCGAATAGAAATGATTTGCCGGTGATCAGCAAACGTCCCGGCGCGCGAATTCGAGGCGCAGGAGATCGTTTCTCCTTATTCCCCATGAGAGCAGGAGATCGTATGGACATTGATCTGGAACAGATGACGCGAGAAAAATTGATCGCAGAAGTGAAAAAGCTGCGACAAGGGATCCGTCAGCATCGTGACAGTACGCGACACGAACTCTGCTGGCATCATCCAGCGCTGTGGGGATTGCTGCCTGAGAAGACCGATCCTCTCCCCGTTGTCCCGGAGTGGCCTCAATTCATGCAAGGCTGCATCAGATATCGTCAATCGCTGGACGAGCAAGCAGGCCGCGCGCGGCGCACTGACGAACCCTATCAAAGAGAATGATGCAAACCGCCGTGAAGGATCATCTGCGGCACTTGGGTTGATTTGCCCGAGCCGGTTGGCGTGGTTAAAGCCAAACGCTTCGGCCTGGTCGGGGTTTCGAGCAATGGAAGTTCGTGCTACAGCAGCAGTGCTCGCTTCAGATCCGCAAGAAGGTCCTGTACGTGCTCAATTCCCACGGACAAACGGATCAGCCCATCATAAAGTCCCGCCCTCTTGCGTTCTTTCTTGGGGATCGAGGCGTGTGTCATGATGGCGGGCAGCTCGACCAGCGACTCGACACCCCCGAGACTCTCCGCGATCTTGAAGAGGCGCAGGCGCCCCAGAACGCGGCGCGCGTCCGCCAGCCCTCCTTTCACCTCAAACGAGACGATCCCGCTGAAGCCGTCCATTTGGGAAGCGGCGAGATCATGGCCTGGGTGGTTAGGCAGCCCAGGATAGTAGACCCGACGTACGCGTGGATGATCCTGCAAGAACTGCGCGATCTGCATCGCGTTCTTTTCGTGCTCCCGCATGCGCAGCGCTAGCGTTTTCATCCCTCGGAGCGTGAGAAAGCAATCGAAGGGAGAAGGCGTCGCGCCCGCGGCATTTTGCAGGAACTTAAGCCGCTCATAGAGTGAGGGCTCATTGAGGCAGATAGCTCCCCCGACTACGTCCGCGTGTCCCGCCAGGTATTTGGTTGTGGAGTGAAGGACGAGATCGGCGCCGAGCTCAAGGGGGCGCTGGAAGAAGGGGGACGCAAAGGTGTTGTCGACAAGACAGAGAGCCCTGTGGTCATGGGCGATTTTCGCCGCCGCACTGATGTCCGTAATCCTGAGAAGCGGGTTTGTCGGCGACTCAATCCAGACAAGCCGGGTTCGCCGAGTTATGGCGCGCTCGATCTCTCTGACACTGGAGGTTTCAACGAAGGAAAATGTGAGCCCGAAGTCTTGCAACACGGACCTGAAGAGCCGGTAGGTGCCGCCATAGACATCGCGCGAGGACACGACGTGATCCCCCTTCTTGAACAGAAGCATGACAGTGCTCGCCGCGCCCATACCGGAGGAGAAGGCGAGGCAGTACTCGGCCGTCTCCAAGCTCGCGAGCGCTGTCTGGAGCGCCGTGCGCGTCGGATTGTCGGTCCTGGAGTAGTCGTACCCTTTATGGATGCCAGGCTCGATCTGCGCGAAAGTGCTTGTCTGATAGATCGGAACAGTGATCGCCCCGGTCGCGGATTCGGGTTCTTGTCCGACATGGATGGCACGCGTGGCAAATTGGATGAAATGCCCGCGGGCTTTTTTTTGCGCCGTCACGGGCGCCCGCCTACGTGCTCGACCACATCAAATCGTGTCACAATCCCCTGATACTTCCCTCGGTCACAGACGAGAACCGCCGGAGAAGACTTGAGGAGCTGCAAAACCTCGTAAACGTCTTCGTCTGGTCCGACTGTGGGAAACGGCGGCTCAAGCAAAGCTCCAACGGTACGCTCCATCACCTCGGGAGTCTCCATGGACCTTTGGAAGAGCGCGCTCTCGCTCAGTGACCCGACGAGGTTCCCCTTATCGAATACGGGGAGTTGCGAGACGCCGAAACGGTTCATGGTCGCGATCGCATCGCGCACGGTCGACGTCATCTCAACCGACAGAAGCTCGGGGAGCTTTCGCCGTTTCGATTCGAGAATGTCGCACACCCGCGCGCTTCTGCCAAGGAACTGGTTTTGCCTCATCCATTCATCGGAGTACATCTTCGAGAGATAAATTTCTCCCGCATCGGGAAGTAAGACAACGACAAGGTCCTCCTGGCCGAGCTGCCGCTCGCGGGCGTATCCAAGGGCACCCTCGACCGCTGCACCAGAAGATCCTCCACAGAAGAGGCCCTCCTCCCGTGTAAGCCGCCTGCCCATCAGAAACGAGTCGCGGTCAGAAACCGTTACGACGTCGTCGATGTATTCGAAAAGCAGGTTCTTCGGCACAAAGTCCTCGCCAATCCCTTCGA
This sequence comes from Binatia bacterium, assembly GCA_036000865.1. Classification (GTDB taxonomy): domain Bacteria; phylum Desulfobacterota; class Binatia; order UBA9968; family UBA9968; genus DP-20. Next base: position 71,309 of record DASYUV010000133.1, on the reverse strand, counting down.
CCTTGTAGGGGTGTGAGTCGCTCCATGACCACTGCTCGCGCTTGAAAGCCTTCGCCAGGATCGATCCCTCTGGATCGACTCCAACAACCGTGCACTGCGGATTTCTTTCTTTTAGGTATTTGGCGGTTCCGGAGATTGTCCCGGCCGTGCCAATCCCAGCGACAAAGTGGGTGATTTTTCCGTCCGTCTGCGCCCAGATCTCAGGACCCGTGGAGGCGTAATGAGCCTCCCTGTTCGCGAGGTTATCGTACTGCATGGGCATATAGGCGCCTGGGATCTCCTCGGCAAGGCGTCTCGCAACCGAATAGTAGGACTGGGAGGATTCTGGCGGCACTGCCGTGGGGGTCACGACAACCTCCGCGCCAAAAGCACGCAGGCGGCGAATTTTTTCGATGCTCATTTTGTCCGGGATCGTAAAGATACACTTGTAACCCTTCACCGCAGCAACAATTGCCAGCGCCACTCCCATGTTCCCCGAAGTGGGCTCAACGATCGTGCCTCCCGGCTTGAGCAATCCCCTTCTCTCCGCATCCTCGATCACCGCAAGCCCGATCCTGTCCTTAACGCTGCGGCCCGGATTGGACGCCTCCAGTTTCACACAGACTGTCGCAAAAATTCCTGCGGTAACCCGGTTGAGGCGGACGAGCGGAGTGTTACCGACGGCTTCGAGCACATTAGCGGAGATCTTCGGCATTCGATTCGCTCCCGAATATAACAATTGAATTGAGAATTTTCCTACGCCTGTGATAGCCCCAACGCCAACCCTTCCTCATCTCTTCTGGCATGATCTCACGACAATCCACGAGTATCAAATTCGTAGGATCGAAGCGGGAACGAGGTCAGGTTTGCTTTCTAGCGCTATTGAGGCATCAAATCCAGCGTTGGATAGTTGACGCTGGTCTTAGTTCCCTCGGTTGATCGTATCGCGTATCTAAGGACAGCGTCGATTTGCTCAACTCCAGACGGAGCTATTGCGGTCTTCCTTGGATCACGCGGATGGGAGCGACTGATTGTAAGGTTGTTTATCCAGGCACGACCTCAAAAATGATCGCTTCATAATCGAATTTCTCGCCAAGCACGGTCTATACCCCGGACCCGTCAAAGCGGCTCAGATCGAGGCTTGAACGATTTGAACGACTGGAACATTTGGAACGGCTGGAGCTGTTCGGTGATCCTTCGATATGGGAGAAGCCGTCATTTCAGTGGATGTGGCGTCGCAAGACGTAATCCTAATTTTCCCGGCGCAGATCCAGCGTCTATTTATCTTGCAAGACCAGTTCGTTTATTTTCTCAGAATCAGAAAGCCATTCGACCCGGACGGCAGTTATTCCCCGTCCCACCATGCCTAGCGCCCTTGCCGCAGCCCGAGAGACATCGATGATGCGACCTTTCCCAAAGGGTCCGCGATCATTGATCCGCACGTCCACTGATTTTCCATTGTCTAGATTGGTGACTTTCACTGTACTACCCCAGGGGAGAGTTGGATGAGCGGCCGTGAATTTCTCCTGGTTAAAAACTTCGCCACTCGCGGTAAGCTTGCCGTGAAATTTGGGTCCGTACCACGAGGCCAAACCCGTCTCCATCATCGTTGGCTGCGAAGGTGCGGGAATTCTTGCGATTGGCGGGGCCTGTTCGGTTTCCGGAGGGGAAGGGACTTTGGCTATTGGCCGAGTCTCACGCGGAAAGGTATGCGTCGGCGGCTTGTCGCTGGAAGGATTGCCATTCTGAGACTCCGAAAGTGAGACTCCCCTCGTCGACACCGTGCGGTTAGGCGCATCTGAGATGATGCCACAACCTTGAGAAGAGATGAGCGCTGCGATTAGAACTAAGGCGCCTACTCGCCAATCTAAGGCCGCTACTTGGGGAAGCGAAGTTGATGCTCGAAATAAAGATTGCACGGGTCACCGCGAAGAATATCTTCAGCAATGGCCATGCCCCCAAGGTACTGCGTGACAGCGATGGCTAAGATGTCCAAAGGAACCGAATACAGCGCATGAGACGACAGAAGGACAGCGAGAATAGTGCAACGGCGTGCGAAAATGTCCTTTTCAACGATGTTGGACTATCAATGGATTTGAGTGACAAGGAAGATTCTTCAGCGCAAGACGTCGCGCTTCAAGTGGCTTACAGGCCGGCTGGCTTACTCTGGCTTATTGGCTACTTTGGAAAATGTTGGGTTTGGCGTTCAAGCTAAACTAGATCAATTGTCAACAAAAGATTTGACCATGCGGCTCACAGCCTTGGATCTCGTGCTCGCCTCGGCACAGCATCCGTATGCTGCGATGCTCGGCGACCACGTGCTGATGTACGCCTCTGATTACCCTCATGCCGAATCCAGATTCCCCGATTCTGTAGACAAGGTCCTGTCGTGGAGTAGCCTGGGTCCTGCAGCCTTACGCAAGCTCATGTGGGATAACGCGGTGCGATTCTACGGAGAACCGTAAGAGGAGAGTGAGTGCGTGAAGGGAAGTGTGGATGGCCTTCCAATAAGTATTTCGACCTGGCGTACCGTTCTGCGACGTTATATAAAATTGCGGTGGCATCAGCTTCGGTAAAGATCGGAGGTAAGCAGCTTGCACTCTCCAATCTTGACAAGATCATGTACCCCCAGACCGGCTTCACTAAGGGCCAGGTCATCGACTATTACACGGGGATAGCACCCTACATTCTGCCTCATCTCAAGGATCGCCCTATTACCCTGAAGCGGTTTCCCGATGGAATCGGCGGCCAGCACTTTTATGAGAAGGACGCCCCTTCGTTTACACCTCGCTGGATCAAAACATTTCCGATCCCCCGCACGAGTGAACACTCGACGATCAACTATATCCTGATCAACGATCTGCCGACGCTCATCTGGTCCGCCAACATGGCGAACCTGGAGGTGCATCCGTTTCTCGCAAAGGCCCCTCACATCGAGCGGCCAACGATGCTTGTTTTTGATCTCGATCCCGGAGAAGAAGCGGACGTCTTAAATTCCTGCGAAGTCGCATTCCTCGTCAAAGATTTATTGCGTCGGCTCAATCTCGAATCATTCGTAAAGGTGTCCGGCTCTAAAGGCATCCATTTACACGTGCCGCTGAACACGAAAGTAACCTACGAAGCGAGCCAACCTTTCGCCAAGAGCGTTGCCCAGTTGCTGGAGCACGAACATCCCGATCTCATCGTTTCTGAAATGTCGAAGGCCAAACGCAAAGGAAAAGTCTTGGTTGATTGGAGCCAAAACTCAGAACATAAATCGACCGTCGCGGTCTATTCGTTAAGAGCCAAAGCGGAGCGACCGTATGTAGCGATGGCGGTGAGCTGGGACGAATTGACTAAGGCTCTTAAAAGTGAGAATCGCGCTGGCCTTTTTTTCGAGCCAGATGCCGCTCTCAAGAGACTGAAAAAAACCGGCGACCTGTTCGCTGCGTCACTGAAACTCAAGCAAACGCTGCCGCAGCCGTTTTTAGCACTCATGTCCAGCAAAACAGCCAAAAATATTTCTCACCGAGTGAATGCTCTTGAAATCTATCGACAGAAACGTGATTTCACCAAGACGTCCGAGCCGCCTCCATCGATACCCAAATCAAGCCGTCAAGGAGACCGCAGGCTCTTTGTCATCCAGAAACATGCCGCCAGTCATCTGCACTACGATCTTCGTCTCGAAATGGGCGGCACTCTCAAGTCTTGGGCCGTGCCGAAAGGACCGCCGTATGAACTCAATGAGAGGCGGCTCGCTATGGCGACTGAAGATCACCCCATGGAATACGCCAAGTTCGAAGGCACGATCCCAAAGGGAGAATACGGCGGCGGCACCGTGATGGTCTGGGATATCGGAACCTATGAGCTAATGGACGGAAATTATTGGCAAGGAAAACTGCACTTATTTTTTAATGGGAAAAAACTCAAGGGAGAATGGATTCTCGTCAAGGGTGATCGTAACGGTCGAGGCAATACCTGGTACTTGATAAAGGCCGGAAGCCGCATGGAGCGGCTCCCTCAGACAAAAGAAGATTCATCCGCCTTAACCGGTCGTTCCTTAGAAAAAATAGCCAGAGCAGGGAATGCCGTCTGGCACAGCAACAGAAGTGGTTCTCAAAAAACGTCTGGAATAGATCGAGGTGCGGACGTGAATCTCGAACTGTTACCGGACGCTCGAGTGGAATTCATTCAACCCATGCTGGCAGAGACAGCTTCAGAGCTTCCTAAAGCCAGCCATGAGTGGATCTACGAGATAAAGTTGGACGGCTACCGATGCCTCGCCGGACGAGACGCGCGCGGCGCCAAGCTATGGTCCCGACGTGGGAATCTCTTTACCAGGGACTTTCCGAGCATCGCCCAAGCATGCGCGAGCCTCCCTAGCGATACGCTCATCGATGGTGAAGTCGTCGCACTCGACGAGCAAGGGAGGGTTTCGTTCAACCTGCTCCAGCATCGCCGGTCACGGGCGAGCGCCATCCGCTTATACGCCTTTGACGTTCTCATTTACCGGGGGCACAGCACGGTCGGACTGGAACTCTTGGAGCGGCGGAAACTGCTTGCCCAGATCCTTGGTCAGCTCAGTGAGGGCATTCAGTTATCGGAGAGCTTTGAGGTAGAGCCGGCGGAGTTAGTCGCTGTGACTAAAAAACTAGGCCTCGAGGGAATCATCGCCAAGCGCAAACGATCTCTTTATGAGCCGGGGAAGCGCAGCGGAGCATGGATCAAGTACAAGGCGAACAAGGGCCAGGAGTTCGTTATTGGCGGATTCACGCGAGGCAATCCGTTCGACGCCGTCGTCGTCGGGTACTATCAAGATGGGAAACTCCTCTATGCCGGCAAAGTACGCAATGGTTTTGTGCCGCATGTTCGGCGGGAGTTAGCGAGCCGGTTGAAACCGCTAGAGATCAACATTTGTCCCTTTGCCAACCTGCCGGAAAAAAAGCGCACACCGTGGGCGTTAACTAAGGAAGAAATGAAAAAGTGCGTATGGCTTCAACCGAAATTGGTGGCGCAGATCGAGTTTACCGAATGGACGCCCGACGGTCATTTGAGACAATCCACATTCGCGGGGCTGAGAAAAGATAAAGACGCGAAAGACATTGTGCGCGAATGAGCTAAGTTCGCGTGATAACAGCAGACCAAACAACTTTCCAAGCAGTCGCCTCGGGAGAAATAGCCCAAGGGTCGAAGAATTATGCACAAAATACCGCGACAAGTGCGATCATCACAGCAAACACTGCCACCTTCGTGATCAGATTAGATTTTTAGAAAACTTGCGGCATGACTGGCTCGTTTTTTGCCGCGCCGCGCCAGATACGCAACATTCTACGATCCTAAATGTCAATCGCTCCTACTACATGTAAAATCAACTTACAGCTTGCCTACAGAAATTCGCCAATCAATACGGCAACTTGTTACCCATGCTTGTGTCCGCTGGGGAAATTGTAAGTTAAACTTACAATTTCTTTTTATCTTTCAGTAAATAACATGCTAGATATTAATGTGTTACATTTTGGCAAGTTTTTTGCCTCCAAAGGGACGGAACTCGTCGTACGTCTTAAAGAGTTTCCGGTCGGCTGACAAAGCGCTTGCGCCCTACCTGGTTCGATGCGATCAACCACCAAACAAAATGCCGTGACGAAATGATGCCCAATGGTTTTTCTTGCGGCTGTCTTGCTGGTTCAGACGAATGGCAGCTTAGAGCTCTATTAACAAGCGCGTGAAAGGCAACACGGTGACATAGATGAACGGCGAGTCCGTAGAGCGGCTGATGGAAATCATCCTCCAGATGAAGATCAACTTGGCCCATATCAACGAGACATTACACCAGCAGACCTATGAAATTCGCGAACAGCTCGGCACGGTTTTTGAGGAAGAAAAGCAAGCTTTGGAGCGCTGTCTCAATAGTATCGATGACAAGCTCAAAGAGTGCTCGACAAACGTCGACGAGTATCAGCGGCTTTACGCCAGTCTCGCGACCATGCGGCAAAAGCTCGTGCAGCTCGGCGCGGAACCGAGCGCCCTACCGACACCGATGCCCGCGGACAATGTCGAAGGCATCATTGCTTGGCGTCTGCGGGAGCTGAAAGACCAGGGCAAGGTCTGACAAGGCCGCCGGCGTTTCTAATAGCTATTTTTAAATCTGCGTCGATCCCTGAATTGAGTCCCGCCTGCGTTTGGCTGATCCCGCTCGATCTTATCCGGCCGATTGCGAAACCGGCGTTACGATTTGTGGAAAGTACCGTTGTTTTCGTGCTAAGGTCTCGCTGGGCTTGGTGAATTTTTGCTCCGAACGAAGCCGCCCGATCAAGCAAAGCCACTCATGGGGTATCCGGCTGAGATTCCTGACAATCCCCCCTTCGATCCCTTCAGTCCGCGCCGGGGAGTTGCTCGGCCACACCCGGGGGAGAGGATTGAATTGCTCATGATGAGCTTTCATGGACTGAAACAATTCGCGATCATATCGGTCTTTTTCCTGCCGCTCCGCGTTCTGTTGAAGTGAAGTCCCCAGCATCTACTTCCCATGATTTCGTCTGGGCCCGAGAGCGGATGGTCCAGGAGCAAATTATCGCTCGCGGGATCAACGACGCCAGGGTAATTGCTGCGCTGCGGAAGGTACCCAGACACTTTTTTGTCGACCCGGGGATCGTCAATCGAGCCTACCATGACAGCGCTCTGCCGATCGGCGACAAACAGACGCTGTCTCAACCCTACATGGCAGCCCGAATGACCGAGGCACTTGGCCTGATCGGCAATGAAAAGGTGCTGGAAGTCGGCACTGGCTCGGGTTACCAAACCGCTCTCCTGGCCGAACTGTGTTTCAATGTTTTCTCCGTGGAAAAAATTCGCGCCTTGTCGCGCAAAGCGAGAACATTGCTGGATCGCCTCGAATATCAAAATATCGCACTGCACGTCGGCGACGGGACGATCGGTTGGTCGGAGCATGCTCCCTATGATGCCATCATCGTCACTGCCGGAGCGCCGTCAGCGCCTAAACCGCTGCTGGAACAACTGGCAGACGGCGGCCGCTTAGTGATTCCGGTCGGTGACGAGCAGGGGCAGACATTGCTCCGGGTGACCCGCGCGGACGGCGCTTTTAAAGAGGAACAGCTCGGTGAATGCAAGTTTGTAAAGCTCTTCGGAAAGTATGGTTGGCGGCATTGAGCCCCGCGTCGCGCTTCTCGCTTCGGCCCTCGAGTGGCAGGCGGATTGCGCCGCGAAATCTCCACGTCGATCCCATCCCGTTTAAATTTAAATAGGGTAGCAACCTACCCGATGAAGTTGTCCCTCGATATTTTTTATCTCGTCATTCTGTCGTTATCGCTATTCGCGGCTTGCAGCACACGCAGCGCCAGTTTGCCGCCTACCGCGACGAAGCGCGGCGCCGGCATTTATCACGTTGTCAGACCCGGTGAAAATCTCTTTAGGATTGGCAAAGCTTATGATGTGCCCTTCGAAGAACTGGCGCGTCTGAACGGAATAAGAAATGCAAGCCAGATCCATATTGGACAGAGGATTTTCATCGCCGGGGCAACCCGTCAGCTTCCCGTTGCGATCATCACGCCGGTCGAGGCCTCGCCAGTGACGCCGAGCGCGCCCGAGCCGGAGGAGATAGCCGAGCCATCGATGCTCTCGCCGGTTAGCGGCGCCATCAATTCAGGCTTCGGTCCACGCGGCACGAGCTTTCATGACGGGGTCGACATCGCCGCCCCGGAAGGGACGCCGATCCGAGCGATCGAACAGGGCGAGGTGGTCTATAGCGATCAGTTGCGTGGCTATGGCAACATTGTAATCATCCGTCATGCGGGAGGGCTTGTTTCCGTCTACGCGCATAACCAGCTGAACCTCGTGCGCGAAGGCCAGCAGGTTGCGCGCGGTGAAGTGATCGCGAAAGTTGGTAGCACCGGAAGAGTTACCGGACCACATCTGCACTTCGAAATTCGCAAGAACAACACAGCCAAGGATCCATTGCTTTACCTACCTCAGTTGTGCTGTTTTTCACCATCGGATATGGTGACGCCGGAAGGATAGCAGACTGTGCGTATAGATCTTCTATCTTCGACGATGATATCTAACGTGAGGGGCTAGTCCTCGCTGCGGAATTGCCAATCTCAAATTTCACTTCGTAGATTCTAGGAGGGAAGGGCGACAAACATGAGCGACGACATTGCGCGTATCCGTCAGGCGATTCGAGACATTCCGGACTTTCCCAAGCCGGGCATCGTTTTTAAGGACATCACGCCGCTGCTCGCCAATGGGCCGCTGTTTGCCAAGACCATCGATCTATTCGCCGATCGTTACCACGCAGAGAAGATCGACACCGTGCTCGGCATTGAATCGCGCGGCTTCATTATCGGTGCTGCGTTGGCTTACAAGTTAGGCGCGGGCTTTAGCGTTGTGCGCAAGCCGGGAAAGCTCCCATTCGAAACCCATAGTGCAAGTTATGCATTGGAATATGGCGTGGACACGTTGGAAATTCACATCGACGCGATTTCGCGTGACGCCCGAGTCGTTATTGCGGATGATTTAATCGCCACCGGCGGCACGGCCGCTGCCACGGCCGAGCTGGTTACCAAGCTCGGCGGGACAGTAGTGGAGTGCGCATTTGTAATCGAGCTTTCGTTCCTGAAGGGGAGAGAGAAACTGAAGCCATATGGGGTTTATTCCGTGCTCCAGTATGACTCGGAATAGCGAGCGAAAGCATCGGTTTTTTCAGCGTTTCGATTCCTTGACTTTCCCCGGTATTGGTCTGTAGAGTGACCTTGAATCCAATAACAGAAGGACTAGCCAACGGCCTTTGAGCGGTGTTAAGTGTCGCTTCGCACCCCCGGTCGCGCTGCCGGCTTAGGAATATTTCATGAGACGCATCGAAGAAATGTCACTCTGGGAACGACTCTATTTCCCGGAAGTGATTCGTGGCCTGACGGTCACCGGCTATCGCTTTTGGCGCAACTTGGCCATCCATACGCTGCAGAAGTTCGGCATGGCCCGCCACGCCAGCGCCGCGATTACCGTGCAATATCCCGAAGAGCGTTGGCCGTATCCCGACACTTATCGAGGCCGTCACCGGCTGACCCTCAAAGAAGACGGCTCGGTGGCGTGTACCGCCTGCTTCCTGTGCGCGACAGCATGTCCGGCGGAGTGCATCTACATTGAAGCCGGAGAGGATCCCGATAACCCGGTCGAGAAATATCCGGTTCGCTACGAGATCGACACGCTGCGCTGTATCTACTGCGGTTTTTGCGTCGAAGCTTGTCCCTGCGATGCCGTTCGCATGGACTCGGGAACCCATCCCGGCAATCTCGGTTTTTCTCGAAAAGAGTTTGTCGAAACCAAAGAGGTATTGATGCAGCGGTCAAAGGAACTGGACGAGAAGGGCAAAGAGGGTCTCTACGACGAATACGTAAAACCTTATCGTCACGTTTAACTGGTTATTTTCAGCTGAACTCGAAGGAGGCACTTTCATGTCAAACAGCCAAAATGGCATCACAAGCCAACCTTTGCCGGCGTCCCACAAAGTTTACGTTCAAAGCAATCATCGTCCCGACGTTCAGGTTCCCATGCGCGCGATCGCACTGTCGCATCCTCACGGCGGCGCGAGTGGCAATGGCCATGGTGAAGCTCCCGCCGCGCCGGTGATGGTCTACGATACGTCGGGACCGTACACCGATCCCAATGCCCAGACCGACATTCGTCAAGGTCTAAAGCCGCTCCGACTCGATTGGATTCGTTCCCGCGGTGACACGGAGGAGCTGCCAGGCCCAAGCTATCAACCTCCCGTCGGCAAGAATGGGCGAAAGAACGACTCACAAACCGAACGGTTTCCCGATGCCGCGCGCCGGCCGATCCTGCGCGCGAAATCCGGCTGTAACGTGAGCCAGATGCACTATGCGAGAAAGGGCATCGTCACTCCCGAGATGGAATACATCGCGGTTCGAGAGAATATCGGCCGCCAGCAGGCCTTGGAGAGAGGCGCCAACGGATCGGGACGAACTCATGGCGGGTACAGCTTTGGCGCTTCGATTCCTAAATTCGTCACGCCGGAATTTGTTCGCGACGAAGTCGCGCGCGGCCGCGCGATTATCCCGGCAAATATCAACCATTCGGAAGCCGAGCCGATGATCATCGGCCGCAACTTCTTGGTCAAGATCAACGCCAATATCGGTAACTCGGCGGTCGCTTCTTCCATCGAAGAGGAAGTGGAGAAAATGATCTGGGCGACGCGGTGGGGCGCCGATACGGTTATGGATTTGTCCACCGGCGATAATATTCACGAGACCCGCGAATGGATTTTGCGCAACTCTCCGGTGCCCATCGGCACGGTGCCGATCTACCAAGCGTTGGAGAAGGTCAACGGCAAGGCCGAAGAGCTTACATGGGAAATTTTCCGCGACACGCTCATCGAGCAGGCCGAGCAGGGCGTCTCTTATTTTACGATTCACGCCGGCGTGCTGTTGCGCTATGTGCCGCTGACCGCCAATCGGGTGACCGGCATTGTTTCTCGCGGCGGCTCGATCCTGGCGAAGTGGTGTCTGGCGCATCACAAGGAAAATTTTCTCTACACGAAATTCGAAGAGATCTGCGAGGTCATGAAGGCGTACGATGTCTCCTTCTCTTTGGGAGACGGGCTGCGCCCCGGGTCGATTGCCGACGCCAACGATGAAGCGCAGTTCGGCGAGCTGGAGACTTTAGGCGAGCTTACCAAGATCGCCTGGCAACATGATGTCCAGGTCATGATCGAAGGACCGGGCCATGTGCCGATGCACCTGATCCATGAAAATATGACCAAGCAGTTGGAAGTTTGCCACGAAGCGCCTTTCTACACCCTCGGTCCCCTAACCACGGATATCGCCCCTGGCTACGATCACATCACCAGCGCCATCGGCGCGGCGATGATCGGCTGGTACGGCACGGCGATGCTTTGTTACGTGACCCCGAAAGAGCATCTCGGTTTGCCGGACAAGAAAGACGTCAAAGACGGCGTCATCGCCTACAAGATCGCGGCGCACGCTGCGGACTTGGCGAAAGGCCATCCCGGCGCGCAACTCCGCGACAATGCATTGAGCCAAGCGCGCTTTGAGTTCCGTTGGGAAGATCAATTCAATTTGAGTTTGGATCCCGATACAGCGCGGCAATTCCACGACGAGACGCTACCGGCGGAGGGAGCTAAATTAGCTCACTTCTGCTCGATGTGCGGACCGCACTTCTGCTCGATGAAAATCACCCAGGACGTGCGCGACTACGCGGCGCAAAAGGGCTTGGAAGAGCAAGCGGCGTTGGCGGTGGGCATGCAAGAAAAGGCCGAAGAGTTCAAAAAGTCCGGCGCGAAGATTTACCACGAAATCGGATCGGCGGACGCGGGTGAGAGTCCCATCGTCACGATGCGGGCGGGCGCGAAAGAATAAGAACACATCTCTTCATGTTCTCAAGCAACGGACTGGCCGGCTCATGCCGGCCGGTTTCGTTTATGGCTGCGTTTTCTTCGCCTCCTGATTGCGACGACCGCGGCGATGATTCAAACGCTCTAATTCCATGCGTGTTCTGATCTACGGTTTTGGACCGTATCGACAATTTCGGGATAACATTACCGCCAAGATCGTCCAACAGTTGCCGAAGTCGGATGGTCTCAAGAAAATCGTTTTTCCCGTGCGCTTTGATCAAAAGCAGTTTGTTCGGGCGTTAAGCCGGCATCGGCCGGACGCCGTGCTCGGGCTCGGCCAAAGCTCCCGGCGAAAGATGGAAGTAGAAGCGCGAGCGGTAAACCGAAAACGGGCGCAGAAGGCGGATCGGCCGAAGCGGATTTCAGCAAAGGGACCCATGTGGCTCTCGACTACTCTTGAAATCAAAGCCGGGCGCCAAGCCAGAAAATCGACAAACGCCGGAGATTATGTTTGCAACTACTCGATGTACGTCATGCTTGATCATATCGGGCGCGAGCATCTTAAGATTCTCTTTGCTTTTGTCCACATCCCACACCACTACGATAACCGAAAGGCGAGCCGTTTCGTTCAGCGAGTTTTACGCCAGTGTGGTGAGCGGGGGCGAAGAGATCGATTGCGAGCTCGAGAGCGTTCTTAACCGGTCAAATTGTGCGGTCCTCGACGAGAGCTTTCCGAATTCCTGAATTTAACTGGTCAGGCGGCGGAGCGCTTCTGAGTATTTCTCCTGCGTTTTCTTGACGATATCCGGTGGCAGTTCCGGCGCCGGGGGTTTCATATCCCAATGCAGATCGAGTAAGTAATCGCGCACAAACTGTTTGTCGAAGCTATCGGGCGTCTTGCCAGGTCGGTAGCCGTCCACTGGCCAGAAGCGGGACGAATCAGGCGTGAGCACCTCGTCGATCAGCATAATGCCGTCGTCTTCGATGCCGAACTCAAACTTGGTGTCGGCGATGATGATGCCCTTTTTTTCCGCCAATTCGCGGGCGCGACAATAAATCGCGATGGTGGCATCGCGCATCTTCTCCGCTCTATTCTTGCCGACCTTGGCGATCATCTCGTCGAAAGTTATGTTGACGTCGTGCGCGCCGACAGGCGCTTTAGTCGATGGGGTAAAAATCGGCTCATCCAAGCGCGAAGCTTCCGCCAAACCTTTCGGCAACGGTATGCCGCAGAGGGATCCGGTCTTCTGATAATCCTTCCATCCCGAACCGGCGAGATAACCGCGAACGATGCACTCCACCGGAGCCGGCATACTTTTCTTGACCAGCATGGAGCGTCCTTCGAGCTTAGCCTTGTGCGGCTGGCAGGCTGCGGGAAATTCATCCACATTCGTCGAAATCAAGTGATTGGGCACGAGATCCTTCATAACGCCGAACCAGAATTCGGAAAGCTTGGTTAAAATTTTTCCCTTATCAGGAATCACGGTTGGTAGAATGACATCGAAGGCGGAGATACGGTCGCTCGCGACCAGCAGTAGCTGGTTCCCCAAATCATAAATGTCGCGTACCTTGCCTCTGTTAAACAGAGTCAGACCTGAAAGTGTCTCCTCGGCCATGTTAGAACCTCTCCTAATCCTTGACGGGGGTAATCGGTTATCGATGGAATCTTGCGATAAGCTCCGATTCGAAATATATCCAGACCATATTGCACAATCGGTGTCAATTAATTCGCGCAGAATGATCGGTGGTTTTCGTCATGCAAGACGAATGCGGATGAAGAAGCGGGTATCGTAAGCCGAACGAAAGGTAAACAATACCCTTCGTCGCAGTTATTAACGACGTTTTGTCGTCAACGAGTTCAGGAGCGGTTCAGCGGGCGGGAAAGTGATCAGCGCTTTTTCTTCTTGGTGCTTAGCGATTCGAAGAGCATGAGTAGCGCAAAGAAGCCCACGCCGCTACCGATAATCCAGAAGATGGGTTCCCATTGTCCCATTTTCCTTCCCTCCGTACCGTAAAAAAAGGCCAGCTAATCCTATTGGACTAGCTGGCCTGCCTCTTAGCTTAGTTAGTCATTCCGCGTGTGCCGGAAGGACGATCCAATTTGCCTGCCTGCTATAAAAAACAGGAGCCGACTAAAGGCTTGCAGCTCCTTGGTCGGCCCATATCCCGACTGGTTGAAAGTTTCTCTAGTCAACCGTTCGGGAAATCGTCAGACTGATGTTTTTATATGAACGCCGCGAACAAATGTCAAGCCTCTCTCTTGCGCGATAGCATCTTCTCCAAGTTGCCTTCTAGGGCAAAGACGAAGACTCTCTCGCCGCTCTCGGTGCTGATGTCCGTATGCAAATCGATAACTTTATTGCCGGTGATATCGCCGACGACCTGGTAAAGAAGAACGCGCGCTCTGTCGATCAGCGTTGCGCGCATTTTCTTGACGAGCTCTTTACCATCGATGGTCTTTGTCAATTGTTCCTCCGCCGGCGTTAATACGCCTTTAAGCCGGACAACGACCATATCTTCGATGATATAGGTTCTAGATTCTTTCGGGCCGCGGCCCATGTAATCGATTTCGAATTGGACGATAGCCCGGCTGATTTCCGCTTCGATTTCACCTTTGGTCTTCATTCGAATGCGGCGACGAGGAGAAACTCCGCACCTGGAGCCGTGCGGCGCCAGGTCGTTCTAAAGCAGCTCTTTGACGTCGGCTTCGTTGAATCCCGTGAGTTTCTTCTCGCCCTTGATGATCACGGGCCGCTTGAGGAGGTTCGGATCTTTGAGCATGAGCTTGATCGCCTCGTCTTTCGACGGCGGCCTTTGCTTCATGTTCCTTTCGCGATAAAGCGGCGTGCGCGAGTTGAGAAATTTCTCGATCGGAGCATCGCCCATGATCTCGCGCAGCTCGTTCTCTGAAAACGGATTCTTGCCGTATTCGCGCTCTTCGAATGCGATTTTCTTCGATTGCAAGAAACTTCTTGCCTTACGGCAAGTCGTTCACGTCGCTTTGTAGATGAACTTGATTCGATCCGCCATATTCTCCCTGCTACTTGAAAAACTTCGCGACTCTTTCAAACGCTTCGGGATGGATTTCGTTGCGTTTGGGCCAGCCGCCTTTGAATGGAATGGTCGCATCGATGATTGCCACGGCGTCGCCCAGCCAGCCGCGAAAACTTTGCACCTCGCGGATGATCTCGATGTCCTTATCCCAGTGCACTCGCGTCGCTACCGCCCACATGACTTCTCTTTCGTTAAAGACGTCAATATCATCGTCGACGATGACGGCGAGCTTCAGATTGGGCATTTCGACAAACGCCTGCATGCCCGCTTTGTTCGGCTCGTTCTCGAATTCCTTCTTGATCGAGATATAACAGATGCAGCGGCCGCAACCCGAGGCGGCTAGATGGATGGCCTTAATGCCTGGTATATTTTTCTTGATGACGTTGTAAACGCTGCCTTCTTTGGGAATGCTGCCGAGGTTCCAATGGTCCATGTGACCCGGCCAAAAATCCTGCACGATGGCATTTTTTCTCATCGTGATGGCGGTGACTTCGATGACCGGCACCTCCATTTCACCTTGATAGTAACCGAGGATCTCGCCGAACGGGTTTTGCGTGTCCCGCACGTGAGGCGGGACTTCGCCTTCAATGATGACCTCCGCGTCCGCCGGTACCATGAATTTGTCACCCCAAGTCGTCGATGGCGTGAGGCGCAACGGCTCGCGCAAAAAAGCGGAAGCGGTGAGATAGTCGTTATTGCCGAAAGCGGTCATGGCGCATGAAGAGAGATAAAAGGCCGGGTGATGGCCCAAGATAACAATCACCGGGGCGCGTTGATTCTGTGCCTCGTACTCGCAAGTCATGGCTTCGAGATGATGATGCTTGTGGGCGGAGAAGCTCATGCGGTGGGGCGAGTAGTATCGGTTTTTGGTGAAAGTGATGTCGTAAAAATCGCTATTGATGCCCTTCATGGCACAAGCCATCGTGTGATAAGGCGCGACGTCGTCTTTTTGATGCATCGGCATCGGTAGAATGCGGAGATCGGCTTTGTCGCCGGTCAGCACGACTTCTTTCACCGGCGCTTTTTCCGGCGCGATGACATTCACCGAGCCTTTTTGCAGTTCCAGTTTGGCGACCTCGCGGCTTACATCCATCGGCGACGTCAACTCACTCATGTCGAGGGAGTCGGCGACGAACTGACGGGTTACCCAGGGATTGTAAAATAGCGGATAGGGAGAAGGCTGGCCATTCAATGCAGGAACGTTTTCGAACAGGACCATTTTTTGTTCGTGACGGATGTCCAAATGCTTCAGATACGCGATGGTTTCGTAGTTGTTCGCGTCAACCCGTTCCTTTTCATGTATGACTGAACCCTCTCGGTTCTTTTCTTCCAGTGCGATAAAGTTGTGCAGATCTTTGCCCATAAGTTCTCCTCTGTATTAAATCGTCAAAACGATATCATCTTTAATTAGTCGAATCGCATTTGGAGTGCAAGCGAGCTTAGCTTTTCATAAGGCCCTTAAAAGCGCGCAGCTTGTTTCGCCAGCCTGAATGGCAAAGCAGATTGAGCAGGTGACGCAACTGGCGTGCCTTCTTGGTCGTGGTGGGATACCAGGGAAATTCTTCCTTGAGGCCGAACATATCAGTGACGATGGTTTTTTGCTGACAAAATTTACGGATGCCTTCGGCGCCGTGGCGATAGCCGAAACCGCTTTCTTTGCTGCCGCCCATCGGCGCGTCGGGAATAATATAATTGACTAAGCTGTCATTGATGCAGACTGAGCCACTTTGCATTCGTTCCGCCAATTGCCGGGCGGTCGCCTGATCGCGCGAAAAAATGCTAGCGCCGAGTCCGTAGCGAGAATCGTTTGCCAAACGCAGCCCCTCTTCCGCGTTGTCCACCTTTACGACCGGGATAATGGGTCCAAAGGTTTCCTCGCTCATGACGTTCATGGAGTGATCGATTTCTACCAAGACCGTCGCTTCGTAATAGTAACCGGGTAGAAGCGGATTACGCCGGCCGCCGGTGAGCACTTTTGCACCCTTGGCAACGGCTTCGTCGACCTGGGCGGTAATTTTGTTTAGCTGCGCTGCGGAAGTCATGCAGCCGATTTCCACCTCGTTTTCACTTGGCCCTTGACGAATCGCCCGGACTTTCTCGACAAGTCGATCGACGAACTGTTGATAAACTGGGGTCTCGACATAGACTCGCTCAATGGACGTGCAGGCTTGGCCGCAGTTCATCAGCGCGCCCCAAACGCACGCACCGACGGCGCGGTCGAGGTCGGCGTCTTTAAGGACGATCATCGGATCCTTGCCACCTAGCTCTAATGACACGGGAATCAAACGTTCCGCCGCTCGGCGCATGATCCGCTTGCCGGTCTCGACGCTACCCGTAAAGGCGATCATGTCCGCGTGATCGATGAGCGCCTCACCGGTCGCGCCACGACCAATCACCACCTGCAGGAGATTTTCCGGGAGCCCCGCTTTTGCCGCGACCTCGGCGCCAAATATCGCCGACAACGGTGTCAACTCCGACGGCTTGATCACGACGGCGTTGCCCGCCATCAATGCGGGAATCGCCTCGCCCAATGTCAATGTCAGCGGAAAATTCCATGGACTGATGATGCCGATGACGCCGCGCGGCGCGTAGGTCGAGATGACTCTTTTGAATTTCATGAGCAGGAAGTGTGGGCGAATTTTTTTAGGGCGAAGGTAACCGGCGCTTTTTTTTGCCCAGGAGCCGATGGCATCGCAAAGATAGAAGAGCTCGGCGCCATAGACTTCAGTTCTCGGCCGGCCGGTTTCAGCGGTTAAGATATCGGCCAGGTTATCACCGCCATCGAGCAGGAGATCGCGCAGGCGATAGAGCGCGCGAGCGCGTTCTGCGAAACTGGTTTGTTGCCAGACCGCCTGGGCTTTGCGACCGCGTCCAACGGCCGCTGCGACGTCTGCGGACGACGCTACCGGCAGTTCAATAATTTTTTCCAGCGTGGAGGGGCTTCGCACAATGATCTTTTCAGTGCTCACGATTAATATGTGAAAGCTGTGCAGGGAGAAAAGTTTCCGAGGTAAGAGGCTCCGGTCCGAAGAAGATTTTTGTTGCTCGTGGACTGCCTACTTGCTCAACGGCTCGCTTTACACCATCGTTTGCCCGCCGCAAATATTCATCGCTTGACCCGTGATCCCTTTTGCCGCATCCGATGCGATGTAGCAAACGAACTCCGCCACTTCGTCGGGATCTAGGAATCGCTTGATCGGTACCGCGCCAACAGCCTGAGCTTTAAACTCTTCCGGTGTGATGCCCTGGAGCGCGGCGGTCTCGTTGATGCCGAGGCTGGCCATTTCAGTGTCGACCCAACCGGGACAAATGGTATTGACGGTGATGCCCCGGTTCACGACTTCCAAAGCCAGCGCGCGGGTGAATCCGATCATGCCGTGCTTGGCCGCGCAGTAGGCGGTGTAGCCGGGCACGCCGAATTTGCCCAGCACCGATGAGATATTTATCACGCGGCCCGCCGAATGATCCGGCATGTGTTTCAATACGGTTTTGGTGACGAGATACATGCCGCTTAGATTCGTGTCGATAACGTCATACCACTTGCTGTCCGACGGATCGCTAATCAGGCTGAGTCCCGATATGCCGGCATTGTTCACCAATATATGAATCGCTCCCCACTCCGCCGCAATTGTTGCAATGCCCCGCTCTACGTCCGATTTTTTTCGGACATCCATCTGGATTGGCAACATCCGGAGTCCTAATTTACTTGACTGTTCGGCCGTCCGTTCTACGTGTTCCCAGCCGCGCGATGCAATCGCGACTTTGGCGCCATTTTGGGCCATTTGTACCGCAATGGCCTTTCCAATCCCGGTGCCGCCACCGGTTACGAGCGCGACTCTAGTGTTCAACATAGCTGTTTAACTTCCTCAGAAATACATGGATAACTACCCGCTTTCAAACGGAAAAGCAAGTCGTTTCCGGGCAACACTTCGAATCTCAGCATGGTAACAATAAAGTGTTTTCGGTAATGGTCTCGATATTGCTCGCCTAGATACCCCTAAAGCAGATATTCTTTGCAGCTTTCCAGCCAGTATATTAAAATTTTCGCTAATCAACGAGGAGCACATCCATATGGATATAACCGAACTTTTGGCATTTGGCGTCGAGCAGGGGGCGTCGGACTGTCACCTCAGTGCCGGTGAGCCGCCGCTGATTCGGATCAATGGCGATCTCAAGAAGCTCGACAGCCCGCCTCTGACCAAGGAGCAAATCCATGCGCTCGTATATGACATCATGAACGACCTGCAGAGAAAGAACTTCGAGGAAACTCGCGAGTGCGATTTTTCATTCGAGCTGGGCCAGGTGGCAAGATTTCGCGTCAACGTTTTCATGCAGAGAAAAGGCGAGGCCGCGGTTTTTCGGACGATTCCCACAAAAATATTGACACTCGAAGAATTGGGCATGCCGCCGATTCTCAAGCAGATGTGCGATAAAGAGAAGGGCCTAATTTTGGTGACGGGACCGACAGGCTCTGGTAAATCAACCACCTTGGCGGCAATGGTTGACTACCTGAACACTACCTTCGAGGGGCATATCTTAACCGTCGAGGATCCGATCGAATTCGTGCACCCGTCGAAAAAGTGTCTGGTGAACCAGCGCGAATTGGGGCCGCATACTCAATCGTTTGCCAACGCGTTGAGAGCCGCGCTGCGTGAGGACCCCGATGTCATCTTGGTTGGTGAAATGCGCGACCTGGAGACCATTCAGCTGGCTCTCACCGCGGCTGAGACCGGCCATATTGTTTTTGGCACGCTGCATACTTCCAGCGCGCCAAAGACCGTCGATCGCGTCATCGATGTTTTTCCGCCGACTCAACAGGCTCAAATTCGTGCCCAGTTCGCCGAATCGATCGAAGCGGTGATCACTCAAACATTGTTAAAGAAAAAAGCCGGGGGGCGTATCCCCGCGCTCGAGATCATGACGGGAACCACCGCCATTCGAAATCTCATCCGCGAAGGTAAGATTCACCAAATTCCCGGCACCATGCAAGTGAGCCAGAAAGACGGCATGCAGACGATGGACATGGCGCTGACGAACCTCGTGACGCGCGGCCTCGTCACTCGCGAAGAAGCTCAATCGAAGAGCATGAACCCGAATCTTTTTGGTACCGGTGGCCCCGCTGCTGCCGTCGGCGGGCGCCTTTAAAATTTGGACA
Organism: Binatia bacterium; assembly: GCA_036000865.1. Classification (GTDB taxonomy): domain Bacteria; phylum Desulfobacterota; class Binatia; order UBA9968; family UBA9968; genus DP-20. The sequence goes on along the minus strand of DASYUV010000133.1, from coordinate 51,759 downwards.
CTCATCGGATAATGGAGAAAACGGTGGAATTGCAAGAGTATTTCAAAAGCATGGTTGAAATGGAAGCGTCCGATCTTTATCTGACCGTGGCGCGGCCGGTGATGTTTCGGGTGGACGGGAAAATCCGCGCCGCAGGCGATCATGTGTTTTCCCCCCCAGAGTTGGTGACTCTCGCGCAATCGATCATGAATGAAAAACAACGCCGAGAATTCGCCGAGACCATGGAAATGAATTTCGCGACCTCACTTCCCGGCGTAGCCCGATTCCGCGTGAATATCTTTCAGCAGCGCGGTTCGGTTGGCATGGTCATCCGGCGTATCAAGGCAGATGTCATGTCGGTGAGTGAATTAGGCTTGCCGTCCATTCTCAATGACATCGTCATGACAAAGCGTGGTCTCGTCCTGGTCGTCGGCGCTACAGGCTCGGGCAAGTCTACTTCGCTGGCGGCAATGGTCGATTATCGCAACTCCCACGAAGCTGGTCATATCATCACCATCGAAGATCCCATCGAGTTTGTCCATCGGCACAAAAAATCCATCGTCACACAACGCGAGGTCGGATTCGACACCCATTCGTTTCAGGCGGCCCTCAAGAACACTTTGCGCCAAGCGCCGGACGTTATTTTGATCGGCGAAATTCGCGATACAGAGACAATGGAAGCCGCGCTAACCTTCGCTGAAACGGGCCATTTGTGTCTCGGCACGCTCCACTCCAACAACGCTAACCAGGCCATCGAACGGATCATGAATTTCTTTCAGATAGAGCGGCACGCTCAGTTCTATTTACAGCTTTCATTGAACCTGCGTGCGATCGTTTCCCAGCGGCTGATTCCTTCGCCGGACGGAAAGCGGGTGGCCGCACTGGAAATCTTGATGGATACGCCGCGCATTCGGGACCTGATTAGGAAAGGCGACGTCGATATCCTCAAGGAAGCGATGGAGCAAGGGATTCAGGAAGGTTGCCAAACCTTTGATCAGGCGCTTTTCAATCTTTATAAAGATGGGTTAATCAGCCTGGAACAGGCGCTCATCAACGCCGACAGCACAAACAATCTGCGACTGAAAATCAAACTCGCCGGGCTTAAGGTAGACGAAGAGCCAACGCAAGCCGAAAAACCAGTAGAGGATAAGGGAAGACCGGAACCGCTTCAGGTAGCCGGAGGATTTCGCTTGCGCAAGAGTTAAAAGAACAAGGGCAGCTGCTTATCACGGTCAAATCGGTCGGTTGTGCAGGGGCGAGGGATCGCCCCGCAAGGCGCTCAGTTTGTGCACTTCTCGTGCTGATTTCAACCGGCGCAGCGGATTCTAAAGGGATCGGATTTACCTCGGATTTCGCAATTGTGCGCTCTTACGGCGTGGAAAAGGGCCGATTTCGAGTAGCGACGGCAGCCCTCGGTAGCGTAAATGATGGTCACTAATTTCCTTGACAATTCATTAAGTTGAGCGTAAAAAACAATTATAAACCGCTAGGGCAGCAAAAGCTCGCGAATGTCGCTTGATCAAAACCAAATTACCGGCGTCGGAGGGGGCTTGATGAACGGGATGATGGGATACGCTCAACTTTTGCGGGCGATCGGGCAGGCTTTGGAAACGTTGAACATCCAAAGTTTCGAAATGGAACCGGTCGGAGGGGACTTTTTCATTCGCGGTAATGTCCTCTCAACGAGCGCCGAATTGTTAGACAGTCAATTGATATCCGATAAGCTTCGACGCGCTATATGGGGCAAACTTCCCCACGAAAGCGGCGGAAATGGCAAGGATACCGATGCGACCAGTCCGACGGTCCATTCGCCGGTCGAACTTCTTTATGGAGTCAAGGACATCGAAAGGTTGGAGGAAGAGGGACGATCGAAACGCCTTAATCCTCAGGGAACGGCCAATCCCTCAAGTCTGTCCCAAGTCCTGCGCTGCATTGGCGCTTATCTCAATCAAAAACGTGCCCGCTTGCTCAAGTTGTCGCGCGAGGCTGAGAGCGTTGCGGTAGAGTATGAAACGTCATTAGGAACTACGATTAAGGAAATACTCAGTCTCTCGGACCTCTACGATCTTTGGGTAAGAATGTATCTACAACGGGCAGAACGAACAAGTCCATAAGGATTAGCGGCGGAGAGGAAAATCGCCGGAGAGGATCCCATGCTTGAAGACCTGAGTTATGCCGCCTTGTTGCGTCCTATCGGACAAATGCTGGAGACCCTGCGCATCGAGTCTTTTGCAGTCAAGCCCGACGGCGAAGGTTTTATCATTCGAGACAAGACGCGGAACCGCGCGCAGCTGACGCCCAGAGAACGAACCTTTCTCGCGGAACTACATTCAAACCACACGGCCTCGCTGGATAAGGAAGATGCGCTGCGTCTGGCAGCAGGCGTTTTTGAGTGGCATGTCACCAAAGATGACGTAGAGCGTCTTGAACGAGAAGGCCGCCGGCGACGGGCAGGCCCCGAGCACACTCCCGATACGCACTCCGTGTCACAGATTCTCCGAGTCATCGGCAGCATTTTGGATCAAAAGCGCGGCCGGATGGGTTACGTCTCAAAAGACGAACAGGTCGTTACCGTAGAGTACACACTGCCTGGAGGGCAACGGAATTCAGAAGAATACAACTTGCCGATGCTTTACGATTACTGGGTGCGCATGTATAAAAAACGGACCGGCGCTAACGGCGTCGCGCGACTCACGGCCTGACTCATTTTACTCACTCCCTCATTCAACCCAGATAATTGGTGCAATTTACCGTGGCGTCTCTCTACGATTATTGGTTAGCCCCACTTCGCGGATTCGATGCTAGGTAAAAATTTATTGCGCGCATAAGTGGTTGGATTAAAAAGGGTGCGGTGAGTCAAAATCGCCGAAACGGTATGTAGTGCAGACCTACCCCCTGTTCATCCTCTCTTGGATATGGATAATCCAAGGGCATCATGTTCCTGCGCTGCTCAGCACGCAACAAGAACGGTAAAGAGCACCGCTACTTTAGCATTGTCGAGAACAAGCGGGTTGCGGGTGGGCGCGTGGTGCAACGCCATGTCTTGTATCTGGGCGAGATCAATTCTTCACAAGAGTTGGCGTGGCGCAAATCGATCGAAGTGTTCGAGGACGGTGAGGCTCGACCGAGCACGCTTTCGTTGTTTCCCGCAGATCGCAGTGAAGCGGTGATCGCTGATGAGTCGGTGGTGCGGGTGCGGTTGTCGGAGTTGGAGCTGTGCCGGCCACGCCAGTGGGGCGCGTGCTGGCTGGTAGTCAAGCTGTGGCGGGAGTTAGAACTGGATCGATTCTGGAGCGAGCGTGTTTTACCCAGCCGCAAAGGGACGCGCTGGGATCAAGTGCTGTTGGTGTTGGTGGCTTACCGGTTGATTGCCCCCGGCAGCGAGTGGCGCTTGCATCGGGAATGGTTCGGTCTGACCGCCTTGGCCGATCTGTTGGGCGCGGACTTCAGCCTGGCCGAGTCCCATAAGCTCTATGCTTGTCATGATCTTTTGCTCGAGCACAAACAGGCTTTATTCGATCACCTGGTGAGTCGCTGGCGCGATCTGTTCAACGCCAGCTTCGAGGTGCTGCTCTATGATTTGACCAGCACTTATTTCGAGAGCGATGCGCCGCAAGATGAGAACGACAAGCGGCGCTATGGATACAGCCGAGACAAGCGCCGTGACTGCGTGCAAGTAGTCATCGCATTGATCGTGACCCCCGAGGGGTTCCCGCTGGCTTATGAAGTGCTGGCGGGCAACACGTTGGACAAAACCACGTTGAGAGAGTTTTTGGGCAAGATCGAAACGCAATACGGCAAGGCCGAGCGCATCTGGGTGATGGACCGGGGCATCCCGACCGAAGAGGTGCTCCAAGAAATGCGCCACAGTGATCCACCGATCAAGTATCTGGTGGGCACGCCCAGGGGGCGCCTGACACGGTTGGACAAGCAACTGGTGGACAAGCCCTGGCACAGCGCGCGGCCCGGAGTCAAAGTGAAACTGTTGGCGCAACAAAGCGAGCTGTATGTGCTGGCCGAGAGTCACGATCGGATCGCCAAGGAGCGCTCGATGCGCAGGCGCCGACTGAAATGGCTGTGGGCAAGGCTCAAGCAACTCAGCGCCATGACGCTCAGGCGTGAAGATCTCCTCATGAAGCTCGGGGCGGCAAAACAGACAGCGCCCAACGCTTGGCGCTTAATCAAAATAGAGGTGGCCAAACAAGGCGCCTCATTCACCTATCGCTTGCGCAGGGAAAAACTGCGTAGAGCGCGGCGGCGCGAAGGGCGCTACTTGCTGCGCACCAATCTTACCGAGAGCGATCCGGCTAAGCTGTGGGGCTTGTACCTCCAACTGGTGGCGGTGGAAGAGGCGTTCAAGAATCTCAAGGGCGATCTGGCGCTCAGGCCGATCTTTCATCAAAAAGAAAACCGCGTCGAAGCGCACATCTTCGTGTCGTTTTTGGCCTATTGTCTGCACGTGACGCTGGGACAACGATTACGTTCGCTCGCGCCAGGACTGACGACTCGCAGTGTGCTGGAGCAGTTCGCCGCCATGCAAATGATCGACGTGCATCTGCCCACCACCGACGGTCGTAAGATCATTCTCACGCGCACCACCCAACCCGAACCCGAACTAAGATTGCTGCTCGACAAACTCAAACTCGCACTGCCGGCACAACAGCCGCCCAAGATCAGCGCTGCTCACGCCAGCTCAACCACTGCTCTGTAGTGCAGACCTTTGGGACCCACCGATTGTTTTTTCAACTACTTATAACCTTTGATCCCCGCCAATCCGCGAAGTCGGGTTAGTTTCACTTAGAAGCTATAATGGATCTTAAATCGAGAAAGATTCCTCGCTTTGCTCGGAATGACAACTACATAAGCCATTTGTCATCTCGAACAAAGTGAGAGATCTTTCCCAAACTGAACCACTGCCGATTATTGGGTGAAAATGTACATGCGGCGCAAGGAGCGCTCGTAACAAACCGCCCGCCCAAGCTAATCAACGACGATTTTCGTGCAGACTAAGCGACTCTAATCAGCGTACTGGCCTCGTTAGGTCATATCTTCAGCAGAATCCACGCAGTAACAAACGTTCCGACGATCGCTCCGCCGTAGCACAGCACGGCAAGAAGTTTACTGATTGATTTGAGCCCCGTGTCATTGAGCGTAAAGTAGAAGCGATGGGCCCAGTGATAGAGGGGAAGAACGATCAGAACAAAGAGATAAAGTTTTACCCACCAGATGCGGTACAATGCTCCGGTGTCGGTAGTCCAGCCAAGTGGCACCGCGAAGCCAACGAGAATGATGTGAATGGGAACTAAGAATGCGGCTACTACGCCACCGGCAGAGAAGAGCCCCCACCACAGCGGTTCCATGGTTTTTTCTGTCGCCATAATTCAGCTCTTAAGCGCGAGGAATAAAATCAGCACAATCACCGAGACCACCGCCCAGGCGCCGACGTGCAGCGCCGTAACGATCGGCCGGGAAATTAAACGCTCGCCGATACGTAGCGGTAGGACCACAGCGCTCGACTGAAACCACGTAACGCTGTGGTACAGCGCGAACAGCAGTGCCACCAGGTGAAAAAGAATCCATCCGGGCGAGTTGAGCTTTTGCGTGAAGCCGCTGTACGCGTCGGGCCCCTGCGATAGTTGATAAATCTGGCAAAGGTAGACAACGAGGAAGGCGGCGACAAAGACGCTTGAAAGCTCTCGCAGCATGAACAGAAAGTAGCTCTGTTTCGTCAGCCACCAAGTCGCCGGCATCTTTCGATGGTAAAGCTTGGAGGGATCAGGTCGCACGGCGCTCATCCTGCGATCCTCCTCGGGATGATCCTCAGCCTAGTCGAACGCATCATCGTTGCCCCCATGGCATCAAGAAAGATTGAAACCAGTTTTTGGTAGTGTCCACTTTGGAGCGCTGGATCGCCGCGGCCGGATCGACATGCTTGGGACACACGACGCTACATTCCCCGACAAACGTGCAGTCCCAGATGCCGTCGTGGTTGCCGATGATTTCACGTTGATCTTTGCCCTGGTCGCGCGAGTCCATGTTGTAGCGGTAGCCGAGCGCGATGGCGGCTGGGCCTAAAAACTTCGGCTCAAGCCCGTAAACTGGGCAGGCCGCGTAGCAGAGCATGCAATTAATACACTGGGTGAACTGATGAAACGCCTCGAGCTCGGCCGGCGTTTGTAAATATTCACCTTCACTCACAGGTTTCTCTTCCTTGCGTATGATCCAGGGTTTGACGCTCTTCAGTTTTTCCATAAAGTCGGTCATATCGATGACCAGGTCGCGAATGATCGGAAAGTTGACGAGAGGCTCTACCCGAATCTCTTGGGGGTAATAGTCCCGAAGAAACGCCGCGCAGGTGAGTTTAGGGGTGCCGTTCACCATCATGCCGCAACTACCGCATACTCCCATACGACAAGACCAGCGATAACTCAGAGTCCCGTCCATCTGATCCTTGATGTGATTTAACGCATCGAGGACGACCCAGTCTTCCCGGTAAGGGACTACGTAGGCTTGGGTGGTCGGCACCCGATCTTTTTCGGGGCGATAGCGAGTAACGTTCAATGTGATAGTTGGCTCTGCCATTGTCTCCTCTTGATCAAAAAGAATGAAGGACGAGGAACCAAGGATGAATTTTCATCCTTTCACCTTCATCCTTAGTATTTTCTCTCCTCCGGCTGCCAGCGGGTAATCGTCACTGGTAAATATTCGATTCGCGGTCCGTCGGCTGTTCGATAAGCTAGAGAGTGTTTCAGAAAATTTGGGTCGTCGCGCTTGGGGTAGTCGGTCCGGGTGTGAGAACCTCGTGACTCCTTTCGTTTCAGCGCTGAATTCGCGACGGTCTCGGCCACGTCGAGCATGTAATCCAGCTCGAGCGCGTTCATGACTTCGGTGTTAAAGGTGCTGTCTCGATCTTCGATGATGATGTTCTTAAAACGCTCTCGCAGAGCTCTCAGCGTGTTGCAAGTCTTCTGCATGCTCTGTTCATCGCGATAGATTCCTGCGCCTTCCTCCATGGTTTTTTGCATCTCTTGGCGAATCGTAGCGATTTTTTCCTTGCCGCCGTCCTTCTTCAAGAACTCGCGATCGAGACGCCTTTGTTCGTCCGCGCCCAGTGCCTGAATCGTTCCCGAGGCGGGCATGGAAGCGCTAGTCGCATGGGCAGCAGCGGCGCGACCTGCTCGAGCTCCGAAGACCAATAGCTCGGTCAGGGAGTTGGAACCCAACCGGTTGGCACCGTTGATCGAAACGCAGGCGGATTCTCCCGCGGCGAAGAGTCCTACGAGATTTGTTTTGGCGTTTATGTCCGTCGAGATGCCGCCCATCATGTAGTGGACCACCGGGCGCACCGGAATCGGTTCATATACCGGGTCAATGCCGACATACTTGCTTGCCAGCTCTCGGACGAAGGGTAGTTTGCTATTGATCATTTCTTCGCCGAGATGGCGCAGATCCAGGTGGACGTAATGGCCGTAAGGGCCATCGAAGGTGCGGCCTTTGGCGAATTCCTGCATATGACAACGTGAAAGAATGTCACGCGGGCCTAGCTCCATTTTGCGGTGCGTAGGTTTATCGGTCGGCGGACCGAGGCCGTAGTCCTGCAAGTATCGATAGCCGTCTTTGTTCTTTAGCCACCCGCCTTCACCGCGCGAGGCTTCGGTAATCAAAATGCCTGTTCCCGGCAGCCCTGTGGGATGGTACTGAACAAACTCCATATCCTTCAGCGCGACTCCCGCCCGATAGGCTCCCGCCATTCCGTCCCCGGTGTTTATGGCCGCGTTGGTGGTGAAAGGGAAGATGCGGCCGCCGCCTCCAGTACAGAGGATAACAGCTTTGCCGGCAATGACATCAACTTGACCCGTATAAAGGTTGATCGACGTGACGCCGCACACCTTGCCACCGTCGACCAATAATGACGTGAGAAAGCATTCGTCGTAACGAATAATATTTTCATATTTGAGAGAAGTCTGGAACAAGCTATGGAGCATATGGAAGCCGGTTTTGTCCGCGGCGAAAAGCGTGCGATCGACGGTCATACCACCAAAGGACCTGACGCTGACACGACCGTCAGGATCGCGGCTCCACGGACAGGCCCAGTGCTCGAGTTGGATGAGTTCTCCAGGAGCTTCCTTCACGAAAGCCTCCACCACGTCTTGATCGGCCAAGAAATCGGCGCCGAAGATCGTATCCTTGGCGTGAAAATCTAGGTTGTCGAACTCGCGCAAAACCGCCGCCGCGCCGCCCTCCGCGGACACGGTGTGGCTGCGCATAGGATAGACTTTAGAGACGATCGCGATGGACAACTGCTTGGAGGTTTCGGCGGCGGCGATGGCCGCGCGCAAACCCGCGCCGCCGCCACCGACGATAACAATGTCATGCGTATACATCGTGGGTTTTCTTATCTGGTGGTTTCCCAGGTGTCAAGTTTGTTGGGTCTAACGCTGAGCCGTCGGCTATCAGCCCGCCAAAAACTGAAAGCTGATCGCTTATCTTACGGGGATTTTTTTTTCACTAATTCGTACCCGAGTTCTTCTATCGCAGCGAGGATGTCGACGACCGCGGTGAGGTCTTGGATCCACGCGTGACCCATTCGGACCTTTACCGCGTAATTGTAACCGAATGGGTGTTTCTCCTTACGAAACTTGATGATCTCCTGGGCCAATACGATAGGGTTAACCTTTTTTTCCGCTGCTTCCATGTTGAAATGGGGTAATGGAGTATTGGAATGATGGGTGGCGGGGAACAACACTCCATTACTCCAACACTCCATGTGTCTGTATCTTTTAGGACATCATGCTGACCTTCGACTCGACGTCGGTAGTCGAGACGATATGCCGCTTGAGGTTCATCTCATTGGGATCAAAACCCAGGGCCAAACCTACGAACTGAGGCAAGTGGAGAATCGGAAGATCAATCTCTTTTCCTGTTTGTGTCTCCGCCCTCGATTGGTTCCCGTCCAAGTTTAGATGGCAGAGGGGGCAGGGGGTAACCATAAAATCAGCACCCTTCTCTTTGGACTCGCCAGTGTGCTTTGCCACCATAGCTAGAGAGTTTTCCTCGTTGGCCGAAAGGATCGGAAAGCCACAGCACTTTCCCTTGCCGCTGATGTCCGCCATTTCGGCCCCTAAAATACCTATAAGCTCATCCAGATAAGCTTTCCGCCGGTTAAGTTCTTTTGTCGGAGTTATGGCTTCAGGGGGGCGGCGCAAATAGCAACCATAAAAGGGCGATACCTTGAGACCCTTAAGGGGTCTTTGTATTAAAGACTGGAGACGCTCGATCCCATAGTCTTCAAAGAGAACCCATAGCAGATGTTTCACCTCAGCGGTTCCCTTGTATTCCAGGCCCTCGTCCGCGAGGAATTCTCTATTCACTTTCTCGCGGTAATTTGGATCTTCCTTGAGCCGGTAGTTCGCTTGAGCCATGACTCCCGTACAGGTGCTGCATATGGTCATGATTGGCAGTCCCAGCTGTTCGGCTTTGGCGAAGGTTCTAGCGTTAATCGGATCAGAGATGTTTTGCGGCAGGACGCCGGCTCCGGTGCATCCTACACTCTTCAGCTCGTCAAGTTCGATTCCCAGTTTGTCAGCGACCTTGACCGCCGATGGATAAAGCTCGGGGCAGCCTCCACGGGAGACGCAGCCGGGGTAGAACGCGTATTTCATTTTTCCTCCTGCTCAGCTTTCTCAAAAATTTTCTTGATCTTATCGGCGTCGGGCCGCTTCGTATGCATGTACGGAATCGGCGCCTTCCCCCGGGTGAGGGCTTTCGCGGCCGTGGGAAGGAGTTTCATCAGGCCCTTTACATTTGTTAGTCCTTCAGATTCAACGGCCAGCCTACCTTCGTCCAACCAACCGCTCTCTTTGACCGACGCTGCAAAACTCTGGTGATGACGCGCAACCTTGTCGTTGGTGATCCCCACTCTGAAGGCTTCATCCCGTAACGCGACGATTCGCTTGGTGGGCTCGATGGACCGCGGGCAATGTTCGTCAGCCTCGTAACAATGAACACAGTCCCAGATCCCCTTCGGCCGCTCGACAGTCTTTAGTTGTTCCTTTTTGTTTTGGTTCCTCGGATCAAAGATAAATCGATAGGCTTTGGTCAGGGCTGCAGGCCCGAGGAAATCGAAATCCACCGGAAGCACCGTGCACCCCTCGTCGCACATACCGCACTGATAACAGCTCATGACTTTTCTGAGGTCGCGCATCTCGGCGTCCGGCACCAAAGCTTCACTGCTCGCCGGCGCATCCGCGGATTCCAACCAGGGTTTGATCGCCCTGATCTTGTTCCACATGAAAGCGTCCCAGTCGAAGACGAGATCTTTGATGACTGGAACGTTGCGCAGCGGGTCGAGCGAAATCTCGGGTCCCTTTTGGGTGTAGGCAGATACTTTGGCCGTGCAAGTCAGACGGCTACTGCCGTTGACACGCACCATGCAGTCGCCGCAGTGACCGCGGAGACAGGAGCAGCGAAAAGCAAGAGCGGGGTCCATCTCGTCGCGAATTTTGAACAGACTTTCGAGAACGGTCGCGCCCTCGGGGACGTCCACGGTGTAATTGGAGCGGCCCGGTTTGCCATCTTTCTCTGGGTCTTTGCGGTAAACCTTGAATGTTACTTGCATGCGTTTCGGCCTCCTCTCGCCATCGAGACTAATTCGCCACCAGCTTCTTCTCGATTTGCACCGATCCCTGTGACAGCTTTGCAATGGTATGGTTCTTCCAGTTGACGTCATCCGCAGCCGGAAAATCCTTTCGACAATGGGCGCCACGGCTCTCCGTTCGTGCCTGTGCGGAGCGTGCTATGACCTCCGCAAGTGTGAGCATCGAGCCGACTTCAAGATGGGTCGTCAGAGCATAATTGTAAATTTTCCCCGGGTTTCGAACCTTCATCTTTTGGTGCCGCTCTTTTAACTTCTTGATACCGTCCAGCGCCTCCTGCAATCCCCCGGCGTTGCGAACGAGCCCGACTTTTTCGTTCATCAGACGGCCGAGATCGGCGTGAAGCTGGTCCAAGGAATCCTGGGACGAATCTCCAGAGGTCAGCGCGGCAATCCTTTTCTCTTCGTCGGCAAGCTTCACCGCGGGAAAGGTTTTCTTAGCGGCGGATTTGGCGTACGCAGCTGCAGCGTCTCCGACTTTCTTGCCGAACACGACCGCCTCAGCGAGAGTATTGCCCGCCAAGCGCCCTGCGCCATTGAGGCCATTGCATGCGCATTCGCCAACCGCGAACAATCCTGCAATCGATGTTTCACCGGTCGATTTAGCTTCGATGCCTCCCATCGGACGATGCGCGACGGGATGGATGGGAACTAAGTCTTTGGTGCAATCCAGGCCGGCGACCGATCGGAGCAACTCGTGAGTCTGGGGGAAGGACGACAGGATTTTTTCCTTGCCAATCGGCTTGAGATCGAGGAATGCAGAGCCAGCGCCGTTTTGTGCCGCCTGAGAAATTGACAGGCAGAGTTTACTCCTCGGCGCGTCCTTGGCGACTTGGATCGCTGCGCCTTGCTGGTTAACGATCTGCGCGCCGCTTCCGAGAGTCGCCTCGGTAATCAGGAGCCCCTGTCCCTTGGGAAACACGGTCGGGTGAAATTGGACCATTTCCATGTCCATCAAACGAGCGCCAGACAGGTAAGCCAAGGCTTGACCGTCACCGGTCGTACCGATGGAAACGGTCGAAGGAAGGTACATTCGTGTCAATCCACCGGTAGCGAGAACCACTGCGCGCGCCGCAAAGGAGTCGAGTTTTCCAGATCTGAGACCGAGTGCGGTAGCGCCAACGCAAGTTTCTCCGTCAACGGCCAAGGAAGTCACGAACCACTCTTCGAATGCAGGAATGGCGAGGCGCTGAAACTGTTCATAGAGCACGTTGAGAACGATATGGCCGGTGCGGTCATCGGTGTAGCAGCTGCGGCTCAGGCTATTCGAACCGAATCGACGACGATCGAGGCGTCCATCTTTGTCGCGGTTAAAAGGCACGCCCATTTGTTCGAGCCATAGAACTTCCTTCGCTGCTTCTTGGGCGAAGCTCTGAACCACGGAACGCTCGCACAAACCGTCGCCGGCCGCCAGCGTGTCCTCGGTAAAACTTTCTGGCGAGTCATCTTTCCCAAGCGGAGCGTTGATTCCGCCTTGAGCGAGTGCCGAGTTGGATCTGAGAGGATGAGTCTTAGAAATGAGCGCCACCGAAGCGCCTGCGCGCTTCGCCGCAACGGCTGCTCTTAGTCCTGAAACTCCGCCACCAATGACGACGACGTCAAATTCTTGCATGCAACATCCGCCTCTGTGTGAGTGATGTTTTTATAACAGACGCCTATGAGTGCGTCAACAAAGGTTAATGTGTGGGAACGCAGAGAGCAGGAGGCCGTATGTAGCTGCCGACTGCTCACTGCGAGCTGCCGACTGATTTATTCTTTTTCGGGGATTCCCGGTTCGGTCATCCGCCACGGGTCCAAGATTTTGGCGAGCTGGTCGGGCGGTAGAACATTATGGGCGCGCGCGACTTCTCTTACAGACTTTCCGGTAGCGTAGGATTCTTTGGCGATCTTGGCTGCGGCATCGTAGCCGATCACCGGCGCGAGGGCGGTAACCATCGCCAGGCTCTTTTCGATCATCTCCTGGCAACGCTCTTGATTCGCTTCGATTCCCACGACGCATTTCTCGGTAAAGGCTTTCACCACACTGGCACTGAAGGTGATCGCCTCGAGAAGCCGAAGCGCCATAACCGGCATCATCACGTTCAACTCGAAATTGCCAGCCTGCCCGCAAAGGGTTATCGTCGCGTCGCAGCCAATCACATGGGCGGCTACCTGCAACACCGACTCGCACATCACCGGATTCACCTTGCCGGGCATAATCGAGGATCCTGGTTGGGTATCCGGCAGGCCGATCTCGCCGATGCCGCAGCGCGGACCGGAGGACAACCACCTCAGATCGTTGGCGATCTTAGTCAAGCTTACGGCCATCGTCTTCAGGCTGCCGCTCACTTGGACTACCGCGTCCTTGGCTGCCTGCGCTTCAAAATGGTTTTTGGCCTCGCGAAAGGGTAGTTCGGTCATTTGAGAGATCTTCTTGATGGTCCTGGAAGGAAATTCGGGGTGAGTGTTGATTCCTGTGCCTACCGCTGTTCCGCCCAGAGCCAGTTCCTCCAGACCGCTGGCAGCAGCTCCGACGCGCTCGATGCTGAGCTCGATCTGACGAGCATAGCCGCTAAATTCTTGGCCCAAGCGAATCGGCGTTGCGTCGGCGAGATGAGTGCGGCCGATTTTCACAATCCGATCAAACTCTTTAGTCTTTGCGGTGAGCGCTTGGTGCAATCCTTGAAGGGCAGGCAGCAGTTCCCGCTGGATCGCTTCCAGCGCGGAGACGTGAATCGCTGTCGGAATCACGTCATTGCTCGACTGGCTCATATTGACGTGATCGTTCGGATGGACCTCCTTGCTTCCTCTCTCTTTGTCGAGAAGCTCCAACGCCCGGTTGGCGATCACTTCGTTGGCGTTCATGTTGGTGGAAGTCCCGGATCCGGTCTGAAAAATATCCACGACGAATTCCTTATCTAGTTTTCCGTCCATGACGTCGCTTGCCGCAGCGCGAATCACGTCAGCGATTTTCGAGTCGAGCAGCCCCAACTCTTGGTTGATCGAGGCGGCCGCGTGTTTGATGATCGCTAGAGCGCGAATGAATCTCGCAGGAAAGCCGATGCCGCTGATCGGAAAGTTTTCTACGGCGCGCTGGGTTTGCGCGCCGTAGTAGGCCTGCTTCGGAACACTTACTTCGCCCATCGAATCGCGTTCAATGCGAAATTCAGCTTCGTTCATATTCGCCTCCTTCGATTGGCTTCGGCAGCGGCAAAATTCGGCAGCCTTGCGTTCGATCGGGCGAGGCCCAATCTTAGCAACCGTCTTTGTGTTTATGTTAGCACGATGCCGTGAATGTGAAAGTCGACGGCGTCAACAGAGATCATGAGATGTCGCACGCCCCTCTGCACGGAAGGAAAGGTTTCGACGATTTCGTAGCCCGTACTCGGGACGCTCTCGAAGGTGGCTTCGCGACCAGATCTCCTGAACATCATTCAGGGCTACACTTATGATCTCAGTGAACCGGCCGCTCAGACGGAAACGATCGCTGAGGGCGCCACAGTCATCCAGGACGCCGTCAAACGGGGGGTTGTTTTGGTTCGACAGCTGCTGACAGTCGCTCGAAAAACCGAGCCGAAGCTGACACTGACCGATCTCCAGACCGTTATTGATGGTCTGATGGGCTTGCTTAAACAAACCATCCCAAAAACCATCGAGCTGATCGTGAAACCCGGTCGCAATCTTCCTTCCGTACGGGTCGACACGAATCAGATCACTCAGGTGCTATTGAACCTTTGCATCAATGCGCGTGATGCAATGCCGCAAGGTGGAAAGCTTACGGTTCGAACCCATGTCGAGCACGGCGAGAACATTAAGACCTTCGACAAAGCCAACGCAGAGGAGTTCGTGTGCATCGAGGTTTCCGATACCGGTGTTGGAATGGATGAAACCATCCAAAAGCGCATCTTTGAACCTTTCTTTACGACAAAGGGACCCGGCAGTGGAACAGGTCTCGGTCTTTCAGTCGCCTACGGCATCGTGGCAAGCCACGGCGGTGCTATCTGTGTAGAGAGTCAACCCATGTATGGGACGACTTTTCGGTTGTACCTGCCGGTCCCTTCTTCTGAGGACGACGAAAGTCCAACGGAAGTTTCAGAAGGTCCTTCCTTACCAGTCAAACTAGCCAACGGTTGTGGGACTGTCCTGTTGGTGGAAGATGAACAGCCGATGCTTTCGCTTTTGCAAAACGTTTTGTCGCGGCAAGGTTATCACGTTTTTGCCGCGTCGGATGGCGAAAGCGCACTCGAAATCTTTCGGCGCCATAAGCACGAGATCGATGCTGTGCTGTTGGATATCGGCCTTCCCAGAGTTTCCGGTTGGGAGATTTTCCTCCAGATGAAAAGGGAGAACCCGAACGTGAGGGTGGTTATCGCCAGCGGTTACTTGGAACCAGATCTGCAGAACAACATGCAAAGCGCCGGCATCAGCCATGTGGTTGATAAACCGTATATTCTCGATGACGTTATAAAAGCTCTCGAAGATCTAATCAGCACCGACAAATCGTAAACCCGGCGCATTTAAGGCTGGTTTATCTCGGTTGTGGGATCGGATCGCCAGCCATAAGCGGGAGTTCTTCTCACGTTTATGCTGTAGCATGCCGGCATTGTTCCGTGTACTGACAGGGAGCCCCTAAACTTACATGCAGACAAATAGAAACCATTATCTAGATCGGTTGAACCATGCGCCCGACAAGTCCGATACGGCATTATTGCTGATCGATGTCACTGCATAGAGCACCTCTTAAGTTAAGGATTATAAAATTAACGATCGACGGGTTCTTCGGAATTGCCGGTGTTTTGGGCTTCGGCCGTTTGGGCGGCCTCGGTTAGATGTTCGATATTGGTCGCTTTCTGCATATTGTCCAATTCGAGATCCATTGGCCGCCGAATTTTCAGATGGGCATGTATGTCTACAACCAGCTCCATTAGTTTTGTAATCTCGCGCTCAGCGATCATATCAACTTGCAAATTCACTCTTGCCCTGCGATCAGCCAGCCGGCCCTGCCTGTTTTCCGACATGAGAATGAAAGCCGAAAGAAAGATCGCCTCGAGTGAAACGATCATCGTCAGAAGTGTAAATGGAAATGGATCGATCGGCTGAAAACCCAGCCAGGGAATATTAAAGACAATCCATAGCGCAAACCAAACTACGTGCAGCCATATGAATAACATGCTGCCGGTGAAAGTTGCGATTCCTTCGGCGATGCACTCACTCAGCGTCCTCTCGTGAGACTCTAACTTAAGAATATCATCAATAGTTTTTGTGACATGATCGCTACCCTTGTTTTCGGCAGTTGCAGCTCTCTTTGAAGGAGAATCATCTGCCCGCTCTTCCTGATTGCTCACGGCGAGTTCGATCTCGGCGCTTTCTCGAAGGAATCGAAACTATCGCAACCCCAAATATCCGACAACAAATAAAACGACTACAATGACACCGATAATGTAAAATATGTTTCGGGCATTTTTCCTCCAGTTACATGTCTTTCAACGGGTCTTGTTCAACCGCCGCCCATCTAACTGTCGAGTAATAACACGCGATCCTAGAGCATCTCCTTACGGCTTTGGTTGGCACGGGCGGCGCCGATTGCCGTCTTAACGTCCTTTTCCTCTTCGGGAGGAGGGATCACAGCGGGCAACCCCAGCGACTCTATCCATAACTCCCGGGCCCATCCGGTATTGTGATATAGATGCTCGTCTTCTTCCTCTTCTACCTGTTCGTATGCTTCCTTTAGAGTTTTGCCATCTTCTCCTTTGGTTTTTTCGCCGACCTGGGCGATAAGCTCCCAGTTCGAGTGGTCTTTGGTCTCCGCTTCGACCACGCATTCCGCCGCCACGATCTGAGCGGCTTCCGGCTTGCCGGATTCCAAAGCCATTTCCATGGCCTTCACTAGAGACTGACCAATATGTCGCACGATCTTGCGTCCTGGAGTGTCTGTATCGGGATCGAGGCTGAACTTACCGAGGAGTTCCCGGACGATTTGCTCATGCTTTTGCGTCTGCTCCAGGTACTCTTCCCATTCTTCCTTAAGATCCTCGTTGACCGCGCAACGTATCGCCGTTTTATAGACCTGCACCCCGCCCATCTCGGTTTCTAAGGCTTCGTAGAGAAGCTGATCTAATTGTTCGTTCTTCATTTTCTTTCCTTATTGTTCTGCCCCAGCGTTCCGCCTGACGAAATCTCGCCGGTCAATTGCGCCGATCGACTATTCACCTTTACTTCTTTCGGACTTGGAGATTATTCACAACTTTATTGACGCCACTTACCTGTGAAGCAAGCTCCTGAGCTCGTGCCCTTTGATCAGAAGACTCGACTACGCCGTTTGAATAAACAGTGCCGTTGTTCGTATCGACGTCGATCCGTGTGAGACTCGAGAGTTTATCCGCCGCTAACTTCGTCTTGACTGAACTCGTAAGGGCTGCGTCATCAACATTTTGCCCGGCGGTTTTCCCCGTCATAGCCTGGCAACCGGCCAGTGAAAGGACGGACAACATCAACACTAGAAACTTTCTCAATGGTCTCATAGTGAAGCCCTCCCTTTAGTTGTCTCACTTGGTTTATGTACAGCCACGCATCACAAAGAGAATGAACAAAATAGGAATGGGAATACCCAACGCCCAGAGCAGTATCCATCCTACTTTCCCTTTCTGATTTCTCAAGATCTTCATAGCTGCTCCTTGTTCCACTGCGGGCTATCAGCGTTCCCGAAATCCTGCGGCTGGTCTGGACTTGTCTTTGTCGGGAACGCTTTCTTCTCCCGTGGAGGAGATATCGTGCGCGCCGGCCCGCTCGAAAATATCCTTCGCGCGATCCCTTTCATCACTGTTTTCTGAGTGCACGGAAATTAGAATGTTTCCCTGTTTGATTTTTCCCTCGTACTGCTTGGCTTCATACTCCGGAATACCCAATCCGATTAAGGCACCCGAAAGCCCGCCAACGGCGGCGCCGACACCGGCTCCCGCCAGCGCGGCCATGATCGGTCCGGCGGCGATAAATGGTCCGACGCCGGGGATAGCCAAGGAGCCGATGCCCACAAGCCAACCGAATACTCCCCCCAAGACTCCACCGGTACCTGCACCTGCCGCGGCGCCTTCAGGGGCCTTGGTATGTTGTTCGTGTGCAAAATCTCGGGTTCCCGATTTATCGGGGAACAAGACCGAAATATCATTATTGGAAAACCCGGCAGCCTTAAGGTTATCGACGATCCTTTCCGCTTGACCTTCATTGTCAACCAAACCGAAAACTGCTTTAGCCATAATTGTCTCCTTTAGCTTAGCTTGCGACCTCTAATTGATTATCCACTCTCTTTACACCAGCGATCTGTTTCACTTTCGCTTCGATCTCAGCTTTCTCCTTCTCGCTCTTGACGGGTCCCCGCAGCGTAACCGTTCCATCGTTGGTGATAATCTTCACGTTCTTCGCGTTAGTGGAAAGAGAGTCGTCCGCGGTAACGGCCTGTCTTATGTTCTGAGTGATCGTCCGGTCTGCCTCGTTCTCGGACTGATCTCCCGTAGTCTTGCTCTGGTCGTCACGGTCTCGAACATTGCGGCCGGAGTTGTCCGGCTCTACGGCGGTTTGAGAAACTTGTTTGTCCTCAGACCGATTCTTCGAA
Organism: Binatia bacterium; assembly: GCA_036000865.1. GTDB lineage: Bacteria > Desulfobacterota > Binatia > UBA9968 > UBA9968 > DP-20. The sequence continues at coordinate 33,538 of DASYUV010000133.1, read as the reverse complement.
CAACCGACGATCAGGACCATTGAAAGCAGCAATAGTGTGATACTTTTCATTCAGCCTCCTTGTTTAAATCTCAATCCCATCGCGCAACTAACATGCCATGCCGGCGGCGCCTAATTTACAAACGATTCAAACACCACCGAACAACCCTGGTCCTAAAGGCGAGATGGATATTAAAAAAAATTTCTCATATCTAGGTCGCTTCTCGTGGAGAGTTCGGCGAGCTGCGATTATTCATTCTTCGTCCTACATCTTTTCGCGTTTACTGGTTCACTCGGTAGTCGCGTTTAACTCTGCTTCGCGATGTTGTTTACCCTTAGCCATTTCCAATTCCTTACCTAGGTGTTCGAGCGCCTCATCATTGAAAAGTTCACGGACTTTTTCGAACATCTCGCCTTCCTCTTCCTCGATGTGATGTTCGACGCTGTCAATTAACTCCGTCAATGTGGAATCAAACCCTTCCACATCCGAACCCAGCTGTTCGATTTCCTGAAGCAGCGTCTTTACTTCTGCATGTTCGTCGCGAGCTTCAGCTACCATATCCTTCAGCTCTTCGTGCTTCTCGATTGCCGGATAAAAGACGGTTTCTTCTATGTGCGCGTGAATCTCCAGTTCTGTGTCGATCTGATCAAAGAGTTGTTTCTTTCTTGAGTTTTCCGCTCCTTCTGTCTCCTTGAATAATCCTTTCACTTTCTGATGGTCTTGTTTGAGAAGTTCCAACGCATCCATTTTGTTTTAACCTCCTTCAAAGTTTGTTCATTGACGGGAGCAAATAAGAGGCCAAGTAGCCGTCTCAACTTTCCGTCGATGATTTGTCTGACTCATTAAGCGTGTGTACGAGCAACACAGGTGCGTGTCGATCGCTCTAAACATTTGGCTTCAGTTGCGTTCGATGCGCCGAGGTTTGATGAAGGCGATAATGTTTTTTGGTGAACGCTCGTTCTTATCTTCGAAGTTTAATTGGGGCTTTCGGCTGGTATACATAAGTCGGGGCAAAACCTTCATCATCCACGTGATTCATGTGATCGATTTCGTTAGGAGATCGCCAGGAATGCTCGAGAACTGGGGTCTGAATTTCTACGGCTATTTTGGCGGGTCGCCGGACTAGCCTTCCCTGTCTCGGTTCTGCATAATCAAGAGAAGTGGATGATCGGAGAAAAGATAAATCGGATCTCGTCCTTGCAACCCCGGCGGCAATGAATTCCGGCACCCTAAGACATTATGTAGAAAATAATTCGCAGCTCGGTTTCACGCCCTCAGAGTCGTAGATAACCGGTCTGGAAAGCATGCCAGCGATTAGCGAAGTGTGCAGAGATCGCGCACAATGTGTCGCGAATTACTTACAGCCAGTCGACCGTGGTCGTTCGGATTATCGCCGGAACGCTCAACGCGTTCGAACTCATGTTGAAGGGGATATCTCGCTAGCGCCTCGCGCAACTCAGCCAGGATATCTACGTTGGACGGGGAAACTGAAAAGGTCTAGGCAGGAGATCTCACCAAAAATCTCTAATATGTAGTCGTCCGGTTCGGGGTAACTAGCTAGTCAGGCAGCGGGGAATCTTGAAGTGAACTTCGTAGGATCGGATTGGTTCGTCCTGTTCGGGCTTCGAATCTTGCATCGTCAAATTGTTTTTCATTAATGCGTCCGCCAAGCCCGAGATTAAGGGATTAAAAACGGGCATTGACGATAGGCTCTTCGCTCGCTTCAAACGTTCAAGCGTTGATCGTAACCCGGCAGCTCGTCTACCGCTCGGGCGTCAGCGGCGCATGCGCGAAAAATTACGCTACGATCGCGGGGTCGGATGATACTTGGGGCGTCAGCGGCAATGTTGCCGTGAAGGTCAAGCATTTTCCCGTATTCGCTCACAGCGGCGATTTTACTGGCGCCCAAGAAATGGCCAGACGTTGCGTGGGGTCACAGAAAAGGGGAGCAGTCCAAATCAAATATGGATGACGTGGTGCTTTTCTTATAAAAAAATGTCTTCGCCTGCGCTTATCGGGAGAACCAAGATCGGTTAAGAATTGTAAACTATCGGCACCGGCTTATCGATGCCGAGAGTCTGCATCTTATAGGACAGGATGCGCCTCGTTACTCCGAGGGCGAGAGCGGCTTTCGTTTTGTTCCATTCACACTTGGCAAGTTCGGCCATGATTATGGACCGCTCGTATTGCTCGGTTTTCTCCACTAGATTCCTGTTGTCGCTAGTTTCACTTCCACTCGGCGGTCGCGGCACCGGAGCCCTGCGCAAAACCGCGGCCGGCAAATGAGAAAGTTGAATTTCGTCTTCGTGACATACCGTGTACGCCCGCTCGATAGCATTCTGCAGCTCGCGAACATTGCCCGGCCAGCTATGTTGTTGGAGAGCGATCCTCGCCTCGTCGGAGACGCTGCGCACATGGGTGTTGCCCACTTGGCTCGCCGCGTTTAAAAAGTGGTTCACGAGCTCGGGAATATCACTGGGCCGTTCTCGTAAAGGTGGCACTTCAATCATCAAAGGGTTGATTCGATAAAAAAGGTCCAGGCGAAAAGTGCCGGCCTCAACGCAATTTTCAAGATTTTGGTTGGTCGCGCAAATGACTCGCACGTCGACGTTAATTTTTTCTTCCCCGCCGACGCGTTGGAAGGACCGTTCCTGCAATACCCGTAACATCTTCGCCTGGGTTACGAGAGGCATATCGCCTATCTCGTCGAGAAAAAACGAACCGCCGTGGGCTTGCTCGAACTTGCCGCGGCGGCGCGCAAAAGCACTGGTGAACGAGCCTTTCTCATGTCCGAAGAGCTCGCTCTCGATGAGCGTCTCCGTCATTGCAGCGCAGTTGACGTCGACGAACGGCTTGGCAGCCCGCCGGCTGGCGTAATGGAGCGCCTTCGCGACGAGTTCCTTGCCCGTACCACTTTCGCCGCTGATCAGAACGGTGGCGTCGGTCTGCGCGGCGTGGCGGATCATGTCTCGAACCTGCTCCATGGCGCTCGATGTGCCGATCACATGCTCCAATTTATAGGTGTAGCGGATTTCCGTTCGCAGCTTATTGAGATCCTGGTGCTGACGCGCCATTTTCACGGCGTTGGTCAATGAAACGATCAAACGCTGATGATCCACTGGTTTGGTCAGATAATCAGTCGCCCCGCCCTTGAGCGCCTTCACGGCATCTTCGATAGCATTTGAAGCCGTGACGACGATAATCGGCGACTCTGGCAAGCGCAGACGCGCCTTGGCCAGGAGTTCCAGACCGGAGGCATCAGGGAGGTGCAGGTCGACTAACAGCAGATCGGGTTTGGTCGTTGTCAGAGACGATAGAAATTCGCTACCGGTGGTAACAACGTCGACCGCGTAGCCTACGGTTTCAGCGATGGACTGGACGAGCCGGCCGGACGCCAGATCGTCTTCTACATACAGGATTCGGACGTCAGCGTTACTTTTAACCACCGACATAGAAGTTAGCCTATCTACGAGAGCGACTTGCGACTAAATTGTACAATGCTTCCCGTGAACCGCAAATTTCCATTTCAAAACGCTATGAGGTATAAATTCACGTGTCCTTTTTCATGCTTCAAGTTACTAATCGACCATTGGAATGAAAAGCCTTCATGAACTCAACAGCGCCATCGTCAACTGCCGGCGCTGTCCGCGTCTGATTCGCTGGCGCGAAGCCTGCGCCGAGAATCCGCCGCGGCGTTTTTTGGGCAACGACTATTGGGCAAAACCCCTGCCCGGATTTGGCGACCCAATGGCCCGCGTGTTGATCGTTGGGCTTGCTCCGGCAGCCCACGGTGGAAATCGCACGGGTCGAATGTTTACCGGCGACCGCAGCGGCGATTGGCTCTATGGGGCACTCCATAGCGCTGGCTTTGCGCGTCAGCCTTACTCTAATAATCGCAAGGACGGCCAAAAACTTAAGGATTGTTACATTACGGCGGCCGTGCGTTGCGCTCCGCCCGGAAATAAGCCCAATCTTATTGAATTTAAACGGTGCCGATCGTATTTGGTTAGCGAGCTCAAACTGTTCAAGCAGGCCAGGGTCGTGATTGCGCTCGGCAAGATCGCCTTCGATGCGTTTCTTTCGGCGTACGAGGAAAACGGCGGGGCGATTCCTAAGCCTCGTCCCAAGTTCGGGCACGGCGTGACGATCCTTTTGCCGGATGGCATCCGGCTGATCTGCTCTTATCACCCAAGCCAACAAAACACGTTTACCGGTAAACTAACCAAGCCGATGTTCCAAAGCATTTTCGATCAGGCACGGGCGGCCCTGGAAAACGACTAGCAGTGGGCAGTAGCCAGTAAGCATGACAACTACGGAGGATACTATGCTCCACGGGTACAGAGATCTTAAGGTTTAACAGTTGGCCTATCGGCTCGCGCAGTGGCGACCTGACCGAAGTATCCATCGATAGCATTGGAATTCTCCACGGGGAACTGCGCCTAGAAGACGATTAGGGATGCAGCCTAAGAATTAAGATTGACCGGCAAGGTGAAGGCAAACTTAGCTCCCTCATCCGGCCGGCTTTCCGCCCAGATCTTGCCGCCGTGCGCCTGCACGATCATTTTACAGATCGCCAGCCCTAATCCCGTGCCCTTGTGTTCAGAAGTTCTTCCGCTTGCGGTCTGTTTATATTTCTCGAAGAGGTTGCCGATCTCCTCGGGCGCGATGCCGGTGCCCGTGTCTTTTACCCACATGGTAGTCTCGGCGTGGCTCCAATCCGCGCCCAATTCGACTTCGCCGTCAGCCGGGGTAAATTTTAACGCGTTACTGACCAAATTGCCGAGAACTTGTTCCAGGCGACGTCGATCGCCGCGAATCGGTTGAGGCGTCGCGCCGACTTTTTTGCGCAACAAGATTTCTCGGTCTTTGGCGACGATTTGATAATTATCAAGCACGGCATCGAAGAGCTCTTCAACCTCAATCGGCTCCAAGTTCAGATCGATACGCCCCGCCTCGAGCTTTGACACGTCGAGGAAATCGTTCACCAGGCCGACCAATTGACGCACGGTTTCGACGACTTTGCCGAGCCATTTCTTCTGGTCGTCGGTGACCGGACCGAATACGCTGTCGGTCATCAATTCGCTCACACCCATCACCTGAGTCAGCGGCGAGCGCAAATCATGGGCAATCATGGCGGTAAAATCGCATATTTCTCGATTGGCTCTTTCCAGCTCGTCGGCCTGAGATTTGATCTGCGCATAAAGCTGAGACTTGTGAATGGCCATCGCAGCCTGGCTCGCCAGCGCGGTCAAAAATTCGATTTCTTCGGAAGCGAATTCGTGCTGTTCTCGCGTCAGCAGAACCAAGACTCCCAGGACTTCATCCTTGACGACGAAGGGGATGCCGAGGTAGGCGACCACGCCTTGCTTCCGGTAGAACTCGCGGTCGAGAATTCTCGGATCGGTTTGCACGTTGTTGGAGACGACGAAAATTTTGCTTTCCACCGCGATTCTAACCAGCAAGGGAAGCTGTTTCAGCTCGCGGCGCAGCCATTCGTCTCGGTCGATATTCAAACATGTCGTCCGTTCCAATTTCCCGGTATCGGTGTTTTTGAGCCAGATCTGCACTGCCGCATAAGGCAGCAGGTCGACGATTTTCGCCATCAGCGCTTCGAGCACGACGTCGAGCTCCAGACTCGAGCTGGCGGCTGCGGTGATTTCGTGGAGGGTGCGGATACGATCATGGTTGCGTCGCGCCCGTTCCTCGGCTTCGCGGCGCTGGGTGATATCGATCATGACGCCGCGCAGCCTGGTCGCTTTGCCGTTTTCGACGATCACGGACACTATGTCTCCCAGCCACACGACGTGACCGTCAGCAGCAATCATTCGATACTCGAAGCGGTGCGGCTGTTTTTCTTCGGTGGCCTTGGCGCAGTAGCGAACGGCCCACTCGCGGTCCTCGGGATGAATATGATCGGACCAGAAACGAGGCTCTTCGATCCAGCTCTGCATCGGGTAACCCAAGATGCGCTCGGCATCGTCGCTGACGAATGTGAAGCGAAATGTTTTGGCATCGGCTTCCCACACGATGCCGTCAATTGAGTGGATCAGCTCGCGGTACTGTTGTTGACTGCGGCGCAGCGCTTCGGCGACGCGGTCACGCGTCGTGACATCTCTGAAGCTTACCACGGCGCCGGTCGTCTCGCCGCGCTCGACGATCGAACTGATCACGTATTCGGCGGGAAAGCTGGTGCCGTCATTACGCCAGAACAATGCCTGACCTTCGCGGCTCGATTGTAGCCCCGTCGCCGCGAACGTAGGGTGAATGCCGGAGAATCCCGTTCTGTTGACCTGGGCAGGTTGTAGCAGTTCTTGGATCGGCCTGCCGATCATTTCCTGGATCTCGACACCGAAGGATTGCGCCGCGACAGGATTGGCAAAGGTCACCCGTCCTTCGCGGTTCAAGCCATAAATGCCTTCGCCGACGGAGTTCAAAATCAGCTCGTTTTGAGCGGCGGCTTTCTCCGTGAAACGCCACGCGATGATGCTGCCGACGCACTGAAACAAGATAAAAAACGCGTGGATTCCGGCCCAGGTCCAGGGCGCGTCCAGCGCCGCAGAATGGTTAAAAACTTCTTCGGGCCAGAGCGTTCCGACGATCCCGTGGTGGATCGCTACGTACCCGATGGCGAGCAGATACGGCACCCAATCTTGATAAAGCGCCAAAAAAACCAGCATAACGAAAAAATGAAAATGAAGCTCAATATAGCCGCCGGAAAGGTGCACGAGAATCGCGGACGAACTGATCAGACCGAAGCTGATTGCGGAAGCGCGAAACGTGCGGCTGCCCCAGTCGGACGAGCCTACGAGTGCGAACAGAGCGATTATTAACCCTTCGAGCACCGTGTGAAGCACGGTACCGTCACGGGACGCGGCGGCGATACTTAGTTCCCAGGTGTAGCCTGCAATCGGACCGATGACGGCAATGACGAAGGCATGGAACCAGGCAAGCGCGGTTAAAAACCGGTGCCGCGCACACCACACATCCTGCGGCAGTGAACGGCCCAGAGGTAGCACCGACCACAGCCGGCGGAGGAAGATGGGAATGGGCAATCTTTTATTATTGACAGTCATCGGGCTCCCTCGTCTCGATCTGTTGAATTCACTGGAAGGTCGGTGATCTTCCATGAACAAAGCAGTCGGGCTGGGAGAACCAATCGGACTTATCGGTAGTCCGTCCAAGGTGTGATCCCGCGAAGTTCGAAGGATCGTAGCCCACAGGCGATCCGTTATGCGTGGATGATTTTCGTTACGCCCAATAGCCCGCCGGGGATATTGAGCAACCCATATGCCAAGCTCCGCACCAATTTTAAACTATTAATTTGACTAAATAATTGTTTAGGTGGGCATCGAATCTTAGGGAATCGCAGACAACGAGTAGCAATTCTGGACATATATGGACAATGGCTCTTTGGAATGCGGTGAATCGACTCTACTTAGCGAGGTGTTATTTTCGCCATCGCCAAGCGTTTAATGGACTCCTCGCTTAACCGAACCTCTTCGCAATCTCAGTCAGCTGTAGCGATTGATCTACTCTTCCGATCATATTTTTTTGCCGAACATATATTGTGATAACCTCCAATGCCGTTATAGGCTCGTTACTGATTGAAGGGGGGCGTGATGAGTGCAAATCCAAGTCGGGACTATTTCGAGATCGAGGCGAAACTTAGGAAACGGATCGAAGGCGACGTTCATTTCGACCGCTACTCTCGTTTGCTCTATTCGACCGACGCTTCGATTTACCAGATCGAGCCCATCGGCGTCGTCGTGCCTCGACATAAAGGCGATGTGCAGGCGGTGATTGAGATCGCCAATAAGTTGAACGTGTCGGTTTTGCCGCGCGGCGGCGGAACTTCGCTGGCCGGGCAAACCGTGGGGCATTCCATCGTGCTCGATTTTTCCAAATATATGCAAAACGTTTTGGAAGTGAACACGGAAGAGCTGTGGTGCCGCGTCCAACCGGGTTTGGTTCAGGACGAGTTGAACGCCTACGTCCGTGGGAGGGGATTACAATTTGGTCCCGACACCTCGACTTCCAACCGCGCGACGATTGGCGGGATGATCGGCAACAACTCCGCCGGCGCCCATTCGCTGACTTACGGCAAAACTTTGGATCACGTCATTGAGCTGACCGTCTTGCTCGCCGACGGCAGCGAAGTCGTGTTGAAAGACCTTTCGCCCGCTGCGCTGGAAAGTAAAAGCAAGGCCGATTCGATTGAAGGCAGCGCTTACCGCGAGGTGTCTCGCTTGGCGCGGCAGCATAAGAACGAAATCCTCGCGCGCTATCCGAAAATCATGCGGCGGGTGTCCGGTTATAATTTAGACGAGTTCATCAAGGCGCAGCCGTTCAATCTCGCGCGCATGCTGGTCGGCTCCGAGGGCACGCTGGCGACGATCGTCGAGGCCAAAATGCGTCTGGTGCCAAAACCCAAGTGGACGGCGATGGGCGTCATTCACTTTCATGACGACATTGCTGCGCTAGAGGCAGCGCAGGTCATTTTGGAAACTGCGCCCTATGCTCTGGAGTCCACCGATAGGATGATTCTCAATCTCGCCCGGGGCAACATCGAGCAGTCGAGAAAGCTCGGCTTCGTGCAAGGCGATCCCGACTCGCTGCTCATGGTCGAGTACGCCGGCGAGACGGACGGTGAAGTCAGAGAACAGGTGCTCAAACTCGAAGAGGTGCGCAAACGCGAGAAGATCGGCTACGCCGCGACGCTGGCATTCAAGCCGGAAGAAGTGAAAGCGATCTGGGGCGTGCGCAAGGCCGGGTTGGGTTTGTTGCTCGGAACCAAAGGGGACAAAAAGCCCATCGCCTTTGTTGAAGACGCGGCGGTGGAGCCGTCCAAACTGCCGGAGTTCATCAAACGCTTTCGCGCCATCGTCACGGGGCATGATGCCGTCGCCGGCTACTACGGCCATTGCTCCGTCGGCTGTATGCACATCCGCCCGCTCATCAATCTCAAGGAACCGAGCGAAGTTAAAAAGATGGTTTCGATCGCCAATGCGATTGCCAATCTGGTGCTCGAATTCAACGGCGCCATGTCTGGCGAACATGGTGACGGGTTGGCGCGAAGCCATTTCAACGCCAAACTATTCGGCCCAGCGCTCTACGATGCGTTCCGCCACATCAAGCGCGCCTTCGACCCGAAGAATCTCATGAATCCCGGCAAGATCGTCGACGCCCCGGCAATGACCGAGTCGCTCAAGATCAGCCCGCAATACAAAACCTGGGAGCCGCGCACGACCCTCGATTTCGGCGCGCAGGGAGGATTCGCGCGGGCCGTCGAAATGTGCAGCGGCATGGGCGAGTGCCGCAAGAAACTCGACGGCACGATGTGCCCGTCTTACATGGGCACTCTCGATGAAGAGCATTCCACGCGCGGGCGCGCCAATGCGCTCAGAAACGTGATCTCCGGCAGGGTTCCTCAGCAGGAATTCACCGGCAAGCGGTTGTATGAGGTGATGGATCTTTGCCTCGAATGCAAAGCGTGTAAGGCCGAGTGCCCATCCAACGTCGACATGGCGAAGCTCAAGTATGAGTTCCTGGACCACTACCATCGCGCAAATGGTCTGCCGCTGCGCAATAGAATGTTCGGCGGCATCGCGACCTTGAATCGCATCGGTTCGAGCTTGGCGCCAATATCGAATTGGATCGTCAATTCATCGCTGAACCGCTGGCTGATGGAACTCGTTGCCGGCGTCGACCGCCGCCGCCCGCTACCGCAATTTGCCAGGGAAACTTTTGAAGACTGGTTTCGTGATCACAAGACTGAAGGCGTTGGTTCGAAGGGTGACGTCGTGTTGTTTCACGATACCTTCAACAACTTCAACACGCCCAACGTTGCCGTTGCGGCGACGCGCTTTCTAGAGAAGTCTGGATATCGTGTGCTGCTCATCGACAAGAAATGCTGCGGGCGGCCGATGATCTCGAAAGGCATGCTCGGCCAGGCGAAAGAAAATTCAGCTTGGAACGTCGAAAAACTTGCCCCGTACGCGGAAAAAGGAACACCGATCGTCGGTTTGGAGCCTTCTTGCTTGTTGACGCTGCGCGATGAATGTCCCGAATTCATCCGCACGAGTGCAGCAAAGAAGGTTGCCGAAAACAGTTTTCTGCTCGAAGAGTTTGTCGTGCGTGAGCAAAAGGAGGGGAGACTCACGCTCCATTCCTCGGGCAATGGCAAGAAAGCTCTACTCCATGGTCATTGTCATCAGAGAGCGCTGGTCGGCACAGCGCCGACGGTCGCAGTGCTCAAGGCTGCCGGTTACGAGGTGAGCGAAGTCGACTCCGGCTGCTGTGGCATGGCGGGCTCCTTCGGCTTCGAGAAAGAACACTACGATCTATCGACGAAGATCGGCAACCGGCGCCTCGCGCCGGCAGTCAAAGCCGCCGCCACCGGCGTCGAGATCGTTGCGCCAGGAATCTCATGCAGGCAGCAGATCGAACACTTAGCGGGGAGGCAGGCCAAGCATCCGGCGGAACTGCTTTGGCAAGGACTGAGTAACGAGGACTGAGTGCGGAGAGGGAAAGTACCGAAGCTGCATCGCGCGGATTTCGCTCTCAATCAGGGAAACCGTGAAGAGCCTTTAAGTATGCTGCAGGATTTTCAGACTGATCGAGCGTGAATATTGGGCAAGAAAAGACAACCCCGCCGCATGGCTGCGAACGGGGTTGTCCGAGGTGGGGGGCGACTATTTCTTTTCGTCTGCTTTGGACTTTTCGGCGACTTTTTCTTTGGCCTTATCCGACTTCATGGCGTCGCCTTTGGGCGTCTCCGTCGTCTTTGCCTCAGGGCCTTTGCCTTTGGTGTCCTTATCCGACGGCTTATCGCTGCTCGTCTTTCCCGTGACTGTGACTTGAGAGCGAATCTGCTTCATAAGGCCAGGACCCACACCCGGAACTTTCTCAAGTTCATCGACTGATTTGAAGTTTCCGTTCTTCTTTCGATAATCAATGATCTCTTGGGCACGCTTCTCGCCGACGCCTTTGAGCGTGGTCAGTTCCTCCTTCGTCGCCGTGTTGATGTTAACCACGGCGATGGCCACGCCCGTCACGGCAAACCACATTGCCAATGCCAATAATAGTTTTTTCATCGAAGCCTCCTTGTTAATTCGGCGGTTTTCTCCGCCGGTTCGGTGTTTTAGACGAAAAATTACGTTCCCTATTCAGATGTAGGGCCGGGCGCCCGACTGGGTTGGAAGCGGCTAATAGCGGAGATGGGATGGACATGTCAAGCGCATTGCCGGAAGCGCAGCGACAGTGCGAACTCGATCGCGGCTGCCATTGCAGCCTAGAGCGACTGTTATAATGCTCGTCTTTACGGCCGTTAGATGCCATAGCACGGAAACATGGCGAACCATATCTTTTGCCATAACTCCTCCCGTTAAACGACTTCCCGACTGGCGTCGTTGTTCGCTCGAAAAGATCGGCAAACTTCGAAAACCTCAATTCCGACCCAAGCGCTGGCGGTGAAAATAAGCACGTCAGTGCTCGACGGAGTACGAGATCGTACGGCTATCTGGGCCAGTTCGATCGCTGCCGCGATGACAATACACAGTATCGTCGCGTTGCGACGCGGCCAATCGGTGTGCTGAACGGGCCCCAGCGACATCACCACAAAGCCCAGGGGAATCAACGAATAGATTTTTTTCTGGAGATCGAATAACGCGATGAGCGGCTCGGAGGAATAGTAAGCTTTGAAAGGAAGCCATTCGATCCGGGAGAAGCGCGTGGTCAGTTCGTTCAGGGTTATCCAGTCGAACGGCGAAAGCTCAAAGGAGATTAAAAAGCCGAGCACAAGAATGAACCAAATCGTTTCTCGACGGCGCTTCACCCACATGCGAGCGGCGAGACTTGGAAGCAGGGTAACTCCCAAGAGCGCGCCGAGGGAGGCTAGAATTATATTTTCCGAATAGAATGCCCGCCCGGCAAAGAATAATTTGCCAATTTCGATGCCGGTGGCGAGAGTGGTGCATGAGAACCAGGCCAGACCGGCTCCAGTAGTGTGCCAACGTTGTCGCAGCAGGGTTAAAGCGAAATACCCAATAGCGGCAAAGATGGCTCCTTTTTCGATCAGGAGATCCAACCAGTAACGATGTAAAACTGTTGTGAACGGAACGAATTGGCTCTGTTTTACGTTCTGCCAGATCGTGGATAGATCCAGGGTTGCCTCGAAGGGGTAATACGAATCCGCGAACACTCCGAGCAAGAGATAGGTCAGCAAAAGCAACGAGGGCTGATGGCGCAGGACTTGAACCAAGCTGCGGTGCGGAGATCCGCGAAAGGTGCGGACTAAGAAGAGTCCCCCTACAGCGCCGGATAAAGCACCGAATCCGTTGCACAGCGCATCGAGAGGCGATGGACTTCTCCACGGCGACAATGTCTGGCCGGATTCAATAAGGACACCGAACAGAAGTCCGTAAATGGTCGTAAGTAACGTCGAAGCAAGCATTCGTCGGCGTTGATCGCTCGACGTCTCTACCCATACACACAGGATTCCGAACGGCACGAAGAGCAATATATTGCTGAGTGCGTCCGATAGTGAGGCGCGCATCATGCGGCCGGGAATCGACTCCGTCAGAAATATCGACCAGCGCCAGCGCACGAACGTGGGATCGAAGTTGAAGTGAAAGGGAATGAAACTGCCATAAACAATGAACAGACAATAAGCCAACAGCAGCCACTGCACCGTTTTCTTTTCCGAATATGATCCTTTCATCGCTGACTTCGTTTTCGTTGGTGCATGGGCGCGGTGCCTTGAGATCGAGGGTACTATGGAACCCTAGAATATCAATCTGGCGAATCCGGACACCCTCATGGGAGTGCTGGGAAGAGCGACGGCGCATGGTAGAGTATCTTCATGGAGAATATCGACCAAGCCAAGTCGTCCGTACGTCAGTGGATTGGGCGCCATCAACACGCCGTGCTCTACGACGAAGAGACTTCGGCTCTTCTTGACGTTGCGTCGGGAAAGAGTGTGAATCTGCCGTGGCGCGATATGACGGCGTTCGAAGAAAAAGTTCATCCTGAGACGAACGATACTTATCTCGTTCTCTTGTTCGAAAACGGCAATCAGATTGCCCTGGTCGATCCGGGCGGTGTCGCTTTTGCGCCGGCCACCGAGAATTCCGGTCCAGTGCAAGACTTACCGCCGGTTGTTTGTCTGCGAGATTTTCGCACACTCAAACAGCGAGTGGATCATCATCTTCACGATCATCCCGACCAGCCGCCGCCGCGTGAGTGCCTGGATTTGATCATGATCTGCATCGCCACGTTGGATGGCGCCCGTTCCGTGGGTTTCGATGTCGGTGATTTGGAAGGGGAGCTAGAAAAATCACTTAATGAGGTCGAGCGCAGGACGGGGTGAGAAGGCAACTGGAGTAATGGAATACTGGATTAGTGGAGTATTGGGTCATGACGCGGTATGAGGCGATGCACGGAAACTCGCGCAGGGTTAAACAGATTCCATGGGACTAGTGAGCAAGCTTCGGTGTCCGAAGTGTGGGCATGAGCCAGCTTCCAGGCTGGTTTTTCAATGTCCGGATTGCGGGGGTGTTTTCGAAGTCAACGTCGGAATCGGCGATCTCACGCGGGCGGACTTGGAGGCGATGCGGCAGAGCCGCGATCCATCGATCTGGCGCTGGTTCGATTTCTTTCCGGTCGCGAATCGATCCTCCATTGTATCGCTGGGTGAAGGAAACACGCCGCTGATATACGCCAAGCGACTCGGAGAAAGGCTTGGTGTTCCGCATCTCTATTTGAAAAACGATACGGTTTTGCCGACGGGTTCATTAAAGGATCGCAGCAATAGTGTGGGTATTTCGGTCGCAAAGGAGCTTGGCTTTACCACCGCGACGGTAATTTCGACGGGAAATGCTGCGGCTTCGGTCGCCGCGTATTCAGCTGCCGCCGGATTGAAAAGCATCGTCATGGTGCCATCGGGAACGGCGGAGTCGAAAATTGTTCAGGCCCGCGCCTATGGCGCGACGGTGATTGTCGTCGACGGCGACTTCGATAACGAAGTAGCCAAGCTCTACAAGTCGGCAGTGCAAGAATTCGGCTGGTACGATTGTCTATCGTCAAATCCGTATCGTGACGAAGGGAAAAAATCTTACGCCTACGAAATGGTCGATCAACTCGACGGACAAATTCCTGATTGGGTGATTCATCCGACCGCAGGCGGCACCGGCATTTACGCGATGTGGAAAGGATACAAGGAATTTTTGTCGCTTGGCTGGATCGATCGCGCGCCGAAACTTGTCGCAGCGCAGAGCGAGGCGGCCGCGCCGATTGTCGCCGCATTCGAACGTGGGCTCACCGATGTCGAGCCGGTGGTTGCGCGCCAAACCGTCGCCGAGAGTATTCAAGTGGGCAATCCCGTGTCGCTCGGCGGGCGCGCCCTCGCGGCGCTGCGCGAGTCGGGGGGAACCGCGGTTTCCCTAAGTGATACAGAGATTCTCGAAGCTCAAGCGGTCACGGCCAGCCTTGCCGGAATCTTCGCCGAACCTGCAGCAGCGACTTCCGTCGCCGCGGCAAAGAAAATGCGCGATGCAGGAGTGATTGGCCAGGACGAACTCGTCGTCTGCAATCTCACGGGCCACGGTTTGAAGCAGCCCGAGGCGATTCGCTTCGACGAGAAAGAGTTCGCGCCGATCGCGCCGACGTTAGAGGCGTTACGCGAGCAAATCAAACGTTCCGAGAAATAACTGAGGACTTAATTCTCTGATAGGTTGAACGCCCGCTTCTGTCATATTTCAAAGTCCCATGTCATAGCCATAGAAGCTGAGAACCCGACGAGGATGCTCAATGAAGCGCGAAAATATAGCAGGCTCTCGAAGGATGAATGGTGTTTTTTCAGCAGAATCATTTAAGTTGTGCCGTCATCAAGCCGCTGCTGGAGACGAAAGAGACTTATGTTGCTATGGCGTTTTTGGGTGAATTTGCCGACTTGCGCTAAAGCGTATAGGCTATGTAGTGACATTGCTACAAATATATGAGGTCCAATATGCGTATGGGATTAAGAGAGGCCAATCAGCAGTTCGCTAAAGCTATCAAGGCGGTGAAAGCCGGGAAGGAAGTGGTTTTGACCGAGCGCGGGAAACCCATCGCCGTTATAAAACCGCTGAAGCCCGTAGAAGATGAACAAGCCGTCATCCGCCGATTGGAGGCGGAGGGGATTTTGCGATCTGGCGTGAAAAGCGGAAAGCCGATGCCGGTCTGGCGGTCACCGGTTCGGATCAAAGGAAAGCCGATGTCGCAGACGATTAGTGAGGAGCGTGACGAGCGATGAGTTTGGCTTATTTTGACACGAGCGTTTTGGTCAAGAACTACGTCCAGGAAGCAGGCTCGCCTAGGGCGCGCGCGCTATTGCGCACTTATTCATTTCTTTCGTCCGCTCTTACCCCCGTTGAGCTGATGTCGGCCCTGATGAGAAAACGTTCCACGGGCGAACTTAACCTTCAAGATCTGCCGAGAATTTTGGCCCGCATCCAGGAGGATCGTCCCTATTGGAAGCTGCTGGATATCGGCACCGCCGTGCTCAGCCAGGGAGAACAACTTGTTCAGAAAACGCGGATGAGAACATTAGATGCGATCCATCTAGCTTCCTTGGCAGTGTTTCGATCCGCTTCGGGGTCTGTCGGCGTCAGCGCATTGATTACCGCAGACGGACGACAGCGTGACGCCGCGACCAATCTAGGCCCTGGATGTTGTTTGGGTTGGCTAGAACGAGGGAGAAGATTTGTTTACTTTCCGCTCCTTCCGTTTTCACTTGTATGACAAGTGGGCAATCCGGTTTCGCTCGGCTGGCGCGCGCTTGAGGCGTTGCGGGAATCGAATGGAACCGCGGTAGCAGTTTCGGATGGAGAAATTCTTGAAGCGCAAGCTCTAACCGCGAGCCTAGCGGGCATTTTCGCCAAGCCTGCTGCCGCGACTTCAGTTGCCGCTGCAAAGAAGTTACGTGATGGTGGTGTCATTGGCGCCGATAAACTCGTTGTTTGCAATCTCACCGGCCACGGTTTGAAACAGTCCGAGGCGATCCGCTTCGACGAATAAATGTGGTAATAACTCGGAACTCGCCGTTCTTGGGTGCCGATGGAATCTCAATGGATGAGCAAAATATCACCGCGAAGCTACTTGTAAAGGTAATGTCAAGCATATCCGAGGAGTGCTGGTGTGCCGGCTGGATGCATAACCTTGAGTACACGTTATGGGATGTGGTTACGGGCAGGCGAGAAGGTATTTGCAGTCCCGAAGAGATCGAGCAGCTAAAGTACCTCTCAGAAAAATGCGGCGGATGGATTATTTGGGATGAGCAGGCGAAAAGTGAAAAGTTTGTGCCGATGCAGGACTGGCTGCGGCTGTATGAAGCGCAGCTCCTGAGATCAAAGAAGACCGCCCTGCCTAATTAATTGGGTAGTGAATTAGCATCCGGGCAAGCCTAGAAGAAGGATAAAAGACTCGTGAGTCAAATCGGAAAAAACGATCCATGTCACTGCGGCAGCAGGCTTGAATTCAAGAATTCCTGCTTCGCCAAAGCGGGGGCGTAATGAAAACATACACCATGGCCGAACGTGACAGTGCCGCGGCAAAGCTCGTGCGCTTTTCCGCCCAGCCGGAGTTCAAAGAGACGCACGAGAAGGCTTTCAAAATTTTCTGGGGCGACGCGCTTTGGACGACAAGAATGAATCTTTATCCGAAGTCATGCGTTCTGAGCTGGTCCAGATCGCGTATATCACTTGGTTTACGCTGGATCTCTTTTTAGACGATAATCGGACGCTGGTGGATTCGTTTCTTGAACGAGAGGGAAAAGAGTTGACTCCTGGGGAGCGGAGCTATATCGAGGCTGCCCGGGACACTCATTTAAGGCTCTACGAGGTTCTAGAAACCAAACCGGACCAAGGCCTTGGTCTTCGTGACCTGTGGGATGAGGAGCGGCTGTGGGTAGTGGAACGACTGGCATCACGGCGGTTGGTCAGCGGGGACGTGCTCGTTGCAAGAGTGGGGAAGCGAACAGATGGAAAGTCCGTTTTCGAGGAAGCGCCCTACCTCTTTTGGCCGTCCGACAAGGAGCAACTTGTAAAGCTTCTCTGCGGCACACACCAGATCTTTACCGCTCAGTTTAGGGATAAGGGGACCATCGATTTTTTAAAAACATGGTGCCGCTCTTTCATCATTGGTGGCTTGAGTTGGTTGTGCTTGCACCCCCGCCAAAGATCATCTGTGTGGAAGACGGGGAGCCGTACATAATCGCCGACGTGGTATTTGATCTACTGGATCGGCGCGCGCTTGACAATGCCCTGGCGGTTCGCCCCGAGTTTGTGAGGAACGGCGACGGCAGTTATGCGTGGCTCCAGGATTCTCGCGAGTCTCATTGGTGCCATGGAGTCCTCATTGTGGCGGATCGGCGAGTGGTCGTGCAGACAACCTCCAAGGGCCGCGCGGAGCGTGCAAGAGATTTTCTCCCCTCTCTGGTCGAACAATCGGTTAAATTCAAGGTGATCGTCTACCAGGACGTGAGCCAGGCACTAAAGCGCGAACCGGCGCCAGCCGAGGAAACGGAGATTACAGAGAGTCCGGTGGAGGTACAGCCTGAGACACTCAGCGAATTCTACGAGCGCTATTATCGTAATTGGCTGGACGAGCAGGTACCCGCGCTCGGCAACCGCACGCCGCGCCGCGCGGCCAAGCTGAAGACCGCGCGCCCGAAGCTGATTGCGCTGCTGAAAGATTTCGAGAGCTACTCGGAGCGTCAGCGCCGGGCCGGCGAGATCGCCTACGATTTCGGTTGGATGTGGGCCGAGTTGGGACTGAAGCGGGAGTAAATAAGCGGGCCGGGTAATGTCTGCGCGGACGACGCCGACATAAAAACCATATTGGAGGGACAAAACCCCATGAAAATAGAGTACGACACGGACCACTCTTAAACAGTGAATTCCTGGCGGGTTTCGGGTTTGACAAGTTTTTCATGGCGGGCTCGACACTGGCGAGAGGTAGCAAGACTTATATGAGTGAGACGTTTCCATCTAAGAAGCAAATGCAGAGTCTTATGCGCAGGATTCTTTCCGAGGAAGAGGTCCAGTTTCTAACCCGCCCGCTCGCAAAAGCGACGCGCTCCATTTTTGAAAAATTTTCGTCACGAGACGAACTGGAGCTAGAAGACTCCATTCGTTTCCAAGCCGTCGCCACTCGTTTGCGAGAACGTCGGGAAAAAGACGGCTTGGACCTCAAAGCCGCAGCCAAGGCCATGGGCGTGCCGCGGTACCGCCTGCGCGATGTGGAGGAAGGCAGGATGAAGATTCTCGACGCTTCGGTGCTTCATCGCTACGTGGATTTTCTTGGAATCGGGAGGTGGTTTACGCGATGGAGCAAGGCCCATCCAGAACTGGCCGCCGACTTGCTCGCCAGGCGCGAGAGTGGAGATAACCCGCAACCTCGAAAGAAGCCAAGCACGACGGGGACCAAGACTCATGGAAGGTTTTGAACGAAGCGCAGCGATGGAATCCTTCGATGGGCTCAGGGCAGCTCTTTGAACGACTGGAACGACTTGAACCGCTCGAAGGGCGAAAGAAGATCGTGACCCCACATGTCAAAAAATATTTTTCCGTGTGACCTCCGATGTCATTCTCGCGTTGTAAGCTAGCACTCGTGAGAGTAAGAAAGACGGATGCCATACATAGATTTGGCGTTTTAATCCACCGGCAGCAAAGCGACAGTCCAAAGGACTCACCAGAACGCTTCAAAGTAGATATCTGTGAACCACTTGAACGGAGTGCAGCGGTTGAACGTTTTGAACGATTTGAACGTAACATCCGATGCCGCGCTTTGATGAATGGTTCAAACGCGCGACGGGAATCAACCGTTTCCCTATCAACGTGCATTGTCGACGCAAAAGAGATCCCGCGGTTGTTTGACGCACCGATTGGGTAGGCAGGTGGTAATGGCAGTACTGCGGTCGAGGAGTGAGGTAGAAGAGACTCGTAAAGGCGGATTCGGATGGCTCGAGAGAGCGTTAGCAGCAGGTGGGGCAATGAAATTTATCTCACGGATGAGCGATGGGAGCATATCATCGAAACCCATGAGGAGATGATGAACTATCGACGGCACGTTCTAATGACGGTGCGTACAGGGCAACGCCGTCAGGACCCTTTCGACCCAACGAAGTAGAAGTATAGTAAACGTTCCGCGACTTACCGGAAGGATTCACACATCTGGTTGTGGTCGTAAAGTTTGCTTGGCGCGAGGAGCATCAAGGAGAACAGACCGCGAACAATTTTATCCTTACAGCTTATCAAGTTTCACGGAGATAAAGGAGATAGAAATGGGATCACTGCGTCTGGTTTACGATGACGAAGGCGACATTCTGAATGTGGACTTCCGCTTGACGGGCGAGAAGCCGAGGCGGGGATTCGAGCTGCATGACAATATTACGGTCTGGACCAATGCCCAGGGTACTCAGATCCTCCGTCTCATGTTCCTCTCCTACGCTAAATTGCTCGAGCAGCCAGATCTCCCCCTTGTCAAGTTAAAGAAGCTGCCGGCGCGACAGCGGGCCAGCTTGCTGAAGCTGCTGACGGGCGACCCGGTCAAACGGTTTCTCGTGTGTGTAAACGAAAAAGAGCTCCGCTTCCGGGTCGCAGACCCTGGCGTCAGAGCGGGAGCGGCAGCATGAGGAACGGCGCAACAATAAAATCTTAAGGTCGCAGCCAAGGCCCTAGGCCGAGAAGCCGCGTACAGCGGTACAGGACGACCGAGGCCGGTCGCCAAGCCATCGCGGGAGGGAAAGTAGGTGCGAGGAATTAAAGGGAAAGGGTGAAAAAAGAAGCCAAAAAGTTTCCGATTGTAAGATGAAATGACCCCGGATGTCATTCCTAAATGTTATAGCGGCAACCGCAATTGGGAGACGAAGGTTCAATGTCGAGTGATGAATGGTTCCAGCGGGCCACAAGCCCTACCCGTTTCAAGTCCGTTCGCGCCCGAAGCCGGGGCCGCTCTCAAACCCCTCTCGTCCCTGACCTGAGATGGCAAAATCCCATGCTATATAGGTGAGGCGGAGCCATGGAGGAGAAGATGCAGCGGCTGACGGCGACACTGCCGAAGCAGTTTTCAGAGTCGGAAGAGCTTGAGAAGACGATCCGAGAAAATTGGCGAAATCACGGATTGAAGGAGACTTTCAGTCACTTGACACGCACTCTCTCTGAGGCTAGATTATCGGTGGTATTTACTCCCCGTTGGATCAGCCGTAAGGCCTCCAGCGGGGTTTTGTTTTTCTGGGGAGGCGAACATGCCTCCTGAACCCGCCGTCAAACGAACTGTCGCTTTCATCGACGGACAGAACCTTTTCTACGCCTCGAAAAAAGCTTTCGGCTATCCCTACCCAAGCTACGATCCCAAAGCACTGGCGGAATGCATTGCCGACGCCCGTGGTTGGAGCCTGACCGAGACGTTCTTCTACACCGGCATTCCCGACCCAATCGACAACCCCTTCTGGAATCATTTTTGGACAGCGAAGTTGGCGGTCATGGGAACGCGAGGCATTCAGACCTTCTCTCGCTCTCTTCGCTATCGTAATCAAACTGTTCGGCTTCCCCATGGTGGCGCCACAACGATTCTCGTCGGCCAAGAAAAAGGCGTCGATATTCGCATCGCTCTCGATATCGTGCGACTTGCTCGTGAAAATCGCTATGACGTGGCATTGATATTCAGCCAGGATCAAGACCTTTCGGAAGCCGCGGATGAGGTGAAGGCTATTTCCATGGAGCAGGGAAGATGGATCAAGGTGGCCTGTGCTTTTCCTATCAGCCCGACAAGTGAAAATCGCCGAGGGATCAATGCAACGGAATGGATTAAGATTGACAGGGCGACTTATGACGCCTGCCTCGATCCCAACGACTACAGGCCGAAAAAGAAATGAAACGAACAACGATCTGTTGGGAAGGCAGCCGAACTTACGCGAAAATGGAATCAAGGTGGTTAAACGATTTGGCAAACGCCTAAATGACTTGAACTATTTTAAACCTGAACGGGTGTCGCGCAGCGATTGAACGTCTGGAACGATTGGAAACACTGTAACCGGAGCGGGCCAGATGTGGTGTGAGGTCAAGTGGAACGACTGGAACGGGCATCGGTATTAAATAGCGTAGCGGTTGAACGATTTGAACTTTTTGAACCACCCGACCGTCGGCTTCGGCTCGCTGGCTAGAGTGCTCGAACCACCGTCCCTCGTTAATGAAATCAAAGACGATTTAGGGAAATCATTAAGATCTTACGCCAAACTATAGGGTCGTCTGCCAGAAAAAATTCAACGACATGTGACATGATTCGACGAATGCCTGTGGTATAAGGAGAGCTTGTTCTGAGGCAGAGGCAAGCGGTGTCGCAGAGATAACGCAAAGGTCCGGTAGCCACAGATTGTAAACGGTGAGTGAGCAGGTTCTAATCGCAACACTTGGTTCGGAACCGCAAGTTGTCACTTTGGCGCTGGATCTGCTCCGCGCACAAGGCTATCCCGTCGCCGCCGTCAAAGTGGTTCACACCATGGGTGAAACCGTGCAGGCGGGGCTAAAAATGCTTGCAGATGAATTCAGAAAATCGACGACATGCAATTATGCCACGGTGGCCATCGAAGTAGGGGATGGCCTGTTTCAGACGTCGCGAGTGAACAAGAGACAGCGGCGTTGATGCGGACGCTTTTACCGCGAGTTGAATCGGTGAGAGATACGCCTCCCGCAATGGAAACAAGTTTTAGGCGGATGCTCATGGAGCACTTGGGAGAAGAGCGCCTGAGAATGGTTGCTCCATGCTCGCGACGGCGCGCCGATACCCCCTTCAACGACTGGAACGTCTGGAACCAGAGGTTACCTCGAACGACTTGAACGGGAGCGCAGCGGTTGAACGACTTGAACGACTGGAACGGGCCTCGGTATTAAATTGAACGGCTTGCAACTGGCTGGCCTCCGCCTCTTCAAAAAATTCTTGATCAAAAACGTAATTTTGATAGGGTACGTGCCCGCGATTGGGTCCTATGCCACGGAACGATCAGATTACCCGCCAGTGGTATTTATTGCGTCAACTGGAAGGCTCGCAAGGAAGAAGCCTCCGGGAGCTTGTCGATAACGTTCCGGACGACTATCCAAAAAATGTTCGCACCGTTCGGCGTGATTTAGAGGCGTTAGAGGCAGTCGGTTTCCCGCTGGTAGTTGAACGGCGTAATGGCCATACGCGTTGGCGGCTGATCGAAGGTTTTCGCAACATTCCCGCGCTCGGATTTTCCGCCACAGAGCTTATGGCGCTGACTTTCAGTCGCAAACTTCTCCAGCCGCTCCAGGGCACGGAAATTCAGTCGGCGCTCAACTCCGCATTGAACAAAGTCGCAAGCGCCTTGCCGCCGCAGGGGCACGAGTACGTTCGCGCGCTCGATAACCTGTTTTCCATCGGGCTCGGGCCGCACAAAAACTATCAGCAGTACAAAAACACAGTTGACCTGATCACCCAAGCCATCGATAAGACCCGAACTGCCCAGATCCGCTACTTTTCCGCCTCGCGCAACTCAACCGGCCGGCGGGAAGTGGACCCCTATCGCCTGTGGTACGCCGGCGGTGGGCTCTATCTGATCGCGCACTGCCACCTCAGAAAAGACGTGAGAATGTTCGCGGTGGAGCGGGTTCGATCCATCACCCTGACCGACCACCCGTATCAAATGCCGCTCGGCTTCGACGTAGAGGAGTACGTCCAAGACGCGCTCATGCTCATGAGAGGAAGACGGATCGATGTCGAGCTTCTATTCTCGAAGAAAGTCGCGGCCTGGGTGAAAGACACACTTTGGCACTCCAGCCAACAGACATTTCCCATGAAAGACCGGCGGCTAAGGATGGTGCTCAAGGTAGCGGACACGGACGAGCTTGTGAGATGGATCTTGAGCTTTGGCAGCCAGGTGAAGGTCATTAGCCCCGAAAGTTTGCGCATGAGGGTGTGCGACGAAGCGCAGAGGGTACTGGATTCAAAGGTCTAAAGGTAAGCCATGGCGGTGAAAACAAGTCTTCTGTCTCCGGAACGAATCGAGCATTCGATTCTCTTGATTCGCGGATACAAGGTAATGCTCGATGCCGAGTTAGCGAGCTTTACGGTGTCCCGACTAAAGTTTTGAACCAGGCTGTAAAGCGTAACAAAGAACGTTTTCCTGATGATTTTATGTTCCAGCTTACGGCAAAAGAGTTTGCCATCTTGAAGTCACAACCTGTGACCTCAAGTCAGTGGGGGTGGTCGGCGGATTAGACCTTACGTATTACGGAGCAGGGTGTCGCTATGCTCTCCAGTGTCCTTCGAAGCACGCGCGCCGTTCAAGTCAATATCGAGATCATGCGGGCCTTTGTCCGGTTACGAGAGATGATCGCCTCTAACAAAGACCTCGCGCGTAGACTAGACGATCTTGAAAAAAGGTATGACGCACAATTTAAGGTGGTCTTTGATGCACTTCGGGAGCTCATGAATTCTCCGACGCCGAAGAGACGTCGGATCGGATTTATTGTAAGCGAAAAGGCCGCGAGATACGGACGCTGAAAGCAATCACGTAACGCACGCCGCGGGGCGCCAACCGGCCTGGATACGGGGAAATGCTGTAAAGCTTTGAACGGACCGCAGCGGTTGAACGCTTGGAGGCTTTACCCAGGAAAGCGGTTGAACGACCTAAACGACCCATCGGGTTTAATACTTTGAACCTTGAACATTGAACTTTTGAACCGCCGTCAGGCTTTGAACCGAGCGAAGCGCTTGAACGCTTTGAACGACTTAAACGGGCTGATCTTAAATCGAAGATCGTGACCCCAGATGTCAAAAAAATAATTTTACGCCGTGACCTCGGATGTCATTCCCGTGTTGTAACGTTACGGGCGCGAGAGTACTGAAGATTTCAGGATTGCATACTCCGCATTGGTTGCTGGTTCGGAACCTGAGAACTGATAGCTGACGCTGGTAGCTTTCAAACGCAAGGAGACGAACAACACACCGGCAGTACTTTCGCTAAAGGGAAGGAGGCCATGTCATGGGACTCGACTTCGTTGCCGTGGATTTCGAGATCGCCAATCGGAATCCGTCAAGCGCCTGTGCCATCGGACTGGCATTTGTGCGCGATGGTCATCTTACCGCGTCAACGTCGTATCTGATCAGGCCGCCGTCCCGCCGGTTTGTTTTTACTCGTGTTCACCGGCTTACTTGGAAGGACGTGCGCGGTGCTCCAACTTTCTCCAATTTGTGGGATGCTGTTGGAGACCAACTGAGGTCAGAAATCCTGGTAGCCCACAACGCGACCTTCGATAGGGCGGTCCTCTCCGACTGCCTGCGGCATTATCGCATTCGTTATCGCTTGAATCCGTTTCTTTGCAGCATGCTGCTTTCAAAAGAAGCGTTCGGTTTTAGCCGCCTGAAACTCGATTACGTTTGTAATCAACTTAAGATTGCTCTCCGCCACCATGATCCAGAATCTGACGCGAAGGCTGCTGCAACCATTGTGATTAAGGCGGCTCTGCAGTTGCGAGCTGCCGATGCCACATCCCTACTTGGGTTTTGCCGGGAATAACCCCATGCTATCTGATCGCCAGGCATATCGTGAGATATTTCGAAAAGTCACCGTTCCCGTCCCAGGTCCGTTCTGCGTAGCACCCGGTCAACAGGTATGATGCCGTCCAAAAACAGTAAGTAGATGGGGACAAAGTTAATTATGCCGGCACCAAGGAATCGGACCAAGCGTGAGGACATCACCTTTCCAATGCCTCGCCATCAAGATTGCTGGGCAAAGACGACGAAAGATGCTCAAGGCCGAGAGATCCCCGGTATCAACGTTCGAGATCACTGTTTGAATGTCGGTTGTGTCGCCGAAGCGTTGATTGAATTACTACCCGCACAACTGAAAGCGCTGTTGCCATGCGGCGCCGCCACCCTCGCTGCCCTACACGATATCGGCAAAGTCTCGCCGGGGTTTCAGAAAAAGTGCCCGGATTGGCTGGTTCGTTATCCTCTGCCGTATGGAATTTACGAAGAAGACCACGCCAAAGTCAGCCAATTCACGGTGCGCGAGATGTTGGGGGCTTCGCATCTACATGACTGGGCAGCCATCGTAGGGGCGCATCATGGAAGGCTCAAGGGGGCGCTCTCACGGCAACGATGGGAGGATGAACGGCGCAGATTGGCCAAAGAATTAATCGCGCAGTTTGGGCCACTGCCTGACCGGCCTGGCGACGAGGCCGTTATTTGGTTCACCGCTGGATTAATAAGCGTAGCAGACTGGATTGGCTCGGACGAATTCCATTTCCTGCAAGACGCCACATGGGACATCAAGGAACGACGGCGGCGCGCCGCCGCTGCGTTACGAATCAACGGATGGAAGCGCATCAGTATCGGGAAATCGCTTTCATTCCCTCAGTTGTTTCCTGGTTTCACGGCGAACAATCTCCAAAATGTAACAACTAAACTCGTAAGCCAGCCCGGAGTGTATGTAATCGAAGGCCCGATGGGTTACGGCAAGACGGAAGCAGCTTTGGCAGCAGGTTACCAGATAATGGCAAAGGGCATGAGTTGCGGTCTGTATTTCGGATTACCGACACAGATCACCAGCAACCGCATCCATGAGCGGGTGCAGCCGTTCGTCGACCGAATAAGCAAGCGCAGGCAGCCGGTGCGACTGGCACACAGCGCCTCGTGGTTGACTGAGACTGCACCACCATTGCGCTTGCGCGCCGCCAGCCCGGACCGTGATGCTGCCGATCATGTACGGGTCGGCCGATCTTGGTTCGCATCACCGAAGCGAGCGCTTCTCGCGCCGTTCGGTGTTGGCACCATTGACCAAGCTCTTTTAGGGATTGTGGCTGCGAAGCATTTCTTTGTCCGACAGTTCGGCTTGGCGGGCAAGCTCGTAATCCTCGACGAAGTTCACACCTACGATCTTTACACCAGCACACTCATTGACGCACTGGTGAAACGGCTGCGCGAGTTACAATGCACGGTCATCATCTTGTCGGCCACGCTCACGGAAAAGCGACGCCGTGAGTTGCTCGGATTGAACGAAGATCAACCGATCAGCGCGGCGTATCCGCTCGTCTCCGGCATTGCCGCTTCATCGATCGAGCAACCCTGTACTCCGCCGCCGCCAAAATCCATCGTAGTGCGCGCGGTCACCGGCTCTATCTCAGCGGAGGACGTGATAGCCCAAGCGCAACGTGGGGCTTGTGTGCTGTGGATTCGCAACACGGTGGACGAGGCGCAGGAGACCTATCGTGCAATTCAAAGCGCCAATTTCCAAGGCGGCCCACCTGTCGCACTGCTTCATTCTCGATTCCCGTTCTTCAGGCGCGAGGAACTCGAAGAGGAATGGATGAGCCGACTGAGCAAAGATTCCACCAAACGGCCAGCGGGTTGCGTCCTAGTCTCAACGCAGGTAGCGGAACAAAGCGTGGATATTGATGCCGACCTGCTGATTACCGATCTCGCTCCGACCGACATGTTGCTGCAACGGATCGGCAGGCTCTGGCGCCACGAACGCGGCAGCCGGCCATGTACACAACCGGAAGTTTGGATTCAGACGCCGCCTTTGCAGAATAACCAACTGAACGCTGCCACGGAGAAGGATCTTCGCCAAGCTCTCGGCAAGAGTGCCCGTGTCTATGCGCCATACGTGCTACTGCGTTCTCTCCAGCAATGGCGCAAGAGAACGACCATCACGATGCCGACCGATATCCGCCCGATCCTTGAAGCGACGTACAATGACCCAAGCGCGACCGAGCCGGCCGCGTGGCGCGAACTGCGAGAACAATTGGAAAGGCAGAAAGAGAAGATGGCTAGGCAAGCCGTCAATGCAACCGCCATTTGGAACATTCCGGCCTTACCGGATGAAGAGGACATCCAGACCCGTTACAGCACCTACCCGATGGCGCAGGTACTTTTGGCGCGCGAGATCACCCGACAAGACGTTTATACCGTCCGTCTCGAGTTGCTTAATGGCGAGACGGTGATGGCCAGCGACCACGATTGGAACTTCGACACAGCCAAAGCCATCCACCGAAATCTAACCCGCGTCCCGCGATGGGCTCTCTCAGCTTTCTTGCCGAACACGCCCGGTTGGCTGGCGAATCACGTCCATCAAGCGACAGCTTTCGGTCTACTTCAAGCCGATGGAGGGATTCGCGCTGTTAACAACGATACTGATATGGGTCTTTCATATCACGCCGATCAGGGGATTATCATTCACCGCGAGCGCGTTCCGCGTGCGATGCAGGAGGAGTTTGATGAATCTTACGACTGACCCTTGGATTCCAATCGTCTGGGCTAATGGCCGGCCTGGCACCGTCAGCTTGTGTGAGGTGTTCGCGCGTCGTGAAGACATCCGCGACCTCGCTGTCCGCCCGCACGAGCGCATCGCGGTGATGCGCCTCCTCATCTGCATCGCCCAAGCCGCGCTCCATGGCCCCACGGATCACGACGACTGGAGAGTGTGCCGAGCCAAGATTACGCCCGCCGCGCGCGATTATCTCAAGCGATGGCGGAAGGCTTTCGAATTGTTCGGCGATGGGCAGCGCTTCTTGCAGGTCGACGGTTTAAAGAAGCCCGGCAATAAGAATGACGACGACGAAGGCAATTCGGTCAGCAAACTCAATCTAGCTCTCGCCACTGGCAATAACTCCACGCTGTTCGACAATGGTGGCGGGTCTGACCGGGAATTTAGCGCGGCTCGGCTGGCTCTGGGCGCACTTACGTTTCAGTGTTTCTCGCCAAGCGGACGCATTGGGGTTGCAGAATGGCACAGGAACCCGACTCCTAGTAAAGGCTCAAGCGATCATGCACCGTGCATCGCCGGCAGCATGCTCCACGCGGTTATCCGAAGAAACGATCTCCTCGACACTATCCACAGCAATCTGATGAGTAAGGAGCAGGTCGTACGATTCTTCGGCAAGAAAGCTTGGGGCAACCCGGTCTGGGAACACATGCCATCGAAGCTCGCGAATAAAGCTGCCATAGAGAACGCCACGCAAACCTATCTGGGCAGGCTTGTTCCTCTGAGCCGCAGTATCCATCTTACGGAAGACTGCCGTTCCCTCATTCTGGCAAACGGTTTGGAGTACGCACCCTATCCCGAATGGCGCGAACCCACTTCTACGATTGTCACCCGGCAGATCAAAAACCAGCCAACTCGCGTGATACTAGCGGCATCCGTGGAGAAAGCCGCGTGGCGCGAACTTCATGCGCTGACTGTCATCGCAGTGGATAAGAACAGTAACGGCGGCCCGGCGACGCTACAAAATGTTGTTGATGGCACGGCCTTTGACTTGTGGGTCGGCGGTTTAGCGGCCAATAAGGCGAAGCTCGTGGACACCACCGAGTCCGTCTTTCACATTCCCGTTCAGATGCTCGACGCTGAACGAGACAGTCAACGCGCGTATGAATCGGGAGTACGCTGGGCGGAGAATTCTGCCTTCAGGCTCGGTCGCGCGGTCTGCACCTATCACCGTGAGTTGGGCGATAATCTCGATCGCGCTGAATTCCGGGATCGCCGACAACAAATCCAGAACAACGCGACAGCGCAGTTTTGGACGGACATTGAGCAAGCCATCTCGCAGTTGCTGGACGTTGCCGCCAACCCCGAGCAGCTCGGCGCAAAAAACGAGTGGCACAAGACTGATTGGGGCAGAGCTGTTTGGCGCGCCGTGCGCGCTGCCTATGAACACGCTTGCCCACAGGACACGCCGCGCCAGATGCGGGCGTATGCGCTGGGACTGAACACGTTGTATTTCAAGCCGAAGGATAAAGAGGAGGGTGAACCATGAGTAACCAACCTGATCCGAAAGAAACCGCCGCCAAAGTGCTGACGTACCTGCGTCGACTCCGTAATGACCGAGGAGCGATGGCCGATTTGCGGTGCGCGTTGAGCCCGGCGCAGCGAGCCCGCGCCTGGCCGCTATTGGCACGCGTCGGCGGCATTGACCGGCCTATCTATGAAACCGTTGCGGGGCTGTTCGCGTATCATCCTGACGAAACACATAGCGGCAACATCGGTACGACCTGTCGCCGCCTCGCAGGCGAGAACAACAGCTTCGATGGCCGATTCCGGCGGTTGCTGTCATGCGAGCGGGACGAGATTGGCGAGCGACTCCGTCCGGTCATCCTCGCCGCCAGAGCCAAAGGGATACTGGTCAACTACGAGGAGCTTTTCGCGGATCTCTTTTATTGGGGAGACAACGTAAAAGCCCGTTGGGCCCGCGAATATTGGGGCGCCGCAGTAGAAACAGAGGAGGCCGCGCCATGACCCATCTAACGCAAATCACCCTCGACCTCGCCACCGCCGCCCGGCTGCGGTTGCGCGACTGCTACGATTGGCATCAGGCGGTGTGGAAGGTGTTCCCTGGTCGCGACGGTGAGGCCCGCGACTTCCTCACCCGCCTAGACCGACAGCGGGACGGCTTTCGGCTGTTGATCGTGGCGCCGAGTGAACCGACGCGTCCCGACTGGTGTCCGCCTGAATCGTGGCAATCGAAACCTATCCCTGAAACCTACTTCACACGTCGCCGGTATGCCTTTCAACTTTGCGCCAATGCGACGAAGAAAGTAGCCAAACTCGGCATGGACGGCAAACCGACTAAGAACGGTCGCCGCATTCCGCTTCGCACTCGTGAGGAATTCGTCAGCTGGCTCAGCCGCAAAGGCGGGCAAGGCGGCTTTGCCGTCAACGAAGAGACACTTCGGACCTTCTCGCGCGGCCGGGAATACTTTAAGAAACAAGGCATGCGTGGCCTGCACAGCGCCGTGGAGTGTCAGGGAGTGCTCAACGTTACCGACCCGGAGAAGTTCCACGTAACGTTCACGCGGGGCATCGGCAGCGCCAAAGCTTTCGGCTTCGGCCTGCTCATCATCGCACCAACCTCATAAGCAAATCCAACCAAGAGGAAGGAGATAGCAATGAAGCTGATCGAACTGCATATACTTCAGTCGTTTCCCGTCTCATGCCTGAACCGCGACGACGTGGGGGCGCCTAAAACCGCCCCGTTCGGTGGCGTCACGCGGGCCCGCATCTCCAGCCAGTGCCTGAAGCGGGCAATCCGTCAGGCCGCTGCCGAGATGCAGCCAACGCTGTTCGCCGGGAAGCGCAGTCGGTTGTTCACCGAGAAAATCACAGAATTGCT
This sequence comes from Binatia bacterium, assembly GCA_036000865.1. GTDB lineage: Bacteria > Desulfobacterota > Binatia > UBA9968 > UBA9968 > DP-20. The sequence continues at coordinate 3,398 of DASYUV010000133.1, read as the reverse complement.
GATAAAGAAGCACGCTGTTGATGAGCAGAGTGCTAGTCAACTTGCAATCTGTGCCGCCCACTATCTCGGCAAGCTCGATCCAAAGGACAATGCCAAGGTGAAGACCCTAATGTTCCTTTCGCCGGAGGAGTTTGCACGTCTGGCCGGGCTTTTGGCGGCTTTGTCGGCTCAAGATAGCGAAACCTTATGCCAAGCAGTCGCTCGCATCAGCCCGGAAGAACTGGAAAAAGAGGAGGAACAGGATGAGGAATCAGAAGGGCTAGAAGGGGCGGCAAAGGAAGAACCCAAGAGGGGAAAGGGGCAAGAGAAGCCACTGACCGCGAAGCAATTCACGAAGCTAGTCTCTAAGATCTTGAAATCACCTATCCGCAAAGCGTTTGGAACAGGCTTCGTGAAAGATGGTGCCGACATCGCTGTCTTCGGTCGCATGGTCGCGAGCGATCACTCGCTCACTCTAGACGGTGCGGGGCTGTTCAATCACTCGCTGTCAACGCACAAGGCCGATAACGACATTGATTTCTTCTCCGCCGTGGATGATTTGCAGCCGGAGGAAGAAGCCGGGGCGGGCATGACTGGAACCCTGGAGTTTACTTCAGCGACTTACTACCGGTATGCTGCGCTTAACCTCGATTTGCTTTGGTCGGGCAACAAGGAGCGTCCCGGTCATCTAGAACTACTCTCTCCTGAAGAGCGGAAGACAGTCGTGGATACGTTTCTGCGCGCCGCCATTCTTGCCGTGCCGGGGGCGCGCCAGAATTCGATGAACGCTCACACGCTGCCGGGCTACGTGCTCGGCCTCGTCAAAGACAAAGGTCAGCCGCTGCAACTTATCAACGCGTTCGAGAAGCCGATTCCAAATAACAAGAATGACGGGCTAATGTATGTCTCCATCGCCGCTCTGAAGGAACATCACGAGCAGTTAAAGAAGACGTGGGGTATCAAGCCGGTAGTCGAAAAAGCCATCCCGGACACCGACCTTGAGACGTTCTGCACGGAGATCATTGCCCATGTTAAATAACACCGCCTACCTTGGGCTACTGCTCGACGCCCCGCTGCAATCGTGGGGTTTCGCCAGTCAGTTCCAGCGTCGCACCACAGGGTTGCACCCGACCAAGAGCGGCGTCATCGGAATGATTTGCGCCGCGATGGGCATCGGCAAAGGCACGTCACAAGAGCGGGAGACGCTCCCACAACTAGCGGCACTGACGATGACCAGCATTGCCATCCCACGCATGTCGAATCCTGTGCGTCGCACCGAGGATTTTCACACCGTCTTGAAAACGCGCCGGGCCAGCGGCTCGATGAATCCCGATCCGGTCGTGACGCGTCGGCAATATCTTGTTGACGCCTGCTTCGGCATTATCCTGACCGGCGACCGGATTTTGCTGGAGCGAGTCGCCAGCGCGCTGCAAGACCCAGTTTGGGGGGTGTGGTTAGGTCGGAAGAGTTGTATTCCCGCACGGCCACTTTTTGTGGCGGTTTGTAATACGCGCGAAGAAGCGTGGCAGGCGATCTTGCGATCGTTGGGTGGGGACGAAGCGTTGCCGATCGAATCATTTACACGTGTTGAGGACGTGGACGATTTCGTCGCCGGGACAGATTCTTACAACGACCAGCCGATCTCGTTTGGTCGACCTGAGTCGTCCAGCGAAGGGCGTGCTTACGCTGTCCGCCGCGTGCGGTTGGAGCCCGGAGCTTGATTCGACATTCCGCATTTGACAATCGGAGTTTACCACATGCCAATCTTCGAGAAACCACCACTGGAGACACTGACGCCTGCCAAGGACCGCTGGACGCCAATATACCTGGAGCACGGCCGGATAGAAGTGGATGATTCCAGCATCAAATGGATCGGCGCAGATGGAATGGTGTATCGGTTGCCCGTGGCGACGTTATCGGCTGTGTTGCTAGGGCCGGGGACGACTGTCACGCATGCGGCGATGAAAGCCTGCGCTGATTCCAACACCCCGGTGTGCTGGATCGGCGAGGACGGAATGCGATTCTATTCGTTCGGCATCACGCCGACTCACGACAACGCTAAGCCTCGCCATCACGCGGCATTGTGGGCCGACAAGAAGAAACGTGCCGAGATCGCACGACGCATGTTCGCGCTCCGGTTCCCTGGCGTGGACGTGCAGGCGCATTCGGTTAACGAGTTGCGCGGCATGGAGGGATTGCGTGTGCGCGCAAAATATGCGGAACTCGGCCAGCAGTACGGCGTCACCTGGAAAGCGCGCAACTACGACAAGTCCAACTGGAATCTCGCCGATAACATAAACCGCGCCCTGTCCGCCGCCAATGCGAGTCTCTACGCCGTATGCGCTGCTGTCTGCTGCTCGCTCGGCTACGTGCCGTCGCTGGGATTTATCCACGACGGCGGAACTTTGCCTTTTATTTACGATGTGGCCGATCTCTACAAGGAGATCAGCTCCATGCCGGCAGCATTTCAAGCGATCCAGCAGGATCCGGATGACAAAGGCGAATTGACCCGGACGTTGCTAAAGGCACGCATTGAGCAGGAAAGACTTCTGCAGCGCATGCCCAAAGATTTGGAGGGTCTCATCCAATGACAGTCGTCGTCGCTCACGACACGCCCGATGCTATTCGTGGAATGCTCAAACGCTGGTTCATAGAACCGCGCCCCAACGTCTTTGTCGGCACGCTGAATCGGCGCACTCACGAGAAAACCATCGAGTACATTAAACGCAACGCCGCCGACATTGGGCTGCTGATCATCAGCAGTTTTCCGAACTGCCAGGGCTACAAAATTGAAACGACCGGACCGACCGACCGTAAAGGGATCGAAGTGACTGGCCTGTGGATGGTCGCGGAAAAATGGGAGGAGTGGGAAGCGCCGCGACCAACGGATACTGGAACCACAATACCTCGTACTGAGTGACCTCAACGATCGCAAGATGGCAGCGTTTTCCCCACGCGTGTGGGGATGGTCCGTAGAGATCAATCTTTCCGGTGGCACCGAGCTCGTTTTCCCCACGCGTGTGGGGATGGTCCTGCGAGAGTCGGTCGTCGAGACCGATATTGCGAGTTTTCCCCACGCGTGTGGGGATGGTCCGATTCCGACCATCGAATACAGGACCCTGATGGAGTTTTCCCCACGCGTGTGGGGATGGTCCTCGTATCGATTAATACGCTGTCAGATTGGTGTCGTTTTCCCCACGCGTGTGGGGATGGTCCTGGCCGACAAGGAAAAAGATCTTTACATCTTGAAGTTTTCCCCACGCGTGTGGGGATGGTCCTGATGTAGGTCGGCAATGCCTCCTGGCCGTAGCGCGTTTTCCCCACGCGTGTGGGGATGGTCCGTGATCCAGGGAAGCGGGCCGCGATCGTTCAGCGTTTTCCCCGCGCGTGTGGGGATGGTCCGTAAGACGAGGTCGTTG
>DASYUV010000132.1:0-5806 GCA_036000865.1 Binatia bacterium | reverse complement strand
TTGTCGTTGGAGCCATAATCTGGATTTCATTCCGTTTGTGGAACCAGAATAGAATAAAGATGGCGATCCCACTTACCAGCGATCCATATCGGATAAGAGATGCGGCAAAGGGAGAGAGATTTAAAGTTTGCTCCCATTCCGATATGCGAACGGGTTCGGGAACGATCGAGCCGATCATAAAAACCAGAAAGGTGATGAGAAAAATTGTTCCCAGGACGACCAGGCCCCGGCTTCTTTGCCAACTTATCCGAACAGTTGTAATTGCGTGACGCGGAATGGTCTCATGGCTCTCGCCAAAGATTCCTCTGTCCTGATGTTGGAAAACGTGGCGCAGCGTCAGCACCAATTCTCTCTTATCGGTCAAGCTCAAGCAGCCGAGTTTGATTTCCTCGTTCATTAAGTGCCCCTTTTATGTGTTCGTAAAAAAGAAGAGTTTTTCTCTCCTGTCCTTTACGGTCCGATCAATCTCGGATACCACCCGCAAAATTCGCAACTCTCAGAAGGAAGACTCCATGCTCAATTAAACTCTATAGCGAATCCGTTTGCCGACCAACAGGGTAGCCTAACAAGCCATAGGTAATTTTCTTAAGCCGCCGGATAGCATGACCGCACTGAAGTATGGAAGCAAATAGAACCATGGGAAGTAATAATGGCATAAAGAGCGTCCGGAGGGAGGCTCCTATGGAGTTCAAGAATGACAAGGAACAGGCCGTGGAAATCAATTTCCAGAACTTCGCCACAGAGCCCGACCGGGCGACATTCCATAGGACCGCGCAGTCGAATCCACCCGACACGAGGATTGCCAATCCTTGGGCGCATCTGCTTCGTTTTCACTGCTATCGACTGGCATTGAGCTGGTAACTTCATTCGCCAGAAAATCCCAAGGCCTTCTCAGCTTGATGGCTATAAGCGCGGCTGGTCAACAGCTTGACCACCAACCTACAGCGGTTTGGCTTCCAAAAAGTTTCTTGGTCGAGACTCTGCACGAGATCATAGACGGTATGACCGAGGGGGATGGAAAAAGTCTGTAGCTGTGCCACGCGGAGCCATCTCGATAGTGACTTCCACGCCCCCCGACTGAATCAAGCTCTGTCGCGGCCGGTTCAACGTGATTTCCTACGCTGCCAGCGATCCATTATGTCGGCGCGTTCCGACAGATCGGCAAGCAATAGCGTCCTTTTACTGACACACTGCAATGCCGTGTTCAAATTTTTTTTAATATATTCTGGCGTATTTCTCGCGTGCAGCTCTTTATTCGGTTCTGGCACGTGTCTTGCCCCCGGTAAGGACAAGGATCTCTTTCCGCTCGAGCCGAGTGGACGCGGGCGGGTCACGTCCTTAGTGACGGCAGCGAGATTGATGCAACAGGAGGTAAAAAGGTCATGACCCGAAAACATAGGCTTTATTTTGCAATCATCATTTGCTTCGGTTTTATTGGCGAACTGATTTTGCTTGGCTATCGCGCGAGGATGAGCCTAGCAGCCGAAACCGAGACAAAGACCAGCGTAACGGCGTTAGGACCGCCGCGACGATCTCTGAATCTAGTTTCACTTGTCCCAGTAACGACTATTGGCGGCACGGCTACGGTCGCCGTCTACGATGATCCAGCGACTCCGAGGAAGGAAGATTATCTGGAATTGTACGGTGGTAGCGGCGAGTTGGTTGCAGTCGGTTGGTTTGACGAATTCGGCATTCAGCGGTTGGCCGTAGATCGTGCAGTCGTTGAAGGACGAGACGAACTTCAAGGGGTCTTTGTGATGGTTGTGGAGGGCGACGGGATATAAAGCAACGGTCTAATTGTAATTGCGATCGTTGTTATAATGGCCACGAAGGAGATGCATATGTGAATGGCACCGCAGAAAGTCATCCGGGCGATGCATAACGGGAAGGCCGTGTGCGCCCTAAAACTTCCTTACCTTAGATCGAAGAATTGAATTCAAGCGACACGAGGATTAACCATTCTCGTAGCGCCTTTAACCGCTAAAAAACACAAGAGAATTGTTTAACTTTGCTTCTACTTTGTTGGTAGATTTAGCAGCGATTCGACGGTATTGCTGCTGATAGACGAACCAAGCGGCACCAATTCACCAAAAAATAGTTTGCTTCATAGACTGGAAGCGAGCGGGTCGGCAGGGTCGATATCTGCGCGGCGCGTCCCCGCCCGGTCTCGGTTCAATCTGCTTGACGGTTTTGTTTCGCGCCGTGATATACCTCCGGCTATCAATTACTAAGGAGCCACGATGAACTACGACGGTCTGCGCGATTGGCTCGCGAAAGTCGACCAACGGGGCGAACTCAAAACGCTTGAAGATGTCGATTGGAACCTCGAGATGGGCGCCATTGTCGATGTGCTCTACCGCGAGCACCCACCCTATGCGCCTGCGCTGCTGTTCGACAAGATTAAAGATCACACCAAAGGTTTTCGCGCGCTGTTTGGTCACTTCGCCTCCCCGAAGCGCATCGCGCTAACGCTCGGCGTCACGGAAGAATTCGATCATATTTTGGAATTCACCAGAATGTATCATGAGAAGATCAAGCACTGCGTACCGGTTCCAATGATCGAAGTAAAAAGTGGACCCGTCCATGAAAATGTTCAGGAAGGCGAGCGCGTCAACCTTTTCGATTTTCCCGCGCCTCTGCTCCACGAAAAGGACGGCGGCCGCTATATTGGCACGGGACACCTGGTCATCACCAAGGATCCCGATTCCGATTGGGTCAACGTCGGCACTTATCGACTCATGTTACAGGATCCAAATAGCGCCGGGATTTACATCGGCCCAGGGAAGCACGGCTACCTTCACAAACAAAAATATTTCGAGAACGATCGACCGATGCCGGTCAACATCGTGCTCGGCAGCGATCCGTTAGTTTGGTTTGCTGCCTCGTGCCCCGTGCCCGCCGGAATGAGTGAGTTCAATTTCGCGGGCGGCCTCAGAGAGTCACCTGTTCAAGTGATTCGCAGCGACATTACCGGTCTCCCTTATCCCGCTGACGCGGAAATCGTTCTCGAGGGCGAAATCAGGCCGGGCGAGGTTAAAGAAGAAGGTCCCTTCGGCGAGTGGCCCGGCTACTACGCGAGTCCAAAAAGCCTGGAACCCTTCATTCGTGTAAAACGCATTCTCTATCGAAACGATCCGATCGTTTCCTGCGCTAATCCGGCCCGTCCGCCGCACACGCTGACGTTGCTTCGATCCATTACGCGCTCGGCACATGTGTGGGAAGAGCTGGAGAGAGCCGGCGTGCCGGAGGTTCGCGGTGTCTGGTCGCATGAACCGGGGCCGAGACAGTTCACGGTCGTCGCCATCAAGCAGCGTTACCCCGGTCACGTGAAGCAGGCGGGAATAGTTGCGTCGCAATGTTTTTCCGGCGGCTATCAGAACCGCTTCACCATCGTCGTCGACGATGACATCGATCCGACGCGCATCGACGATGTCGTGTGGGCGCTGTCGACGCGCTGCGATCCGGAAAACGACATCGACATTCAGCGACGCTGCTGGTCCAGTTCCCTCGACCCGATGATCCATCCCGATTCAAAAGTGTTGATGAATTCCCGTGCGGTCGTCGATGCCTGCCGGCCCTACGAATGGATGGCCAGGTTTCCCGAAGTCGCCGAGACCAGTCCAGAACTTAGACGAAATGTCCTGGAAAAATATGGCCGCTCGTTTTTCGGCCTGCGCTGAAAGCACGTGCGCCAATGTGAAAGATGATTTTTCGGGTTGAAGTCTAGCCAAAAGTATTTGAAATTCGGAGACGAGGACAAGATCGCAAAAACCATGTCTCCCGCAAAGGGGCTAAGGCGCCAAGGTTCCTCAAATCCCCCTCTTTCCCCTTTGTCAAAGGGGGATGAAAAGGGGATTTTTAAAATTTCTTTGCGAGCTTGGCGTGCTTAGCGCGAGGAAATTTCTTGAAGTTGTTCGGTCAAACATTTTGGACGGAAGAATCTACGCTATGGCAATATATCGACTCGGCGACGATGTGCCGCGCGTTGCGGGTTCCGCTTATGTCGCTGACGGAACGACGGTAATCGGCAAAGTTATTTTGGGCGAACATGTCAGTGTGTGGCCCGGCGCGGTCATTCGCGGCGACAACGATTGGATCAAGATCGGCGATGGCAGCAATATCCAGGACAACGCCGTGCTTCACACAGACCCGGGCTTCCCGCTGAACGTCGGCGCAAACGTGACGATTGGGCATCAAGCCATGCTACACGGCTGCACCATCGGCAACGGCACGCTGATCGGTATCCAGGCCGTTGTCATGAACGGCGCGGTTATCGGAAAGGATTGTTTGATCGGTGCCTGCGCACTCGTGCCTGAAGGCAAAGTTTTTCCGGACCGCAGGCTCGTCGTCGGCGCCCCCGCAAAAATCATTCGCGAACTCACCGACGAAGACGTCGAAAAAATGCACCGAGCCGCGCCGGGGTACGTGCAGCGCCAGGAAATGTATAAAGAAAAGCTCAAACGAATTACCTAAGTTGTGACGAATATCGCCTTGGTGTTGGCGAATCCAGGCAATCGAGCAGGGCGTATTGGCGCGTATCATTAGATTCGCCTTTCCCCCCACCGATTAGGATTTCCGCCCTCAGCGTAAGATTTTCCCTTCTTCTCGCTTTCCACTGGCTAAATTTCTCTCGTAATTTCCGCGACTTGGTAGTGGCCCGTAAATTGCGCCTTAATAGTTAATCATGCGCAGGAATAAAATCATGAAGTGCGGCTATCTGCTATTTGCACTGGCTGTTATCCTCGAAACGACTTCAGCCCAGTCGTTCGAAATGAAAGACCAGCAGCGTGAGGACCGCCGCTTGCGCGTCGAGCTCGAAGTTGTCCCGACACCGCCGCAGCAAGATTTCGAACAATACGTTCAAGAGCTCGCGGCCTCAGCGCAACGAGAAGCGAAAGAGTCGAATTCAAAACGCGAAGCGGATGCAGCGAAAGACAAGCAATTGAAGACCCTGAATCCGCTGGTTCTTTTCCGTTGGTAGGAAATATGCCGGCTCATTGTTCACTAGGTCGCTCCGTCTAAGTCAACCTGTTAGCGAAAATCAGCGAGAGTCCGCTGCCGCGGATTCGACCTTTGTAACCGCCGCCACTCTATTTCCACGATTCCCGCCGTAAAATGGGTGTCCGTCGCGGAGCTGCCGTCGACTCGGCAGTCTTTGCACTCTACGCGGATTTCAAAAGGATAACCGTAAACCGGCAAGATCCGTTTCGGCGGAAAGAACATTTCGCGAAAGTGCCACGCGTAGAGATCGTTGGGCTGCGGGCCGTGCCCACACAAACAGTCAAACAAGAAATTCGGATGGTCGCCGAGACGGCGGTCGATGACCGCAATATCCCAGCCGTATGGCTGGCCATGTGCATCCACGGCTCGGTGAACTTTCAACAGCAAGTGAGGACCCAATGATTGCGTGATCTCAGAGCGCGGATCGGTCACGCCGAATTGAATACTCGTGATCTGTGAGGATGATGCCGCGCTCAAAATCGTCAATTTGAGCACAAGCGCAATCTCGGCGAGTAAACCGGTGATCAACTTCAAATTCAGTCGATGCTGTCTCACGCGCGCCGCCTGTTCATCATTGACAGTTGCGAAGCGCCCTTGTTATAGCCGTTTCAGGCGCGAAAGCGAAAGGACTTATAATCATGCAGATCATTGATGCCGATGGCCATGTCAACGATCGCCCTTGCATGGACGAAATATCGAAGTACATGCCGCCCGGCAACCGCACGGAGATTTTTCCTGCCTTCGATCATATTCACTTCCACTTCTTGGAAGGCGGCGAAAAGCGCTCGCGAACCGGCAATGTCGG
>DASYUV010000131.1:0-8714 GCA_036000865.1 Binatia bacterium | reverse complement strand
GGTGGCGCCGGCCCCGTGCACGCTTCCGGCTTTGCGGCCGAATTGGGCATCAAGCAAATTTATATCTTTGCCACCTCGCCGGTGTTCTCCGCGTTCGGCGCCGCCGCCGCCGACGTCATTCGTACGCGCGTCATGAGCTGTCAGTACATCCTCCCCGCTGATCCCGCCGTGATCAACCAGCGCCTCGACGCCATTGCAAAAGACATGGCCGCAGCCCTGTCCGGCGAAGGATTTAAAGTCAATCAGGTCGAGTTCCGTCGTTATTTCACCATGCGCTATCGGCGCCAAACCGCCGGAGTGGAGATGTCGATGAGCTTTGATCGCTTCAACACGAATCGCGTCAGGGAGATGCAGTCGACGTTCGAGAAAAAGTACCAGGAGCTTTACGGCGTCGGCGCAGGCTACACAAAAGCGGGCATCGAGATCAGCGAGATTCGTGTCGATGCCATCGGCAAAGTCGCCAAACCAAAATTGACTGCGAGGCGCAAAGCCGGCCGCAACGCGCGCGCCGCTCTCAAAGGCAAGCGCCAGGTATTTTTCACCCGGCCTCAACGCAAATTCATCAACACGCCGGTCTATGACTATGAACGGCTTGGCGTCGGCACGGTGGTTCGAGGACCGGCGATAATTGAATTGCCCTTTACGACGACGTTAGTGCCGCCAGAGCACAAAGTCAGTGTCGATCCGTACAGGAATCTGGTGATGGAAGTGGCGTGAGGAGAGAAGATTGGAGTGATGGAGTAGTGGAGTGTTGGAATATTGGGTGTTCGGACTCGTCTCCGAGTTGCTGCGATTCCGACTTCCCATCACTCCATTACTCCAACACTCCATCACTCCTTGCGGGGAAAATTGATATGCACAGAGTCGCGAAGATTTCGCGTCCGAAGCTGATTTGTTACACACTCGCTGTTCTCTCGCTCTTTGGGGTGGCGGCCACCGCCCCGGCTCAGCCCGTGCGCATCGCCGTCGGCGCCGCCAGTGTGGCATCGCTGCCCACCTGGGTCGCCCACGACGGCGGTTACTTCGCGCGCGAAGGCGTGCCGGCCGAATTGATCTATATCCGCGGCGGACCGCAGACAATGTCGGCGCTCATCAGCGGTGAAGTCCCCTTCGCGCAGATTTACGGTGGGGCGTTAGTGGCAGCGGGGCTTACTGGCGCCGATGTCGTGATCGTCGCGGGGCTGATCAATCAGCCATTCTTCTCGATCATTACCGCCAAGGGCATCGACAAGCCGGAAGACTTGCGCGGCAAGAAAGTCGGTATCAGCACCTTTGGCTCAGCTACCGACTTTGCGCTCAGACTGGCGCTCAAAAAGTGGGGCCTCAAGGCTGACTCGGAGGTGAGCATCCTGCAGATGCGCGGCGTCCCGGAGATTTTACCGGCGATGGCTTCCGGCGCGCTCCACGGCGGCGTCATGTCTCCACCGACTAACATGATAGCGATTCGCGCCGGCTTCAAGGAGCTCGCCTATTTGCCGCAGATCGGCATATCCTTTCAACACACGAGTCTGGCGACGACCAGAAGATATCTGGAAAAAAACCGGCCGACCGCCTTGAAAGTCATGCGCGCTTACCACAGTGCGATCGAGCGAATCAAAAGCGACAAGGCTTACACTTTGAAAACTCTTTCCAAGTACATGAGCACCAATGACAACGTCGTGTTGGATTACAGCTACAACGTCGGCCAGCCGCTGTTTAGGATTCCCTCTTATCCGACGTTGGAGGGCATTCAAGCCGCGCTCGATTTTCTCGCTGACAAGGACCCCAAAGCAAAGCAGGCCCAGCCGAAAGATTTCGTCGATATCTCGTTACTTCAGGAGATCGAGAAAGCGGGAGCGAAGAAATAAATCCGGGAGTGATGGAGCACTGGAATGATGGGTAATCGGATTGCGTCGTGCCTCAGCCGTGATGCATTTACCAATACTCCATTACTCCAACACTCCAATACTCCAGCTTGATCCCGCGGAGAGCGTGCCATGATGACCAAAATCGACCCCATCCGCTACGAAATGTTTTTGCATCGTCTGTGGGCCATCGGCGAAGAAGGACGGATGACGCTGCAACGCGTCACCGCATCACCGATCGTTTCTCAGGGCGGCGAATGCATGAGCTCATTTTACGACGAGAAAGGCACGATGGTGCTCGCCTGCTCCGGCCACTTGCGCTTCGCCGCCGCGACCTCGGACGCCATCAACAACCTCAAGCAGCGCTTTGAAAAGTCGCCGGGATTCTTCGACGGCGATCAGTTCTTTTTCAACGATCCTTACGTCGCCGGCTCCCACACTTACGACATGATGATCGTCAAGCCGATCTTTTACCAAGGCGAACTAATCGCCTGGACGGCGACGAGCACGCACACGGCGGATACCGGCGGTCTGCTCCGCGGCGGCGCGTACGAAATTTTTCACGAAGGCATTTGCGTTCCCGGTCTCAAAATCGTCGAGAAAGACGAGTTTCGCGAGGACGTATTTCAGACCTTGACCGGCATGTGCCGCGATCCGCAGTATGTCGGCCTCGATGTCAAAGCGATGATCGCCGGCAACAATATCTGCGCCAAGCGCTATCTCGGTTTGGTCGAAAAGTTCGGTCTCAAGTTCGTCCAGATGGCCGGCGAGAAGATGATCGAAGACTCTGAAGCCAAGTCGCGGGCGAAGCTGCGATCCATGCCCGACGGCACCTGGGTGACACGCCAGTATGTCACCACGTTGGATCGCAAGACTCGCAAGTCGGTAGCGCAGCAGCTTTACTGCACGATGACGAAAAAGGGCGACGAGCTTCATTTCGATTTTACCGGCACCAGCCCGCAGACCGATACCGATCACAATTCCACGCTACCCAGCACGATCGCCCATCTCGCGCTGGCGCTCACCAACACGCTTTTCTGGGACGTGCCCTGGAGCGACGGCAAGATGCGGCCTGTGAAGATTCATGTGCCGGAAGGGAGCATTCTCAATTGCAAGTATCCGGCGGCCTGCGGCGCCGGTCCGCGCATCGGCAATGTGCTGGTCTCCACCGTCTGCGAAGCCGTGGCCAAAATGATCTACGCCTCCGGCCGTTATGACGACGTGAATGCGTCGACGACGGGTAATTTGGAATTCGTCGGCGGGCCGGGTTACTTCTACGGCGGCCATACCCGCGAGGGCATCGCCGTCGCGCAAGGTCTCTACGACATCCACGGCGCCGGCATGGGCGCCGCGCCCCATCGTGACGGCGTCAACACCGGCGGCCACATGAACATTCCTTCCGCCGGCATCACCGACATCGAACGCATCGAGATGCAGTATCCGTTTCTCTACTTCACGCGTTCGCATAACTGCGACGGCAGTGGCTTCGGTCAATATCGCGGCGGCATGGGCAGCTATCGAATCTATCTCATCTACGGTTCGAAAGATTGCAGCGTCGACTACAAACCTTACGGCGGCGTCGCCCAAGGCGGCTTCGGTCTCGCTGGCGGCTTTCCCACCGGCATCGGCGCCACCCGCGTGATGGTCGAGGCGGGCTTGGAAATGGTCGACAAAGTAAAAGCCGGCGATCATCCGACCGGAGCAGCGATGCGCACCGGCGAGTGGGGTAAATCGTTTCTCCCCGCCGGCGTGCCGGAGCGAATTCCACTGCCCGAAGGAAGCTTGCTGGTCGACTACGTCGCCGGCGGCGGCGGTTTCGGCGACCCCATCGATCGTGATCCGCTAGCGGTGCTGAAAGATTTTCGCCGCGGCTGGGTCAGCGGGGAAATCGCAGAGCGAATCTACGGCGTTATTTTTTCCAGTGGTGGAGAGACTGTCGACGGAGCCGCGACGGAATCGCGCCGCCGCGAAATCCGCGACGAACGCAAACGAGAGGGCAAGACGATCTCCGGTAAGACCAGCGGCATCTCAGCGCCAGTGCAAAATGGCTGGCGGCAGTTACTCCGGTTCCACGCTTCATTGGAGCTCGCCGGCAACGGTAAACAGAAGGTCATCCGCTGCACACACTGCGGCCATCTCTATTGCCGCGCCGATGAAAACTACAAGCTCTACGCGCTCCACCGTATGGTCCACTTGAGCGAAGTGATGCCGCCCCTGCCATCCGGTGAGCCGTACATCGGCGAATATCACATATACACTTGCCCAGGCTGTGCCACCCAGCTTCAAGTGGACATGTTCAGTCCGACGCTGGGCGGAGACGCCATCTTATGGGACACGCGCATCGACGCCGACCGTCTGAAGAGCCGCTAGCCGCCAACCATCATCACGGAACGGAGGAGCCTGAATGAGTATGCCACGCCGGCAAAACCTTCTGTTCCTGTTATGGGTCCCATTCGTCCTATCCGTCCAATCCTCCTTCGCCCAAGATCGTATCACCCTCGGCCTCACCACTCGCAACGGCAGCACGTCGCTACCTTTCGTCATCGCCGAAGAGAAGGGGTTTTTCAAAGGCGAAGGCGTCAACGCCATCGCTGTGATCATGCAGAACCAGGTCGTCGTTAACGGCGTCGTTACCCGCAACGTCGACTACGGCGGCACGTTCTCGAATTTCGTCGGCGCGGCGATCTCCGGCCTGCCGGTGCGTATCGTGATGTCCGCCATGGACGGCTCGGACCACTACCTGGTGACAAGCTCGGCTGTGAAACGCGTCGAAGACCTCAAGGGTAAAAATTTTGGCATCAGCAGTTTCGGAGGAACACCGCACAGCGAAGCGATCATGATTTTGCGCAAGCACGGCATGAGTCCGGAAAAAGACGTGACGTTTCTCCAGATCGGCGGCAGCGCGAGCCGCTTCGCGGCGCTGGAAAGCGGCGCCATCCAGGCCGCCATGCTGGTTCCGCCATTCAACAACTTCGCGACTAAGCGGGGCTTCCATCAACTCATGTCGTTCAATGAAATCATGAGCATCCCGCTCGGCGGTCTCGCCGTGCACACGCAAAAGATGAAAGAAAAACCGGACGAGATCGTTAAAATGATCCGGGCGGTGTTGAAAGCGACGGATTATATCCGCACTCGCAAGCCAGAGATCCTGTCATTTTTGGAAACCAAGTGGGGCATTAAAGAGGCAGACGTTCGCGAGAGCATCTATCGAGATATGGTCGGTCTTTTTAGCCGCGAGGGGGTCGCTTCGGATGAAACGATGAGGAATGTCGTTCAGCTGGTGCGCGACACGCGCAAGTCGAAAGATGATAAGACGCTCGCCGACATCGTCGACTGGAGCTTCGCTAAAAAAGCGCAGGCGGAGTTAAAGATCCGCTAAGTCCGCCGTGTTCGTTTTTCGTGATCGTGCTCGGATTTCACGACGATTGACGAACACGAGCCACGAGCCCGGGTTACGACCCCAGTTTCTTGAAGAACCCTTCCTTCTCCAACTCGTCCATCAATGAGTGATCGACGAATTCCTCCGGCTTGCGGTTTTTGAAATCCGGATTCTGCTCGGCGTAGAAATTGATCGTGTCGCGCACGCCGTCCAGATTTACGCGCGGCGGGAAGGAAAAACGCGGCGCGAAATACTCATAGGTCGTTCTGACCGTCTCCGGATCGTCGATGCGCATGCGGTTGGCGAAGACTTTCATCGTGCGATTGCGATCGGTCTTGATGACGTGGATCGCTTCGGCATATCCCCGCAGGAAGCGCTTCACCCGATCGCGATTCTCTCGGAGCGAGCTGCCCTTTACGTAGAGCGACGACTGCGTGAAGTTGGCGCTCATGTCACCCATATCGGCCAGAGTGCGATAGCCCGCTTTGGACACAATGGTTAAGTGCGGCGGCGAGAGAATCGTCGCATCGATGCGTCCTGACATGAGCGCGCCCATACGCGTCGGCGCGTCGCCGCCGATGATGACCTGGACATCCGAAAGCTTCATGCCCCACTCCTTGAGCGCCAACTGCAACGCGAGATCGTTGGAGCCGCCGTAGTTAAGAATGTTTACTCTCTTGCCGCGCAGATCTTTGGGACTGCGGATCTCGGGCTTGGCGACGAAGGCGTAAGGAAACTTATTGTAGGATGCCGCTATGACCTTTAAATCGGATCCTCTGACTGCGGCCGCCAGCGGACCGGTCGCGGATCCGGTCGCGAAATGCGTGCTATTTCCCAGCAGCGCCGCGACCGAACGCGCCGCTCCGGTGATCATGACGATTTCTACGTCCAGACCATGCTTTTCAAAGATCCGCAAATCTCTGCCGACCCAGGTCGCGCTTTGAAAACCCGCATGTCCGCCGTAGTCGGCGACGAGCTTCTCGGCGGCATCGGCACTGGCCACGGCTAAATACAATAGGGCAGTTAGAAAAAATATATTTGCATATCGCGTCATTATAATTGTCTCCTCAAGCCGATGCGGATCTGCCAACAGATGGGGATCAGCGAATCCGCGTGCACGCGATAGTAAAGATCTGATGAACTTCGGTCAAGAGAACGATACTGAATTGCTAAAAATCCACGATTTCACTCCGACACGAACGGGTCGGAGAAACCGCGTAGCACGGTCAGCACGCCTCGCGGTCTGTGTCGCTCTCGACACCCAACGGATCGTAATCGCAAGGTCCATAGAAGTCGCGAATATCGCCGTTGCTTGGATCCTTCAGCTCCGGATGACCTGAAAAAAGCGTGTCTTCCCGAATGGTCGGGAACTTCAAATGGCAATATACCCCGGCAGCGTCAGGACCTTTGTAAATGACACCTTCAGCCGCCCATACGGAGGAAGTCATCGACAAAAAGAATTCCGCTAAAAACAGCATCGCGCCAAGCGCTTTGAGCCGAATCATAGACTTCCCTCCCATCGGAAATTCTTTCGGAGGAATCGTTATGCCAATCTCCTTGGCGGCTTGATGGATTACGGATGTTTCCTGATTCTCAGCGCGTCGAGTTTCTTCGATCTGCTCATGCTGCCGTCTTGACCTCGGCCAAAGCGAGCTTCTTGTAATGGCGTCCGATGACGGCCACCAGCACAAGCCAAACAGCGACCAGCGCGATATTGATCGTGGCAAAGGCTTTGGTATTCAAGAGCCAATAGGTGCCGATGAAGACGACGACCGCAGATAAGACATCACCGATGCGTACGAAGAAAGTATCGATGGCGGCCTTCGCTTTGTATTTGGCCTCTCTGCTGGTCGGGAGAAACAAGGTCTGGCGCGCCGTGTTCTGTAGCGAGTAGTCGGTGCTATTTTCAAAAATTTTGGCCAACTGGATGTAGCCGAGAATCGGAAAGAAGGCCATGAGTGAGTAAGCGGCCAAGGAGATGACCGGCAAAAAGAAAAGAGCGCCCGACACACCGACATATTTGAGGATGCGCGAGACGAGAAACAACTGGAGGGCGGCGCCGACTAGGCTTACCCGGAAAAAGAAATCCGCGTAGAACTTGCCGATAAAAGCTTGCACGATCCTTTCCCTCTGCGCACTCGTTAGTTTGCCTTTGTCACCAACGGCCACCGATTGCTGCTCCTCGGTGACTACGGCGCGCTTGGCCTCCTCGGCAACGGTCTTGCCGAGGACGAATTCTCCGGTGGTATTGACCAGATTGAGCACGACCATCAGAACGGCGATCAGAAAAAGGTAGCGGTGTCCCAGGACCAGAGCGAACCCGCCCTCCTTTCCTAAAGGCGCTTCGGTGTCTGCCTTTGCGGGATCAGTTTGACGCCGCCCGTTTTCTCGCGAGCTGACGGCGTTGGTTATGACGATAGAGATCGCCAGCAGCGCGGCGGCAACCAACATGAGTTGGTAGGCGCCCAAAGGGCCAAACAACCAGCCCGCAAGCATGGGTCCCAAAATCGCTCCCAGCGCGCCGCCGAAAGCGACTATGGCGAAGAGACGTTCTCCCTGCTCGCGGGTGTATAGGTCATTGGCAAAAGCCCAGAATTGCGCAATCACGAGTAGATCGAAAATCCCGACCCAAAGAAAGAAGGCCACTCCAAGCGGCACCTCCTGCAATTGAGCGAGCATGTAGAACGCGACGAGGTGAGATATGAAAAACAGCGTGACCCCGTTGATCAGCTTGATGCGATTCACCTTGCTGGCAAAAGAGCCATACCAAGGGACGACAAGGAGCAGAAGGAGCGCCTGACCCGCGGCGGCATAACTTTTCACTTCGGCCCCACCGCCGGACAAGATAAGAGCCTCTCGCACCGTCTTGATGACTAAATAGGCAGTGAGAAGCACAAACAAGTTGAACATGAGAAGAATCGCCGTCATTCCCTCTCCTTCGCGGACATCGGCAAAAAGTCCGAGAAAACGCTCTGAAATATTTCGCCGCTCGTTCCTCATGGTTTTTCTTTTTACTCTTGCCTATTGTGCTTATCCAAAATCCAAAACCTGTCCTGAGCCCAGCCGAAGGATCTCAGTTCCATCATTGCTCGCCTAACGGCGGGAGCCTGTCCTGAGCAAAGTCGAAGGAACTTACGCCTTATCGAATTACCTTATCCGCTCTCGCCAGCACATTTGGCGGAATCGTCAGGCCGATCTGCTTGGCCGCTTTTAGATTGATCATCAGCTCGAACTTCTTCGGCTGCTCGACCGGCAGATCGGCGGGCTTGGCGCCCTTGAGGATCTTGTCGACATAGGTTGCAGCGCGCCGGTACAAGTCGGTAATGCTCGCGCCGTAGCTCATAAGCCCCCCGTCTTCGACGTATTCCGGGTTAACGTATGTCGCCGGGAGGCGGGTCTTTATCGCAAGATCTGCAATCTGTTTTCGATAAGAATTGAAGACGGAACCCGCCAGCACAACAACGGCGCCGGCGCGCTCCTTACTCGCGGCT
>DASYUV010000130.1:0-29184 GCA_036000865.1 Binatia bacterium | reverse complement strand
CGCGTATGGTTCTTCCCAAGAGATGGGGCTGCAGAGTGCGGCAAACAGTTTCGATTTCGGGCAGTTCGGGCATAGAGGTCAACGATCAGGGGTCGGTCACGTTTATCAGCGCAGACTGGTTCCGTGCCGCCCGGGCGAGCTTGACAAATTCACCCACGCTCAGCGTCTCACCGCGACGTCGGGGATCGATATCTTGGGAGTGAAGAAAACTTTCGATTTCGCCTCTGCCACTTTTCAACCAAACGCTTAGCGCATTGCTGAGAGTCTTGCGCCTCTGGCCAAAGGCCGCGCGTACCAACCCGCGCACCAACGAAATCTCGTCCGGGGCGACTAGAGGCTCGGGAAACAGCTCGATCTTCAAAACCGTCGAGCGAACTTTGGGGCGCGGGAAAAAGGCCTCCGGCGAGACGCTAACTTTATCCGTGATCTGTCCATGAATCTGGCACAACACGGAGAGCGTACCGTAGTCCTTTGTTCCCGGTTTGCCTGCGATCCGGTCGGCGACCTCCTTTTGTACCATCAAGACCATCTGTGAAAAATGTTTGTACCACTCCAGGATGCGGAACAACACCGGCGTTGCAATGCTGTAAGGCAGATTGCCGACCAGTCTGATTCTGGTCTGAGGCAGTAACTCCGGCAAGGGAGTCTCTAGGATGTCGCCGTGAATGAGTCGAAAATTGGCATGGGTCGCAATGTCGCTCCGGCGCAAACGTTCCACCAAAATCGGATCGACTTCAACCGCCCACACGGTGCGAGCGCGATCCAGCAATCGCCGCGTCAGAAAGCCCAGACCGGGGCCGATCTCGACAACCTCTGCATTTGCATCGAGATCAAGCAAACGCAAAATCGAGTCGATCACTCGCTCATGAATGAGAAAATTCTGTCCGAGACTCTTCCTCGGTCTGAAATCGGCTTCGCGCAGCGCTGCGCGAACTTCATCATAAAGGGTCACAGCGAGCCCTTGAGCTATTGAACCTTGAACAGTTGAACTATTTTAAAGCGTCAGATCGGCGTCGGCGTTGAGGCGAAAATCGTCGCGCCGCCCGCGTTTGAGCCAATGATAACCGGCCAGAGCGATCATGGCGCCGTTGTCCGTGCAAAATTTCGGCGCGGGAAAGAAAACGTCGATCCCTTCCGCGTCGCCCTGCTGCGTGATTTTCTCGCGCAGTCGGCTATTGGCGGCCACGCCGCCGGATAGAACGATCCGCGATACCCGGGCCGCAATCGCCGCCTTGATCGTCGGATTGACGAGCATGTCGACGACCGCTTCCTGGAAACTCGCGGCGATATCGGCGATTTCACCTTCCCACTGTCCCTTCCCGCGCGATTTAAGATAGTGCCATACCGCCGTTTTGATACCGCTGAAACTGAATTCGTAGCTGTCTTTGCGAAAACGAGCGCGAGGGAAACGGATCGCTGTCCGGTCGCCGTTCTTCGCCAGATTATCGATCACCCTGCCACCGGGATATCCGAGTCCCATCATCTTGGCGACCTTATCATAGGCCTCCCCCGCCGCGTCATCGCGGGTACCGCCGAGATGTAGATAGTCGCCGATATCGTTCACGCAATAGAGCAGCGTGTGTCCGCCTGAGGCGAGCAGCGCGATGTAGGGAAATGGGACTTCGCGCTCGAGATGAATCGCCAAAAGATGCGCTTCGAGATGATTGACGCCGACGTAGGGAATACCCGAATGAAACGACATGCCCTTGACCAGCGAAAGACCCACGAGCAATGAGCCGACCAGACCCGGTCCGTAGGTCACCGCGATGCCGTCAATTTCCTTGAGCGTCATTCCGGCTTTTTGCAGCGCGTCATCGACGATCGGCAAGATATTCCGGATATGTTGTCGCGATGCCAGTTCCGGTACGACACCGCCATAGGGTCCGTGGATTTGATCCTGCGACGAGACGACATTCGCCAGGATCGTGCGTCCGTCTTTTAACACCGCCGCGGCGGTGTCGTCACAAGAAGTTTCCACCCCGAGGACAACCATTGATGGATCGACTTACTTCGTCGGGGACTGCGCATCCGCCTGCAAGCGCAAGAGCGCGTCAGCAGCGGTGCGATTGCCGGAATTCAAACGCAGGGATTGCACGTAACTGGTCTCTGCCCTTTGCGGCTGTCCGAGTGCGCGATAGTTATCGCCGCGTAGCGCGTGAACCTCGGCCAGCCAGAACGGCTCGCCGCTCAGTCGAGACTCGGCGACGTCGAGAAAATTGAGTGATTCCTTATAGCGCCCTAAACGGTTTTGCGCTTTTGCCAAGTAGAAATATCCGTAGGGGTTGGTGGAATCAATGGCAATCGTTCTCTCCAAGCGTGTCAGGGCTTTGGCGGCATCGCCGGCATCGAGAAGTTTTCGGCCTTCGTCGGTGAGCCGTAACGAGGCGGCCCGTTGCGGCGTTACGCCATGGGTGATCTTGGCGAGGAGGGAGCTATCGTCGGGCAACGGCGGTGCCGTGGGCTGAGAAACAGTGGATTCCGGAGTCGTACGGCTTTCGCCTAGGCCTGCTTGCCTCGAAGACTCCTTGGTCTCTTTACCGACGGCGAGCGGCGGCGACTTCGTCCTAATATCCTGCTCACGAATTTTCCCCTCCTGAGGGACAGGTCTCCGACTCGTGTCAGGTGGTTCCGGAGGCGGCGGAGGTGGTGGTATCGGAGCTGTGGTTTGCGGGGTTCGCAGAGCAGGCGTTGTGCTGCTACTAGGCGGCAAGGGAGCGCGATAGGGTCGTTGCGGCGCACAGCCGTAAAGGAAAATGAGCCAACCCGCGACGGCGCTTAGTAAAGAATTCTTTGTGCGCAGCGAGAGCATTGGTTACTAGCGGACTCTTACAACGATTCGGCAGAACGGGTGGGTTGCACGGCAGGCGGGCATGGTTCGGCGGGCGGTTCTCCTTCGCGACTGAAGGGTCCACACTTCCCGACTGGTGCGCTTTCACCTTCAACCGCCGGCGCAATGAAATCCGTGACCGGCATACTCGCCGTAGCGCTTTTCATGAAATCGGTCCAGATTGGCAGTGCTGCTTCCGCGCCCGACAAACCAATTTTACGTGGACCGTCGAAGCCAACCCAAACGACCGCGAGTAAGTCCGGCGTGTAACCGACAAACCACGCGTCTTTGTAATCATTCGTCGTACCGGTTTTTCCTGCTGCGGGACGGGTGAAGCCAAATCGCCGCGCTGCAGCACCGGTGCCGCGATCGAGAACGCCTTTGAGGAGCTCATTCATCCGGTAGGCCAGCTGTGGATTAATGACCGTCTCGTTCCGCACATCGCGCTTCTCTAACAGTCGAGTATTTTGGTCCATTACATTCCTGACGGCCAGCGGCCGGGCGCGAACACCGCCATTGGCCAGAGTAGAAAAAGCCACGGCCACTTCCAAAGGCGTGACTTCCGCCGAGCCCAACGCCAGCGACGGTACCGCAGGCAAAGAACTTTGGATCCCCAAGCGGTTCGCGATCTCGCGCACGCGCCGGATGCCGACGTCTTGAGCGAGACGGCTGGTAGCCGAATTGAGCGAGTTTTCCAGGGCACGGCGGAACGTCACGGCGCCGAAGTACTCGTTGTTGTAATTGGTCGGTTGCCAATTTTGACCGTCATAGTTCCAGGTAAACGGGCTGTCATTCAAAACCGAGTCGGGAGTGTATTGCACTCCGCTCTGCCCGCCGTACATCAGCGCGGCGAGATAGACGAAGGGTTTGAACACCGAACCCGGTTGGCGCTTCGCTTGAAAGACTCGGTTGAATTGTGATTTTTGGTAGTTTCGTCCGCCGACCATCGCTTTGATCTCACCCGTTTGCGGTCGCAAGACGACGATAGCCCCCTCCAAACCGTCATCGGTACTATGGCGACGCAATGACGGATGTGCCGCCTCGAGCTTTTTCAAACCCTCCACCAGAGCGCGTTCGGCGATTCTCTGGAGTTGTAGGTCGAGACCGCTAAAAATCCGCAGTCCTTCTTTGTTGAGCACCGCGCTGGAATAATTTTCGTCGAGTTCGCGCCGGAGATAATCGACATAGAATGGCGCGTCGTTGGTGACTTTCACCAGCGCCCGCTGGGGAAGTTTTTCGCGCAGCGCCGCGTCGTATTGCTTGCGCGTGATGATCCGGTCGTCGAGCAACTTGGCCAACACGACGTTACGCCGCTTCGTCGCAAGCTCGGCGCTCCGGTAGGGCGATAATCGATTCGGCGCGCGGACCAATCCGGCCAAGAGCGCCGTCTCGCCTACCGTCAAGTCGGAAAGCGGTTTGGCAAAATAGAACTGGGCCGCCTCCCACACGCCAAAAATGCCCTGGGAGCCTTTTTGGCCGAGATAAATCTCATTGAGGTAATTTTCGAGAATCGTCTCTTTTGGGTATTTTCGCTCGGCGATCAGCGCCATAAGTGCTTCGGGAATCTTGCGGCTCCAGGTCCGCTCATCGGTGAGGAAGAAATTTTTCATTAGCTGTTGCGTCAGCGTGCTGCCGCCTTGCTGAAAACTCAGACTGCGAAGGTCGACCCACACCGCCCGCATAATGCCGATCGGATCGATACCATGATGGCTGAAGAATCGTTCGTCTTCGATGGCTAAGATGGCCTTGATGACCAACGGCGGCACGTCGGGCAATTTGACCACCGTCCGCTCCTGCCAGATCCGTTCGTAAAGACCGGTCACGAGCTCGGGCTCCAGCTCGAGATGAAACATCTCTTGGCCGGTCACCAAGTTCTCAATCCGCGCGACTGTCGTCCCCTGGAGGGCGATTCGGACCGGCATGCCCTTGAGCTGTTCGGTCGGATACTCGAAATCGTGGAGATAGATTTCGACGGATCCACCCGACCGCGAGATGCGATACTCGCCCCTCGCCCTCGGCGCTCCCTGGCTCTCAAAATATCCAAGCCGGCGAAGTTTTTCGGCGAGATCGTCGAGGCGGAGATTGATGCCGACGTAGAGGAGATAACTGTCGGAGTAAATTTTCGATGGGAAAATCCACTTCGCTCCCTCAAATTTTTTTGTGACGGTATCCTCCAGCTGTTTCAGATACCACGCCCCGAAAACCAGGCCGCTGGAAGTTATAACGAGAAGCGTAACCAGTGAAATGCTAAAAATTCGCAGTTTGGACTTTAACAAACTGAAGGCCTCAGATTGAGGATCAATTTTCGCGCACAACCGGCGTAAAAGCAACAAAACGAGACGGGCGCCAAGTCCCGAACCTCGTTTTGGGATGGCCGCGACTAATCGCGCGAATCATCAACGCTGCGGCTTGAGCGCAAGGAACAGCGTGCTGTCACCACGGCGCACCAAGAAAAGCACGCCGCGTCCTTTACGAACCCCGGCGACGGCCTTTCGATATTCTTCGACATTTCGTACCGGCTTACGATCGACCTCCAGAATAACGTCGCCGCGCCGTATGCCGGCGTCGTCCGCCACGCTGCCGGGCTCCACAGCGGTAACGACAATGCCCTCGGCTCGCTCCAACCCGAGGCTCTCCGCCATCTGCGGTGTGAGCCTCTGGACGGTGAGACCCAATTCGCCCTTCTCGGGCGCGGTCGCTACGACCTCTTCGTCCTTGAGCTCACCCACCGCGACGTTGAGCGTCACCTCTTTCTTATCGCGCAGCACCTTCATCCTGACTTTTTTCTCGACCGCTGTTCGCGCGACAATAATCGGCAAGTCGCCCGAGTCTCTTACTTCTTTGCCGTCGAATTCAATGATGACGTCGCCGACTTTTACGCCGGCTTTTTCCGCCGGTCCGTCTTTGGACACGTTGGCGACCAATGCGCCAGCGCTTTTGTCCAGGCCCAAGCTTTCGGCAATCTCCGGCGTCACCTTTTGAATCAGCACTCCAAGATAGCCGCGCGTGACCTTGCCCTTACCGCGCAGCTGCGGCAGCAGTTCCTTTACCAAATTGATTGGAATCGCGAATCCAATGCCCATATTGCCCCCGGTGCGACTGAAAATCGCGGTGTTGATACCGACCACTTCGCCGCGCAAGTTGATCAGCGGCCCACCGGAATTGCCGGGATTGATCGAGGCATCGGTTTGAATGAAGTTGTCGTAGGGCCCCTGGCCGATGTGCCGGCCCTTCGCGCTAACGATGCCGGAGGTTACCGTGCTATCGAGCCCAAAGGGATTGCCGATCGCAACAACCCATTCGCCGACCTCGAGCTTGTCCGAGTCGCCGAGATTCGCGGTTGAGAGTTTTGTCTTGACGTTGATCTTGATCACGGCGATGTCGGTTTTCTGATCCCGACCGATCACTTTGGCTTCATATTCTTGGTCATCGGACAGCTTCACGACGATTTTCGAAGCATTCTCGACCACGTGGTTGTTGGTCAAAATCGACCCATCGTCGTCGATGATAAAGCCGGAGCCAAGACTGCGTTGGCGCTGCGGGCCACGGGGAATCGGGCCGCCGAAAAAACGTCGCCAAAAATCGTTGAACGGATCTTCTTCACCAAACGGGCTGCCAAACTCCTGCGAGCCACGCCCTTCACTCACCTGGGTGGTCGAAATATTGACAACGATGGGCCTCATCTTTTTCGCCAGATTCACGAAATCCGGCAAACCGGCTTGCATTCGAGTGTCACTGTTGCCGGCGTCACCCAAGAAATTCACCGCCCGGCTCGGCGATAACCAATCCAAACTGCCGCTGATGCCGAGTCCGACCACGAGCGACACCAAGGCAACCAGGATTACTCCCTTGAAGCTCACGTTACCGCCCCAGATGCTCTTCAAGCCCATCGACGTCTCCTATCGCTTCTTCACCGCTTCAACATATTTCATGCGTAGATCAAAGAGAATATCTTCCATCAATCGGTCTTCGCTGGCATTGAGGTTGCCGCGCGTTTTGTCTTTAAGCATGCCGATAATATCGATCATCTGTTTCGCCACCGGCACATCCGTTTCAACTTTTCCGCTGAGCGGATTAGCGATCTCGCCCAAATGCATCAGCGCCTGTGTGCTAAGACTGATCACGAAAGTCGAAAAGTTAATGTCCGCTGCCGGCTCCCGCGGAGCTTCTTCCGCGCCGCCGCCGATCGCCTCGGATTGCGGCGCGCTCCGTGTCGGTCGGTCGCTTTCCTCGGGCGCATCTTTGCGCGCTTCCCCCGTATCCGGTGAAAAACGCCTGCGGTCCTGAACGGTGAAACCTTTTCCCTCTTGCTTCCCTTCTTCGTCAGCCATATTGAAACTCCCGCTGGAGAAGAAAAAAGCCTGGAAATCCCGCTGGCAACAGTGGCCGGCGCATTCCCAGGCGTCGCTCTAATTTAAGATATCCTTGCTTATGCCAACCAAGCCACAATACACGAAGTATCGGTTTAATTAAGATGAAGCTTTTTACGCAAAATTAAACAACATTTTTGACTTAAACCTTAATCCCTGCCCCCATCCTTGTCAAGGTAACTACCTCCGGCAAGGCTGCCATTACGCCAATGACATCTTTGGGATGGAGCTCGGTCAGACAGGCGTGATGCGGACAGCCTTTCATCATCGGGATTTGGCACGGAGAACATTCCATCTTTCGACTTACAATGGTAACCCTCCCGCCGCGCGGAGCCCACTGCCGCACATTTGAAGGACCGAATAAAGCAACTGTCCGAATTCCCGCGGCGGCGGCGAGATGCGTTATGCCACTGTCATTACCAAGATAAACATCGCAGCGGGCAAGCAAGGCTGCCACCCGCGATAGTGTCAGATAGCTCGCAACAATGCACCTCCGTCGAAGCCGGTCTGTTCCACCCCTTTCTTCTTCCACCGGTCCGGTGAGCAGAACCACCGCGCCATTGACGGCTTGGCGCCACCACTCGACGACAGCAAGAAAGAACTCTTCCGGCCAATTCTTTTCCCGTGCACCGCTTCCTGGCGCTATCACCAAAACCGGCCGGCGGTGAAGCTCGCGCGCTGACCAGAAATGAGCGCACCAAGCAATTCCCTCGGGGCGCAATTCAACTTGCGGTTGACGCGAAACGGCGCTATCCCGGCACAGACAGCCGAGATAATAGTCAATGTAATGGGTTTCGCTGTCATTCGGTTGAAACGAAAATATCTGCGCGCTGCCGCCAGAGAGCGACCTAAGACGCTGAACGAAATCGCTTTGCCGGCTGCCCAACCACGAATAGACCGCCGCATACGCGCCAAAAAAATTTGGCAACGGTTGGTCTTCGGCAATATTGCCGATAAATAGCCGGCTGACCTCATGACATTCGAGCGAGCGAACGGTCACTTCGCTTGCGACGATGTCCGCGAATTCGCTGCGCGCGAACAGATCGACTTCGCTATCTCGCGCCAGCGTTTGGAGTGCCGGTAAAAAGCAAATGAAATCGCCGAGCGCGCCGGGAAAGAGCACGCAACTTCTCGAACGAACCGCTTTTGACGAGTGACGATCGAGTTGTTTCATTGACATTGACAGTTCGAAAATATAGCATTTGGCCATCATCAATTCGAACTTCACGCCTATCACGAAAGACAGGTAATATTGTGGCAAACATGAACGGCGCCCGATCCGTTCTGGATCTTATTGGCTCCACTCCCGTGGTTAAACTTAGAGCTCTCCCCGGAATAAACGACGCGGAAGTTTGGGCTAAAATGGAGTCCTTTAACCCGGGCGGTTCGGTCAAAGACCGCATTTGCCTCAATATGATTGAAACCGCCGAGCGTCAGGGAAAACTCAAATCGGGCGCGACCATCGTCGAACCCACAAGTGGCAATACCGGCATTGGCCTGGCGTTGATCGCGGCGGTCAAAGGCTATCGGCTAATCCTGACCATGCCCGACACCATGAGCGAGGAGCGGCGAAGTCTGTTGGGGGCCTACGGGGCGCGGCTCATTCTAACGCCCGATACCAAAGGCATGGGCGGTGCGATTCACAAAGCCGAAGAACTGATCCAGGAAAATAACGACTACTTCATGCCGCAACAGTTCAATAATCCGGCGAACCCGGAAATGCACCGCAAGACCACTGCTGTCGAGCTGCTTAAACAATTCAAACGCATCGATGCATTCGTCGCCGGAGTGGGCACCGGCGGCACCATTACCGGAGTTGGAGAAATACTCAAAGAGAAAATGAAAGGGGTGCGCATCTGCGCCGTCGAACCCGCAGCATCCCCGGTGATCTCCGGCGGCGAGCCGGGCTATCATAAGATCCAAGGAATCGGCGCGGGTTTCATTCCCGCAGTGCTCAATCGCCAGGTCCTCGACGAAGTGATCGCCGTCAGCGACGAAGAAGCGACGGCGCATACCCGGCGATTAGCTGCAGAGGAAGGGCTGTTAGTAGGTATCTCTTCCGGCGCTGCCTGCTGCGCCGCTCTTAAAGTGGCCAAGAGTCTGGGCAAGGGCCATGTCGTCGTCACTATTTTTGCCGACAAAGGCGAGCACTATTTGAGCACCGATCTTTTCAGCGACAAACGATGGACGCAAAATTCGAACGGCTAACCAGTCTCCTTCGTGAGCACGATGGCTTACTGGTCGCTTTTTCCGCGGGCGTGGATTCGACGTTTCTATTAAAGGCGGCACACCTGGCTTTGGGCGAACGGACTATCGCTCTGACTGCGACTTCTCCCACTGTGCCGCCTGGAGAGCTCGACGCGGCCAAGGAATTCGCCAAGAGTTTACACTGCCGTCATATGGTTCTTGATTCACACGAGATGTCTAATCCGTCATACGCCCAGAATCCGGTTAACCGCTGCTTCTTCTGCAAAGACGAGCTGTATCGGATTTGCCGCACGGAAGCCGATAAGCTCGGCATTCAGACCATTGTCGACGGCACCAACTTGGACGATTTAAAGGATCATCGTCCGGGGCTAAAAGCGGCGGATCAGTGGGGCGTGCGGCATCCACTAGTAGAAACCGAGATGACCAAAGACGACATTCGACGCTATAGCCGTGAACTCGCTTTGCCCACGTGGGACAAACCGTCGAGCCCGTGCCTGTCCTCACGCTTTCCGTACGGCACCGAAATCAACCTCGAACGTTTAAAGAAAGTAGCGGATAGCGAAGTCTTCATGAAAGAACTCTGCTTTCGCGAGTTCCGCGTGCGCTACCACGGCGATCTTGCGAGAATCGAAGTACCACAGAATGAGATCGACCGGCTTTTTGAAAAGGCAACCAGCGACGCGATCGTGAGAAAATTCAAGGAGATTGGCTTCAATTACGTCAGTGTCGACCTGCAGGGTTTTCGCAGCGGCAGCTTGAACGAAGCCTTGCGAAAGAAAGCGGGTTAAGGCACGCGTCCTTCCCGGATCAAGGTTTCGGCAAGCCACACATCTTCCGGCACGGTAATCTTAAAATTCGTTCGCTCGCCGTCGATAACGTAGACCGGCTTTCCGAGCCGCTCGATCAACATGGCATCGTCTGTGACTTCGATCCCCTTCCGCTCTGCCTGCTCGTGCGCCTCAACGATCAGCGCTCGTTGAAATACCTGCGGCGTCTGGATCTCCCAAAGCGAGCTTCGTTCGGGAGTTGACAGGATCTGACGGTCTCCCGACACAACCTTGATCGTATCGCTTGCCGGTAGACCCACGACGACCGCTCCTTTGTCGGCGGCGAATTCGACGCAGCGATCAATCAGACCGGCGGACACGAACGGGCGGGCCCCATCGTGGATAACGACAATATCAGTATCGGAGCCTATCTTCTCCAAGCCGCGCTGAGCCGACTGCTGGCGCGTCGCGCCACCGACTTGGAGCTGCCATGAGCAATCTCGTAATGCGCCATCGGAGCTAAGCAGGGTTTCGCACCGTGCGATCTCATGAGCAGCAATAACCAGAACGACATTTTTGACCGTGCGCGCCGAGAACACTCGGTCCAAGGTGCGGAGTACCAACGGGCGACCGGCTAGTGGCAGAAAACTTTTTGATGTGTTCCCACCGATTCGGCGGCCTTCGCCGGCGGCGAGGACAACAGCGGCAGCGAGCATGGCTAAGGAAAAACAAAAAAGCCGAGAGCGAAGCCCCCGGCTTTTAAAAAACGTACCCCAATCGAGCGCCAGTTAATGGGTAAAAATATGGCGCAGCTCCTCCATGATTTTTTCTTCCGAATGAGACCGCGCAATCGACAGCTCTTTGACCAAAAGATTGCGCGCGGTATCCAACATCTTTCTTTCGCCGAAGGAAAGCTCCTTGTCTCCTTTTAAGACAAACAGGTCACGCAAAACTTTGGCGATCTCGAGGATAGAACCAGTCTTGATTTTTTCAGTATATTCCCGGTACCGCCGATTCCAGGTTTGTTGGTCGGTCTCGACCTTCTTTTGGCGCAGCACCTTGTAGACCTTAGTCACCATGGCGCGGTCGATAATCTTTCGCAAACCAACCGACTCTACGTTATCGATCGGAATCATGATCTTCATGTCGGTTTCAAGTATGCGGAGCATGTAAAACTTTTTCTCCGTGCCCGAGATGACATGGCTGCGGATCGCCTCGATCTCACCCACGCCATGGGCAGGGTAAACAACTTTTTCTCCTACCTTAAACATTTTGGCCTCCTCGTGAACCAAAACTTTCGATGTTCACTTCGAATCTTAGACACTGACTGCTGGAACTTGCGGGGCTGGTCGTTGCGACGGAAGGATTGAAGAAAGCTTAATCGGCTAGGCGGCTGACGATGGATTTGCAGTTGTCCAGGATACGTCTCTAACATGCCGCTCTCTTTCAGGCCGATTGAAGACCTTCAAAAAAATTTAGCGGTCATAAACTGCAGACCGCCAAAAATTAACTTACACTTAATTTATACACTACAGACGGAGAGCCCGTCAAGAGCAGCGGCGAATGATCAAAAGAATAAAATTTTCAATAATTTAAACATGAAATATCAAAACGATACAGGAAGACAAAATAGGACAAATTTCCCTTCTTTAAAATTACGTTTCAGCGCGTACCTCCAGGGTCATGGCCAAGGCATCTTCACCATCATCGGAATAATAACCCCGGCGAACTCCCGTTGTGAGAAATCCGACCGACTCGTAAAGCTTCTGGGCCGCGAGATTAGAGCTGCGAACCTCAAGCATTACTCGAACTGCGGATTGATTCCTCGCCTCGCCGAGAACTTTACCGAGAAGCAGGCGTGCTATACCGCGTCGCCGATAATCAACGTGTACGGCAATATTGTGAATATCGATTGCTCCCGGGAGCAGCCAGAAAAGAATGTAACCGACAATGTGTCCGTCGATTTCAGCGAGAATTGAGCGCGCACAGGCGACTTGAAGCTCCTGAAGAAAAAAACCGGAACTCCAGGGAAATCGGAATGAGGTCCGCTCAATCACCATCACTTCATCCAAGTCGGCGGTGGTGATCGGTCGAAACCTGATATTTTCGTCCGACGCAAAAAAACCACAGACGCGGTCCTGGTCCTGTGGCTCGTTTGGTGATTCCGATTTTATTTTTGTTTCACTATCGAGGGCCATTCGCCTTGACAACTAACACTTCGAGCACTTTATTTTCAAACTTATGGGCGATTCCGGAGATTCTCTGCTGGAACGGAATCACGGCGGTAAATTCCGGTGGAAAGGCGCCTACGCTCGATGAAATTTTCCGTACTTTCTCGTCCGTACACTTGCCCTTAACGATGAGCTGTCCATCCTGCAACACCAAGTCGTAATCGTAATCCGGCATTTCGCCGGGCCATTGATCACCGCCGGCTATGCCAATATCCGGCATCCGGCGGGGGAACTCCATGCGCACGAGAAACGCACCACCACGGTCTTCCACGGTGTAGACGTTACCATAGCGCCGTTCCCGTTCGCGCTTATCGTCGAAGCCTTTCGAATAAAAACCTTCCACTGGAATAGGAATATCTCTTATCAAGTCGGTGTATTTGGCCAGCAACAGTTCTGCCACCAGTCCGAGGGGCGCCCCGTAAACCGACGGTGGAAAGATCATTTCATCCGCTGGTTTAACACTAAAGATCCCATCCTTTAGACGAAAGATCGCTTCGGCAGCCGCGAGCAGCAAGCCGAGTAAGATATAATTGTTGATCTGCTGGCTGAAAATAACCTGCGGACCGTCATTGATCAGCACAGCGAGTACCATGGCAGCGAGCGGATAGAGCACGGCGTTAAGTCCGATGTTAGCCGCCGTGCTCCCGGCCGCTGTAAAGAGCGGAGTTTGCATTGCTGCTTCGAGACGTTTCTTAATACCATGCGGAAAGGAACCTATGATTGGTTGCAACACAATCACCGCCAGTCGAACTGGCCTGGTCAGTGTCGTTGCGCCGCCCGCGTATTGCTTTGACGCTTCCTCAAAACTAATGGGTAATTCCTTGGCAAAATTCTTCTTTGGCCTCGGTTCTTTCTTAGAGGGTACCGGTTTCGCTGCGACCGGCTGCGGAGCCGCTTTAGCGACTGGCGCAGCCGGAGTCGGTTTGGGCGCCGGCACGGGCTGCCCGGCCGGTTCCTCTTGCGGAACACTCGCCTGAGTGGCTGGCGCTGGCGTTGCAGCCGGCGTTTCCGCTACTGAGGCCGCCGTAGCAGCAACTGCTGTGGCAGAATCTGCGCCGTTAGCCTTTCGGAAGCGGGATTGGAAACTCTCTCCAAAATTGGTTTCAGGGTGCAATGCTCGTGCACGTTCGATTAGAACTTCTTCGGTTTCAACGTTATTTGGATCAGTCACGCAAACATCGACCGGGCAAACTGCCGCGCAAGCTTCGTAATCGTGAAATCCGACGCACTCCGTGCACAGAAGCGGGTCGATGACATAAACGGGATCACCCTGGCTAATTGCGTTATTCGGGCATTCCGGTTCGCATGCCCCGCAATTAATACATTCGCTGGTAATCATCGTCGCCATGACAAAACTCCTAACCAAACCCTTTTTTAATTACGTGTTTCCCTCTAGGTTGTCAATGTTTTGCTAGTTCTTGAAAGTCGCGGAATGTTCATGTTACCTATCCGGCTGATGGCGGCGTACCCAAGTGGTTAAGGGAGAGGTCTGCAAAACCTCGATGCAGCGGTTCGAATCCGCTCGCCGCCTCCAACTTCTATCCAACACCAGCAAAAAATCGTGTCGCAGCCAATTTCTTATCGCTGTCGAGAAGCTTTTAGCTCCCGAGCAAACGATCAAGCTCGCCTTTGGCGTCCAGCCACCGCGCATCGTCATAGCCGCCGATCGGTTTTCCATCGATAAAAATTTGCGGCACGGTCCGTCGCTGCGCCAATTTTTCCATTTCGGTTCGACGCGCTGGATCATCGGTTACGTCGATCTCCTCGAACTCTACTTTCTTGGAGCGCAATAACGCCTTCGCCGCCGTACAGTAGGGACAATAGTTTGTCGTGTAAATGACCACTTGTGCCATGGATGACCACTCTCGCTTTGTCAGTTATCGGCTGTATGCGTACATTGCTTGCAAGCCGATGCTGGTTTTGCCAATAGTATTGCGTGAAATTGGTCGGACTAACAGGGGGAATCGCCTCTGGGAAAAGCACCGTGGCAAAAATTCTCGAGCGACTCGGCGCCGCGGTGATCAACGCCGACGCTTTGTCCCGCGAGGTGGTTGAACCGGGCAAAGACGCTTGGAAAGAAATCATCGATGCCTTTGGCGCCGGCGTCCTGCGACCAGACCAAACCCTCGATCGGCAGAAACTTCGGACCGTCATCTTCAATGACCGCGACGGTAGAAAGAAACTCGAAGCGATCATCCACCCGCGCGTTCGCGCGTTGGCCGAAGAAAGAATTCGCGAACATGCGGGCGCGGGATATTCCATCATTGTTTACGAAGTTCCCCTTCTCTTCGAAGGCAACCTGCACGAATGGCTACGCCCGGTGATCTTAGTCGCTTGTGACGTCGACACGCAGCGGACCCGATTACGAGAAAGAGACCAGCTCACTCAAACCGAAGCACAGAAACACATTGACGCGCAGATGAGCCTGGAAGAAAAACGGCGGTTGGCCGATTACGTGATTGAGAATGACGGCAGCCTTGCCGATCTCGAACAACAGGTACGAACCGTCCTGGAAAAAATCAAAGCTACTTAACCCGCTCTAAATAGGATCCGTCGGACGGATCCACCCGCACTTTGTCACCGATTTGAACGAACGGCGGAACCTGGACCGTCACGCCGGTCTCTAACTTTGCAGGTTTATAGGACGCGCTGGCGGTGGCGCCTTTCATCGACGGCTCGGTATCGACAACTTCCAAGTCTACCGTTGACGGCGGATGGATGCCGACAGGCTTGCCATCATGGAATTCGATCCCGACGACCGAATTCGGAAGTAGATACGATAAGAGATCGCCGATGTCAGCCGAGGTTAATGTAGTCTGCTCGTAGTTTTCGGTGTCCATGAAGGTGTGCATGTCCCCTTCGGCATAGAGATACTGCATTTGCCGAGCGTCAAGAATGGCTTGGTCGACGCGATCTTCAGAGCGAAATTTATACTCCGTGCCGATCCCGGTGCGAAGGTTTTTCATCTTCGTTTGCATAAAGCCTCGTTTGTTGCCTGGGGTCAAGTGATGGACCGCGGTCACCCGATAAAGATCTCCTTCATGGATGATGATCATGCCTGGTCTGAGTTGCGTCGCCTGAACCATTTCCTATTGTCCTTCCTCTATGTATGCATGCTGTTTTTGTTACCAGTTTGCCGCCGCGGCTTCAACGCAGTTGGCGACTTGAAATGCCGCGCTTACGCGTAAAATCCGCGCCAAAGCATCGCCCGGGCGACGCGATCGATACCGATCATAAGCGCCGCCAGGCGCATGTCGACCGCATGCTTTTGACTCATGTTGAGCACTTCATGAAAAGCTTTGACCAGGATCTCTCGCAACTTTTTATTGACTTCCTCTTCGGTCCAGAAGAAATTTTGCAAATCCTGCACCCACTCGAAGTACGACACGACCACCCCGCCCGCATTCGCCAGGATATCGGGGATCACGAACACGCCCTTGTCGCGAAGGATTGCGTCGGCCTCTGGCGTAGTCGGCCCATTGGCTCCCTCGGCAAGAATTCGGCATTGCAAGCGTTCCGCGTTGGCTCTGGTGATTTGCATTTCCAGCGCAGCGGGAACGAGCACGTCGCATTTGAGCTCTAGCAGCTCTTGGTTGCTGATCTTGTCGCCGTACGGGCATGCTTCGAGACTATGGTTCTTGTCCGCCACTTCCAGAAGTTTGCCGACGGGCAATCCGTCGGTGTCAACGAAACCGCCGGTCCGGTCGGACACGCCGATGATTTTCACGCCGATATTGGCGAGCTCTTTTACGGCCACGGAGCCGACATTGCCGAAACCCTGAACCGCCGCGGTACACTTGCTAAGATCGATTCCCAAATGTTTCGCAGCTTCGCTGATCATGTAAACGACCCCGCGGCCAGTCGCTTCTTTTCGCCCCAAAGTCCCGCCGATCGCCACCGGTTTTCCGGTGACAATTTCGGGAACGGCATGTCCTTTATGTTGAGAATAAGTATCCATGATCCATGCCATCACCTGTTCGTTCGTTCCCATGTCGGGCGCCGGCACATCGACCTCGGGTCCGATTATGTTTAGAATTTCTGCGGTAAAGCGACGGGTCATCGACTGTAGCTCATGACGCGAGAGCGTGGCAGGATCGCAGGCAATGCCGCCTTTGGCGCCTCCCAGTGGCAAGCCGACCAAGGAACATTTCCAGGTCATCCACATTGCCAGCGCCGAGACTTCGCCGAGGTTGACGGCCGGATGATATCGTATGCCCCCCTTAAACGGCCCGAGAACGTCATTGTGCTGGACTCGATAGCCGGTAAAAACGTGGACATGGCCGTCGTCCATTTGGGTCGGCACGCTCACAATCATGGCCCGATCGGCCCTTCGCAAGCGTCCCGCGACATTCGGATCGATCACCAGCTTGTCCGCGGCGATATCGAATTGCTGTACGGCCATTTCGCTCGTCGCGCTGCGCCATTCGTCCGTCGCCATGATTGCCTCTAGAGAATTTGATCGATGCAAAGCAATACTTGGTTTTTACCCCGGCGGCCAACTCATCTGGCGGCCGCCAAGTAAATGGTAATGCAAATGAAAGACGCTCTGGCCGGCGTCCGCCCCGACGTTGACGACCACGCGAAAGCCGCTCTCGGCGACGCCATGCTCGCGCGCAAGTCGCGCCGCGACTTGAAAGATTTGCCCGACCAGCGCGCCGTCGTTCGGGTCGATATCGAGGACACTGACAATATGCTTGCGGGGAATAATCAAAAAATGCACCGGCGCTCTTGGCCTGATGTCTTTAAAGACCACCACGGAATCGTCTTGATAGACGATATTCGCAGGAACTTTTCCCTCGACAATGCCGCAAAATAGGCAATCAATCATCAAAATATTTCTCCAAAATTTCTCCTCGCAAAAGCAAACTGATCAATCGTTGTCGGCCGCCCCGGGAAGACGAGCGTAGACCTGTCCGTCTTCGATCTCTATGGGTACGCTTTGAAGAGCAAGCCCCACGCAAGGACCCCAAATACATTCCCCGCTCGGCGGTTCGAACACGGCGCCATGGGTGGCACACATGAGATAACGGCTATCGACGCTGAAAAATTGGTTGTTGACCCAGTCAAGGGTGATGCCGGTATGCGGGCAACGGTTGACATAGGCAAAAAGATTCCCCTCGTAGTTGACGAGCAGCGCCTCGAACTCCCGTGAGCCGCGCCGGAGCGTGAACTTTTTACTCGTGCCGTGCGCCAGCTCGCCTGCGGAGCCGACGAGTTTCCGGCTGGATTTTTTTTCCGTCTTCGCCATCGTGCTGCGCCTTAGTCTGCAAGCTGCTTTAAGTCGCCCTCCGGGCAGCCCACCAAGACCTCGCCTCGATCGATGCGAACCGGCAAACGAAAGAGTGACTCGCCTTTGCAAGGGCCGTCGACGCAAAGACCGGTCGAGAATTCATAAAGGGCGCCATGCGTGAAACATCTTAGAAACCGCCCATCGTCGCTGACAAATTCGTCGCGAACAAAATCGAGCGGCGTTGGCATATGCCGGCAGCGATTGACGTAAGCGTGAAAGCTTCCTCGATCGTTGATCAAAAAACCATCCAAGCGATATTTCTGGCAGATGAGCCAGAACTTTCTCACGGTTCCCGGCGCAAGCTCGTCGACTTTGGCGATGACTCGAGATCCCTCTCGACTTTCCTCCTGCATCCGCAGCCTAGCGCGCAAAAAGAACACGCGATGAACCACCAGAGCGACGAGGTAC
This sequence comes from Binatia bacterium, assembly GCA_036000865.1. Classification (GTDB taxonomy): domain Bacteria; phylum Desulfobacterota; class Binatia; order UBA9968; family UBA9968; genus DP-20. The sequence continues at coordinate 11,083 of DASYUV010000130.1, read as the reverse complement.
AGCGCCAAAAAAATCAGCGAAAGGTATATCGTGATCGCCATACGCCGACCCAACCTGAGTTACTCAGAGTCTTTGTCGACCACATCGCGGATGCGCTTGACGTCCTGCGGCGTCTGTCGCCCGGAAATACCCATCACTTTCATGAGCTCGGATGTCATCTCGGCTGTGACTTGGTCCTGAATGCTCCCCGTGCCATCCGGATCGGCTTTGAGAAACGTGAAAATTTTTTCTTTGTCAACGCCCGTCTGTTCGAGGCCGTCGAGGAACTCTCCGTAGCCCACCTTGCCGCGTAGTTCCCGAACGCGAGCGAGAAGTTTCTTGCAGTCGGCGCATACTCGGCTAAAAATTCCCGCGCGCTGCCCGCAGTAAACACAATTTCGCATTGCATTCGGCTCCAAGCAAAGTCACTTGCTGTCGCCCATCGCGGCCGCCCACAGGCCCTGCAAGCCGGCGGCGAGCGTGGCATTAGCCGCCACGACGCCGCGATGCTTCGGCAGCTCGCGATTGAAAATCATCGTATGGCCCTCGCCGTCGACGACTTTGCCGCCGGCTTCTTCCACCATCAGAACGCCGGCGCAAATATCCCATTCGTGGATGGTCCGAAACGTGAGGGTACCGTCGCCGTCGCCACTGGCGACCTTGGCCAGCCGATAGGCAATACTGCCGACCCGCCGGATGTCACAGCGGTCGACAAACACTTGGAATTTCTTTTGCGGTTCCGATCGGCTCACGAGCAGCAACGCGCCATTGATCTCATTCTGCGGACTGACGCGAATGGCCTTATCGTTCAAGTACGCACCTTGGCCGGCCGCCGCCTTATAAAATCGCTCTTCCGCCGGGTTATACACAACAGCAATCTTCGGCCGACCTTCGACCACGAATGCGATGGAAATCGCAAACTGCGGCACGCCTTCGATAAATTCTTTCGTTCCATCGATCGGATCGATCACCCAGAGACGCGTCAGAGCCAACCGGCTTGAGTTATCCGAATCTTCCTCGGATAGCCAACCGTCCTGTGGAAAAGACCTGTGAATTTTGTCCCGGATAATGCGGTTGGCTTCCAGATCGGCCGAGGTGACCGGATTATTTTTGCTTTTCTCGCGGACATCGAATTTACCCTTAAAAAGCCCCATTATCGCTGAGCCTGCTTCCTGGGCCGCTAATTCGGCGATCGCCAATTCTTGTTCGTATTGAAATGTGGTCGTCAAATTCACACTTTCGCCCCCATTCGAGACTGAACGGGTATTAAACACCAGAAGTTGGATTACAGCAACTTGCGGTTGAGGAGGCCTCACCGCCCGTGCCGGATTTCATGCGGGGATTTTGTCGCAATCGAGAGCCTTAACGGCACCGGCTCGAGCCATTTCATTCATGGCGATTTCGCCGTCTTGCGGGTTCAAGTCAACGGCGCGAATCGCGTCGGTTAAGAGCACAACCTTGAAGCCCTCCGATAATCCATCCAGAACCGTGTGCTTAACGCAGTAATCTGTGGCCAAGCCGCCGACGATAATCCGTTCGATCCCCTTTCGCCGAAGCAGTTCGGCCAGTCGCGTCCCGGACGAGTCCGTAGCTTGGAACCCAGAGTAACTGTCTTCATCGGACGCCATCCCTTTCGATACGACGACGGCATCGTTGCCTAGCTTCAATTTGGCGTGGAACTCCGCGCCCCCGGTTCCCTGAACACAGTGCACCGGCCAGATGCCGCCGTAGGTTTTGAAATGGTTGGTCTTTTCCGGATGCCAGTCACGCGTCGCGAATATCGGCAACCCGGCCTCGGTAAATCTCTCGATCGCGCGATTTAAAACCGGAACTACTTCATCTCCGCCCGAGACGGCGAGCGCGCCACCCGGGCAGAAATCGTTTTGCATGTCGACAATGATCAGCGCGTCCTTTACCTGCATCGATTTCAATTATAAATAATGGTACTTTAGTTTCAATTGGGTCCATTCTCTAAGCCGATTATCAGCATGACAATCAAAGCCGTTTTTTTCGACGCGGCGGGCACGCTTATCAAGCCCGCCAGGCGGGTTGGCGAAAGTTACGCGGCGCTTGCCGCCACGCATGGCAAGGACGTTTTGGCTGCCGACATCGCGGCGCGCTTTCGGGTCTGTTTCGATTTGGCGCCGCGTCTCGCTTTTCCCGGAGTCACTGAATCGAATCTCGGCGCGTTGGAACGGGATTGGTGGAAACAGTTGGTCGGGCGGGTATTCGAACCGTGGAGTCCTTTCGAAAAGTTCGACGAATACTTCGCCGAGCTATTCGCTTATTTTGCCGAGCCAGGGGCATGGTCTCTTTATCCGGAAGTACCCGAGACGCTGTCAGCGCTCAAACAACGGGGCTTGATTCTCGGCGTGATCTCGAACTTCGACTCGCGGCTGGTGCGAGTTCTCAACGGCCTCGGCGCCGGCTCATCGTTCGAAGAGATTTTCGTTTCGAGCCGGGTTGGCTACGCCAAACCGGACCCAAGAATCTTTCACGTTGCCTTGAACCGTTATGGCCTCAAACCCGAAAATGCGATACATGTCGGCGACAATGAGACCAATGATTTACATGGCGCCAACAACGCCGGACTTAGAGGTGTTCTCGTCGACCGCGCTAATGGGACATCGCCAGCTGACCGTGATCGGGTGACCAGCCTCAAGACGATTGTTTCGATGCTCGATGACTGATTGCGCTAACAATAGGAAGCTTGACACATTTGTTTAGCTAAGGTACACGGCTGCGATCTCAGTGGAAAATTCGATGACTTCATCAAGCTGGCAACAGACGGAAAGCGACCATAGCACGATGCGCATGTATCTCAGCCTGCCCGCCGATGCCGGCCCTTTTCCCGCATTGGTCGTGATCCAACATCAGGGTGGTGTCGATGAGTTCGTGGAGAAGATGACCAGCAGATTAGCCGACGCGGGTTACGTTGCCGCGGCGCCGGATCTCTATCACCGCGACGGCCCGGACTGCCAAGACGATATCGCGACGCGCCGATCCCGCCTCGGCGACCGGAGAATCATCAATGACGTAAACGCCTGTGTCGCCTTCATGCAACGCCACGACTGCGTCGACCGAAATCGTATCGGCATCATCGGATTTTGCATGGGTGGACGCGTCGTCTATCTGATGGCCGCGGCCAATCCTGTGTTTAAGTCGGCCGTGGCCTACTACCCGGGCAATACGTTTCGCGCTTGGGGGCGCGACCTTCCGTCGCCATTCGAACGCATTGCTGAAATCCATTGTCCGCTTCAGGGCCATTTCGGCGCGGATGACAAAAATCCTTCGCCGGAAGACATGGCGAAGTTCGACGCTGAACTGACCAAATTTGATAAGCCGCATGAGTTTTTCGCGTATCCCGACGCGGGTCATGCGTTCATGGACAGCACCAAGGCGAGCTATCGCCGTCATGCCGACGAGGCTGCTTGGCCCCGAACACTGGATTTTTTACAGCGGCATCTTGCGGCGAAATAACGCTGAGTCAAAAGCGATTATTTGCGAGCCTGAACACTTATGAAATCTTTCGTATCATTCCGACAGACAACCGGTTTGGCTCATCTGCCGCCGGTCGTGCAGGACCGTGGGAAAAAAACCGCCTAAACAAAACCACGAAATTTGGAACGCGGTCGTCGAGGAACGGCAACGAATCTCTCGTGAGCTGCACGACCGCGTATTGCAACTGTTGTCGAGCGTCAGGATGCGGGCTGAGAGCTGCCGCCGCCGTCTTCCCGGTGACCGGGGCGCGCTCGAGAACGAACTTCATACCATCGAAGAAAATATCGACAAGGCGATTACCGAAATCCGAAACTTGCTCACGGAAAGTCAGAGCCCGGAAGATCTGCAGGCCGGTTCCCTGGAGCGACGACTGAAACAAGAGTTGGATATTTTTCGCGCTCGCACCGGCTTCAAGCTCGATTTCCGATGCGCCATCGATACCCACAAATTGCCCGCGGCCATCGAGCGAGAGTTGTATTTCACTCTGCGTGAAGGCATTCTCAACGCCGTTCGTCACTCCCGCGCGACCGAGCTGCACCTTTTGCTGACGAAAACCGCAAATGGCTGCGAAGCCCGTTTGCGCGACAACGGTGAAGGCTTCGACGCCGCTGCGACCGAGGGAAGCAATCACTACGGGCTCAAAGGGATGAGAGAACGAATCCGAAAAATCGGTGGCGAGCTTGATCTCCACACAGCGCCAGGGAAAGGCACGGAGATCAAGATCAGAATTCCTTTCGCAAATTAAAGAGGTGATGCCGACAAACTGGCAATGATGCGGCGCTATCCAATGGCCGGTTAGTCGCGACTCTGTTGCCGCCGCTCTTCCGAGACGGCCAACCTTGTCAAATTTTCGCCGGTCAGGCGAAAAACCGTCCACTCATGCATTGGCACGGCGCCGAGTTTTTTGTAAAATTTGATTGCCGGCTCGTTCCAATCGAGCACCGACCATTCCAATCTGCCACACTGCCGTTCTTTGGCCACTCCTGCGACGTAACGAAGCAAAGCGTTCCCGAAGCCGCGTCGGCGAAACGCTTCGTCGACAAAGAGATCCTCGATATAGATCCCCGGCAGACCGAGAAACGTTGAATAGTTGTGAAAGAATATTACGAAGCAGACCGGCTGTCGCTTGAAATAGCCAATGGCAACCTCCGCGGTGTGACGGCGGCCGAAGAGCGTCTCACGCAAAGTCCTTTCTGTGGCGGTGACTTCATGAGACAGCCGCTCATAGTCCGCCAGCTTCTTGATAAATGAAAGAATCACCGGCACGTCCGCCTTGGTAGCGGGCCGAATCTGAAAACTGGGAATGTCTATCGATGATCTCATAGTTGCTCCATGTACGATCAACGCTTACACGAATGCTGGACGATGCACGACTGAGTGTACTTGGAACGCAGCCGCCAATCTTTCTTTATCCAAATTATTTTTTGGCGTCCCTGAGCGCCCGCCAGACTCGTTCGGGCGTTAGCGGCAAATCTTTGATGCGCACGCCGGTGGCCCGGTCGATGGCGTTGCACACCGACGGCGCCACGGAAAGAATGCCGCCTTCGGCCATGCCACGCACGCCGAATGGCCCCGGCCCGTCGCCATTCTCGACCAATACCGTATGAAATTCTTCCGGCACGTCAGCAAAAGTAGGAATGCGATAATCGACAAGATTCGGATTGATGAGCTGACCGTTGTCGTAGACCAGTTGCTCAAATAACGTATGGCCGATGCCCTGCATCGCGGCGCCTTCCTCTTGAGCGACACAGTGTTCCGGATGAATCGCCTTGCCAACGTCCGCCACGGAGATGAATTTTTTCAGCTTCACCTCGCCGGTTTCGTGATCGATCACAACTTCTGACGTGCCCATGCCCACTTCCCAGAAGACTGGCAACCGATTGTTGGTGATTTCCGGCCCCGCTTCGCCGCGTCCAATCATTTCACCGCCGGACCCTTTACCGAAGCGTCGTTCGAACGCTTCTTGAAACGTCATGCGCGCTTCGCCGCAAACTAAAGCGCCGTCAACGACACGAATTTGGGCGGCCTTTACGCCCATCGTCTGGGCGCTGATTTTGATAAACTGCTGTTTCAGGTCGCGCGCGGCTTTCTGCACGGCGGTTCCCATGAGCGTGGTCGACCGGCTCGATCCCGTCGAGCTGTCGTACGGCGTAACTTTCGTATCCGCACCGGCCACGCGGAACTGTTCCATCGGCAGCGTCAATTCTTCCGCGGCGATTTGCGTCAAAGTGGTTCGCACACCCTGCCCCATCTCTGTGCTGCCCACCACAATATTGGCGATTGCGTCTGACTGCATGCGGATCATCGCTACGGACACCGGCGTCGCCCCGGCGTTGCTGGTCGCGCAACCCATCCCGATGGGCGCATTTTTCTTTTTGATCGACTTTTTCCAGCCGCTTTCACGGACCAAGCTTTTGAGACTCGTGGCGAGATTGGCGTCGATGCCCTTTAAGCCGGGCCGTAATTCCTGGCCCTTCTTGAGCAAGTTTCTAAGGCGCAATTCCGCCGGGTCCATGCCGATCTTCGCTGCGATCATTTCGATCTGCGATTCGCCGGCGTAAATCACCTGTGGCGCGCCGATCGCCCGATAAGAACCGGCCGAACCTGTGTTGGTATAGACTTGATAGGCGTTCGTGCGGATATGGGGAATCCAATAAGGACCGATAACGCGCGTCGCCGACCGCGCGGTCACCTGTGGCCCGTTGTCGTCATAGCCGCCGGTGTCTAAATAAATTTCCGCTTCGCGCGCCATGATCGTGCCGCCGCGCTTCGCGCCGGTCTTAATGCGCACGCGCGCGCCGTGGCGTCGAACCGTCACCATTGACTCGCCGACGGAGTTGCAAATACGCACCGGCCTTTTCGCCTTGCGCGCCAGTGCGACTACCAGCGGCTCGAATTTCGTATACGACTTGCTGCCGTAACCGCCGCCCAGATAATTGATGATCATGCGCACTTTTGACGGCGGCACTTTGAACAACCTGGAAATATCACCGCGCACTTGGAACGGATGTTGCGCCGAGGACCAAACCGTAATTTCGTCATTGTCGTCGTACTGCGCAATCACCGAATGCGGTTCCATGGCGTAGTGATAGACCATCGGGAAGGTAAACGTGTCCTCGACGATCACGTCGGACTGAGCAAACCCGTCATCGACATTGCCTCGCTCGACTTTTTCATGCGTGCCGATATTGCTCCCCTTCCCTTCGTGAATCACCGGGGCGTCTTTCCGGATCGCTGCGTCGATGCCCACCACTGTGGGCAATTCTTCGTAGTCGACTTCGATCAGCGCCAACGCTTCTTCTGCGGTCGCCAAGTCCAGCGCCGCCACCGCCGCCACCGGCTCGCCCACGTAATGAATTTTGTTCATGGCAATCACGGGCCGGCCGTTGTAGATGGGATTGAGATCCGCAATGTCGGCCGCACTCAGCACCGCAACGACGCCGGGCAGCGTTTCGGCACGGGATGCATCGATCGAACGAATGCGCGCATGCGGATAAGTGCTGCGCAAAATTTTGCCGTGAAGCATTCCGGGAATGATCAGATCACCGACGAACTTCGCCTTGCCCGTCACTTTGTCCACGCCGTCCACTCTTGCTACGCTGTGACCGACATATTTGAGTTCTCGTTTCGCCATGAAATCTCCGACGTTAAATTTGAATTCGAACCTAACAAAGCCGTTATCCATGTTCAAGAAACCACGCTCGGACTCGAGGCTAGATCGTCGGGGAACCTGTGCTTTACCGGCAGTGACGGTCGGCGCGAGCTTGTCATTTCGAAGCGAAGCGAGAAATCTTTTTCCGTTCGTTGGGAATCCACGCGATCTTCCGCTATAACCGTCCCCATGCGCTTCCCCTCTCGACTCATCCGCGGCACCCTTGTCCAACGTTACAAACGCTTTCTCGCGGATGTGCGTCTCGCCAATGGCGAAGTCGTGACCGCCCACTGCACCAACACCGGCAGCATGATGGGGTGCAAAGACCCTGGTTCCGCCGTCTATATTTCCAAGTGCGCCAATGGCAACCGAAAACTCGCCTACACTTGGGAATTGATTCAGACCGATCGCATCTGGGTCGGCATCAACACCATGCATCCGAACCGACTTGTAGCCGAAGCCGTTCAATCGGGCCGGATCCGAGAATTATGCGGATACGAAACCATTCGACGGGAAGTCAAAGTCAACACTCACAGCAGGCTCGACCTTTGTCTGGAAGGTAGCAACGGTTGCTGCTTCGTCGAAGTCAAAAACGTCACACTCGCGATTGGCGGCGCCGCAGCATTTCCCGATGCCGTCAGCGAGCGCGCGACGAAACATCTCAAAGAATTGATGCGCTTAAAACGCCAAGGCCATCGCGCCGCCGTGGTTTTTGTCATTCAGCGCGATGACTGCGATTATTTTCGCCCCGCCGACGAGATCGACGCAGAATACGGCCGGTGGCTACGCCGAGCGATAAAAGCGGGAGTCGAAGCGCTGCCTTACCAGGCCAAAGTCACGCCACGAGAAATCATCTTGGCGCATCGATTGCCAGTCAAGATCTAGCAGCCTGATGGTTGTTGACCCGGGTGCTTCAGGCGCAAGAGCCAATCGAATATCATTTTGGCCACGGCCGTGGGCGGGAACACAACGAAACCGAGGTCGCCGCCGGCCTTGGCGGCGCACCGCCGTACATGCTACAGAGAGAAGCTAAGCCACCGATATCGTCGACCTTCGTGTCGAATAATTTTGTACGAGGAGGAATATCTATGATTACCGCACAAGATCTCCGAGGCGTTTTAGCGATCATGCCGACCCCGGCTAAGGATGGCGCTGAACGTCTGGATGTCACGAATACCGTAGACTTGGACGAAACCGCTCGTCTCGCTGAAAATCTAGTCCGCGACGGCGCCACCGGGATCATGGCGCTCGGCACCATGGGTGAGTGCGCGACCACGTCGCAAACCGATTATGAAGCCTACGTCGATTGCTTATTGAAGACCGTGCGCGGCCGAATTCCCACGTTTGTCGGCACGACCGCGTTAGGCGGCCATGAAATCGCCCGGCGTATCAAGTTTGTCAAGGAACGCGGCGCCACCGGAACTCTCTTAGGCATTCCGATGTGGCAGCCGGCGACGCTCGATATGGCAGTGCAATTCTACAAAGATGTAGCGCAAGCGTTCCCGGATTTCCCGATCATGGTTTACGCCAATCCGCGCGCCTTTCGCTTCGCTTTTGACGCCGATTTCTGGGGGCCGGTGGTTGACAAGGCGCCGACAATAATGTCGGCTAAATTCTCCAGCAAAGCGATCTTGAAAAAAGTCGTGGCCGTCACCAAAGGACGGGTCAATTTGGTGCCGCCCATCGGGCTCGCCTATGAATTCGCGCAAATGTCGCCAGAGTCTCAGACCACTTGTTGGATTCCCTCGGTCGGACCGCAGGTCGGTCTGGCGCTCATGAAAGCACTGGCAGCGCGCGATGCGCAGCAAGCCAAAACCGTCGCCGATGACATCGCCTGGGCCAACGAGCCGCATCACGCCATCACCGGCTCTCAAGAGGTTTTTGCTTCCTACAACATTCAAATGGAAAAAATTTTGATGGGCGCTTCCGGCTACTGCAAGCCCGGCCCGATCCGCCCGCCGTATAACTACATGCCGGACGATTTCGTCAAAGCGGCAACGGAAGGCGGCCAGCGCTTCGCCAAGCTGCGCGAAAAATATTCGCGACTACTCGGATAACTTTCGTTGGATCCCGCTGGGTCGAAGAGGAAAGTTAACACCTCGCGGTGCGTGCCTGAGGTGCCGGCCACGGCGCGCGCCAACTCGTTCAATGAAGTGTACGTCGGGGAGAACAGGATTTTTTATGCCCTCGACCGGCTCAGAGACGAGTTGCACATCTTGGCGTTAACCAACTAACGCTCTTCGGACGCGCCTACGCAACTGCCTCTTGGAATGTCAGCGGAGCCTCGTCCAAGAAATGATTTTCCAGATTCACTTTCTTGCCGTCCTTGATGACCATCGCGAGATTGGCAGGATCCTGCAACACTCGTATATCCGCCAGCGGATCTTGTTTGAGAATGACGATGTCCGCCAGTTTTCCTGTTTCAAGCGCCCCCACTTCGTTTTCCAACCCTACCGCAAACGCATTGTCTCTAGTGCAGGCCGTAATCGCCTCCATCGGCGTATAGCCGCCGTAACGGACCAAGATCTCCGCTTCTTTGGCGTGCATTTTCCCATAGGGCATCCAGGAGTAATTGCCAGTATCCGTACCGCACATGACCTTGATCCCTAAAGCACGCGCTCGTTGCAGCACATTCACAAGCCCGTCCATATGTCGCTTCATCCGGTCAATGTTAATTTGAATCTGTTCCTGTCCAACTTCACGACCGATTTTTAACACCCGCGCCACGAATGTCGCGGTCGGCACGATCCGGACGCCCGCTTTGGCGACGGCCTCGAGGTCAGCCTCGGTTGCCAGGTCGGTATGCATGATCCAGTCAACGCCTGCCTCCGCCGCAGCGCGCGTCGAGGCCGAGCCTCTTGAGTGAATCGCCACCCGCACGTTTCGGCGGTGCGCTTCTTGAACGACCGCCGATATCTCTTCTTTAGCAATGGTCTGGGTCTCGCCGGACCGGCTGTCGGCCATCTTAATAAAGTCGACGCCGTGCTTGCACTGCCGTCGCACTTCGGTGACCATGTCCGCCGCGGTGTTGCAGAGGACGCCGATCGAGTGCTTCGGGGTGCCCACCCAGGAAGGTTCCTCGTCCTCTATCGAGCCGTAGGTAACGATCATGCGACCGGCACAGTACACGTGAGGGCCCTCGATCAACCCAAGTTTTATGGCGTCTCGAACCGCGACATCCGTGAACCAAGTCCCGCCCGGCACAGAGATGCTGGTCACCCCGGACCGCAACACTATCTGAGCGTTCCTTGCCGCCCGTAGGGTATTGAATTCAGGTCTGGTTGTCCCTCTACCTCTGGCCTCGCCCGGAACTCTCGGGTTGCCGTACGAAAGGTGCGTATGGGCATCGATGAGCCCCGGCATAATCCATTGTCCGGTGGCATTGATAACCTCCACATTGTCTCTGTCTTCGAGCCTTGTGTCGCCGGGCAAGCGCCCGATGCTTTTGATACGATTGCCTTGGATCACAATAGCTTCATTCCGACTCGGAGAATTCCCTGTGCCATCAATCAAGGTGCCGTTAGAGATCACGATGGTTTTTTTAACATTGCCGCTCATCTGACCCTCCTATTCTACGGTCAAGACTTGCCGCCAGAGCTGCCTTTCCGATTCGCCGACGTTTCTTCTGTCGATCACAGGATGAGCGCAACCGGCTTGTGTCCGCGCAGGATTCCCAGCATAACGGGGCTCTATCACGGCTCCGCTCCCAACAACAATGAGAATAACAACTCTCCCTTTAGCCACTCGATGTCTGACAATAAGCGTTGGTCAGCCGAGTGACGCTCGAAACATTGCTAAAAGAAAGTAATTAGTCATGTACCTCCGGCAAAGCCGGAGGCTTGAATTGTGAACCGCTCAAAGCGGTCTGGCCAGCTATGCTGGCATTTCCTTAATCAAACATCTTCAGTTGATCGAGCCGTTTATCCTCTTTCTCTTGCTCCCTGATATAAT
>DASYUV010000129.1:0-36595 GCA_036000865.1 Binatia bacterium | reverse complement strand
AGAATTTTCGGCATCGAAAACCTCAACCGCGCCGAAGACGTGGTGCAAGAAACCTTGGCCAAGGCGTTGCAGACTTGGCCCTACTACGGCATCCCGAAAAATCCTTCCGCCTGGATCACGCAGGTGGCGAAAAATCTGGCGCTCGATGTCATCCGGCGGGACAAAGTCTTCCGCAAAAAAGAAAATGAGATCGCTCATTTGATGGAGCAGCCGCAGATTCCAATGGCGCCGTTGCCGAGTCAGGGGAGAATGGCATCACGGATGACCGTTTGCGCATGATGTTCACATGTTGCCATCCGCTCATTCCGCAGGAGATGCAGGTCGCGCTCGCGCTCAAAACTCTTTGCGGTTTCAGTCCCGCGGAAATCGCCCGAGCCTTTCTTACCTCGGAAGCGGCGATCGCCAAGCGGTTGACGCGGGCCAAACAAAGAATCCGCGCGGCGCGCATTGCGTTCGAAATCCCAGCCGGGGAAGAATTGACCCGACGCTTGGACGGCGTGCTGCAATCGCTCTACCTGCTTTTCAACGAAGGTTACAAAGCTTCGGGCGGGGAGCACTTGATCCGGGCCGAACTTTGTCATGAAGCGATTCGTCTGACGACGTTGCTCGCCGAACACCTCGCCGGCAATCAACCGCGTGCGCACGCGCTGCTCGCACTGATGTTGTTAAACGGCGCGCGCTTGCCGGCGCGCGTCGACCATGACGGCAACATTCTTCGCCTCGAGGAGCAGGACCGATCGCAGTGGGATCGGGCCATGATTGCCCGCGGCATGTATCACCTCATGCAATCCACCGCCGCGGACGAAGCCAGCGACTATCATCTTCAAGCCGCCATCGCGGCCTGCCACTGCGCGGCGCAGGATTACGAATCCACGGACTGGCCGCGCATCTGTCGCTCTACGACCGATTGATCGAAATGGACGATTCCCCCATCGTCGCCCTGAATCGAGCCGTCGCCGTCGCCAACGTTCACGGGTCGAGAGCAGGCATCGAGGCGGTAGAGGCCATCCACGACCGCCAGCAGCTAGATTGTTATTATCTGCTCTACGCGGTGCTGGGCGAGTTCGAGGCGGATTTAGACCATCGCCAGGCTGCGATGAAGCATTTTCGCAAAGCGCTTGAATTGACCACGATGAAGTCGGAACAGATCTTCCTGTCAAAAAAACTCCAGGAGCTCGGCGACCCGAGGGAGTCCGCTGGTCACACGCGGCGCGATCTACAATGTGAATCAGATGCGAGTATTCTCGCGCAAAGCCGCAAAGGGCGCCAAGACTTGGATGAATAAATCCGGAGCACGAAATCCGAAGCTCGAACAAATTCAAAACTTTCGATTTCGGGTTTTCGCATAGCGTTTGAGCATTGTTTCGGATTTCGAAATTCGAATTTCGAACTTAGTAAAGGTCATTGTGCCCCGGGTCGTTTTCACGGCAAATCTTCAGCGTCACGTTGAGGCTCCTCCAAGCGAGGTTGCGGGCGGGACGGTTCGAGCTGCGCTCGAATCCGACCACTAAAGCCACTATTTCGGCGTGTGCCGATAACTCGGCACGCTTTCCTCGCTAACTTCCCATCGAGCTAACGATAAAGGATCTTTTAAATGCTTCTTTGGGAAGCGTTTATTGTCTTTTTTCGCGCCTCGGCAGTGCTTGGCATAAGCTTTGTTAAGTAATTGCCAGTAAGACGATTTAGCTGACTTATCACTGCGGCGTCCGAAACAAAAATTTAACGGAGGTTTTTATGTCCCGTACGCTTGAAGGAAAAACGGCACTGGTTACCGGCGGCTCGCGCGGCATCGGCAGAGCGATCGGCGAAAAACTTGCTGTCGAAGGAGCGACCGTCGTCATCAACTACGCGCGCAACGAACAACTGGCGCAGGAAGTCGTCAAAGCGATCTCGGCGAAGGCTGGCAAGGCCATAGCGATTCAGGCCGACGTTTCGAAACCCGCGGAGGTGCGGCGATTGTTCAGCGAAGCCGAAAAAGCGATAGGAGGGCTCGACATCGTAATCGCCAATGCCGGTGTACATATTGTAAAACCGCTGATCGAAAACACCGAGGCGGATTACGATTACATTTTCGACATCAATACGAGAGGGGTCTTTTTCACGTTGCAGGAGGCCGGCCGCCGGGTGCGCGACGGCGGTCGCATTGTCGTCGTTTCGACGGGCGGTACGAAAATGCATTTTGCCAACATGTCGCTTTATCTCGGCAGCAAAGGGGCCATCGAGCAGTTTGCACGCTCGCTGTCGCACGAGCTAGGTCCGCGCAATGTCACGGTAAACGTTCTCTCGCCGGGATTCACCGATACGGACATGTTGCCCGAGCAGTACCGCGCTTACGGCGCGAGCCTGTCGCCCTTCAATCGTGTCGGCGCGCCCGAAGATGTGGCCGATGTGGCCACGTTTCTTGCCAGTGATGCGGCGCGCTGGGTGACCGGGGAAAATCTGCAAGCCGGCGGCGGCGTGGTCTGAGAGGAACGTTGCTGTTGGCGGCGGATTTCTAAAACGACAAACTTGCAAAGAAGGGACGAAATCCTATGAAATTTTCACTGGTGCCGTTGTTGCTCACTGGACAAAGCATCTCTGCGAAAGCTCGCCAGGCCCTGCGCGAGAACCGTTTGAAAGACGCCGCCGAAATCATCATGGAGCAGTACGGTTTGAGCTGTGTTGAAGTCACCCATCTGCTGGACTTCTCCATGTGCGAGCAGTGAGAGAATAAAGCAAAAGTGAGGTTCCGTGTCTATGGACGTGGCCGGTCTAATAATCCCGCAGCTTAGTAAAAGTAGAAATGTATCGTTTTGGCTGCTGCAAATTCTCAGTGCCGCGATGTTCTTCATGTCGGGGCTTGTAAAACTGTCCGGCAACGATGAAAGAGTGCAAGGGAAGGAAGCATGATCTCATTATCAACGCCACAACTTGGACCCATCGGGATCTGGACGTCTCAACTCGACTATCAGCCTGCTGCCAGAGCACAAGAAGCTGCCGCGGAGCTCGAACAGCTCGGCTTCGGAGCGATCTGGTTGCCCGAAGCTACGGGGCGCGAAGCGCTGACCCATGCAAGCTTGCTACTGGCGGGGACGCGCCGAATCGTCGTCGCTACCGGCATCGCCAACATCTACGCCCGCGATCCGGTGGCGATGGCCGCCGCACAGAATACGCTAGCCGAAGCCTACCCGGATCGTTTTGTCCTAGGCCTCGGTGTGAGTCACGCTCCGCTGGTCGAGCAGTTTAGAGGTCACCGTTACGAAAAACCCGTGCCTACCATGCGCGCCTATCTGGATGCCATGGACGCGGCGCCCTATCATGCAGTTCCTCCTGCCGCTAAACCGTTCAGAGTTCTCGCGGCCCTTGGACCCAAAATGTTGCAACTCGCCGCCGCGCGAACCGACGGCGCGCATCCCTACTTCGTGACGCCGGAACACACGGCGCGTGCCCGTGAGATTTTAGGCGCCCATCGACTCTTGGCGGTGGAGCAGGCCGTCGTGCTGGAAACCGGTTCGGTCCAGGCGCGAGAGATCGCGCGATCGTATATGTCCATGTATCTCACGCTCACCAACTATGTGAACAACTTACGCGCTCTGGGCTTCGGCGATGAGGACCTCAAAGATGGCGGCAGTAATCGGCTGGTGGACGCCATCGTCGCCTGGGGCGACATGAGCGCGATCATCGATCGGGTTCGCGCGCACCATTCCGCCGGCGCCGACCATGTCTGCATCCAAGTACTGACGGCGGATCCGCGAGCGCTTCCACTGCGACAATGGCGTGAGCTTGCGTCAGCGCTTCCGAGTGCTGGCGCCTAGCGGCTGTCGAAGAGGGAAACAAAAGGATTACGAACAGAGAGAATATTTTTTAAAGTTTCACAATTTAAAGCAGGGGAGATTCTCAATGGAAACAATGAAGCAAAGACGTTTAGGTAAGAATGGACCGTTGGTTTCGGCTATCGGTCTTGGCTGCATGGGCATGTCGTACGCGTATGGGCACGGTAACGATGCGGAATCTATTGCGACGATTCATCGGGCGCTCGAGCTCGGGATCAACTTTCTCGATACCGCAGATATCTATGGCGCGGGCGTAAACGAAGAGCTGGTGGGCCGCGCGATTCGTGGGCAACGAGACAGATTCGTGCTCGCCACGAAATTTGGTTTTGTCCAGACGGAAGACACACAAATACGCGGTGTGAGCGGACGCCCGGAATATGTGCGCGCGGCGTGTGACGCTAGCTTGAAGCGACTCGGCGTCGACACGATCGATCTCTACTATCAACACCGCGTCGATCCTGAGGTGCTGATCGAAGAAACCGTCGGCGCCATGGCGGACTTGGTCCGCGCCGGCAAAGTTCGCTACTTGGGTCTGTCCGAAGCTTCGCCGGAAACTATTCGCCGCGCTTACGCCGTTCATCCGATCGCTGCCTTGCAAACTGAATACTCGCTCTGGAGCCGCGAGCCAGAAGAGGAAATATTATCGGCGGTGCGTGAACTGGGCATCGCATTCGTCGCCTATAGTCCGTTGGGACGCGGTTTTCTTACCGGAGAGATCAAGCGGGAGGAAGATTTGGCGGCAGATGATTGGCGCCGCACCAACCCGCGATTCCAGGGAGAGAATTTTCGCCGCAATCTAGAATTGGTCAGACGGGTCCAGACGATCGCGAAGGAAAAAGGCTGCACCGCTTCGCAACTGGCGCTCGCTTGGATGCTGGCGCAAGGCGATGACATCATTCCGATTCCTGGAACGAAGCGGCGTAGCTATCTGGAGCAGAACGCCGCGGCCGTAGAGATACGGCTTAAATCGAAAGAGTTAAAACGCATCGAAGAAATCGCGCCGCGTGGCGTAGCAAGTGGCGGACGTTACCCTGAAGAGATGATGGGATTTGTGAATCTCTAATGGTGAAAGCCCACATTTAGTCAGCTGCCAAAATATCGGCAGCATTTTCTATAGAATCATACAGTACACACGGCTGCCAATGGGATATCGTAAGCGGAAGACCCCATTAGATAGTCGAACCCGGACGGGCTGTTCGGGAAAGATCGTGCGGGTGCCGGCAGGAGGATGATCGTGAAATCCACAGAAGGTCGATGTCTTTGTGGCGCAGTTCGCTATCGCGCATCCGGGCCGGCGTACGGGATTACCCATTGCCATTGCAAAACTTGCAGGCGGGCGAGCGGCGCGCCATTTGTCACGTGGGCCGGATTTGATGCCGATAAATTCACGTTCGTTACGGGCCAGCCGGCCTCATACGCGTCGTCGACAAACGTCATTCGCACGTTCTGCGGTCAATGTGGAACCGCCTTGACCTATCAGCGCGCCGACTTGCCCGGCTCGATCGACGTAACGCTGGGAAGTCTGGATGATCCGGAAGCGCTGAAGCCACAGGATCATACCTGCACCGAGAGCCAGCTTTCGTGGATTTCGTTGGCGGATGGACTTCCCAGATACGCTCGTGAGAGAAAGCTCGAATAAAGTCACCGCGCCCATCGAACGCACTTACGTTCATTATTCATTGCCGCAGAAACCATGGGAATTAACATTGAGATTAAGGCAAAAGCTCATGAGCCGGACAGGCTTCGCCAAGTCCTCGCTAATCTCTGCCAAAGCACCTGTGAGGTAATTTTTCAGGAAGATGTATTCTTTCACACGCCGAAGGGACGATTGAAACTGCGCATTCTCGCTCGCGATCGCGGCGAACTCATTTATTACGAGCGCGATAATATCGCTGCCCCGAAACAGTCGAACTATCTCATTGTGTCTTCCGGCGATCCGACTTTCCTGAAAATCTTGCTTTCCAGCGCGCTGGGAGTGCGCGGAGTCGTAAAAAAGCAGCGACTTCTTTACAGGATCGGCAATACGCGCGTTCATCTGGACGATGTTGATGGCCTCGGTTTCTTTATCGAGCTTGAAGTTGTCTTGAACGAAGGGCAAGCGTCTGAAGACGGGAAGTTTGTGGCGGGAGAAATCATGAAGCAGTTAGGTACTATGCAGCCCGTGCAGGAGCAACGTTTGCGCGACGGCGCGCTGCGCTCAGGTCTGTATTCCGATCCTGCCGACCCGGGCCGTCGTCGAATCCTGGGCCGAACATTTGCGACAACGCGAGCGCGTGACAGTCAGCGATCGCCTTGTCGAAGATCGTGCCAGGGCGTTCCACATTGGCGACGCGCCGCCGGCCACGTTTCACTATATCGATGCTCGCAGCTCCGATGCGCCCGACGAAAACGGAACCTACTAGCTTAAAAAAACCGATGGTAGACTCGATTCGCGCGTACAGGCACTTCTCGCGTTTTGACACCTGGGATGGGATGCTCCGATTTCTTTATCGCGCAATGGGCGAAAAGAATCGGGACCCCGGTCGTCGCGACAAAGCCACCATTTCGGCGCGCGCCGATCCGTCGGCACTGTCACTTTGTCACGTGATGAACACATCGGTCTCCTTGAGCAAGAAAGCCATGGATACTAAATCGTTTTTTGGGTTTTCCAATATCCATGCGGCTTGGCACATCGATTGCCATGACTATTTATCGAGAGAAGGAAAGGCCTAGTGAATGTCATGAAGATCGAGATTCCAATTCTGACTGCTTCGCTGCTTCTGGGAACCGAGTTGATGACTCGGGTGGGGACTCAAGGTTTCGAGCAAGCGCTTGTTTCGGCGGCTATCGAGTGGTCCGTCGGCGGATTCAAGGCGGCAAGAGAAATTCTTCGCTGATCCCCCGAAGTTAGCTCTTAAGGCAAATGAAGAGAGGGGAGAACGTCGGTGATATCTGCAGATCGAGGATGGCTTTACCCCGCGGCGGTAGCAGTGGAGATGCCGATTGGGCTCAATCATCTGGATACCGATTTCTGCTGGTGTGATCCCATTGTCGAGATCGACGACAACGGCAGGGAGATCGTGCTTCATCGGCAGGTGACGTGGAACTGAGAAACAAACAAATTGAAGAGGGAAAGGCGATGTCATTCAAGAATAAGATTTATCTGGCCGTGATAATTGTTTTGGGGTTTATCGGCGAATTGATCTTTCTCGGTTACATAGCGACGGCATCCGTGCAAGCAGCCGAAGGTGCTGCAGAGTCAACCTTCACTTCGCCGGCTCTCGGATTGGCGCAAAGTTCATTGAATCTGATTTCACTTACCCCGGTAGTTGCTGGCAATGAAACGGTGGGCGCGGTCGTCGTTTACGATGATCCGTCCACGCCAAGGCCGGCGGATTATATTGAATTGTATGACAATGACGGTGATTTGGTGGCTGTCGCGTGGTTCGATCGATTCGGTATCCAGCGAATGGCGTTGGATCGCGCGCTGGTCGAGGGGAGTGAGGAGCTTCAGGGGGTTTTTGTGACGGTCGTGAACGGCGAGTCCATATAGAGTTTTTATCTGTTGATCATGTTGAAGATCACAACTCATGCGGACCCAGGGCGAATCACACTCGAGCTTGAAGGGCGAGTCGCGGGGCCCTGGGTCGAGGAATTGAAAGCCTGCTGGCAGCGCGCCGCCGTTGGAAACCAGCAGGTCGGCGTTATTTTGAAAGAGGTGACGTTCATCGATGAAGCAGGGAGAAAACTTTTGGCCGATATGTATCGGCAACGAGTGACACTTACGGCCGCAGGATGCATGACGAAAGCGATTATTGAGAAGATTATACGGGGAGAAAATTTATGACGACACATATCGAAGAAGTAAACGACGGCAATTTCGCGAAGATCGTGCTGGGATCCACTCGACTTGTTCTGGTGGATTTTTGGGCCCAATGGTGCGGCCCATGCCGAGCGCTTGCGCCGGTCGTGGAATCGGTCGCCAAGCAGTATGCAGGGAGCGCGCAGGTCGTGAAACTCAATGTCGATGGCAATCCCTCTGTCGTCGAAAAATTTCAGATTGAGGCGATACCGACCTTGATTGTGTTCCAAAACGGCGAAGAAAAGGACCGCATGATTGGCGCGGTAAGCCAAGCGGAAATCGCGCAGAGGCTCGACACCCGCTTGGCCGCCGCAGCGACCTAGGAGGTAGAACCATGGCAAGAGAATGGGCTAGCTCCGCGTACACGCGAGACGAAGCCGGTCTCACGACCGACGAGAAAATCGCCTCGCTTTTTCAGCCGGACACTCTGCTCACCGCGCAGTATTTCGACAATCTACGCAGAAAGTCTCTGTTAGAGCCGGAAAAAAGGCTCATGTTGGCAATCCTGGAAGACGCGATCAGTCGCTATCAGGAGAATATGTTTTCCCAAGACAAGCGAGGCAAGAGGCATTTTCGGGAAGTGGAAGAGTGGATCGCCGATGCCGACAGCGATTGGATTTTTTCGTTTGAAAATGTCTGTGAATCGTTGGGGCTTAACCCCGCTTATGTGCGCAAGGGATTGCTCCGGTGGAAGGAGAAGGGTCGACAGATGCTCTCTCATCGCGAAACTTGGGAAGGAAAAGAACTCGCTGTATAAACGACTCGGGACAATGATGTGCACGAAAACGTACTGATTAACTGGAGGAGTAGGGACAATGGATTCGTGGGAATTGATCTTTCGACAAAGCAGAGCAAACGACGCCGACTACGACGGCGATCGGCTTGCGGTACAAAATTGGGATTGGCCGCGGGAAACGTGGTTTCAAGAGCGCCTGCGCTTTCTCCGCGGTGACAAGCGGAGATATTCCAAAGAACTGACCGAAGTGAATTAGCAGCAGATCGGCTAGCAAGGGAACGATATGAAGATCGCGGAAATAGATTGGCAAGTTTTCTGGAACGCCTTAAGGCAGCAAGATTGCGCGGGGCGAGATCGTTGGCTCGGGCGGTGGGCGTTCGCGGACGACGGCGCGCGGTTATCGATGGCGCCAGCGCTCTCCCAGTCGGGCTGTTCCAATATCGCCGGTGACGGCGAAGTTCCGGACCACGATGTCTTCGCGGTAAGGACGCTGCCGACAGCAACGCAAGCCAGCCAGAAGGCTTGATCGAGGCCTGAAAGTGATAAAGCGAGTCAACCGCCGAAGTACATTCGTCTCGCTTCCGACATCCCGCATCGACATGAGCGGTTGGAACTCGGTGTAAAAAGCCCCGTCTCGGAGCTTTTAATCCTTACCCGCCCCCGCCGCTCGCAACTTCTCCGGTACACCGGTCCCCAGCGACGAAAATCTCGGTTGTTAAGGTATTGCCGTGGTGACATAATCCAAATTTACAATAGCAGTGCGGAGCTTCGCGCTCACTTATCGTTTGGATGGTGGTATGCGATGGGATTGGCAGAGGGACTAAGCTACACGATGCACTTGGAGGTTTACCTCCAAGCAGCAGTGGTGCGGGGCGTCTTGGCGACGAACCAAGAGCGCTTGAGCAACTTTTTGATCGTTCGGCAGGGTGAAGAGGTATTTTCGATAAAAGACGCGACATTGGAAAGCTTCAACCGAAAGCCCGTTTCCGTTGGCGCGGATGAATATCTGATCTATATGCAAGAAGTATTTCTCATTGCCGACTTGGGCTCCGAAGGCGGCACGCGACAATCGGGCATCGACAGCTTTTATGTCAAGAAGGATAGAAGCAAAGCTTTGTTCAGCGTGGGCCCGTACTTGCTCCAGGGAAACGTTCACTTGTTGCCGGGAAGTCCGCTGCATGGTCTGCTGATGGAAAAAAGTCAGTTTATCCCGGTGACAGAAGCGATGCTGGTGGATCGACAAGATGTCGCACCGCGCACTTATTTGGTAAATCGCGCCAAGATCGGATTTATGACCGCGATCGGGGACGGCCTAATCGAATTCTGAGAAGACGAGGCATGCACGGGTGGGCTTGAGGATTTCAGGTTTGCGCGCAAAAACCTTGCTGGGCATCGTCGCGAATTTCTTTTATGAATATTCCGACGGAGATTAATCATTTCAAATCGCGCGGCGTCGTGCGCATCACTTGGGACGATGATCACGTGGGTGAGTACGCTCAGCAGTATTTGCGCGGATATTGTCCTTGCGCGCTTTGCCAAGGCCATGGCGCCCAACGGCGCTTTATCGATGTTCCCGGCGCCACACTAGAGGAGATCCGCGGCGTCGGCAATTACGCGATCGAGCTGCGCTGGAATGATGGTCATAGCACCGGTATTTACACCTTCGATTATCTTAGATCCCTGTGTCCCTGTAGTAGTTGTATGGCAGAGCGAACGCACAGCGAATAGAACCGAGCATTAATTTTCGGGCTTTCATAGCATTAGATCTTCATACCTTCGTCGCTGGACCACCCGATAATTTTCATCAGGACGGATCGGGCGCCAAATTCAAGCCCTCCGTCGCTTGACATACCGTCGGGTAATTTTTACTCTCCATTTTTGTCGGAAGAAAACTGATAGTGGTGTTTGTCCCGATTCTGCGAGAGTGGCGGAACTGGCAGACGCACTAGACTTAGGATCTAGCGGGCAACCGTGGGGGTTCGAGTCCCCCCTCTCGCACCATCGAGAATGCCGACGAAATGTTGAGCAAATTTTTGCTAGAAAGGTTGGCCGTGAAAGCCTTGCTCGCTTGTCCTAACCAGATCGCAAGTTGAATTATCCGTCCCGCATCGGCAAGCGAATAGCGCCACTGGTAAGTTGCAGTTATGAAAATCGACATCGACGAATTGGGGCCAGTGCAGCGGAAGGTTCGCGTAGAACTTCCGGCGGAAACGGTTGCCAGTGAGTTTTCCCGTGCCTATAAGAATCTCGGCCAGCGAGTTCGCGTAAAAGGGTTTCGCACCGGCAAGATTCCTCGAACTGTTTTGCAGAGCATCTACGGTGCGGAGGTGAAAGGGGAAGTCAGATCGCATCTTGTCGAGGAGTCCTTGGGAGAAGTCATCAAGGAACGCGGCTTACAGATTGTATCGCGGCCGGAAGTGGAAGCTAACGAACTCGACGAAGACGGCGCGTTTTCTTTTTCGGCTGTGTTCGAAATCAAACCCGAGATCGAGATCGGGAATTATCTCGGCCTTGAGGTCGAGCGAGCAAGACTCTCTGTCAGTGACGCTCAGGTCGAGGAGGCGCTACGTCGCTTGCAGGAAAGCCACGCGCGTTTAGAACCGGTCGAGGGCCGTGACATCGTACAGAAAGGCGACTTTGCGATACTCGACTTCGAGGGCTCTATCGCCGGTAAGCCATTTTCTGGC
The DNA here is from genome assembly GCA_036000865.1 of Binatia bacterium. Lineage (GTDB taxonomy): Bacteria > Desulfobacterota > Binatia > UBA9968 > UBA9968 > DP-20. Next base: position 25,519 of record DASYUV010000129.1, on the reverse strand, counting down.
AGCAAGGGCGAAAATTATCTTCTCGAAGTCGGCGCAGGACGTGCGTTACCACAATTCGAAGATGCGGTGATTGGACTAAAAACGGCTGAGTGGCAAACCGTACAGGTGAACTACCCGGAAGATTATCCCAATAAGGACATTGCGGGGAAACCGGTCGACTTTTTGATCGTGGTACGCGAAATCAAACAAAAGGTGTTGCCGGCGTTGGACGACGAATTCGCCAAAGATCACGGTGAGTGCGCTTCGCTGGACGAACTTAGATCACGAATTCGCACGCGGCTGGAAAGTGAACTCAAGCATTACCAAAGCGAGGATCTCAAAGAAAAACTTGTGAGCCGTCTGCTTGAAGCGCATTCATTTACAACCCCGGTATCGATGATCGAGCGACAGACTAGATATTTGATGGAGCGCTATCAGAATGAACTTGCGGGCCAAGCTGGCGCCGATGCCAATGTCGCGCCACGGATGGAAGAGGCCCGCAAGACACTCGAAACCCGAGCGGCGCGCCAGGTTCAAGCAACGTTGCTGGTCGAGAAGATTTCCCAGCTCGAAAATATTGATGTTACGGACAAGGATGTCCAGGCCCGGGTAGACAATCTGGCGCGAGCGGCCGGTGATCGCGCTAAAACCGTGCGAGAGATCTATTCGCGGCCAGATAGTCGGGACGAATTACGCGCCCAGTTGGTGTTTAATCGAACTCTCGAATTTTTGCTTGAGCGGGCGAAGATAAAAGAAGTTGATCCACCCGTCTCTAAGGTTGATGAGCAAGCTGAAAAAAGATAGAATGCAAAATGTGAATAAGGGGTTTAGCTTCACATGAATTTCATCCCCATTGTCGTCGAGCAAACGGGCCGTGGTGAACGAGCTTATGATATCTATTCGCGTCTTCTTAAAGATCGAATCGTGTTTCTCGGATCGGTCGTAACCGACGACGTCGCTAACCTCATTACCGCACAACTCCTCTTTCTCGAATCCGAAGATCCAGAACGTGATATTTTCTTTTACATCAACAGCCCCGGCGGTTCAGTAACCGCCGGCCTAGCGGTCTATGATACAATGCAGTACGTCCGGCCGCAGATTTCAACGGTATGCGTCGGACAAGCCGCAAGCATGGCTGCCGTATTGTTGGCGGCCGGCACAAAGGCTAAGCGGTTTGCCCTGCCTCATTCACGCATCATGATTCACCAACCTTTGGGCGGTTTCCAAGGCCAAGCTGCTGACATTGATATCCAAGCTCGTGAAATTCTTCGCATGCGTGAAGAGTTAAACAATATATTAATGAAGCACACTGGACAAAGTTTGAAGAAGATAGAAAAAGATACCGACCGCGATATGTTTATGAGCGGCAAGCAAGCCCAGGAGTACGGGTTGGTCGACGAAGTCATAGCTTCTCGGCCGGACTCAAATGTGAAGAAGTAGTTGTTGAACCGGGGGTGCCATGGCAAAGCACGGTGAACACGGATCAGGCAATCTTGTCTGCTCCTTCTGTGGGAAGAGTCAAGACGAGGTTCGTAAGTTGATCGCCGGTCCGACCGTTTACATCTGTGATGAATGCATCGATCTCTGCAACGATATCATCGCTGAAGAATGCGACCACGATGAGAATATTAGCTCTTCGTCAAACGTGCCAAAACCGGCAGAAATTAAACGGGTTCTTGACCAGTATGTAATCGGCCAAGAGCGCGCTAAAAAGATCCTGGCGGTGGCGGTTCATAATCACTACAAGCGCATCGATAGCCAGATGGTGACGGGTGACGTGGAACTGCAAAAAAGCAATATTCTCCTGCTCGGTCCCACTGGATCCGGAAAAACTCTTCTTGCTCAAACGTTGGCGCGTTTCCTGCAAGTACCTTTCACCATCGCCGACGCCACTAGCTTGACCGAAGCGGGGTATGTAGGAGAGGACGTCGAGAACATCATTCTCAATCTCCTTCAGGCCGCTGATTACGACGTTGAGAAAGCGCAGCGTGGCATCGTCTATATAGATGAAATCGATAAGATCTCGCGAAAATCGGATAATCCGTCGATTACTCGGGATGTGTCGGGAGAAGGTGTACAGCAGGCGCTTTTAAAGATAATTGAAGGAACCATGGCGAGTGTACCACCAAAAGGGGGACGAAAACATCCGCAACAAGAATTTCTCCAGGTAGACACCACCAATATTCTTTTCATCTGTGGTGGTGCTTTTGTCGGCTTGGATGACATCATTCGTAAACGCACAGGTCATAAGCGGATGGGCTTTGGTGGCCAATTAGAAGATAAGGATGGGCGGCGCCCGACCGATTTGCTGCACGATGTTCAAACGGAGGATCTGCTAAAATTCGGACTGATCCCCGAGTTCATCGGGCGCTTGCCGGTTATCGCGACGTTGGACGAGTTGGATGACTCCGCCCTGGTACGGATTCTTAAGGAACCCAAAAATGCTCTAACCAAGCAATATTCGAAACTATTCGAAATGGAGTCCGTGCATCTCAAGTTTACCGAAGAGGCGCTTCGAGCAATTGCTCGCGACGCCATGAAGAGGAAATCCGGTGCGCGGGGACTCCGAGCAATCATGGAAAATATCATGTTAGAGATTATGTACGACATGCCCTCGCAGCCGAACATTAAAGAAGTGGTGATATCCGAGGACGTTGTGGAAAGACATGAACCTCCGATCGTCGTATACACCAAGGCCGCAGAGAGCGCTTAGGAGGGGGAATCGTTATGCTATTTCGGAATGATAAGAAAGACGATAAAGAACCAACGTCGGGACCCACACGGGTGCCTCTGCTCCCTCTCAGGGACATTATCGTGTTTCCCCATATGGTGGTGCCGCTTTTTGTCGGTCGGCAACGATCTATTAAGGCTCTAGAAGACGCCACCCAGAAGCAAAGCCTTATATTTCTATCCTCGCAAAAGGATGCCAAGACGAACGACCCGAGTGAAGACGACATATATAAAATCGGTACTTTGGGTTCGGTCGTCCAGATGCTCAAGCTTCCCGACGGCACGGTTAAGGTTTTGATCGAAGGTAAGAAGAGGGCAAGGGTAGCGAGGTTCGCTTCAAATCCGGATTTTTTCCTGGTTGAAGTGGAAGAAGCCCAAGAAGTTGTCGAACGAAACACCGAAGTCGAAGCGCTCGTCCGCGAAGTTCACACTACGTTTGAGAATTATGTAAAATTGAAGAAGAAGATTCCCCCGGAAATGGTCATGTCGGTGTCTTCCATCGACGATCCGGGGCGCCTGGCAGATACTATTGTTGCCCATCTCGGCATAAAACTGGAAGACAGACAAAATCTTCTTGAAACGTTCAACGCGGCAGAACGGCTGGAAAAAGTGCTCGGCCACATGCGCGCGGAAATCGAAATTCTCGAAGTTGAACGGCGGATTCGCTCGCGTGTCAAAAAACAGATGGAGCGCTCGCAAAAAGAATATTATCTGAACGAACAGATGCGAGCGATTCAAAAAGAGCTGGGCGAAAAAGACGAGTTCAAGAATGAGATTCAAGAAATCGAAGACAAACTCAAGCAAAAAAAACTCTCTGCCGAAGCCAAGGACAAGGTTGAGAAGGAGCTTAAAAAACTCAAGATGATGTCGCCCATGTCGGCGGAAGCCACCGTGGTGCGAAATTACATCGATTGGATTGTTAGCCTGCCCTGGAATGAATTCACGGACGACAAGCTCGATATCAATGAGGCTGAGCGCGTGTTAGAGGACGATCACTACGGTCTAGAAAAAGTGAAAGAGCGCATCCTCGAATACCTCGCGGTTCAAAGCTTGGTCGGAAAAATCAAAGGTCCGATCCTTTGTTTGGTCGGACCTCCCGGCGTCGGTAAGACTTCATTGGGCCGATCGATTGCACGAGCGACGGGAAGAAAATTCATCCGAGTTTCGCTTGGCGGAGTTAGAGACGAGGCCGAAATCCGCGGTCACCGGCGCACTTATATCGGCGCTCTGCCGGGAAAAATTATTCAGTCGATGAAAAAGGCGGGTTCAAGCAATCCGGTGTTCTTGATGGATGAGATCGATAAAATGTCTACGGATTTTCGTGGCGATCCGTCCTCGGCGCTACTCGAGGTTTTGGACCCGGAACAAAATACCGGGTTTAACGATCATTATCTCGATCTCGATTATGATCTTTCTAAGGTGATGTTCATCACGACGGCAAATACCCTGGATCGTATTCCGCGTCCTTTGCAGGATCGGATGGAAATCATCCGGATTGCCGGGTACACCGAGTTGGAAAAACTGAGTATCGCCAAGAAATACCTAATAGAGAAACAGAAAGAAGCAAACGGTCTGACGACGGAAAACTTGGATTTCACGGATAACGCGCTTCTCGGCGTCATTCGCCACTATACCAAGGAAGCGGGTGTGCGCAATCTCGAACGCGAAATCGCCTCCATTTGCCGTAAAGTTGCCGTAGAGGTGGTGCGCAAAGATCGCAACGCCCACATTCAAATTGGCTCGAAGAGCCTGCATAAATATCTCGGTGCGATCAAATTTCGTTACGGAAAGGCAGAGACCGAAGTCAAGGTCGGGGTTACGACCGGGTTGGCATGGACGGAACTTGGCGGGGAACTCTTGGCAACCGAAGTGACGATCATGCCCGGCAAAGGCCAGCTGATTATCACCGGAAAGCTGGGCGATGTGATGCAAGAGTCCGCGACGGCGGCGATGAGTTATGTTCGCTCCCGCGCCGCCGAGCTGGGTTTGGAGAGAGATTTTTATCAGAAGCTTGACGTTCATATCCACGTACCCGAAGGAGCCATTCCGAAAGACGGCCCATCGGCGGGCATCACCATGGCGACTTCTCTGGTTTCCGCACTGATGAAGATTCCAGTTCATAATGATCTGGCCATGACCGGGGAAATTACATTGCGGGGAACCGTTCTGCCGATCGGCGGACTGAAGGAAAAGGTCTTGGCCGCCCACCGTGCCGGAATCAAAAAGGTCCTGATTCCCGCGGATAACGAAAAAGACATCGAGGAAATTCCTGCGACAGTTCTCAAGACGGTCGAACTGGAACTGGTTGCGCACATGGATCAGGTCCTAAAAAAGGCCCTTGTGGTTAACGATCCAGACAACCTATTTCGCAATGTTGCCGTCGAGGCCCAATCTAAAGACGAAAGGCCCCCATTTACGGAAAAGGTTGACGACGTTCCCGCTTCTGAAATTCTGCCCCAATAGTTCCCCAGCTCAACGTTAGAATGCCGGGTGGTTTGACACCCGGCATCCGTGCTGTTATAAAATTGCATTCGATTGTGCCGAAGCATCGCGTAGGCTCGCGGGAAACCACAACCACGCTCGTCTGACATATCATCAATCAACCGCCCAGAGCTAGTTTGGACGAGTATTGACAAAATTTTACGAGAACCTCGTTGTCGCGGCCAATGACGAGTGACAAAGTGATAAACATTTCGTCGTTTGGGCTCGTTCGCAGTGTAACCCCGGCGAGACACAGATAAGAAGACTAACGAAAAGCAAAAAAAAGACCAAATTGATAGCTCCTTCTGGGCCGCGAAATTCAAGGTATGGAAAATCGTGCTTTCCGAGCTAGGCGTTTTTTGCAATTTTCAGCACGGGGCAAGCCAGAAGCGTCTCGAAATATTCTCGGGCACATCTTGATCGGCTGTTTCGAGTGGAAGGGGCGGTTAGCTCAGCGGGAGAGCATCGGCCTTACAAGCCGGGGGTCACAGGTTCAAATCCTGTACCGCCCACCAGAAGGCGCGACGAGGAAGCTATATCGGGGTCGTAGTTCAGTTGGTTAGAACGCCGGCCTGTCACGCCGGAGGTCGCGAGTTCGAGTCTCGTCGGCCCCGCCATCCTCGCGCCATGGGGTAGAGCTTTTTTTGATTGGAGAACGGGGCTATGAATAAGCATGAAGCGCTGTCCCAGCGGCGCTGGTACGTTGTCGATGCGCAAGGAAAAATACTCGGGCGGTTAGCCACTGAAATCGCCAAAGTTTTGCGGGGAAAGAATAAGCCGATTTTTACGCCGAATCAGGACGCAGGAGACTTCGTCATCGTCGTTAACGCGCGCGGCATCAAGCTCACGGGCACGAAATTAGAGAAGAAAATTTATTATCGGCACACTGAATATCCCGGCGGCATCAGGGAGAGAACGGCGGCGGAAATGTTGGAAGAAAAGCCAGAGCAACTCGTGAAACTTGCCGTAAAGGGAATGTTGCCGAAGAATCGTTTGAGCCGCAAATTGGTGACTAAGCTCAAGATATATGCGGGTCCAGAACACCCGCATGAAGCGCAAAAGCCGGAACCTCTGGCAATCATAGCATAGGGAGTACGATGATGGCGGAAAAAGTATTTGCGGCAACGGGACGTCGGAAAACTTCAGTGGCGCGGGTCTTTCTTAGGCCGGGAAAAGGCAAAATCACGATCAACAATAAAACTTTGCAAGATTACTTTGGTCGTGAAACGGCTCGGATGATCGTGCTCCAACCCTTCGATGTGACCCAGACAGGGGGAAACTTTGATATCGACGTGAATGTTGCCGGCGGTGGAAACTCGGGGCAGGCCGGCGCCATCCGCCATGGGATTACCCGTGCCTTAATGCAGCTAAGTCCGGATTTTCGTTCCCCGCTAAAGAAGGCCGGTTTCGTCACTCGCGATCCACGCGCAGTAGAGCGCAAAAAATATGGCCGGCACAAGGCGCGTAAGCGTCCACAATACTCCAAGCGATAATGTCGTACAGGTCGCTAATGCCCGAATCCACTCATGCAGGGCTTGATTCCGTTTTCGACGACAGTTTTCTTGCGGTTGCCTCGAGAAAGCCAAACCCAAGCTCGTGTACTTAAAAGAGCGACCCATTTGCCAACACCGCTGGGTCCGTCCTTCATCACACCTGCGCTGATCGGGCAAAAGAAATCGAGTTTTCTCCTTCCTTTTTCAATTTGGACAGGCGCTTATTGACCGATATCGATGATGCTGGCATGCATCGGTCACGTAAGAATGCTTTGCCGCAAGTTTATAAAAATCTCATTTGTCCGTCCTAAATCGAACGTGCCGCCCCGATGATTTGGGGTACCGCCGTAGTCGATTACACTTCGGTCGTGAAAAAGAAAAACCCGATCATCGCAAAAATAGCATTGGGCGTCCACGCCGATATCCACGACGGTAAAGCTCCGCCATGTCCGAGCGACACGCAGAAGGCGGTGAGTACCCAGTACCCAAAGCCGATCACCATCGCAACACCGAAACTCAACGAAATGCTGCCGCTCATCTGTCGCTTCAGAGCGAACGGGATCGCGAGCAGGACCATCAAGGGAGAAATGAACGGCAATGCCAATTTTATCTGCAGGTCCACTTCGTAGGAAGTCGTGTCAATTCCCTTGCTTTTCATATCTGCGATCTGTTTTTGCAAATCGAAGAAGGTAAATTCCTCAGCATCACGAGCCAATAGTTTTAGATCTTCCGGCGTCTCGGTGAGCGGCAGGACGGCCTTGGCTTCCCCGCGAACCATTTTTCCGTCCGCTAGAATGTTCCACTCCGTGGCTTCGCTGGTTCGCCAGCCGTCGCGAGTCCATTGAGCTCGGGGAATTTCCACGAGCGCGCGCAGAGTGAAGTCTCGGTTGAGAACGAATACCGTGACGTTCTCCAAAACGCTAGTCCGAGTATCAAAATAATCCACATTGATAAAGCTACCCTCACCACGGATCCAAATGTCATGAGTACCCAGAAGACTTTGCTGCTGTTTGTTCTTAATTTCGGTCTTGTAAATATTTTGTGCGTTGTGCGCAAAAACGGGAACGAGGGTTTCATTCCAAACAAAGGTAAAGCCACAGATAACCATCGAAAGGAGCAACAGTGGTAGGGCAATCCGCTGTATGGTGATGCCGCTGGAGCGGATCGCCGTGATCTCATGTGTCCGCGCCAACATGCCCAGACAAAATAAGGTGGAAAAAAGCGTCGCGAAGCCGATCACGCGGGAGATCAAGAGTGGAGCTTTATAAAAAAAGTACCGCACGATGGTGGAGATGGGTGCGCCAGAATCTAAGAGTGTGCCGATGCGATCGAAAAAGTCGACGGTAACGTAGAGCGAAATGATGACGGCCAAACTGAGATAGAATACCCGCACAAATCCCGCCGCCAAATAGCGGTCAAGGATGCTGCCAACAGGGAGAAAGCCAACCTGGAGTCGATTTGCCACGCGCGACCTCAATTCTACTTGCGGCGTCGGAGTTTCCCCACGAGGTCGCCGACCCAGGCAGCGGCTCGCTCGAGCATTTGTGGAAGGAAAAGCGGTGTTTCACGTTGCGCTTGTCTAAAGAAATGAGCGCCGATCCCACCGACAACGAGGTTGGGAAGCCAGAGGGCTGGAATAGGATGGAGAATACTTTTATCACCGAGCGCCTTGCCGAGGGAGAGCAGGGTATAGTAAGTCATAAGCCAGAACGTGCAAAGCATAAACCCCCACGAACGGTTGGCTCGTGACGTACGCGGCAATAGGGTCAAGGACACTCCCAAAAGACAAAACACGAGCGGGACGAACGCGAAAGCGATGCGCTGATGCAGTTCCATGCGTTCAGCGATCGTTTTACCACCAGCGCTTCCCTTTGCCTCGATTGCATTGAGGAGCTCGGTGAGCGGCATTTCTTTGGGGCCAGCTTCTTTTTGGCGCACCGGCCCGACAAGCTCATCAAGGTCGAACTTGAGATCGTAAATGTTAAAGCGAGTTTGGCTAAAACCCGGGCGATTTCTTTCTCGCTCGTAGACGGACCCGTCGAAGAGCCTGAGTCCCAGGGTATTTGTTTCCTCATCCGTAGTGATGCGAGCAACCTTACCCAAAATGATATCCTCCCGCGTCCGATCGCGTTTGTCGACAATTAACACCCCCTGGGCAGTGTTCCCCGGCGGCACTAATTCTTCCACGTAGATCAGGATCTGCGGAAAATCGTCGTTGAATACCTTTTCCCGGAGGGCGGTTCCGACACGGTTTCTCGCAATGTTGTAAAGCTCTTTTTTTAGCGCGAAGTTCGCCGCTGGACGGGCGACCATAGTCAATCCCAGCGTGATCAAAGCTACCACTAAGCCAACCAGAGCGATAGGCCCGAGAATTTGCGGCGCACTGACTCCCGAGGCTTTCATCGCCAAGAGTTCCTGGTCGTTGGACATTCTGCCAAGGCCCAGAAGGATCGCCAGCAGGAAAGCCATAGGGACGGTCATCTCCAAAAAGGTCGGTAGAATGAGCGCGAAGAGTTTGCCAATCTGGAGTAAGGGAACGCCGCGCGTGACCACGAGCTCAATGAGTCTTAGTATCCGCGCGATCAGTAAGATGAAGGTGAACGCCAAGAGTCCGAGAAAAAAAGGCGGAACCACTTCGGCGACGAGATAGCAGCAAAGGGTCTTTCGTTTCACAGTGTCGGCATGTTAGCTGGTGGTTCATTCATTGTAAATTCCTGACCTTTGCGGGACGAGGTTGAATCGATGGGAAAAAGCCAAAACATAGTGTTCGGCGTCAATCCGATTCTCGAAAAACTGAAAGCGTCAGCCGATGACATTTCCGAGCTGCTCATCTCAAATGGTTCCGACCGGAGTGCTTTACAGTTGATTAGACGAGAAGCTGGACGACTTGGTTTGCGCATCGTATCTGTGGACTCTAAGAGGCTCGACCAGTTGGCTGAAGGGCACCGACATCAGGGTGTGGTTGCCATCGTTGAGCCTTACCGCTACTCAGCATTTGCAGATTTGCTCCAAGGGATTTCAACCTCCACCAATTCGGAATGGATATTGATCCTGGATGGTTTGACGGACCCGAGAAACTTCGGTGCTCTATTGCGAACCGCTGAAGCCGTCGGCGTGCGGCACATCGTGATTCCCAAGGACCGGTCAGTGGCGGTAACCCCGATCGTCGTTAAAGCGTCAGCTGGAGCGGCGCACCATGTCAAAATCGTAAAAGTCACCAACCTGCGGCGCACCATTGGGATTCTAAAGGAATATGGTTACTGGATCGTTGGGCTTGACGCGCAAAGCCGGGAGAGCGTCTACGACCGGCAATATCCGTCGAAATTGGCACTTGTCCTAGGGAGCGAGGGCAGGGGCGTTCGGCCGCTCAATTTACGGGAATGTGACTTTTTGGTCTCGATTCCAATGTTGGGGAAAGTTGGATCACTCAATGTGGCAGTGGCTGGGGCGGTTTTCCTATACGAGCTGCTGCGTCAAATGCGCCACGGCGCACGCGTTGTGGCGGAAAAATCGCCCTAGCCAAAGCCCATACCACAGTATTTTAGTTGATTTGGAGTCATGCCTGTTGACATAATGGCCTGAAGGTGTTTTAAATATTCGTTTGCAAAAGGGGAAAGGCGCCTTGGTGTCGTCGTTTGCCTTAACCGCGAATGATTCCGTAGTTTCGCAGCTCAACCAGATGTAAAGTAATCCTTTCCGCTGCCGACCTATTGGCGGATTTGCAGCATTTGCACTGGCGCGTAAGAACATTGATGGGGCCAGGCTGGCGTAGCTCAATGGCAGAGCAGCTGATTTGTAATCAGCAGGTTGTAGGTTCAAATCCTATCGCCAGCTCCAGCCACGTAGTTTTGGTGTTCGCGACGTCGAAACGGCTCAGGCTCTTTAGGGTATTCAATACTATTGTTTAGGGGTGAAGAGAGAAAGGGAGAGGTTCCCGAGTGGCCAAAGGGAGCAGACTGTAAATCTGCCGGCGATGCCTTCGAAGGTTCGAATCCTTCCCTCTCCACCAATTACTCGCGGGAATAGCTCAGTTGGTAGAGCGCAAGCCTTCCAAGCTTGGGGTCGCGGGTTCGAGTCCCGTTTCCCGCTCCATTTTCCATATGGCTGATGCCGGACAGCATATCGACTGGACCGTCAGGCACGGAGTCATCAGCCATATGCGATAAAGCCATCGACTGATGTGCCCAGGTAGCTCAGTCGGTAGAGCACGTCCTTGGTAAGGACGAGGTCAGCGGTTCGATCCCGCTCCTGGGCTTTGCTCCCATTTTGACATTTGAGTCAGGGGGGGTTCACTTTGAGTTATGATTGACTGGCAATCAATAGGAGGATGAGATGAGCAAACAGAAGTTTGAGCGTAAGAAACCACACCTCAACATCGGCACGATCGGTCATGTCGATCATGGCAAGACGACCTTGACCGCAGCGATTACGAAAGTGCTGGAAAAACAGGGCAAGGCAAAGTTTCTCGCTTACGATCAGATCGATAAGGCGCCGGAAGAACGAGAACGTGGCGTCACCATCAACATCGCCCACGTCGAATATGAAACCGACAAACGCCACTATGCGCACGTCGACTGCCCTGGTCACGCGGACTACATTAAGAACATGATCACCGGAGCAGCGCAGATGGATGGAGCGATCCTCGTCGTCTCTGCCGCGGATGGCCCGATGCCTCAGACCCGTGAGCATATCTTGTTGGCGCGCCAAGTCGGCGTTCCGGCGATCGTGGTCTTTCTTAACAAAGCCGACATGGTTGACGATAAAGAGCTATTGGAGCTCGTTGAGCTCGAAGTTCGCGAGCTACTTTCCAAGTACAAATTTCCGGGCGACGACACGCCGATCGTCGTCGGTAGCGCGTTGAAGGCTCTCGAAGGCGATACCTCCGAGCTGGGCGAGGGAGCCATCTTAAAGCTCATGGACGCAATCGATTCCTTCGTTCAGGAACCGGTTCGTGAAATTGATAAGCCTTTCATTATGCCCGTCGAAGATGTTTTTACGATTAGCGGTCGCGGCACCGTCGTTACCGGTCGTGTCGAGCGCGGTATCGTCAAAGTCGGCGAGGAAATTGAAATCGTCGGTTTTAAAGCCACTCAAAAGACGGTCGCGACGGGCGTCGAAATGTTCCGCAAGCTGCTTGATGAAGGGCAGGCCGGCGACAATATCGGAGTCCTCCTGCGCGGCACCAAACGCGAGGATGTCGAACGCGGACAGGTGCTGGCAAAGCCGGGAAGCATTACGCCGCATACCAACTTCAACGCCGAGGCCTATGTGCTCACCAAGGAAGAGGGTGGACGCCACACGCCGTTTTTTAACGGCTATCGGCCCCAATTCTACTTTCGTACAACCGATGTGACCGGCGTCGTGAAATTGCCGGAGGGTACGGAAATGGTCATGCCGGGTGACAATATTAACGTGGAGATTGAGTTAATCACGCCGGTCGCCATGGATAACGGTTTAAAGTTCGCAATCCGTGAAGGTGGTCGGACCGTCGGCGCGGGAGTGGTGACAAAGATTAACCAATAACATAACGCCCGGCAAGGGAGATTGCGGCCATGCGGGAGATCGTAGGATTTGCTTGCGACCAATGTAAGCGCAAAAACTATACGTCGACAAAAAACCGGAAGAAAACCACCGAGAAATTATCTCTCAAAAAGTTTTGTTCCTTTTGCCGGAGCCACACCCTGCATCGTGAGATCAAAGTCTAGGGAGATACAGGGGGTCAGTAGCTCCAATTGGTAGAGCGCCGGACTCCAAATCCGGTTGTTGCAGGTTCGAGCCCTGCCTGACCCGCCATCTCATCGCGGTTGGGACAAGTTTATGGGGGATTGGATTCAAAAGGTCCAGGATGCCATCCGGCATGCGACCGAATTTTTTCAGGAAGCTTGGCAGGAGCTCAAAAAAGTACATTGGCCCTCGCGTAAGGAAACTTACGCGGCAACGCTGGTCGTCATTGTCGTCGTGGTGTTGATTTCCGTCTATTTGGCAATGGTCGATTTTGTTCTGACAAAAGCCATTCAGGCTGTCATTGGCTAATTCCTCTATGGCGAAGCACTGGTACATCGTTCACACCTTTTCGGGCTATGAACAAAAAGCAAAAGCAGCCCTGGAAGAGCGGATCCGAGCGCTCGGCAAGCAGGAGTATTTTGGCGAAATTCTCATGCCAGTGGAAAAGGTCGTTGAGCTGGTCAAGGGTAAAAAGAAGACTTCTTCCCGAAAGTTTTTTCCCGGCTATATCCTTGTTCAGATGGAGCTGAGTGATGACACTTGGCACGTGGTCAAGGAGACCCCGAAGATAACCGGCTTTGTCGGCGGTAGCACCAATCCCCCGCCGGTTAGCGACGAAGAGGTTAGAGCGATCAACCAGCAGATGGAAGAAGGGGCGATCAAGCCGAAACCTCGTGTTTTGTTTTCCGTGGGCGAGAACGTCAAGGTTATCGACGGTCCTTTCGCCGATTTCAATGGTGTGGTCGAAGAGGTCAAACCGGATAAGGGCAAGCTCAGGGTTTTGATCAGTATTTTTGGACGAGCCACGCCTGTGGAACTCGAGTTCGTCCAGGTTGAACGTAATTAGTTAGATAGGGGAACTGAAAGGCAATGGCCAAGAAAGTCATCGGGGAAATCAAACTGCAGATCCCAGCAGGTCAGGCAAATCCCAGCCCGCCAGTGGGACCAGCGCTGGGTCAGCGCGGCGTTAACATCATGGAGTTCTGCAAAGCTTTCAACGCCGCAACTCAAGCGCAGCAGGGCATGATCACGCCGGTGATCATTACCGTGTATGCAGATCGTTCGTTTACTTTCGTGACCAAGACCCCGCCGGCATCGGTGTTGCTCAAAAAAGCCGCCGGACTCGACAAAGGCTCTGCCGAGCCTGGAAAAAACAAGGTTGGAACAGTCACACGAGCGCAAATCAGGCAGATTGCCGAACTAAAGCTCAAGGATCTCACAGCGAAAGATCTCGTCGCGGCGGAGAAGTCTGTCGAGGGTACCGCTCGTAGTTTGGGCTTGGAAGTCGAGGGTTAGTTTGCTCGCTCCCGACGGCAGCGACGATCGAACGAACGGCAAAATTTTGCCAAGAGGAAAGCCATGAGTGAGAATGGAAAAAGCTATCGTGCCGCGCTCGCCAAAGTTGACCGCAATCAGCGCTATCTGTTGGAAGATAGTCTACGCTTGGTAAAGGATACAGCCCGCGCCAAGTTCGATGAGACCGTGGAAATGGCGATCCGCTTGGGTGTCGATCCGCGCCAGGCCGATCAGAATATCCGCGGCACCGTGACCTTGCCCCATGGCATGGGAAAACCGGTGCGCGTCCTTGCGTTCGCCAAAGGTGAAAAGGAAAAAGAAGCTCAGGAAGCCGGTGCCGACTTCGTCGGTAATGACGACCTGATCAAGAAAATTAGCGAGGGATGGCTAGAGTTCGATAAAACTGTTGCCACACCCGATATGATGGGAGCGGTCGGGCGAATCGGCAAAATCTTAGGTCCACGTGGTCTCATGCCGAACCCGAAAACCGGCACGGTTAATATCGATATCGCCAAGGCCGTCAAGGAAATCAAGGCGGGCAAACTGGAATTCCGCGTGGACAAAGCCGGTATTATCCATGTGCCGGTGGGCAAGGCTTCGTTTGGCCCCGAACAGTTGATCGAAAATGCCACGGCCGTATTGTTGTCAATTTTGCGGGCAAAGCCGGCTTCGGCCAAGGGCAATTTCGTTAAGGGTGTCACGGTGACTACTACCATGGGCCCGGGAATCAAAATCGACTTGGCGCAAATCAGAGCGATGGCTGCCTAGTGAAAATTGAATTTTCATCTTGTGGACTAAGCTAGAGCGGATCAGGGAGTAGACTATGTCGGAAGTGGAAGCGGCCCGTGCAGGGCACGGCGAAAAAGCCGAAGCAGTTGCCGCCGTTCATCAGCGGCTTAAGTCGGCCAAGATGGCAATTGTTACAGAATACCGGGGACTGACCGTCGCGCAGATGACCCGCCTAAGGCGAGAGATCCGCGGCGCTGCGGGCGAGTATCAAGTCATCAAGAACACCTTGGTACGGCGGGCGCTCGGAGATACCCCCTTCGGGGATCTGGAAAAATTGCTCGAAGGACCAAACGGCTGGGTATTCGCTTACGATGACCCGGTGATTTTATCCAAAGCGTTGATCAAGTTCGCTGACGACACGGACAAGCTAAAAATCAAAGGCGGCGTGTTTGAAGGGCGATTCATGGATCCAGCCGCCGTCAAGGTTTTGTCGCAGATGCCGAGTAAGCCGGAGCTTCAGGCCAAGTTGCTGGCTATGATCAACGCCCCGGCAACACAACTTGTGCGCCTGATTCAAGAACCAGGCGCGAGAGTCGTCAGATTAATTGATTCGGTTCGTAGAACAAAATCCGAGTGAACAAGATTTTTCACAGAAACAATTAAAGGGGGACCACTTCCATGGAAGGCGTATCAAAAGAACAAGTCAAGGAATTTATCAAAAACATGACCCTGTTGGACGCTGCGGCGCTGGTAAAGGAGCTCGAAGAAGAGTTGGGCGTCAGTGCGGCGGCTCCCGTCGCGGTGGCTGCGGCGGCGGGCGGAGCGGCGGCGCCGGTGGAAGAAAAGACCGAGTTCAACGTTATTCTTACCGAAGCCGGAGAGAAAAAGATTCAGGTTATCAAAGTCGTCCGCGAGCTCACCGGGCTCGGCTTGAAGGAAGCCAAGGACCTCGTCGATGGTGCGCCCAAGCCGGTGAAAGAAGCCGTGGCCAAAGCGGAGGCGGAGAGTATCAAGAAAAAACTAGAGGAACAGGGCGCGAAAGTTGAAATCAAGTAGGTCTCGCGAGGTGGTGCTGGTGTTGTACTTTCAGTAATGGATTGTCGACCGCCATTTAAGCAGAGGAGTGCGCATGGCATTTCAAGTTGCCAATAACTTACGATTTCGCCGTAGTTTCGGGAGGATTCGAAAAATTATCGATCTTCCCTATCTAATTGAAATCCAAAAGAACTCTTACGAGTTATTTCTGCAAAAGGACGCCGCGCCGGCGGCACGTCAGAGCATCGGACTACAGGAAGTTTTTAAATCGGTTTTCCCGATCAAGGATTTTAACGAAACCGCTTCTTTGGAGTTTGTCAGCTATTCGCTGGGCGAACCCAAGTATGACGTCGAAGAGTGTCATCAACGCGGCATGACATTCGCCGCGCCTTTGAAGGTCACCGTGCAATTGGTGCTGTGGGATGTCGACCAGCAGACCGGCTCGCGCAGCATTAAGAATGTCAAAGAACAGGAAGTCTATTTCGGCGAGATCCCGCTGATGACCACCAACGGGACATTTATGGTCAACGGCACCGAGCGGGTAATCGTTAGCCAGCTGCATCGCTCGCCGGGAGTTTTTTTCGAGCATGATAAGGGGAAAACCCATGCCAGCGGTAAGCTGCTTTATTCGGCACGGGTGATTCCCTACCGGGGATCTTGGGTGGATCTCGAGTTCGATCCGCGCGACATCCTGTATGTGCGCATCGACCGACGCCGGAAGTTTCACGCCACGGTTTTATTGCGGGCGCTGGGAATGACGACCGAGGATTTGCTCAACTATTATTATAAAAGCGACACGATCGTTTTTGACGGACGTAAGCCGGGACTGGTTTTCAACGCGAATCATCTGTTGGGAGCGAAGGTGGGCGCGGACGTCCGCGACCCCAAGAACAACGATGTTATTGTGAAGGAAGGCAAGAAGTTTACTCGTCCGGTGCTGCGCCAGATGGAGGCGGCCAAAATAAAACATGTGCCAATCGCCTGGGAAGATATTTTAGGGCGAGTCGCGTCCCATGAGATTGTCGATGCGCACACCAAGGAAGTGCTCGTTGAGTGCAATCAAGAAATCACTCAGGAAAAGCTCGACCTGATTCGCGAGAAAGGGATTCATCAAATCGACGTTCTGTTCATCGATGAATCGAGCGTCGGCCCTTTTTTGCGAAACACGTTGCTTCAGGACCGGATTCGATCTCCCCAGGATGCGATCTTGGAAATTTACCGGCGTCTCAGGCCGGGTGACCCGCCGACGGTGGAGTCAGCGACTAATTTCTTTAATAACCTGTTCTTCAATCCTGATCGCTACGATCTCTCCAAAGTCGGGCGGCTCAAGCTGAACCACCGACTGAAGCTCAACGTGCCTCTGGAGCAAGGAACGCTGCGAAAAGAGGACATCCTTGAGGTCGTGCGCTACTTGATGGAGCTTAAGAACGGGAATGGGTCGGTGGATGACATCGACCATCTCGGCAATCGTCGGGTGCGCGCGGTCGGCGAGCTCGTCGAAAATCACTTCCGCGTCGGTTTGGTGCGCATGGAGCGCGCGATCAAAGAAAAGATGAGCCTGCAAGACATCGAAACTTTGATGCCGCAGGAGCTGATCAATTACAAACCGGTTTCGGCGGCGCTTAAAGAATTTTTCGGTTCCAGCCAGCTATCTCAATTCATGGATCAAACCAACCCGCTTTCCGAGATCACCCACAAGCGGCGACTTTCGGCTCTCGGTCCGGGCGGTTTGACACGCGAGCGGGCGGGTTTTGAGGTCCGCGACGTGCATCCGACGCACTACGGCCGGGTTTGTCCGATCGAGACGCCGGAAGGTCCGAATATCGGTTTAATCGCGTCCCTGACCACCTATGCCCGCGTCAATGATTTTGGTTTCATCGAGACGCCTTATCGCGAGGTCGAAAACGGGCGGGTCACGGATCGAATTCGCTATCTATCCGCGCTGGAAGAAGAGGACCATGTCATCGCCCAGGCCAATGCGCCGATCGATGGCCGTGGCAATTTTACCCTGGACCTGGTATCGGCGCGCAAGGGCGGGGAGTTCGTCATGGCGCGCCCGGATGAAATTAATTTCATGGACGTGTCGCCGAACCAGTTGGTGAGCGTGGCGGCCTCTTTGATTCCTTTTTTGGAAAATGACGACGCCAACCGCGCCCTGATGGGTTCCAACATGCAGCGCCAGGCGGTGCCCTTACTCAGAACCGAGGCGCCGTTCGTGGGTACGGGCATGGAAAAGACCGTGGCGCGCGATTCCGGTGTGACGATTGTCGCGCGCCGCGACGGTGTGGTGGAAAGCGTCGATTCGACGCGCATCGTCATCAAAGCTGATAAACCTTCCGGTGCGCGGGATACGGGTGTCGATATTTACAATCTCGTCAAATATCAACGCTCGAATCAAAATACTTGCATTAATCAGCGGCCGATCATCGTTGTCGGCGACCAGGTCAAAGCCAGCGACGTCATCGCCGATGGACCCTCCACCGAAATGGGCGAGCTCGCTTTGGGTCGCAACGTGGTGGTGGCGCTAATGCCCTGGGGTGGCTACAACTTCGAGGATTCAATCCTGATCAGCGAGCGGGTGGTAAAAGAAGATATTTATACCTCGATACACATTGAGGAGTTCGAGTGCGTCTCGCGCGACACCAAGCTCGGTCCCGAAGAAATCACCCGCGATATTCCAAACGTTGGCGATGAGGCGCTCACCGATCTCGATGAGAGCGGCATCATTCGCATCGGCGCTGAGGTCAAGCCTGGCCATATTCTCGTCGGCAAAATTACGCCGAAGGGTGAAACCCAACTGTCGCCGGAAGAAAAGCTGCTGCGCGCAATCTTCGGCGAGAAGGCCGGAGAGGTGCGTGACACCTCTTTGCGAGTTCCGCCCGGCGTGGAAGGTACCGTCATCAATGTGCGGATCTTCTCGCGCAAAGGTTTGGGTAAGGATGAGCGGAGCAAAGTGATCGAGGACGAAGAGGTCACGCGACTTAGAAAAGACCAGCATGACGAAATCCGAATCCTTCAAGACGGCGCTCTCAGACGGCTAAAAAAGCTTCTCATCGGCCGCCGATTAGCCGGCCGGATCAGCGACGACAGCCGAAAGGTATTGCTCAATAAGGGCCAAGAGTTGACTGAAGAAGATCTCGATCAACTGCCGATGGCTTATTGGGGCGAGATTCGGGTTGATAATGAATCGGTGGAAAACGAGCTCGGTCGCATCATCGAAAGCACTGCCGGCCAAGTCAACCTAATCAAGCGCGCTTTTGAGGACAAGATCGACAAGCTCAAAGGCGGCGATGAGCTTCCTCCAGGCGTCATCAAGATGGTCAAGGTCTTTGTCGCGATCAAGCGCAAGCTTCAGGTCGGCGACAAGATGGCGGGGCGCCATGGCAACAAAGGCGTCATCTCTCGCATCCTCCCTGAGGAGGACATGCCTTATCTCGAAGATGGTACACCGGTCGACGTGGTGTTAAATCCACTCGGCGTTCCGTCGCGCATGAATGTGGGCCAGATTCTCGAAGCGCATCTCGGTTGGGCGGCGCGCAGTCTCGGGCAGCAGATCGATGACTTGCTGCGCGCGCACCGCCAGGACGGCGACGCGCTCAGGCGGCGGCTGAAGGATTATCTCAGTACCAAAGAAGCCAATGAACTGATCGACGGTGCCAAAGAGGCTGAAGTTTTAAAACTTGCCGAGAAATATCGTGATGGCGTTCGGATCGCATCGCCGGTATTCGACGGCGCGGCGGAAGAAGAAATTTTTAACTTGCTCAAGAAAGCCGGATTGCCGGCCACGGGGCAGGTAACGCTCTACGATGGCCAAACCGGCGAGCCTTTCGATGGTAAAGTGACCGTCGGTGTCATGTACATCATGAAGCTCCATCACCTGGTCGACGACAAGATCCACGCACGCTCCACCGGTCCTTATTCACTTGTCACCCAACAACCGCTTGGAGGTAAAGCGCAGTTTGGCGGCCAGCGCTTAGGCGAAATGGAGGTGTGGGCGCTGGAAGCGTACGGCGCGGCTTACACGCTCCAGGAAATGCTCACCGTGAAATCGGACGACGTCGTCGGTCGAACACGCATGTACGAGGCAATCGTCAAAGGCGACAATCTGCTCGAACCTGGTTTGCCTGAGTCGTTCAACGTCATGGTAAAAGAGCTTCAGAGTTTGGGCCTCGATGTGGAATTGGTCGAAGAAAAAAAAGTAGGTAACCCCAGTTAGGCTGTGGCGCGAAAACCGGAGGTGATCCCTTATGGAAGATCTATTCAACTTATTCGAGAAACCGAAGAATCCACTAAGCTTCAACGCAATCAAAGTCTCGGTCGCCTCGCCCGACAAGATCCGCTCTTGGTCGCACGGCGAGGTCAAGAAACCGGAGACCATTAACTATCGCACCTTCAAGCCGGAACGTGACGGCTTGTTTTGCGCGAAGATTTTTGGCCCTACCAAAGATTACGAATGCAATTGCGGCAAATACAAACGGATGCGCCATCGCGGCGTGGTCTGCGAGAAATGTGGCGTCGAGGTCATCCAATCCAAAGTGCGGCGCGAGCGCATGGGCCATATCGAGCTGGCGACTCCGGTAGTGCATATTTGGTTTCTCAAAAGCCTGCCGAGCCGTATCGGCGCCTTGCTCGACATGTCGCTCAAGGAGATCGAGAAAGTTCTCTACTTTGAGTCCTATATCGTTATCGATCCGGGCGAAACACCGTTGCAATACAAAGAACTCTTGACCGAAGCCCGCTACCGCAAGGCGGTCGAAGAACACGGCGGCAAGTTCGTTGCCGAAATGGGCGCTGAGGCGGTGCGCAAATTGCTCAAGGCCATCGACGTGCCCAAGTTGGCCGAAGATCTGCGGCAGGAAATGCGCGACGCAAACTCCGAAGTGCGCCGCAAAAAGATGGCCAAGCGCTTGAAGGTGATTAGTGCATTCAAGACTTCAGGCAATCGGCCGGAATGGATGGTCTTGGAGGTGATTCCGGTTATCCCGCCGGATCTCCGACCTCTGGTTCCTCTGGACGGCGGACGGTTTGCAACTTCGGATCTTAACGATCTCTACCGCCGGGTGATTAACCGCAACAACCGGCTCAAACGACTGATGGAGTTGAGCGCTCCGGATATGATTATCCGCAACGAGAAGCGCATGCTTCAAGAAGCGGTCGATGCGCTGTTCGACAACGGACGGCGCGGCCGGGCCATCACCGGTCAAAACCGCCGCCCGCTTAAATCCTTGAGCGATATGCTGAAGGGAAAGACCGGACGCTTTCGCCAAAACTTGCTCGGCAAGCGCGTCGATTATTCGGGTCGCTCGGTGATCGTCGTTGGACCTGAGCTCCGGCTGCACCAATGCGGATTGCCTAAAAAGATGGCCCTGGAACTGTTCAAGCCCTTTATTTACAACAAGCTCGAAGAGCGCGGTCACGTCACGACCATCAAGAGCGCGAAGAAGATGGTCGAGCGTGAGCTGCCGGAAGTCTGGGATATTCTCGATGAAGTGATCCGCGAGCACCCGATATTGCTCAACCGCGCGCCGACGCTGCATCGGCTTGGTATTCAAGCCTTCGAGCCGATCTTGATCGAGGGCAAAGCGATTCAACTGCATCCGCTCGTGTGCGCAGCCTACAATGCCGACTTCGACGGTGACCAGATGGCCGTGCATGTGCCGCTGTCTGTCGAAGCGCAAGTGGAAGCGCGGGCGCTGATGATGTCGACGAATAATATTCTGTCACCAGCCAACGGCAAGCCGATCATCGTGCCGACCCAGGACATCGTTCTGGGGCTTTACTACATGACTCGGGATCGCCTGCACGCCAAAGGCAGCGGTCGTCTCATGAGCAATCCGACGGAAGTGCGCGTGGCCTACGATCAAGGTGAAGTGGACCTGCAAGCGCCGGTCACCGTGCGAATCAACGGCGAGCGCGTCGACACGACGGTCGGACGGGTGCTGCTTTACGACATCGTGCCGTCGGTGATCCCGTTCAAGGAAGTCAATCGGGTGATGAAAAAGAAGGAATTGGCGAATCTCATCGATGTCAGTTATCGTCTCGCCGGCAATAAGGCGACGGTCATTTTCGCCGATCGTTTGAAAGACATCGGTTACCAGAATGCGACCAAAGCGGGAATTTCCATTTCCATCAAAGACATGGTCATTCCGCCCAGCAAAGAAGCGCTGCTCAAAAAAGCCCATGACGACGTGCGCGAGATCGAAGAGCAATATAAGAACGGCCTGATCACCGACGGCGAGCGTTACAACAAAGTCGTCGATATCTGGGCGGAAGTGACGGACCGCATCGCGGACGAAATGTTGCGTGATCTGGGTACTGAAAAGGTCACCGATGACCAGGGGCATGAGATATCCGCGCCGAGCTTCAATCCCATTTTCATGATGGCTGACTCCGGCGCCCGTGGGAGCGCCCAACAGATTCGCCAGCTCGCCGGAATGCGTGGCTTGATGGCGAAGCCGTCGGGCGAAATCATCGAGACGCCGATCACGGCGAACTTCCGCGAGGGCCTCACGGTGTTACAGTACTTCATTTCGACTCACGGCGCGCGCAAGGGTTTAGCCGACACCGCACTAAAAACGGCAAACTCCGGTTATCTCACGCGCCGCCTTGTCGACGTCGCGCAAGATGCGGTGATAGGCGAGGAGGATTGCGGCACCATGGACGGCATCGAAATGACGCCGTTAATGGAAGGCGGCGAGATCATCGAACCGCTCGGCGATCGCGTGCTCGGGCGCGCGGCGTTGGAAGATGTCAAGGATCCATTCACCGGTGACGTGATCGTCAAGGCGAACCAGGAGATCAACGAAGAGCTGGTCCAGCGCATCGAAGACGCCGGTTTGGAACGGATCAAGATTCGATCGGTGTTGACCTGCGCTTCACGCCGTGGCGTTTGCGTCATGTGCTATGGCCGCGACCTAGGCCGCGGACACATGATCAACCTGGGTGAAGCTGTGGGCGTGATCGCGGCGCAGTCCATTGGCGAGCCGGGAACGCAGCTGACCATGCGGACCTTCCACATCGGCGGCACGGCGAGCCGGCGAGCCGAGCAGACGACGCTGGAATCCCGCAACGACGGCTTCATCAAGTTTCTCAATGTCAACACGGTCACGAACAAAGATGGTGACTTCGTGGTGATGAACCGCAACGGCGAGATCGCCATTGTTGACTACCCGGAGGGTGAAAAGGGTCGGCAACGGGAGCGTGAACGCTATCCTGTAGTTTACGGCGCCAAGCTCAAAAAGAAAGATGGCGCGCGCGTCAAGGCCGGTGAGCTTTTGGCCGAATGGGATCCCTATACGATACCCATTCTCACTGAAGTGAGCGGAGACGTCAAATTCGGTGACATGGTGGAAGGCGTTACCATGGAAGAAAAGGTCGATGAGCGAACCGGCCTTTCCACGAAGGTGATTACCGATTCCAAAGACGTCGACAAACGGCCGCGCATCTCGATTAAGGATATCCAAGGGCAGACGGCGCGGCTCACGGCGACGGCCGAAGCGCGCTATCTCATCCCGGTTGGCGCGCATATCAACGTTCAAGAAGGACAAACGGTTTTTGCCGGCGACGTTCTGGCGAAAATTCCCCGCGAGACGACCAAGACCAAAGATATCACGGGTGGTTTACCGCGGGTCGCGGAGCTATTCGAGGCGCGCAAGCCTAAAGAGTTCGCCGTTATCACGGAAATCGATGGCGTTGTGTCGTTTGGCAAGGACACGAAGGGCAAACGTAAAGTGATCGTGACGCCAGAAGTGGGGGAACCACGCGAATATCTCATCCCTAAGG
Source organism: Binatia bacterium (assembly GCA_036000865.1). GTDB lineage: Bacteria > Desulfobacterota > Binatia > UBA9968 > UBA9968 > DP-20. The sequence goes on along the minus strand of DASYUV010000129.1, from coordinate 2,270 downwards.
GCAAACATATCAGCGTGCACGATGGCGATAGAATTCGAGCCGGTGAGGCTCTGATGGATGGCTCGTCCAATCCGCACGATATCTTGAATATTCTCGGTGAAAAGGCGCTCGCTAAATACTTGGTTGACGAAGTGCAAGAAATCTACCGTCTGCAGGGCGTGCGCATTAACGATAAGCATATCGAAGTCATCGTCCGGCAGATGTTGCGGCGCGTGCGCATAAAAGAAGCGGGCGATACGGATTTCTTGGTCGGCGACCAAGTGGAAAAATGGCGCTTCGATGAAGAAAACCAGAGCGCCATCAGCGAACGGGGAAAGCCCGCTGTCGCCGAGCCGCTTTTGCTTGGCATCACCAAAGCGTCGCTCTCAACGGAGAGCTTTATCTCGGCGGCGTCGTTTCAGGAGACTACCAAGGTGCTGACGGAAGCCGCGATTCAAGGCAAGGTCGATACACTCCGTGGTCTGAAGGAAAATGTGATCATGGGCCGTTTGATCCCGGCCGGAACCGGCGTGGCCAGGTATGCCAAACCGGAGATCGAAATTGACGAACCGGAGGGTCCAGGCAGCAGTATTTCCGAAGCGGTATAAGGGTAAGCTTTGACAAGGATGGAATAATTTGTTACTAACAGGATTTCCCTAGGGGAGTTCGAGTATCAAACTACTCCCCGGAATCCAAGTCTTATTGCGAACGAGAAAATATGCCGACGATCAGTCAATTGGTGCGCGAATGCCGTGAACAGCAGCGACGTAAGAATACCGCGCCGGCGCTGCAAGGTTGCCCGCAAAAGCGTGGAGTTTGCACTCGTGTTTACACCTCCACACCCAAAAAACCCAATTCGGCGTTGCGTAAAGTTGCGCGCGTTCGGCTAACCAATGGGATTGAAGTGACGTCTTATATTCCCGGGGTGGGGCATAACTTACAAGAGCACTCGGTGGTGTTGATTCGCGGCGGCCGGGTTAAAGACTTGCCTGGCGTACGCTACCATATCGTTCGCGGAACTTTGGATTCGATCGGCGTTCAAGAAAGGCGACAAGGGCGCTCGAAATACGGAGCGAAGAGGCCGAAGTAGAGTTCGCTATGCCGCGCAAAGGTGAAGTCCGAAAACGGGAAATTCTGCCGGACCCCAAGTACGGGGACAAGGTCGTGGCGAAATTTGTTAACACGATCATGAGTCGCGGCAAGAAGAGTGTCGCCGAGTCGATATTCTATCGTTCATTGGACATCGTTACGGGCAAGACTAAAGAAGATTCTCTCGGCGTGTTCAAGCGAGCCATCGAGAATACTCGGCCGACCGTCGAAGTCCGTTCCCGCCGTGTCGGCGGCGCGACTTATCAAGTGCCGGTGGAAGTGAGGCCGCAGCGGCGGCTTTCGCTGAGCATGCGCTGGCTGATCGAAGCAGCGGATGGACGGGCGGAGAAATCGATGGAAGAAAAGTTAGCAGCCGAGATCATCGACGCCGCCAATAATCGCGGCACGGCAATCAAGAAAAAGGAAGATACTCATCGGATGGCGGAGGCCAACCGAGCCTTCGCGCATTACCGGTGGTAGAGTAGCAGAAAAAATGATGCTGGTGAAAGGAGGCGGTCAATCCGCCTCCTTTTTTTCCGCGCAAGTAAAATGGCACGAACTGTTCCACTAGAGAAAACCCGCAACATTGGGATCATGGCACACATCGATGCGGGAAAAACCACCACGACCGAGCGCATCCTGTATTACACCGGGATCAACTACAAACTCGGCGAGGTGCACGAGGGAACCGCGACCATGGACTGGATGGTCCAGGAACAAGAGCGCGGCATCACGATTACTTCGGCGGCGACGACCTGCTTGTGGCGTGACCATCGGGTCAATATTATCGATACACCGGGTCACGTCGATTTCACCATCGAGGTCGAACGGTCGCTCCGGGTGCTCGACGGCGCGGTGGCGGTTTTTTGTTCCGTCGGGGGCGTGGAGCCGCAAACCGAGACGGTCTGGCGGCAAGCTGATAAATACGGCGTGCCTCGCTTGGCGTTCGTCAACAAGATGGACCGGCTGGGAGCCGACTATTTCCGCGTAGGCAAGATGATAGAGGAACGGCTCGGAACTCGCCCGGTGGCGATACAGCTTCCGATCGGCGCTGAGGACAAGTTTAACGGCATCGTCGATTTGGTGACCATGAAAGCGGTGGTATGGGAAGACGAAAGCCTTGGCGCCAAATTTCATGAGGAACCGATTCCCGCCGAGCTCAAAGAGCAAGCCCAACAGTATCGCGAGAAATTGCTGGAAGC
>DASYUV010000128.1:0-9635 GCA_036000865.1 Binatia bacterium | reverse complement strand
TTTATCAATAGAGGAAGGATGATCATCTTTACCCGAAGCTTCGAGATTTTGTCGCAATCGACGAGGCACTTGCAACCTGCGATGGATTTTCTGATCAATGCGCCATAGCTGCTCGCATGCGGGCTGCCGTGCCGGTGAGCGCCCAGATCAAGCACGCGTTCCCGTGCTTCGGCGGAAGGCCAGGGCTTGGGGTGGGGAATCATCGGACTTTCACCGCGGAACCAGTTGTTGCCTTGGACTCTGGGCGGATTGACTAAGCCGCAATCGGTCATAAAAATGCCACTCCCCATCTCGTCCATTTTCTTCGCCAAGAGGGCGGCGGCGTCAAAATGGATGCTCGGAGTTCTCTTGTAGTAGTCTAGCCCGAGTTCGTAGGCTCGCTCGCGCGTGCCCCAGCCGGTGCGAATGAGCACCTCGTCTCCTTTTCGGAAATCGGCGCCCTTGATCGCCTTGTCCACTCATCAACCATAATTTCGTGCTGTTCCGGTGCTCTGATATCCAGGATCACCGTGTCTCTGAAAATCAGTCGATCGAGCGGGATCTGGTCGAGCGTCCATGAAAACTTGGGGTCCGGTTGCAAAGGCGTGGGGTCAAAGGGCATGCGCTGATGCGGCACCATGAAGGGACTGCCGGTTTCGCCGTCGAGTTTCATGCGTGTCATCCTGAGGCCGTGCTTGTCATAATACATGTACTCCCAAAGCCTCACGGAAGAGTTTGTAAAGGGCAAAATTTCTCCGTAGCCCGCGCCTTCCCAAATCGGCATTGTCAAATCGATCATTTTCATGGTCATTCCTCCACGGCGACAACTCTGCAACTCGAAGCGACGCCGCGGACAATGTTCAACGGGGACACCAACAGCTTGATCCGCTGACTTTTGATCTGGCCGCACTGGACGAGCTTTCGCACGGTCGTAATACCCAAGCGGGCAAATTCCATCTCGACGGCGAAATCCTTTTTGGCTTTCTCGCTGTCGTATAGATGCAAATACATGCGCGCTTCAGCCGACTCGGCAGAAGGAACCGGGAGCATTGAGAACCATTCCGGAATCATATGACTTTTCGGCAGTCCGAGCCCTGCAGTGTCGGCCAACAGTAAGTCATTGTCGTTATCGTGCAGCGCTTGTGCCAAAAATCGCGCGGCCTCAAACGAGAAATGAGGGCTGCCAAGGATGTACTCGTTTCCCTCCGCCTGATGGTGCGGTTTATCGCCCCAACCCGTGATGATCAGAAATGCATCCCGTTTCGCTGGACGGGCGTCCTTAAACGCCTTCTCGACGTCCGACTTGCTGATTTCTTCTCCATTCCCTTTGTTGATGTGAGCCACCACAGCCGGCCGCAAGAACAATTTCTCGACGGGTACCTGGTCTAGCCGCGTCGTCTTGCGAAACTCGGCGAACAGCGAAGGCAACGCCAGGCTTGTTCCCGCATCGCTCCCGACGACCATGCCTTTTTCTTGATGGTCCTTAGGCCCAAGGGAAAATTTAATTGCCGTCGGCAAACCCTCATCCGGCATCCAGCGATGGTTTAACGGCATTGTCAGATCGACAAAGTTCATAATCCCTCCACTTTTCTCGGCGTCGCGGATTATTTATCGAGCGGCAGGTTGAACGATCAGAGGGCCCGCCGGGAAGAAATTAATCGGGAATGCAGGCGGTGACGGTTATCTCCACAAGGAGTTCGGGGGCATTCAACATGACTTCCACGGTGGTCCTGGCTGGTTTGTTGCTCGGGAAAAACTTGGCGTACTCCTCGTTGTACGCCGCAAGATCCTCACGTCTGGTCAGATGCGTCAGCACCGTCAGAACATTGTCGAGAGATGTCCCCGCGGTTTCCAAAATCATCTTGACGCGTTGAAGGGCGTACTGAGTCTGCTCGCGAACGTCTCTGCCGATCTCCCCGGTGATTGGGTGTCGGCCGGTTTGACCGGCGACGAACACCAGATCTCCAAACCGCGTGGCCGGTGAGAGATTTGGATTCGCCGCAGCAAGATTCACCTGAATAACTTCTTTCTTAGGCATCTGGTCTCACGGTCCGTCCACTACGAAAGCGTGTGGCGTGAACTCGAATCGAGCAGCCCCTCAACAACGAAAGTGGTCTTCGCCGGGTCGGACCAAGCTATGTCATTGCATCATCGACGCTTTCATCCCAGAGGATGGTATTTTGTGTCCTTAGAGCCTCAATTTTGCCGGTGAATTTCCCGGCGTAAGCTTCAGACGGTTCGCGTAGTGCGTAGCTTCCATCTGCTTCTATCACATCGCGGTGCCTGGCTTTGACGCCAAGCCTCAAAAAACTGCTGCTAAGCCTTTAAACCGCGCCTATTTTGCACACTTTCACTGGCGAATCAAAAGCTTACATTGGTCCGACCCGGCTTATTACGGCTTTACCGAAAGATCACGGACTTTGCGAGAAGGAACAAAGGGAAAGAAGAAAATTCTTTTCACAGGAAACGTTTGTGCCTCTTGACCTGCCTGCTAATGGGTGACCCTTAGAGTCAGCGCTTGAGAAAACCCTTCTCGACGGCGGCATAAGGCGTGATCGTGTCGAGAATCGGCGGGCTCGAGGCCGCGCCCATTTTGATCTTTAAGTTTTGCGCTGTCGCGGGGGCGGCGAGCGCCAAAGTCACCACGGCAAAGATGAGACAACGGGAAGCAGCGAAGTCCTTCATGATCGTCCCTCCCTTGTTCAGTTCTTGTGACTCACGTTCCCAAAACTCCAAAGCCTCGTATTTTTGTATAGAACGCGCGCGAGTCCTGTTACACGCCCGATTTGAGATAACCCTTTTCCAGATAGAACCGCTTCGCGCCTGGATGGAGCGGCACGTCAAACGGCGCTTCCAGATCGTTGGCGCAAAGTTGCGCCATCTCCAGCGGCTTAAAGTTGTCGGTCGGCATGACCGCTTTGCGCCTGTCGATCGCTTCGCAAAGAGCGTAAGCGACATCGTCCGGCATTGCGGCGTTGACCACCATGGGCCAGCCGCTGAAATCCACCGTCGGCACGTCCGCGGGCAGTGCGGGAAACCGCGATTTCGGCAGGACCGACATGCGATAGCCTATCGCGGTCAATTTTTTAAGAATGCTTCCGTCCATCGGGAGGTAGCGAAACCCGGCATCGATCGCGCTCTGCCCCCAGCTTTTTATTCCTTCATCGAACACGGCATTGATCGTTCCCTTCTCCAGGGCCTCGCGACGGTCCGGGTGGCTCGGTCGCGTAACCGACTGAACCTTCCCGCCCCAGCGCCGCAACTCCGCAAACGTAAATCCTGCGGCTTTCATGACCGCGCTCACGGTGAACATCGTCGGACTATACTTCACCCACCCTTTGGAGATGGTTCCGGTCGAGACTCGAAGCGGGATGCGCTCCTTTCTGATCTGATGGAGCGAGGTGATTCCAGTGGACTCGTGCACGGCAAATCCCATAACGTCGTACGAAGGAAATACCGCGATGGTCCTAATCGGCTGCCGCTTTGAGAATAGCCCCTTGCCTTTGAAGGCCATGGTTGCGGCGACCGAAGGATTGATCCAGGCGAGCGAGAGCCTGCCCCGGCTGACCGCCTGGAGCTCGCGAAATCCATCTGCCGCAAACGAGAAAGAAATCCCTTTCTCACGCGTCGCCGTAAGCGCCAGCGTGAGCGAATAACCGACGCGCGATTCCGTTTGAATTGCCTGTTCGGCCGCGCGCTCAGTTTGAAACGAGAGAGAGGTGTCGTACAGAGCGGCGGCCACCTCCAGCAGTCCCCTAGTCCGTTGGATCTCCGCGCTGTAGCGGTGCGTGCTTCACGATGTTCATCTTGCTCTCCTGTGCAAAGACTCCCAGTGCCTCCGCCTCGAGTTCGCCGGATGCCGCGCTGAAATGTATCCCGAATCGCCGGTCACAGATGATGAAAGGGATAAAGGCGGCGTCGTAGCTCGCCTCTGCGAGGAACGATTCAAACCGCAAAGATCAAAATTTTTACGGCTCGTAAATCAAAAGGTCCACCGGCTTTCCTCCAACCGGCATATCGGGACAGGCGCTGAAGGCGACCAGCAGATCCATCTCTGCTCTGAGATCAACGTAGCTGCCCGGTTTGGGTCGCACCGTCGTGTGATCCATGCGGCCGGTCACGCCATCGATTTTCATGTGCTGATTGAGATTGAACGGATTGGAGATGTCTTCCGGGGCGATGCCGTACGGCGTCAAAGCCCGCGAAAGATTTTCGTAGCAGCCATGATCCGGAATCTCTTCATCCTTATAATCCCGGTGGTAATAGTCTCTCAACTTTCCCTCTTTTTTGGCGAGTTGAAAGCGATAGCCGCTGCACATGCCTTTCTGCAGATCATGAGTGCCTTCGCGGTTGGTGTTCTCGACGATCGTCATCATGTGCTGGTTGTTGCGCCCCATCAGCTTATCACCGGTCGTGATAAAGAGCTTCATGTTGTAGACTTTGGTGCGCGCCTGGTCGAAGCGCTCCTTGAGGTTGTCCAGCCTCATGCACACGAAATCGACCGTGGTCGTCGCTATGATCCGAATCACTTGTCCCTTTTTCAATTCTCCGGCCCAGCCGGTGTTATAAGGTACGTGGGCCTCTTGCAGTTTTTTCATCGCCCTCTTTCTTCTCTACATGCAATGAATAGAAATTTAATTTAAACCCGCGTTGCCCGTTCCGAAGCGGAGAGTATTCGATTGCAATCAGATCTGTCAACTTGAATGACACGCGCGGCGTCAGGCATGAGTTGTTGACTTAATGTTGAGCCAACGCTGCAACTCCGACTCTGACCGCTTATCCCGATTCTCCACATATGCCGCATGCAACCGACTAATCATCGATGCGTCGCGATGGAGCTGTCCTGCCAACACTGACACTCTCAACAAAACCCAAACTGCCGACGGCGATTGCTTCCGACCAACGATCGTCTCGCACTGCCCGCTCTTCCTTATTGAACGTTAGACTTTGAACCGCGGCTATCGGGATAACGTCTTGAACTGAGCGCAGCGGTTGAACGACTTGAACGATTTGAACTGGCGATAGCTCAGATGAATGTGGTTGGACGTCACCACATAATCGAGCACGCACAGACCAAAGCGTTTCTTCGCCTCGAAAACCCAATGTAGATAACGGCGCCTGTCGCGCGCAAACTTTAATAAGAATTTTCTTTGATGGCAGCGGTGAGTGATGTGCCAGACGTGGCCCGGCAGAAAGTGGCGGTTGGCGCGTGGCATCGTTTTTCTTAGAGTTCGCTTTTTCGGTTCAAAAAGCCACCTCTAAGCTCTTAAACAATGCATTTTATGCCACCTTGTGTTGTCAAATCAAGAAGTTGCCTTGGTCCGACCCGGAGTATGGCGGCCACTATTGAATTGAACCGACACACCTAACCGGTTGTCCTTCAGTAAGCGCCATGGCCTGAGACGGAAATAGCTTCGCCGCAGAACAACGTTGCTCGAGGAGCTTTTTGATGGTCTGCTGAGGCGGATCTGAATCTTATGATCGTCCAGGTACTGCCGGAACTGAGCCCAGAACTCCAGATGCCCGAGGACTTCTTCATGCATGCCGCTGCTCCACTCGTTAGGTCTTTATTTATCTGGGAGATCCCCAGGACACACTATGATTTTTCAAAGAAAAATAACATTTAGCAAGGGGAAAGCGTTGAGCGGAAGAACACGACCATTGAGACCGATTTCCGCCACGCCAACCCTCTATTCCGTCTGTGGGTATCTAGCAGCTCGAACGTCATAATTTATCCTCTGTTTGAGCTGGTGCATGCCGATCGTGAGATTGGCCTCGGGTATCTCAATCAGCAAATGATAATGATTGGCGATCAAATAGGTAGGCGTGGCAGAGCCAATCGTACCGATTAGCGCCCCGGAGGGAGTACTTAGAAACAGCTCGCAGCTTGCTCGCTTCCATCTGATCCACACCCACAAGTTGATAGCTTGTCATGCGCTCACTTACTTGCTCTGACGTAATACCCCTGCACCCCTCTGAGATTTTTCACACCAACAGTTTATAAAGCCTTTGGAAATCATGACTGCAAACACATTTATTTACTAATTCTCTAAATTTCCGAAACGACCATCTCTAGCTCTTCTACTTGAAGGCGCTCGTATTCACGAGAACGCGCTGTCGTTCCGGAGTTAACCATTCTGTAGCTGAACTTGCGTTACTCACGCGGGTAATCGCCTCGCTTGCCATGAGACCTTTCATGATCCAGTACACGGCGCCCATAACGGCCGTCCGGCCTAGGCCGCTCTCGCAAAACACGAGGATTTTCGTTCCTTTCGGTAAGGCTGTTAGGCACACCGTGAAGTCGCGAATTTGATCGAGCGAAGGAGCACGACCCTCTTCGATTGGGATCGAGTAAATAGACCAGCCGGCGAGCGCTGCGGATTTTTTATTGTATCGCGGCGGCTGTTTGTCCTCTTCCAGCAAGGATACGGCGAAACGGAAACGCTGCGCTCGATGGCGCGCAAGATCCTCGTCGGTCGGATTGCCGCTCCCCATTATCAGCGGCTCATCGATCCACCAGGTGAACGTTAACATAGTTGTTATGAGGCGCGCGGTCGCCGACTTGGTGCTTTCTCATGCCAAGACATTTTAGAGCGACATCAAGCGAAAACATTTCGGAATGGTCCGAGAAATCTCCTCTCCGGGGACCAATCCGTGATGGCGAATACGATGGCGGAAAATGCCCCTCTAAAGTCGTTCTCCAGAGCCTGCTGGAAATCGATAGCCGTGCGGTGGGGGTCATTGGCAAAAGCACCACAGCCCCATGCACCGAGAACGAGTGCCGAATAGCCAAAAGCTTTTGCGATAAGAAGTACGCGATGAATACGCCTCTGCAACAGGTCGCCGGCTTCCGGTTGGCCAATCGCGGGTGCGTATGGTGCGGCACAGGTGATAAAGCTGAGTAGCCAAGGATGGTCTATCTCTGTTCCCTCATCCTTCCGAAAGATGGGAACGTCGGGTGAATAGATTGCCCAATCAGTAGAATCTGGCCGTTGGCGCTTGCGGTGCTCCTCATACATCTGATCGTTAACAAGTGTCTGGTATAGAGCACTGGATCGACAAAGCACCTCTTCTTGGGCTCTGGCACCACCAAGAAAACCCCCGCCGGGGTGAATGCCGTTGGCAAAATTCAGTGCAACAGGTCGCAGGCCGCTTTCAAAAAACCGTAAAGAGGCGCCGAGCGTTGTTTCATTGGTGACTTGAACCCACGTTTCAGGGAATGGGATACGCTCCGGAGTTGGCAATAGCGCGTCCGGGGCAATGCTCCGCTTCGCGGAGCACGCCGCATTCACGAAAGGACTCCAATCGACCTTCTTGCCAGCCCTGTTGAAATAATGTCCGTTGCCCGCAGCTTCTACCGCAGACCTACCAAGCCCAGCAGCAACGTTTCGTGGAATATCCAACTCTCGCCGACGAACTGCGGACATCTCCACAGAATCCAAGCAAGGAAGTATAGTGAGCCTGCCTTGTTTGGTCATTTTGTTTGCTTTGATTGATGTGTCAGGCCCACAGATCAGCTCCATGATTCGACGTCAGCAATCAGGCGTACAGGATGCAGCGATAACGCTTTCGTGGACTTGCCTGGCAATGAGATCAAACGGATGTTTTGGTGGCCGCATCGAGACTCGTTCCACTCTTTTACTTACCAGAGCCGGTTAATTCCGTATGGATCGAACCCAGTATCAGCACTCACCAGAGCCATGCTCTCCACCTGTGCTTGAGCCACCAGCAGTCGGTCAAATGGATCACCGTGATGCTTGGGAAGGTTACCCTGCACGTCTGCGTATTCCACGGTGATAGGCAACACCGTCATTCCCAGGTCGGTTATCGCTTGGTTCATCCAATGTCGATACGACATCGACAGGGACAACTTGCCCAATCCAACTTTGATCGCAATCTCCCAGATAGTGCCCGCACTCAGAAGCAGATCGTTGCCGGGGTCTTGCAGCGCCGTTACCGCCTGGGGGCTAAGTTTCGATGGGTCGTCCACCGCCCAGATGACCGTGTGAGCATCGACGAGCAGTCTCACTCTGCGTACTCCTTGAATTCATCGAGCGGCGCATCGAAGTCCGGGGCCATGTACTTCACCGTGCCCCGCAAACTGCCGAGCTTCCGCTGTGCCGGTAGCATAGCGGCAGAGAGCAAGCGAGCTACAGGCACGTTCTTGTCCGTGATTATGACTTCATCGCCAGGCTTGAGCTTGTGGATCAACTCCGAAAGTTTCGCCTTTGCCTCTTTAATCGATACAGCAGTCATCCTCATATCCTCCTAATGGTCAGCGTGAGCCCCTGGTGTCGGGCTTTGATATCGCATTATTGCTGCAGTTGTTTCGCCAGCATGGCCTCTGTGACCTGGTCGCGATCGGCAGCGTACGCCGAATAGAGCCGTGAGCAAGCCGGCGCTGCAAGATAGTAAGGGCAAATCCGACGGTGCCGGCGCGTTTGTCGTTCTGCAAAGCCTCGGCCCGGTTAAACTGTTCGCGCACATAGTCGGTAACTTCTTTGTAGAGTCGCGTTTCGCTATCTGAAAGTTTGTAGGGAACCGTGTACGCCATACGTTCGGGAAAAAGCGGCGTGCCGTCGAACTTGAGCAGCTTCTCTTTAACCATGCGGCGCATGAGATCAGAGACATCGGCGGTGTGAACCCCGTCGCGGAATCGCCCCTCGAAACGATCGCCGTCGATCAGTGCCATGAAAAGTTGAAACTCTTCCTCTTTGCCGTTATGCGGCGTGGCCGTCATCAAGAGGAAGTGGCGCGTCAACGGCGAAAGCATCTGCCCGAGTCTGTGACGTTTGGTAAACTTTACTTCGCCACCGAAAAATGAAGCCGACATCTTGTGCGCTTCGTCGCAAACGATGAGGTCCCAGCGGCAGTCCGGTGCTTTGAGTTTATCTTGAACGTTTTCATCGCGAGAAAGCTTGTCGAGCCGCGCAATCACAAGGTTGTTTTCAAGGAACCAGTTTCCGGTGCGGGCAGCTTCGAGCTTGTCGTTGGTCAAAATATCGAAAGGGAGTTGAAAGCGGCGATAAAGTTCGTCTTGCCACTGATCGACGAGGCTGCCGGGGCAAACGACCAAACAACGTTGAAGATCGCCGCGGACAATTAGTTCCTTGATAAGGAGCCCGGCCATAATAGTTTTACCGGCGCCCGGGTCGTCAGCCAACAGAAACCGTAGCGGCTGTCGGGGCAACATGGCCTCATAGACAGCGGTGATCTGGTGCGGTAGCGGATCGACTAGGGAGGTGTGAACGGCCAGCACGGGATCAAATAGATAGGCCAGTCGGATGCGGTGCGCTTCCGATACTAAACGGAGAAGACTTCCGTCGCCGTCAAAACTCCAGGGTCGGCCCTGCTCGACGATTTCAAGCCGTGGCTCGTCGTGGCGGTAAAGCAATTGGTTAGCGACTCGGCCGGCGGTGTCCTTGTAGGTTAATTCGAGCGCCTCAGAACCGAACCACTGCACGTTAACCACCGTGACGAGGCTGTCAGGAAGGATGCCGCGGACATTCGCGTTGGGTTGGAGCTCTTCGAGTTTCATTGTTGAAACTTCAGAGATGCCGCTGCGTCAAACATTCGTGTGTGCTTGAATCCGAGTGTCTATTGGTCTTAAAAAAAATCTCTGGCGCGGTGGTACGGCGCTCTGCGTTGATGTCGGG
>DASYUV010000127.1:0-61215 GCA_036000865.1 Binatia bacterium | reverse complement strand
AAATATTTCTTTAACGCTTACGGCGCGGCCGACAGCATGCTTGCCAAGGACCGCGCGATGGTGCGCGACGTGGCGACTTCCCTCATTGAGGCCAACCGCGTCATCTACAACCAGAAAGAAAAAGTCATCCCGATTATGGTGGAAGCGACGAAGAAGCCTCAGGAGGCTGTCAGCTTCTCCTACGATTACCTGGTGAAAAATTGCGTCTGGAGCGTCAACACGGGCTTTTCCAGGGAACGCACCGAGTGGTCCATCGACAACGGGATTGAAAATGGCGACATTCAGGCAGACAAAAAACCTACCTACGATCAGGTGGTCGACATCAAGCTCGGCGAAGAAGCGTTAAAGGCCGCAGGCGGGCCGACGAAGATTCGTGGCTGCAGCGACTGAAACAAAAAACGTGATTCGTGATCGTGGCTCGTGTTCGTGACGAATACGATTCACGAACACGGACACGGCGAGAGGGAGGGATAGAACGATGCCAGGCTACCCGTTTGCCGAGATTAAAAATCAGCTCGATGACTGGCGCCTCAACTACAGCGGCTAAGCTTGCTGGTCACACGAACTAGAATTTATGACAGAGATCCCAAAGCGCCTGAAGAGGCTTCTTACGACGTGGGCGGGAGAGGCTCATGAAGAGGAACTGCGACGGGCGCTTGTGCCGCTGGCCGCGGCGTTCGATCGTTGGAAGCGCGGCGACATCGCCAGCTCGGAGCTTAGCAATCTCATTCATAAGTTCCATCAAGGTCGGCCGCGTGAGCTCTTTGTGAAATACAACACGAATCACCTCGAAGCGCCGGTCGCGCACGCGATCGTCACCGGCGTCTTGGACAAAGACAAAATTCCGCCCGAGTTGCTTGAACATCTTGCTGCATCGATTAAGTTTTACGACGATCGCGAAGCGGCTGGGGACATGCAGGAGGATGACATGCCGGAAGATGATGAGGACTCTGGCAGCCGACGGAAATAAAGTTGCAGTTCCGTGATGCAGAGCCCATGGGGCGGTGGTCATATCGTGGCGGCTTGGGGGAGTAGATGCGGAAACGTACGCGGAGCCGATCGAAGCTGGAGGACATCAAGGGCGATTGTGGTGTGTGTTTGGGATTCGGCTCGCTGAAGTCGCGTCGTGTTTGGGGAGACATGTAGCGAAGGTGAGTTCCTTGATGTCCAGGCTGTCGGAACGGATGGAGTCGAATCGTGGCCTCAAGGGCAGGTCGATAGGTTATCGAAAGATTGTCTAGAATAGAAAGTCTCATCCCTGACCGCGTCTGATTTCACGATCCGTTTTGACATTCCGTATTGTCCCGGAACTACTCGGCCATCTGATCTCGGCCGTGAATTCCAGACATGATCTGAATCGAAGTGGACATGCTGTTTTCAGCCCTACGGACCAACTTTTAAAAATTCGTTAGCCTGATACACCGCGGGCTGATATCTTCATGCACTGCCCAACTGGTAGCGTATGAGGATATCGCGGGCCCCGATCAGGGTTGTTTAAATAAGGATATCGGATGATGATTTCTGTTGTCGAGAACGCTGAACCGAACCTTAATACACCGCCGCGATCGCGGCAGTATACTCTATACGTTAGGCGGCATCGTGGTTCACCGGTGTGTGCCATGCTGCCCAAAATGGAAGGGTCGATAACTGCTATGAAATACAGTCGCGGTCTAAACCGTGTCTATGGCTTGCTCTGTGGTATCTGGTTTCTCGCTTGGCTCGTGGGGTTTCCGTTATATACGAGGTCGAACGATTTGAGAGACGCGGAATTCTTTGTCCAATATATTTACATTCCAACTACGTTCGAAGCTGAGACCCCGCCAAAGCCGACGCCACCTAAACCAACAGCGGAGGAGATAGAGCAGATTAAGCAGCTCGTTGAGAGGCAGGAATCCTTCCTTAAGGACAATCCTCGTCTAGCATTTAACGACCGTGCGTTTCGGGCGGAATTACATCGCATTTATGGACGGAGAACTGGCCTAGCTCGAAACCAAGTGCTTAGAGTGGCTCAAGAGCAAGCCGGTCTCTTCAAAACTTACAAGCAACTCTGGAAATCAAATTGGAGAAATTGGGGACCTTATGTGCTTCTTGGTCCCCTGATCGTATATGCGGCCATATATGCATTAATCCTCGCTGTGGGATGGGTAGTGCAAGGCTTTCAGAAGTCCTGAGGTGAATCATCCACATGGATTATTCGCTAACTGATCTGACGAAAAAAAAGCGAAAGCTCGCACTTCGGCTTGTTGCGGGCGAATTTGAAGGTTCCTACGGCGATGGAATCATAGTCTTGTGTGCTGCAATTAGTGCGCTAGCCGCACAGGTTTGGCCAGGCAAGAGGAAGGAAAGACGTTTCGTTGAACTTCTCAAGCGTTTCGCTCCGCCGGAACTAAATACAACTCGCATAAGCGTCCCGTTGCTGATCGGTTGGCTTCGGACAGAGAGAGGTCGAGAGGCTGAGACGGCCATATTGGAAAAAGCGTTCTTAAATAACCCTCAAGGTGCGAGTCTTGAAGGAGATTCCGTAGACAAGTCTGATGACGAAGTTATTCGCGTATGCGATGGCCTCCTGTGCCGCAATGAAATCAGACGGTTAAGCTACGGAAGCCTACTGTACTCAGAACTTAGATCCTCTTACAGCCATGAGTTCCGACCTGGAAATCAGATAGGGTTTCCGTTTTCTGAGGCCAGTTGTTCCGCAGTGAGTTACTGGAATTACGGCAAAGAGCCCTCAGGGACCAATGAAAATGAAATTGAGGAAAACGATACTCTTTGGCGAATCCATTTCAAGGCAGACTGGATTGGCGATGTGGCGGTGGCCGTGGCAACGGCGTTGGACGCCGGTTCTGCGAAACTTAAACGATCGGATCCCGTTCGGTGGTGGCTAGATGGGGGCTGAGAAGGATCGCATCTAAGCCCTGTAGGATGGGTTGAGTTTGATGCGAAACCCATCGTTTTTGTATTTGACCGGAAAGAACCAAAGGGCGCGTAGGGACGAAAAAAGAGGATAAGTCCGATTGATGAGATGATCGCCTAACAACCGGTTAGGCATCGCGGAACCATAGCGGGATGATTGATGGCTGAGTTTGATTCCTGGCAAAGCTACGAGACTTTCGCGTGGAGTATCAAGCGAAAGGCGCGTTACGTTTTCGACCCGCAAATTCAGAAATTCCTGGATACAATGCTCGCCACGAGCCAGGGCCGTAGGAAAAATATCCCGAGTGGTAGTGTCTTTTGGAGGGGACAACAAGGTCATGGGTGGCAGACGATGTCGGATGAAGAGATGGACGTTGAAATTCCGGCACCCTTCCCGCCGGAACGAATGAAACCTCTCGCCCACTCGGCGCGCGAAGGGCGTGTTAATCCTAAGGGAATTCCGTGCTTGTACCTCGCCACAGACAAAGATACCGCTATGGCCGAAGTACGGCCTTGGCTAGGCCTGTACGTATCCGTTGGCCAATTCAGAACGTTAAAGGAACTTATGATCGTTGACTGCTCAGTCTCGCACGCGTCTCTTCAAGACTGGTATTTCGAGGAGCCGAACCCCAAAGACCGAGAGAAGGCAGTATGGGCTGCGTTGGATCGCGCGTTCTCTGAGCCCGTCAATGCCGATGACTCAATCGCCGAGTACGCTCCCACGCAAGTCGTAGCTGAAGTGTTTCGTGCAGATGGATGCGACGGCGTTTTATATAAAAGCCTTCTCGGAAAAGGACTTAACATTGCACTGTTTGACGCCGGAGCCGCCGATCTCGTCAATTGCTTTCTATATGAACCCAAAGCGATTGCTTTCACGTTCGAACAGATCGCGAATCCGTATTTCATCAAGAAGAATGTTCGACGCAAGCGTGAAAGCGACGCCTAACCCCACGGTCGAGAGGGACGCACGGAAGAGCGGCACGCGCCCCTCACCGTGACCGTTATGCGCATGAATGAGTTGGAGCACTCGTCTCAAGATCCTCCTGAGCCCGAGACCGGGGACGAGAAGGAGGTATACGCGTTCTACGGGCTAGCGTGCTACAACGCACAGGTGGCGGAAAGGAGGCTCATGCAACTAGCGTTGCTGCTGCGCCTGCAGCGTATTTCGAACGCCACTCGCGCGAACTACGATCAAGAGTACGAGTCGTTGGCCAGACGATCATTCGGCCAGATTCTCACTGAGCTTGCCGGAGACCAGACACTTGCTAACGATCTCCGGGCTTTGCTGCAGAAAACCCTAGGTCTCCGCAACCATCTAACACACCATTTCTTCTGGGACTTCGCCGAGGAATGGTTTTCTCACGAGAGGCGCCTTTTGATGATCCAGAAGCTGCGAGAAGCGACAGCTCTTTTTTCTGAAGTGGGCGACAAGGTCGGACGTGTGGTTGACGATTTGGGTGAGAACCTGGGCATTGGGCACGACACCGTCTTACGAATGTACGAGCGGCTTCTAAATGAATCGCAGCGGAAGTACACCAGCGCATAACACTAGCCATGACAGGTGACTACTTCAGCGATCGTGGAGCGAGGTCCTAGGCCCAGAACCGCATCACCTCGCTCAATAAGATGAGCCGGCCAACTGCTTCGCGGGATTCGCACGGGTCGGCCTGCGGGAGGCGAGCAATTTGTACAATTAATTGAAGAGTTGACCGGTCGTGATATGGCAATGCGAAGAGCGGAAATTTCACTTAGACGTACATCATGAAAATTAGTATTATGTCCCCTGAAACGCTCCCTGGACTCCCACAATCTCCCTCACCGTATCTGTCTCTAAAGTTCAGCGAAAGAGATAACCAAAGAGAGAAATCGCCGCAGAGTCCTGTTATTCTCAAAAGAGCAGAGCGTCTGGAGTTTCAGATTCAATTTGTAACCAATGCCCCTTACCGAGCTTCCCGAGGCATCGACTATGGTCCGTTATCGATTCGTGTAATCAATCAACATCCCGATTTTTTCAAGGAGAGGCCTGGACCTACTGTTTCACTGGAGGTGACGCGGGTTAGTACAAACGAACGGGAACTACTGCCGAATCGTATATTTTCCTCCGGGCAAGGGTACGGCGACGGAGTGCATTATTTGTCGGTTTCAATCGACATTCTTGAGCCGCAGGCGGTCAGGCAGAACAGGCTGGGTCAATTTATTAGTTAGTTTAGGGAGCTGGCCGCAGCATCGGGTTCCTCTGGAGCAGGCACCATGAACGAGAGCGCTAGATTACAGGGAGCGTAAACTTATTTTGATGAGTTTTATATCAGTAATCCACCAGGACTGTATAATCTAAAAGCCTTGTTCCAGCCCGATCCTTCAGTTGCTCAGCGAAGGACATTGACCGCCTCTGCCGTCGTTAGAGTTTTGGACGGACCAGATTCTCTCGAGCTATTAAAGCAAAAACTTGCTGAGAAGAAGAAATGAAGCAGCCAGCTGCTCCTGAAAACGGCGATAGGTTGCAATCGATCACCCTTGCAGCGTAAGACTCGATCACGAAAAAGTAGAGCGCAACTTACACCGATCAAACAAGGAGGCCGTCCAATGTTGGCCAAACATCCCGATCCGACTGTCGATCATGTTCTGAAGACCTGGGCGCCGAGAATGATTGTTCAGGGGATCGATTACAACGATCTGATGACGACCGGCGAGCGGATCCGAACTTGGGATGACTGGTGTCGCGAGTGGTGCGTAACCGCAGCCGGGCACGAAAAGTTTGCGCGTAAAGCCGCGGCCGCGGGCAACCGGCAAAGCGCCACCGAGGCGTATCTCATGGCGTCGATGGCGTATCACTTCGGTTGCAACAACTCGCCGCATAATCTTGACGAGTACGTTCCGGCGGCGAACAAGCGCGTCGAGTGCTATGCCAAGGCGGCGCCGTATTTGAATCCACCGGCCGAACGCCACGAAGTGCCCTTTGATAATTTTCGCATGGCGTCCTATCTCCGCGTGCCGCCGGGAATCAAGAAGCGGCCAGTCGTAATGATCATCTCCGGTCTGGAATCGACTAAAGAAGAAGCGCGCACGATGGAAGACAGTTTTCTCCGCCGAGGTATGGCGACTTTCACCTTCGACGGTCCAGGCCAGGGCGAGACCTGGTTTCAAGGCGGATTGATCGTCGAGTTCGAGCGAGCGACTTCGGCCGTGATCGATTACATCGAAAAAATTCCTGCAGTCGATGCCAGCCGGATCGGCGTCTTTGGGCCGAGCATGGGCGGCTATCTCGCGCCGCGCTCGGCCGCTTGCGACACGCGCATTAAAGCCTGCGCCTTTGCCGGCGGCATGTACGACCGTACCCGCGTGCTCAATCGTCTCGAAGATCCCTTCGAGTTCGCGCGCGTGGCGCATATCTGGAAGGTCTACGACAAGCAGAAGCTCGTCGAACTGCACAGCCGCTGCACGCTGGAGGGCTTGGCGTCGAAAATCCGCTGTCCGCTGCTGGTTGTCCACGGCGACAAAGATTTCGTGCCGGTGGAGCAGGCAAAGCGGATTTACGACGAAGCCTCAGGGCGGAAAGAGTGGCTTTTACTCGAAGGCGGCAATCATGTCTGCAACAACATGCCGTTCCGCTACCGTCCCGCGATTGGCGATTTTCTTGCCAAGCATCTACGGGCAACATCTGTCTAACTCACCACGAAGGGCACGAAGTTGAGAATTATGTATATCTGAATCTTTCGTAACCTTCGTATTTCTATGCTTGAAAGTTGTCCCAGCTTGCGCAAATTTTTCCGACTGACAGACCCCGGATTCCGCTTGACTACATCCGGGCTACGAACTGACCGGTGCGCAAAGCGCACCCTACAAAAACCTTCGTGACCTTCGTGTCCTTCGTGGTGAGCCGTCTGCGACAATCTTCCGTTGACACCCGGCGCTGGCTCGGATTAGATTGACCGGCCCTCAAGAAAGGAGAAAATCAGATGCGCTTGCAACGGAATACCCGCGGCTTAATTCTCATCGCGCTATTATTTCTGATTGGTCCTGCCCGGGCCCAGCAACTGCCCAAGTCTGTAACCATCGGCACAAATCCGGCTGGGACGGTTTTCTATCCCGTGGCCGGCGGTCTGGCCAGTGTCATCAGCAACGGCGCACCCTTTCAGGCGGGAATTCAGCCCTATACCGGCAGCAGCACTTTTTTGCCCCTTCTCGACAACGGTGAGCTCGATTTTGGCATCGTCAATGCCATCGAAATGGGCCTGGCATTCCAGGGGCCGGCGCGATTGAAAATAGGCGGAAAGAATCCGTTGCCGCATGTGCCGAACACGCGGCTGATCATGCGCGGTTCGCCACTGTCGGTCAGCATGGTGGTCAAAAAAGATTCTGCGATCAAAACCGTCCACGACGTCAAGGGAAAGCGCATGACCGGAGAATATCCGGCCAACATCGCCATCTGGTTTCATCTGTACGCCGGCCTTGCGAGCGCCGGATATACCTGGGACGATGTTAAGGTCGTGCCCGTTCCCGCCGTCAACGATGGCATCGATGCGATAGTACAAGGCCGCGCCGACGTCACCAACCATGCGATCGGCGCTGCCAAGGTACGTGAAGCCGATGCTTCGGTCGGTGTCCGTTATATTTCCTTGGACTGTTCACCCCAGGGAGAAGAGCGTGTCAGAAAGGCGGTTCCCGGTTACTATCTCACCACAGTGAAGTCTGGCGCATCCCCGGGAGTTGTCGCAGACACTTGCGTGCTTACCTATGACATCTATTTTGTCGGCCACAAAGCCCTTCAGGGCGAAGTCGTGCAAGCGACGCTGAAGGCGATCTGGGACAATATCGAAAAGCTGCCGCCGTTGAATCCGCAATTCAAGGAATGGACGCGCGAGCGCGCGGCCTCCGCCGACGTGACGACGGCGTATCATCCGGCAGCCGTGCAGTTTTATAAAGAAAAAGGAGTCTGGTCCGCGAAGATGGACGAAGCACAAAAAAAACTGCTGGCCTTGAACCCGTAACCGCAAGCAAGAAAACGATTAACCACAAAGGGCACAAAGATCACACAAAAAAGGAACTTTTCTCCCCGTTGCAAATGGGGGAATGAAAGCAGGGGAAGGAAGACTTAGCCGCAAAGAACGCAAAAGACGCAAAGGTTCGTAGGGTGCGCTCGGCGCACCAGTTCGCAGTCCGGATGTAGCGTAGCGGAATCCGGGTTTTGGCGCCGAAGGAGCCCAAAGGACCCAAAGAAATTCTTGGAAAAAGGCCACGCTCGAAACTCGAAATCCGAAATTCGAAACAAATCCAAATGATCAATAAGCACAAAATTCCAAACAACTGTGTTTCGGATTTCCATTTTTGGATTTCGGAATTCAGTGCTGCGGTTTGTTTCGGATTTCGAGCTTCGAATTTCGGATTTGGATTAAGTAGTACAAGCGCGATCGAATGAGGATGCATATGCGTACAGTCCCGAGCAAAATCATTTTGTCCATCGCGCCCGGTTTAGCGATGGCTCTGCTCATGATCGGTCCCGGTGAAGCGCAGAATGTTCCCCGTGCGGTAGCGATCGGCACCAATCCTCCGGGTTCTGTCTTTTATGCGCTAGCAAGCGGGCTGGCCAAAGTGGTTAGCGAAGCCTCCCCCGTTCAAATGACGGTGCAGCCTTACACCGGGACAAGTACCTTCATGCCGCTCCTGAACAGCGGGGAACTTGACTTCGGCCTCAATAACTTCGTGGACATGGCTCTCGCCTACCAGGGGCCGGAGCGGTTAAAGATCGGTGGGAAGAATCCATTTCCGCACATTCCCAATGTGCGCCTGGTGATGCGGGGCTCTCCCTTCTTGGTAGGGCTGCTCATGCGCAAGGATTCTCCGATCAAAACGATTTACGAAATCAAAGGCAAACGGCTCACGGGAGAGTATCCCGCGCAGTTGGCTGTCTGGTACAACATGTTCGGCGCCCTCGCCAGCGCAGGGCTTAGCTGGAAGGATGTAAAAGTCGTTGGGGTGCCGGGCGCGAACGAAGGGGTTGATGCCTTGGTCCAAGGCCGTGCGGACGTCACCCAACATGCACTAAACTCCGCGAAAATCAGAGAGGCCGATGCAGCCGTTGGAGTGCGGCATCTTTCGATCGACTGCTCGCCTGAAGGGGAGAAGCGCCTGCGCCAGGCTGTCCCAGGGTATTACCCGCGTGTCGTCAAAGCCGGGGCGGCATTGGCTGTGGTGGATGACACCTGCTTCGTCGCGTACGATATCTGTTTGACGTCGCACAGGGCCGCTCCCGATTCCGTGGTGGCAAGCGTCATTAAGGCGATCTGGGACAATATAGAGAAGCTGCCGCCTTTTCACCCAGCCTTCAAGGAATGGACTCGAGAGCGAGCGGTGGACCCCGATGTAACCATTCCTTATCATCCAGGGGCAATATCCTTTTATAAGGAGCAAAAGCTTTGGTCGAACAAGATGGACGAAACACAGAAGAAGCTTCTGGCAGTTAACCCGTGAGTCGGTGGATTCAACGTGTATGCAATAAAAAATTACTTCTTAGCTGAAAGAACAGGAAATCGTATGACGCCAGGTTGGAACACGCGGGCTTTCTTTTTCGGTTCACTACTGGCCCTGATATTTCTCCAGCTCTGTGCCGCACAGGCACAGCAACTGCCCAAATCCGTAGGCATCGGCTCCAATCCGCCAGGCTCCCTCTTCTACTCCCTCGCCAGCGGGCTGGCAAAGGTAATCAGCGACGCGTCGCCAATGCAGGCCCAAGTCCAACCCTATGCCGGCACCAGCACTTTCGTGCCGCTCCTCGACAGCGGTGAGCTCGATTTTGGCGTGGTGAATGCGGTGGACATGGGTATGGTTTATCAAGGCCAAAAACTCAAGATCGGCGGCCGAAATCCGTTTCCTCACGTTGCCAGCTCACGCTTGATCATGCGCGGCTCCCCGCTGCGCAGCAGTCTGATCGTCCGCAAGGACTCGCCGATCAAAAGCATCGCTGATGTCAAAGGAAAACGGGTCACCGGTGAATATCCTGCGCAGCTCGCGGTCTGGTACAATGTATTCGGTTCACTCTCGAACGGCGGACTTACATGGAATGACGTTAAAGTCGTTCCGGTGCCCGCGGTCAATGAAGGCGTCGACGCATTAGTTCAGGGACGTGCCGACGTGACCACGCACGCGATCGGCACCGCCAAAGTCAAGGAAGCCGACGCTGCCGTCGGCATCCGCTATATTTCGCTCGACTGCTCGAAGCAGGGCGAAGCGCGCATCAAAAAAGCCGTGCCGGGTTACTATCTCTCGGTCGTCAAAGCCGGCTCCTCCACTGGCATCGTCGAGGACACCTGCGCCTACACTTACGACATCTACCTCGTCGGTCACAAAGCGTTGCCGGACGCCGTGGTTCGAAACGTCCTCCAAGCGATCTGGGTAAATATTGAAAAATTGCCCCAGTTCCATCCCGGCTTCGGAGAATGGACCAAATCGCGAGCCGTCGATTCCGAGGTCACTCTCCCCTATCACCCTGCCGCAGTACGCTACTATAAGGAGAGTGGCGCATGGCCCGCCAAAATGGACGAGGTGCAGAAACGGCTTTTAGCTCTCAATCCGTGAATCGAAATTTATCTATTCTGAGCAAATTTTGAACCTGCAATGCGAATTGAACAAATGGAACGACTGGAACGAAGCAAAGCCGATTGAACGATTGGAACGCTTTGATTGCTTTTAAATGAGTGACGAGCTCGCCGCATCACCCGGCCGGTTTCGCGCCTTGACCGGCAGTCCGGCAAGCATGCTTCGTGTCCTGCTGATCTCCCTCTCGGTGTTGGGGTCAATCTGGGCGCTGGAAGTTCACAACTATTTTGAAATAGCCTTTTTCAAGCAGCAGTATTTAGCGCTGTTTCTCGCGCTCGCGCTCGGTAGTGTTTTTATTGCGGTAAAAGCTTACCCGAAGCAACCCGGCGACAGTGTTCCCTGGTACGACTGGCTGCTCGCGCTCGGTGGATTGGCGGTTGGACTTTACGTCACGATATTGTATCCGACCATCGCTTACCGGCTCGGCATCCTCTCGCCCGACCGCTGGATCTTCGGCGGCCTCGCGCTCATTCTAATTGTCGAAGCGACGCGGCGGGTCGCCGGCGGCACGCTCGCATGGCTGGCGCTTGGCGTAATTCTCTACACCAGATTTGCCGAATGGCTGCCGGGAATCTTCTACGCCAAAAGCGCGTCATGGGCGCGCATCGCGAGCTATTTGTATCTCGATTCGAATGGGATGTTGGGCTTGCCGATCGACGTCGCCGCGGGAGTGGTCGTCGCGTTCATTCTATTCGGCCAAGCGCTTTACGCCGTCGGCGGCGATAAATTTCTCACCGACCTTGCGCTCATTGCGACCGGCCGTTATCGCGGCGGTCCAGCGAAGGTCTCCGTAGTATCGTCAGCGCTGTTCGGCACAGTCTCCGGCAGCGCCGTTGCGAATGTGGTCGTCGACGGCGCCATCACGATCCCGCTGATGAAGAGCACGGGTTTTCCAGCACATCTGGCCGCCGCCATTGAAGCGGTGGCATCGAACGGCGGCCAAATTACGCCGCCGGTGATGGGCGCGGCGGCGTTCCTAATGGCGGAGTTCCTCAATATTCCTTACGGGCAGATCGCCTTGGCGGCGGCGATTCCGGCCACGCTTTACTATCTCGCGCTGTTCACCCAGATCGATTTGGAGGCCGCGAAACGCGGCTTGCTCGGATTGCCCGCCGAGCAGATTCCTAAATTTCGCAACGTCATTCGTTTGGGCTGGGTCTTTCTGATTCCTTTGGCGACTCTCATTTACACGCTCATGATCGAGAATTGGGAACCCGGGAAATCAGGAATGGTGGCCGTCATCCTCGTCTTCATCGTCGGCGCGATCCAGAAAGAAACCCGACCGTCTTTCCAGAAAATTGTCAACGCATTTGAAGAGACCGGTAAGATCCTGCTCGACATCGCTGTCATCACCGCTCTAGCCGGTATCGTTATCGGCGCCCTCCATCTCTCCGGCTTCACTTTTAAAATTTCACTCCTGCTCGTCACCCTTTCCGGCAACAATGTTTTTCTGCTTTTATTGATTACCGCGCTTGGCTGTCTATTCCTCGGCCTGCCGCTACCGACCACCGTTGTCTACATCACCCTGGCGGTTTTGGCCGCGCCCGCGCTCGTGCAGTTGGGCATACCTCCGTTAGCGGCCCATCTCTTTCTTTTTTATTTCGGCATGGTGTCGTTGATCACGCCGCCCGACTGTCTTCCTGTTTACATCGCGGCGTCGATCGCGCGGGCAAATTTTTGGCAGACCGGCTGGACCGCCATGCGCCTAGGCATCGCCGCCTACATAGTCCCATTCATTTTTGCGCTGCATCCGCCGCTCATCTTCATCGGCACGGCCAAGGAGATTCTCATCGCAA
The DNA here is from genome assembly GCA_036000865.1 of Binatia bacterium. Taxonomy (GTDB): domain Bacteria; phylum Desulfobacterota; class Binatia; order UBA9968; family UBA9968; genus DP-20. Next base: position 48,913 of record DASYUV010000127.1, on the reverse strand, counting down.
TCTTCACCGCTGTTGCAGGCGTGGTGTTACTCGGCACGGGTTGCGCCGGCTATCTGTTCCGTCCGCTCGGTTGGACGAAGCGTGGGCTCCTCTGGCTCGCTGCCTTACTACTGCTCCTGCCCGCATGGAGCGAAGCATGGTTGATCGCTGACTTCGCCGGCTTCGCACTCGGCGCGGCCATCATCGCTTGGGAATGGACTGTAAGCGCCGACGAATGTATCATTAAGGAGAACGAAACATGATCAAAGGACTCCATCACAACGCCTACCGTTGCCGCGACTCGGAAGAAACGCGGAAGTTTTACGAAGACTTTCTTGGCCTGCCGCTCGCCGGAACGCTTGATATCACGGAAACCAAGACGGGCCGCAAGAGTGCCGTGCTACATACCTTCTTCCAGATGGATGACGGATCGTTCCTCGCCTTTTTCGAGGCGCCGGACATGGCTTTTGATTTCAAACCGCAGCGTGATTTCGATTTGCATATCGCTCTGGAAGTCGACGAGCCGACGCTAATGTCGATGTTCGCCAAGGGAAAGGAACGAGGTATCGAAACGCGTGGCGTCGTAGACCACGGCATGGTTCACTCGATTTACCTGAGAGATCCAAACGGATACGTGATCGAGCTGACGTCTAAGATGCCGGGCCACGACGAGGCAATGAATCCAGCAACCAATGGAGCGCGGACAATTCTAGACAAATGGCAAGCTGAAAAGCTAGGCCAGGCGTGACCGCACTAAGAAGCAGCCGAATTATCCGCCCTCAACTATCCTGCAACAACCCGTACGGTATCAAAAAAACTTTATGGTTATTTATCCGAAAGTCGTCACCCCCGAATGTTTATCGGGGGTCCAGTCCCAGGTTCGTCTGGATTCCCGATAGAAGCCTTCGGGAATGACGGACTTTCAAAGGTCAGGAAATAATTTTTTGACCAGCAAGCTGCCGCGAATTGACCCAAAGATCAAAGCAAGCCAGAGGCAGACTCAACCAAAAAGAGCTCCAGCCGATACCTCTCGACTGAGGCTCTGCTGACACAGCGAATTGAGAAAACTCACCGCATTTGACACACCACGTCGACCAGCGCTGGCTTGCCGTCTTTCACCACCTTCACGGCTTCGCGCAGCGTTTTGATCAAATCCTTGGGCTCGGTGATCGGGCCGGCGCCCCAGCAGCCGTAGGTTCGCGCCATCGCGCCGAAATCCACGTTTGGGTCTTCGATGCGGATGCCGATCGTCTTGTTTTCCACCGGACGATGGCGTTGGATGGCGACGCGCTCCTGGTGTTCTTCGTCGTTGAAATAAGAACGGTTGCTGCAGACAACGATCAAGAGCGGAATCTGGTGGTGCACCGCCGTCCAAAGAGCGCTCACGGTAAAGAGCAAATCGCCGTCCGGTTGAATGTCGACGCAGAACTTGCCGGAACCTTTGTGCGCCAGTGCCGCGCCCAGTGACGCGGGCAAGCCGTATCCCAAACCGCCGCCTTTGTACTTGCCGAGAATCTGATTGAACTTGGTTGCCGGTAAGCAGAGATTTTCTTTTCCCTGTGAGCTACCGTTGGTGAGCACCCAGTCTTCCCCTTTGAGCGCTTCGCCGAGCTCGGCATAGATGCGTGTCATCGATACCGGTTTCTCATCCCATTTTGTTCTGGTTTCTCCCTCCAAGGCGGCCTTTTTCTCTTCGTAGATTGTTCCCCAATCCGCGCGCCGCTTGTCGATATCACCCTTTAAGTCGCCGAGTTTTTTGTCAGCTTTTAAACGGCGCAGCAACTCAGGCAAAAAGATGGAGGTATCGGCGGTGATCATCAGATCCGCTTCGCGCAGTTTGTTGAAATCCGTCGCCCAGGCGCGCACGAGCAAATCGTCGAGACCGACGTTGACGATTTTGGCATTGGCCGGCATCAACGGCGTCGCCCGTCGATTCCCTCTTTCCTGCGCTCTTCGCGTAGTAGCGCCTTCAAGGTCGGGAACATCCAGCGCCAGGATCAAATCGGCTTGCGGAATCACCTTGTCATTCTGTCCAGTGAGATTGAGCGGATTGTGCGCGGGAAAATTGAATCTGCCGAATTGATCGAGCACCGGCGCAGCGAGCAGCTCGGCCAATTCGCCCAATGCTTTGAAGCCCGCTTCCTTCCTGCCAACCCAGTCGGCCGCGATCACCGGTTTTTTCGCCTCAAGTAGCCAACGAATGGTTTTCTCGAAGCCTTCTTCAGGCGCTTGGAGCGGCAGCGTCGCCGGGTAGCGATCGAGTGAGGGAAATGTCACTTCAGTGTCGAGCTCCTTCTCCTGCACGTCGCCGTCATAGCAAACGTACACCGGACCCATCGGTTCGGTAGTAGCGAGCCGGTAGGCGCGAATGAATGAATCTGGCACAGCCTCGACGCTGGCCGGCTGGTCGTCCCATTTGACGAAGTCACGCACCAAATTTCCCTGAACCAGCGCGGTGTGAACCCAGTCGATCCACGGCCGGCGATTGGCCGTGTCCATCGGACCCGTGCCGCCGAGGACGATCACAGGCAAACGGTCCGCCCAGGCATTGTAAATCGCCATCGACGCGTGCTGCAGACCCACGACGTTGTGCACCGCCGCGGCCATCGGCTTGCCCTTGGCGCGAGCATAGCCGTGCGCCAGCGCGACGCAGATCTCCTCATGGTTGCAGAGAATGATCTCCGGCGCGTGGTTGCCGCCGTAATTGACGAGAGAGTCGTGTAGGCCGCGGAACGTAGCGCCCGGGTTGATCGCGATATATTCGATCTCGAAAGCCTTCAACAAATCGACGACTACGTCCGATCCCCACTCGGCTCGCGGTTTCTCCAATTTTTGTGCTTTGGCCATCATTCATTCCTTTCTTTGGCAGCCGTCGTCACTTTCCAAGCAAAACTAATGCAACCTTCACAGTGCCAAACGTGATCGTGATATGTGATCGTGCAAATTCACGAACACGAACCACGAACACGGCTTTCTATTTTTTGGAATCTCCATTCCACGCTTGACCGCTGGGCGTTCTGAAAGCTTGTCGTACCAACCTTTTACATGCGAAAATTCTTCGAGTTTTACATGATGCATTTCGTGGCGCCAAACCCACGGATATGCGGCAATGTCGGCGATCGAGTACTTACCGGCAAGATATTCATTTTGACCCAATGCTTTTTCAAGCACGCCATAAAGCCTGAGCGCTTCCTTATGATAACGCTGGATCGCGTAGGGCACTTTTTCCTCGAGCCGAAAGAAATAATTCGCCTGTCCGAACATCGGTCCGACCCCGCCCATCTGGAACATCAGCCATTGAATCACCAAGTAGCGCTGGCGCAAATCCGCCGGCCAAAGCTTGGCGGTTTTTTCCGCAAGATACATTAAGATCGCACCGGATTCGAACAGCGTCAGCGGTTTGCCGCCCGGCCCATCGGTGTCGATGATTGAGGGAATTTTGTTGTTGGGATTGATCGCCAAGTATTCCGGCTTAAATTGATCGCCTTGGCCGATATTGATCGCATGGACTTCGTAGGGAAGCTCGATTTCCTCCAGCATAATCGAAACCTTCTTGCCGTTGGGCGTACCCCAAGTATAGAGCTGAATCATGACTTAATCCCTTTCTGTCCTTTGCTGAGCGTTCTACATTCTACCGCTGCCAAAACGATAAACACGGAAATAACCGGACATGCAAGCGATACTCAAAACGACACCGCCTACCCCGTCATGCACACGTCAAGCAAATCGCCGGGCTCCTTGCCCGCGCATCGCCGAACAAAACATCGCCACCAGTGCCATGAATCCTCCGACCAAGAAGCTAAAATTCATTGCTTGGACGAAAACAGTTGGGTTTGTCGGCGTGGGAGTAGCGGCGGCATCGCCGCTGTAATAGCGAAACGCTGCGGTCAACAGCAGCGTTCCCAAAGACACTCCAAAAGTGGTGCCGAGACCGAACATCACATAAATCGCGCCGGTGGCTACACCGCGATGTTGCGCCGGCACCGAGCTGATCATCGCGGTGTGATTCGACGTGAAAAATAACGCCGTCGCCAATCCCCACAAAGCCAACACGGCGACGGCTGCGCTCCAGTGCGAATGGGTGCTCAAAAAGGATCCGAGGAATCCAGCGCCTGCCAGGAACATGATGCCAACGGTGGCCGGCAGCCGCGGTCCCATCTTATCCACAGTCCAGCCGACGAACGGCGACAGCGTCACGGTGAAAACCGGCGCGCTAACGAATAACACGCCGATAAACGACGGCCTGAGATGCAAAACATCCTGGAGGTAAAACGGCAGAACGAATCCGATCATCACCTGCGACACGCCGACCAACAATAACGCCAGACTGCTGAGAGAAAACATGCGGATACGAAAGAGCGAGAGGTCGAGGATCGGACTCCGAGTCGTCCATTCGCGGTACAGAAAAGCGCAAAAGAAGAAAACAAAACCGATCACCAAAACGATCCGCACCGTGGGAGCCAAAGCTTCCATGATGCGATGATCGACACACGCGATCAGCGCCACGGTGGCCGCGATAAGTAACAGCGCGCCGAGATAATCGATCGCCTCGCTTGACTGAGCGGTGAACGAGCGCTTGGGTATGTTTCCTTTCCAGCGATTGATCAAAGTCAATGCCATGCCAGCCAATCCGATCGGGATCAAAAAGAAAAACACCGCGCGCCAGTGGATGTAATCGATTATCAGGCCGCCGATGCTGGGTCCGATCAGCACGCCTGAATGGAAGGCCGTGGTCATGAAGCCTTGCGCCCGCCCGGAGGATTCTTTCGGGAGCGCTTCCATCGCCAGCGCCCGCCCCTGCGATTGGCTCATCGACGCGCCCACGCCTTGAAACAGTCGAAACGCGATGAGTTGCGTCACGTTTTGCGAAAGTCCACACAACAAGGCGCCGATAGAGGAAACTACGAGACCCAGGCCGAAGAGTGTATGGCGGCCGTAAATGTCGCCGATGCGGCCAAAAATCAGTGACAAACTGATTTGCGAAATCTGATAGGCGATCACGGCCCAGGAAATACCGACAATGGTTGTTTCCAAGCTGCTCGCCACCGTCGGCAGCGACACAGAAAATATTCGGCTCGCGGATCCGGCCAGAAAATTGCCGAGCGCTGCGTTGATTAAGAGCAACCAGTTGGTGCGAGAATCCATCTGTATTGTTTTGGAATTATCCGAGGAATGAATCAGCGAAGTACCGAGCGCAGGCCGGGCTCTAGAGTCTAACTTTCTGTATTATCGATTACCAATGTTGCTCTATCAGCTGGATACAAAACTCAAGCGCGGATTCGACTTCGTTTTTGGCAATCGGTTGCTCATCATCCGAGCGGGCTCGAATGTTTCTCATCTTCTCCAGTCGCACAGCGTCCGATCGAGTGATGAAATTCTCTTTGATCGCGTCGACCATCAGTGCTGAGACCGACTGCGCGGACCACGGCGAGCGATTCAAGCGGGATTTGAGCCAGTCTTGCACCGCCTGATCGCAGAGCACGATGACATCGTACGCCGAAAGATTGCCGCTAGACCAGCCGTTGAGCGCTCGACTGAGGGTCCGGATCGCTCGACCTTCCGGCGAATGGTGGCCTTTGATTTTTTCCTTCTCAGCGAGATTGGCGAATATCTCTTGAGCATCGAAAGGCATAACGACTCCGTCCCGAATAATTTACCACGAAGCTCCTAATGCGGTGAAGCCGCAACCAAATCGGATTGTCTCGCGCAAAAGCCTGTCCTGAGCAAGTCGAAGGAACGCAAAGGCCGCCAAGAGATGGACACCTAAATTCGAAGCACGAAACCTGTCCTGAGCGATGTCGAAGAATCTGAAGCTCGAAACAATATCAAATGACAAAAGGTCCCAGTGTTCCAAACAACCTCGATTCGATTCACCGTGTAGTGGCGACCGGCCGGTCGCCTGATTCTGCTCCGCGTCCTGAGCGCCTCCGCGGGGATCATGGCGTCCGTCGTGGTAATTGAAAACAAGCCAATATCCGCGAGGAGAAAGATCCGTTGACACGCAAGTACCAACTTCGCTAATCTTCTCGTACAAAGACTACAAAGGAGCAATCGATGAAAGCCATCCGCATTCACAATTTCGGTCCGACGGAAGACGTCCTCCAGTACGAGGACGTTCCGGTGCCCGAACCTAAAGCGGGCGAGGTCTTGATCAAAGTCGAAGCGGCGTCGCTGAATCGAGCCGACCTCGGCCTGCGCAAAGGAACTTACCGGATTTCTGCCGATGCGCTGCCGATTATTCCCGGTCGTGAATTCGCCGGCACGGTTGAAAAGGTCGGAGGCGGCGTTGGCGAATACCGGGTAGGCCAGCGTGTCGTCGCGTATCCGAGTCTCGGCGGATACGCGGAATACGCCGTCGCAAAAACCTCTGAAGTTCGACCTGTCCCCGATGGTGTCACCGCTGTTCAAGCCGCTGCTCTTCCCACAGTATTTCTCACGGCGTGGTTCGGCCTATTGACCGATGGAAATCTCAAAACCGGCGAATGGTTGCTCGTTCATGGCGGCAGCAGCGGCGTGGGCATCGCAGCGATCCAAATTGCCAAACATCTTGGGGCGAAAGTAATCACTACTACCGGTACTGAGGAAAAGGCTCGGCGGCTGCGCAAACTCGGCGCCGATGTGACGATCGACGTGTCTGAAAACGACTTTCTACCGGAAGTGATGCGCGTGACCAATAACCGCGGCGTCGATGTCGTGTTGGAAATGATCGGCGGCGATGTTTATCAAAAGAGCTTGCAAGCGCTCGCGCCCGGTGGCCGTCTGTTCTCCATCGGCGGCGCCTTCGGGGCGATTCCCGATTCTCCGCCGGTACTGAACGAGGGTCGCAGGGCGACGCGCTTCTCGATCACGAATTATTTGAAAGCCAAACCGGAAGATTTCAAACAACTGGATAAAATTCTCAAACTCGTGGCGGAGAAGACGTTTCAAGTCGTGATCGGCAAAAGTTTTCCGTTGGCCGAAACCCGCGCCGCCCACCGCTATCTGCAGGGTCGCGAGCATTTCGGCAAAGTCATACTAACGATGTAACAGGCCGCTGAAAAAGACTCATATGCCGAATGTCATTTTCTCCCCCTCGACGGGGGAGAATCAAAGAGGGGGTGCATGCGACCGCACCGTGTAGCGACAGCACGGTATCGATACATCGTCATGAAAAGGAGAAGTGTAATATGTCATTCAAGATCAAACGCGTCGGCCATCTGGTTCTCAAAGTGAAAGATCTCGAACGCTCGAGAAAATTCTTCACCGAGGTATTAGGTTTCCCGCAAGTCGGCGAGAACGATCGCGGCATGCTGTTCTTCAGCACCGACGTTAACGACAACCATCACATGCTCGCCTTGAGGGAAGGCAAGCCGGGCGCGCCCATGCCTAATCCCGAGCAGATCGGTATGGAGCATGTGTCATTCGAAGTCGGCACGTTTGCCGAGTTGCAGGAAGTCTATCGAAAGTTCAAAGAACACAACGTGAAGTTTCGCCAGACAATCTTTCACGGCGTGGCAAAGAGCATCTATTTTTACGATCCCGACGGCAATGTGCTCGAGGTCTATTGCAACGTACCGCCGGAAGAGTACCGCAAAACGGTGTCGAACCCCTATTACAATTACGGCAGCATCGAAGACGAGCTCGAAGGTAAAGTCCCGCAGCGACCGGGCACCGTCGCGCCGTAACGGAGAATCCAGAATCCGACATTGATTGAGCCTCTCGTCTCCTGAGAGTCCCAGTATTCCATCACTCCATTACTCCAAGACTCCACTAACGGGCCGTGGCCAGGCCAGTGGCCGCTCAGTCGAGCCTCTGTTAAAATACCCTCCATGGAAGCGGCTGAACCCAGGGAAAAGCCGGCACCGCCGAAACAGGCGGAAAACCAAGCGCCCGAACTTTCCGGCCTAAGCGATGAAGAGCTGTTGGCGATGCGTATTTGCGACTTAAAGCTCAAGATCCCCGGGACCGAGCTCGAGTCGCGCATTGAAAAATTTCATGCTGAGCTCGGTGAAAAAAACATTTTGTTGAAACCCATCTGTTATCTCGGCGACGAATGGTTCTGCCCCGAGGGCTCAACCACAATTGCCATCCCCTTCTATCTCGCTCATCCGCGCCTCAAGAAACTTGAAGAGAAAATGATGATGGAAGTCGAAGGCGGCACGGAAGATTGGTGCATGCGGCTATTGCGCCACGAGATGGGTCATGTGCTCAATCACGCGTACCTGCTCGAAAAAGACAAGCCCTGGCAAAAACTTTTTGGTCCCACTTCGCTGGAATATTCCGAGAGCTTTCGCGCACGACCCTACAGTCGTCGCTTTGTGCGTCATTTGGAAGGCTACTACGCCCAGAGCCATCCGGAAGAGGACTTCGCCGAGACCGTCGCGATCTGGCTCACGCCCAATCTCGATTGGAGACAGCAGTACAAAGATTGGAAAGCGCTGGAAAAACTCGAGTTCGTCGATCAGCTCATGGGCAAGCTCGCCGGCAAACCACCCACCGTGAATTCGAAGGCCCGAATGAGCGAAGCCTCGCGATTGCGTTCCCGCTTGGCGCTCTATTACAAACGGCGACGTAAACTTTACGCCCAAGACTTTCCCGAGTTTTTCGACGCGGATCTGCGCAAATTGTTCGTCGATGCGGCAACTGCGCCGGAGAATGAACGCGCCGCCGCATTCTTGCGCCGGTCGAGGAAAATGATTTTGAATGCAGTCTCCACTTGGACCGGCGAGCCGAAGTACACGCTCAGCGAGTTGCTGCGGGCGTTGACCGACCGCTGCGCTGAATTGGATTTACGCTTGCGCGCTCAATCCGCCGGAGTCGAAGTCACCGCCTTCCTGGCAACGCTGGCATCTCACTACCGGCTAACCGGCAAGTTCAAACAATCCTAGTCTATGGTTCAGGTGCGAAAACGCTACAAAGTTTTGGTTCTTTTCGATACCGCGGGCACGCCGCCGGCGGATCAAGATTTTACGAAGGAACTGAAAACCGACGATTGGGCCGCCGAAGCTCATGTCATCGGCGCGCTCAAGAAACTCGGACACGAAGTCCGTACGATCGGCGTTTGGGACGAGCCCGGCATGATCATCGACGAGATCAAGGCAAATCCACCCGATGTCGTCTTTAACCTGACTGAACATTTTAACGAGGTTTCTGCCTATGACCGCAACGTCGCCGGCTTATTGGAAATGATGGGCGTGCCCTATACCGGTTCGAGTCCCACCGGCCTCACGCTCTGCAAGAACAAAGGCATGGCGAAGGAACTGCTGGCGTACCACAGGATTCGGGTGCCAAACTTCGCGATCTTCTCGCCGGGTGCGACGATCAAACGACCGAGCCGTCTCAAATTCCCGCTCTTTATTAAACCCGCGGAAGAAGAAGCTTCCTATGGCATCTCACTGGACTCCTTTGTAGAAAACGACGAGGCCTTCGAAGAGCGAATTCGCTTTATTCACGAACGAATGAACCAAGCAGCGTTAGCGGAAGAGTACATTGATGGAAGGGAAATTTATGTGAGCCTTCTCGGTAACGATCGGCTTCGCGTCTTTCCTTTCCGTGAAGTCATCTTCACCGAGGTTCCCGACGGCCAACCGAGGTTCTCAACGTTTAAAGCCAAATGGGACGACGCGTACCGCAAGCGCTGGGGCATCCAAAATGTGTTTGCCGAGCCGTTTGCCAACGGCGCGGATCAACGCATCGTCAAGATCTGCAAATCCGTGTATCGCGCCCTGCGCATTCGAGGCTACGGCCGCATCGATCTCCGCGTCACGCCGGAAGGCGAGATTGTCATCTTGGAAGCCAACCCCAATCCAAACCTCGACCGCGACGACGAGTTCGCCCAATCCGCGACGAAGGGCGGTCTCACCTACCCCAGACTCGTGCAACGAATCCTTAAGCTCGCGCTCACGGCTGCCCACTGAAGCCGGACCGAAATACAAGCGAATGACACCGCGACCGCTCGATGTATTCTGTTTCTCCCTGGTCTTCGCGGCGAATCCCGGAATTTATCCATCCGGCTCTATCGGCGGCAGACGATTTTAAGCCCCGCGTAATCATATTGCATCCCGACGACCTGCTTCGAGCCAAGGAGCGAGTCCACGGCGACGACTCTGCTCTGCTCCCCGCATTCAGACGTCTCAAGGGGGACGCGGACCGCGCCCTTGGCGGAGGCACCTATTCCGTCGTGCAGAAAAAGCTCGCTCCGCCCAGCAGCGATAAGCACGACTACATGAGCATAGCGCCATACTGGTGGCCCAATCCGAACACTCCGAATCACCTTCCCTACGTGCGTCGCGACGGTGAAGTCAATCCCGAGCGCGACGCAACATCAGATCGAAAGCATCTCGACGGTCTGGTCCAGAGCGTTAAGACTCTCGGGCTCGGCTACTTTTTCACCGGAAGAGAAGAGTACGCTGCGCACGCGGCGAAGTTGCTGCGCGTGTGGTTCCTGGACGATGAAACGAAAATGAACCCGCATCTCAGATATGCCCAGGCCGTGCCCGGGCGCAATGTAGGTCGCGGCGCAGGCATCATCGAGACGCACAACTTGCCGGAGCTCATCGACGCAGTTGGGTTATTGAATAGTTCTAAGTCGTGGACCCCAATCGATCACAAGCGGTTGCAGGATTGGTTCGGCGCGTATCTCATCTGGCTCATCGATAGCGCCGAAGGAAAAGCCGAGTCAAGCGCCCAGAACAACCACGGCAGCTGGTACGACGTCCAAGTGGCTTCCTATGCCCTCTTCGTTGGACGTGACGAACTCGCGAAAAAGGTCCTGGGCGAATTGCCATCCAGGCGCATCGCTAGGCAGATCGCAGCGGACGGCCGCCAGCCGCACGAGCTTGCACGCACTCAAGCGTGGCACTATTCAATCTTCAATCTGGAAGCGCTGTTCAATGCCGCAGCTATCGCAGACAAACTCGGAATCGATCTGTGGAGATATGAGACGCTGGACAAACGCGACATCCGCAAAGCGTTGGATTGGCTGTTACCGTTTGCGACCAGGGAGAAAAAGTGGACCGACAAACAGATCTCACATTTTCAGCCGGAAAAACTCGCGCCGCTGCTCAGACAATCAGCTCTTCGCGATCGCGACGCCGCTTACGAAAGGGCCGTAAGTAAAATTACCAGCACAACAACGGATCAACGCTGGCAATTGCTCTACCCAAAAACATCCACGTAAGGTAGGGGCACGGCATGCCGTGCCCCTACAGGAAAATTTTTTCGCGCCCTTTGCGTTCTTTGCGGCTAAATGAATCTTTGTTTTCTATTTCTTCCATCTTAGGGCGCGATTCATCGCGCCCCTACTTTGTGGCCTTTGTGCTCTTTGTGGTTAATCGTCTTTCATTTCTACTTCCGGCCGATCTTGGCGAACTCCTCGAGAAATGTTCCCGCTTTATAGTTCGGATTGATCTTCGGCTGATCGCCCTTGTAGATGATGTTTAGCTCCCCCATGTATTCTTGAATCGGCAGCGGCTTGATCGCGAACACCATCGCAGGCTCGTCACTGGTGATATGGTGCTGGTGCCAGACGCCTTGTCCGATGTAAAGCGTATCGCCCGGTTTCCAGTCGATGCGCTCTTCGTCCAAGATACTGTACCCCTGGCCACGCAAGACGATGATGATCGCTTCGTTGTGCTTGTGCGTCACCGAATGTGAATGCGGCGGATAGATGTGGCAGTCGACTTCGATGATGCGGTTTTGAAAGCCAAGCTCCTGAGAAACCAGCGGCCCCATCCACACGCCATTCTGCGCTTCCCATTCCACCTTGACATCCTCGCCCTTGATCGCCTTGCGGCCGGCCTTTCGCCGCGCGATGGCCGCTTTGACTCGCTCAGCTCGTGATTTGAATAACGAGCTCTTCCCTTCGAACCATTTTTCGTTGTCCTGATGATCCGCCATATGTGAAATCCTTTCTCAGAAAAATTAATGCCAAATTCTTGTTATATGTGGCGCTATCGCTTGTCAAGAAAACCAAGTTATAAGGCAGCGCTGTGGTGTCCCAGAAAATCGCGCCCGCAATTCAGGCGGTCGAAAAAAACTCCCGGATGAGACCTGCATCTGCTACAATGTAGCCCAAAGGTGAGATCAATCTATCGCGGTGGACGGGAGTGTTCAGCAAAATGGAAGTAGTCGTCATATATTTGATCATGGGTGCCTTGGCGGCATACGCGTTGTACTTGACTTTTCGAGGGCGTAACGCCGGCGTGGTTGATCCCAGCCTCGGCTTGTTGAACGTCGGTGGAGATAGTTTCATTCCCTTGCTTGAGCAGGATCGTACTGCCCTGAGCCCGCTTTTCTCGAAGATTGAAATGGCGGCGGGTTACCAAATACCCAAATGCAGCGTACTGTTCATCTATGCCGACGTCGCGCCTGACGGTTCGTTAGGGCTTGGCGGCAACGTCACGATGAGGCATTTAGCCGAAAGAGCGGGTGCTTTCATTGCCGTGCTTGCTTCGACCAATATTTCGGCGCATGCGATCGCCGCGGCGAAGTTGCCCGGGCCAAAACGAGCCAATCTCGTGTGGACACTTGATCGCAAAGGTGAAGCGTTCTGCCGGTTCTTTAAAGAACTTTTCACTCGGATGAACGCCGGTAAATCAATGCCGAGGGCATGGAACGCGATCGCTCCTCAATACCGACACGAGGCGCACCCCGATCTTCCAGTCACGATCTGCCAGATGGAAGCAGGGCAAGTGCGGTTCCGGTCATCGTAACGGCAGAGGTCGAAAGCAAATCATTTGAGAATGCGGCTTCAACAAAACAGACTATTCCAACGGCGTTGAAGCGGCGGAGACGATTTCCCCTCGTCAAAAAAGCGGGTCAGAGGAGATTTTGGTCAAGAGATTGGTTAAAGGAGATTTCTCGAGGGCAGTTTTTCCCACACTGAAATTCGTCGTTTCTTCTCATTCCACCTTCTGAAGCTCGCTCGCGATGCGCTGGACTTCGTCCATGACGCGCAGCAGGTTACCGCTCCAAAGCTTGCCGATTTGTTCCTCCGTGTAGCCGCGCCGAACAAGCTCCAGAGTCACATTGAATGTTTCGCTGGCGTCGTTCCACCCCGTTATACCGCCACCACCGTCGAAATCCGACGTGATGCCAACGTGATCGAGTCCGATCAATTTCACCGCATAGTCGATGTGATCGATCAAGTCCTTTACTGCCGCCGGTGGGTCACCCGGATATTCTTTGTCAACGATGGCCAGCTTGTTTGCGAATTCTTCCCGGCGTTCGGCGGTGAGCTGCGCCAAAGCCGCGCTCATGCTACCCCGCTGTCCGCGTGGCGGCAGCTCAGGCAAATTAAACTCCCTTCTGAGCGTGACGAGAGCCGCCATTCTTTCCGGCGAGTCCGGCTTCGGCGTCTTGATATATCCGCTATAAGCGACCACTTGCACGACCCCGCCGCTTTTTTTGAGCGCTAGAAGTTGCTCGTCGTCCATGTTCCGACTCACGTCACACAACGCCCGCACGGCGGAATGCGAAGCGATAATCGGCGCCTTCGACAGTTCCAGTGTCTGCATCATGGACGCTTTCGACGGATGAGAAACGTCGATCATCAGTCCCACCTTATTCATCTCGGCGATGACCTGCTTGCCGAGTGGCGAAAGACCGTCCCACTTCCAGCCGTCCCGCTCGCCGGTGTTGGAATCGGAGAGCTGGCTGTGGCCGTTATGCGAAAGCGACAGGTAGCGCCCGCCGCGATCGAAAAATTCTTTGACGCGCCCGACCTCCTCGCCGATCGGATAACCGTTTTCAACGCCGATGAGGGCAGCTTTCTTTCCTTTGGCTTTGATCCGGCGAACGTCATCCGAGGTGAGCGCCAATTCGATTTTGTCGGGTGCAAGCTCTTTCGTGAGTCGATGAATCGCTTCGAATTTTTCGATCGCCACCTTGTAAGCACGCTCGTAACCCGCCGCCTTAAAGGCATCGGGATCGCGCGCCTCGGTTGTCTGGCCGACGTAAACGACGAGAAATACCGCGCTGACACCGCCGTCGAACATCTTCGGTAAATTGAACTGGTTATCCAGCCGCTCTGTGTAGTTCCGCTCGCCGGTAAAATTGGCAATGGCGATATCGACATGCGAGTCGAGAATGATCACGCGCTCATGAAAGGCTTGAGCCTTCTTGATAAGTTCCGCATCGATCGGCGGATCCTGCGCCAAAACAAAGGCGTGTGGTCCAGCGAGAGTCATGACAGCGCAGCAGACAAGCGGGATGAGTTGGAAAAGTTGTAACGTATCAAATTTTTTACGTAGCCGTGCGCACCCCATCAACTTCTTTACTGATCCAACAACATCGCACGGAATTCTAGAATCATACCAGCTGGGTTCAATGAGATACAGTAGCATGGACCGGAACGATTTTTCGGATCTAGCTTGATCACTTACCGGCGTACAGCGCTTTGACGAAGTCTGGTCACTTTATCCTGCAAAATGGGGCTCTCCCTCACGCAGATTGATCGTCATCCTGACACAGAGCAATTCGATTCCGGACATTAGGCGGTGAGTCGTGCCCTGTTGCCGTCGACATTGCATCGCCAGGTAGAACGGCACTGCGGTGAGCGACGCATCGAGCCACAGAGCGTCCAAGCCCTCAGCGCGAGCTTCATCACACGCGTATGTAAACAGAGCCTTGCCGATGCCTCGTCGAGCATAGTCAGGGTTCACGTAAACTGCTTTGAGTTCCCTCGTCTTGTTGTCGTATTCTGAAAAGCCCACCACTTTGCTGTCCAGTTCCGCTACGCAAAGACGGCCCCGCGAAATGGGCTTCAAATAATCCGTTGCCCTACGTGGACCGGCCCAGGCCTCGATCTGAGTTTGATCATAATCCACCGAACAAAGCTCTCTTATGGCCCGAGTATGAGCTTCGTAGATCGATGAACAATCAGCTGGCGTTGCTTTGCGAATCATAATCATCTTAAGGCTCAGTTGCTGTTGTCTCTGCTATTCATTGATATGCAACGCGATCGAAAAAATATCTGTCAGAACGCGCAATCTAGACGGATCATGTAGCGTCGCTTTGTTCTGGACTCAGCCGGATAGTGCTCCGCATATGGGTAGTCGTCGGGCATTGTCACGGTTTCCACGTATTCAGCCCCGGCCAGCTCTATCGATCGACGTGACGCGTAATTGTCAACATCACAGGTCAGCCAAATCGGATCGAGTTCGTGGTGCGCAGCAATCGGCAAAAGCAGCCTGCAACTTCTGGAAGCGTAATGGTGGCCTCGAAACTTCTCATGAACATTAAACCCGATATTTCCACGAAAGTAACGTTCATGATGAGTGACACCAACGCGAAAGTTGATGCCACCCATGACATCAGTCGAAGATACGTTAACCATTTCGAAGCCGTAACATGGTGAGAAACCTTTGCCGTGATCTGCGGGTATCTTTTTACGGAGTTTGAGCGCCAACTCACCATCGACAAGAGTGGGTAAAGTCTCTAAAAATTCAATATCGAAGACCTTTTCTCGTCGCGTGATCAATCGACGTATCATCGATATAGCAGGACTGACTCACGCTCTTCAGACCACGAATCTTCATCCGGAATTGCCAGTGCGTCTAGATCGGCGGGCTTGGCACCGGGATCGTCAACCCATTGGCGAAGTAGCTCACTGCCATTGATCAAATCGATGGCGAGCCGATCACGTTCGTATTCATAGGCGAAGTTGCGCCAGAGATCGTAGCCCGGGCGCAAAGCCCGCAAGGACTTCAGGACGAGCGCGACCAATCGCCAGGGTCGGAAACCTTCGTGATCGTAACTCGCATCCTCGACGTGAATCTGCATTCCTGCGCAAAGCTTCCCGGCATGCTTGTGAAACGTCGGCTCGAACCAGCACTCGCGCAGTCGACAGCCGCGCAACCACTCTGGCGCGAAGGATTCCATCTTCTTCAAGAGGGCGCTTGGCTCGACACCCGGCGCGCCGAAAAGCTCCAGTGGTCTCGTCGTACCGCGCCCTTCGGAAAGCGTCGTACCTTCCAGCATCACGGTTCCGGGATAGGAACGCGCCATCCAAAGATTTGCAGCGTTGGGACTCGGGTTGATCCATACGCGTTCGCCGATCGGCCAGCCGTAACCCGGTGCCGCTGTGGGATTCCAACCTTCCATCGTTATCACTTCGCAATCGAGGTTGAGACGAAACGTGCGCGCAAACCACTTCGCCAGTTCACCCAGCGTCAAGCCATGCCTCATCGGCAACTGCCCTGCGCCGACGAAACTCTGCCAGCCCTGACGCAGTTTCAGCCCTTCCACTGGACGCCCAACCGGATTGGGCCGGTCAAGCACCCACACCGATTTTTTATACTGTGCCGCCGCTTCGAGAACGTAACGCAGCGTCGTAATGAACGTGTATATACGGCAGCCGACGTCCTGCAGATCGACCAGGAGAACATCGAAGTTATCCATCATCGCCGCCGTCGGCCGGCGCACTTCGCCGTACAGGCTAAAGACCGGAATCCCGTGCACCGAGTCGTGGAAATCCTGCGACTCGATCATATTGTCTTGCTTGTCGCCGCGCAGCCCATGTTGTGGGCCAAAGGCCGCGGTGAGCTTGATGTCCTTCAACGCTACCAGTGCATCGAGCGAGTGCGTCAAGTCACGCGTAACCGAGGCTGGATGGGCAAGCAATGCGACATGCTTTCCCGCCAACGGCTTTCGTAGCTTTGAATCTTCGAGGAATCGGTCAATTCCAAACTTCATTGCTTGCTATCTTAAACGCTTTCACAGACTCTAACCAGGCAAAGTAATATCCAGAGCAAAAGAATCGGGATGATGGAAGTCGGGCTTGCCCGCCGGATGATTTAGTGCCCAATACGAAAGCCGGCCGTCACTTTCTTCGATCACAGCGCACAGCCCGAGACGCAAAGTCGCTCCTGGTTGCATCGCCGGCAGTCGATTCAAGCGAATGACCGCGCTCAGCTCCAACATTTCGGATTCCTTTCGCACAACGATCGTCGGGTCGAGCTTATCGTCGTCAACCGTCCCGCCGTCGCGGTAGGTTCGAAAGGCGTAAGCCGCCCATTCGCTGGACGGCGAAAAATTAAACTCAAAATATGCCGGGCTGTCTTTGACACCTATGAATGCTTCAAAGCATGTGTGCTGCCACAGACCTTCTATTCGACGTGGCGGTCGAGGCAGCGGAATCAGAAGACGAGCCATATCTCCTCGGATGACATAACCGAGAGTAACTTCTGCAGCCCGCTTCGAGCCCGCATCCACCTCGATACCGTTAACCGCCCGGCTGGCGCTTTCAGGGTGTTGCGTAAGCGAACGGGGAAAAGCAATGGCTGAACTCATAACGCTGCGTCCTTGTGGCATTAAGTTAGATAGATCCGGTCAAGAAAAGCGGCGGCACTCGATCGGTTCATCGAACAGCGATTCTGATCAAATCGTATGGATGTCTTACGCGGTGATCAAGACATCCACCTGCTGGAGAAGCTGCTTCAGACGTCCCTTGAAGTCCCGGAAAAACTTTTGCGTTCTATCGGCGCCGGCGATAATCTCGATCTTAATGATATCTTCGACGAAATCCACGCCGCCGTATTTCCAAGCCCCCTGGTACGGAGCGGATTGAGAACTGACGGTCCGCGCTCCGAAGACGGCGACCAACTCTTCACGAATTTGTTTGATTTTCTCAGCTTCGATTTTCCGGCCATCGTTGTACTTCAACGGCAGGTAAATCTCATACTTTTTCATGCTGCGAAAGGAGATTAATGCGTTTACAAGAAAGTGCAACCGGCCGTCACTATCAGCTCTTCCCACCCACCTTCTTAAAAAACCCTTCTTTCTCCAGCTCGTCTATCAGGCGCTCGTCGACGTACTTCGCGACGTTGGTGTCGAACTTCGTTTCGGGCGATCGCTGCTGGAGCATGTCGATGGCGGCGCGCATACCTTCGTGCGACATGCGCGGCGGGGACGAGAACGTCGTTGCAAAATATTGATAGGTCTCGTCCACGATCGCCGGATTTTTCTGCTTCATCCGCTGCGTGAGCAACGCCACTCCCTTATCCTTGTTCGTCATGAACTGATGAATTCCCTCGGCGTACGCCTGCAAGAATCGCTTCATCGTATCGCGGTTCTTGTCGAGAAAGGAGCGGCGCGTGGCGATGGCGTTCATCGGAAAGTAAGCGGCTTTGAGCTCGGTCATGTGCGCGAGCGTCGGCAAGCCCATGGCGCGGCTTCGCCGGTTTCCGGCGGCGCCAGTAGCGTCGCATCGAGCGCACCGCTCGACAAAGCAAGCAGACGATTGGCGGCAGGTCCGCTGGCGAGCAGCGTGACGGACTGGCGCGGAATATTCCATTCCTTAAGTGCCAGGATGAGAGAAACTTCGTGGGCGCCGCCGAAGGCCACAATGCCGACTTTTTTGCCGACGAGATCTTTCGGTTGGCGGATATTTTTCTGTGCCACGAGACTAAACGGAAATTTGTTCAATGATGAAGCGACGAATACCAGATCCGCGCCTTGGTTGATCGCCGAGATCAACGCGGTGCCGTCGATCTGGCCGAAGTGGAGGCTGCCGCCGAGCATCGCCTGCGCGCCCCGCGCCGATCCGGGGATCATGACCAGATCGACGTTCACGCCGTGTTTTGTCAAGAAACCGAAGTCTTTGGCGGCCCACAGCGGCGCTTGAAATCCAGCAAAGCCGGCATAGCTGGCGATGTACTTTTCTTGCGCGGTAAGTGTAATCGGCAGAATTAACAGCGCCAGCCGCAATGTTGCGGTCACGGTTCTGATCATGATTGCCTTTCCTGCGGTAATTGTGATTAACCTCCGCAGCGCAGTCGTTGTCAAGTTGATCCCCTCTTAGGCAGTGGTTCAGTTTGGGAAAGATCTCTCACGGAGCCTGCCCTGAGATTCTTAGTCGAAGGGTTCGAGATGACAGATGTCGTGTAAGTGTCATTCCGAGCACAGCGAGGAATCTTTCCTAGTTGTATGAGTACCATGCGGCTACTCCAAAGCCTTGACAGTGCAATGGTTGGCCAATAGAACCGTGCCAGTAAAATGCGAAATTTGAAGGAGTCACAATGCCTACACCGGCTTCAAGCATCCCTGCTTTCGATTCAAACGAAATTAAAGAGCTAAAACAGAAACTGGTCGACGGCTGTCACATTCTCGACCACGAGGGTATCACTGACGGTTTTGGGCATGTGAGCGTGCGCATACCTGGAACGGAAGCCTTTCTGACCATCGCGAACGTCAGTCCCGGTTGCGCGACGTTGCAACGACTCGTGATGCTCGATCTCAACGGTAAATTTCTCGGCGGCATCAATGCTCCCCCGTACGAATGGCCGATTCACTCGTGCATTCTTAAAACGCGCCCCGAAGTGATGAGCGTGTGCCACACGCATTCGAAATGGAGCTCGCTTTTCAGTGTTTTAAAAGGCGGTCTTCGTCCACTGCACGTGTACGCGAAGTTTCTTCCCATCGCAGGTCCGCCCGTTTACCCGGCAGCGGGACTCATCGGCACCATCGAACGCGGCATGGCGCTCGCGGCTTCGCTGAAAGACAGCGCGGCGGTCCTGATGCGGGCCCACGGCGACGCGGTGGTCGGCGCCAGTCTCGAGGAAGCGATCCTGCGCACCATCCGACTTGCCTTCGTCAGCGAGCTTGCACATATGGCGGTCGCCCATGGCGAGCCGCTTTACATGACCGAAGAAGAATTGGCAACATTTGCCGCTGACCAGGCTTTTCCAGCGCGCCCGTGGGAATATTACCTGAGCCGGGTGAGAGAGCGTAGCTCTCCTTGACAGCCTGATAGCTGACTAATATCTTCGCGAAGATAGACGTCTGTTCGCCTATCCCGACTACTAAGGAGTGTTCATGGCTGCCAATCGCAAGGACGTGCCCACAATTGACTCAGCAGAACTGAAAGAGCTAACGGAAAAACTGATGACGGCCTGCCACATCCTCGATCACGAAGGCGTCACCGACGGTTACGGTCACATCAGCATCCGCGTACCCGGCGCCGACGCTTTTGTAACAATCGCCAACGTCAGCCCAGGATGCGTCACGCGCGATCGGCTGATCATGCAGGATTTCGACGGCAATTACCTCGACGGCGCGAAGACGCCGCCCAACGAATGGCCGATTCATTCGTGTATTTTGAAAGCGCGTCCGGAAATCGTCAGCGTCGCGCACACGCATTCTAAATGGAGCACAATTTTCAGCGTGCTGCCGATCAAGCTCAAGCCCATGCACCACTACGGCAAGTTTCTTTCCGCCGACGGCCCACCGGTTTACCAAGGCGTCGGTCTGGTGCGCACCGTGGAACGCGGCAACGAATTGGCTACCGCCCTCGGTAACGGCCCGGTGGTTTTGTTGCGCGCTCATGGCGACGCCGTTGTCGGCGAAAGCGTCGAACAGGTCATCGAGCGAACGACGCGGCTGGCCATGCTCGGCGAATGGAATCATCTGGCGCTGCTTCACGGCGAACCGAGATATTTGACCGCAGAGGAGCTGGAAGTCTACAACGCCGACCAGCGCTTCCCCATGCGCGGCTGGGAGTATTACGTCAGCCGGCTGAACGGAAGAAAATAAACTGGAGTGTTGGAGTACTGGAGTATTGGAGTATTGTTACCCATCACTCCACCACTCCATCATTCCATTCACCCATAGAAGTTATTGAGGAGGAAACTAACATGACAAGCCAAGAATTCGTTGGCCAGCTCAAGAAGGACATTCAGTCGTTTCCGAAGATTCGGATCAAGCATCCGTTCTTGAAGGCGGTATGCAACGGCACCGCCACGATGGATCAGATCCGCGCCTGGGCGATGCAGGATTATCAGTTTCGTGCCGCGGTCCCGCGCATTGCTATGATGCGCTATCTGGCGTGTACCGATCCGGAGATCGCGCAGAAACTTTGGGGCGTCGTCGAGGAAGAAACCCGCGGCATGGACACCGGCAGCGCCGGACATAATGAGCTGGCGATCCGCTTCGCCGAGTCCATCGGTCTAACCAAAAATCAACTCGAGAACGCCGAGCTGCGGCCGTCTACCGCCGCGCATCTCTATTATGTGGAATTGATCATCCACACGCTGCCGTGGTTTGTCGTCATGTCGATCCAGATCGGCGCCGAAGGCACCTTCGGCCCGGCAGCGGCGGCGCTCGGCAATGGGTTCATCCAAAAATACAACATGAAACCCGACGATGTTCGCTTTTTCACCGTTCATTCGGAAGCCGACGAAGAGCACAGCAGCCTGGCGGAGGAGATCGCTACACGCTATCTCCACTCGCTGCATCTGCAGGAGCAAACGCGTAAGCACACTTTCCGCCGCATGGAGTTGCTCTACGATATCTGGTCAATTGACGGTTATGACAAGTGAGATGAAGGAACTTGAGAAGCAAGGAAACTGGCGAGGCGAGCATCAACTTCCTCTCCCTTGAGAGACTGTGTCGCAATTCGCTCGGAACCCTTCGACAAGCTGGCGAACGGGTAAGTACTTGATATCGCAATCAGGCAATACCGTTCGTGGTGAGGCTCTCGAACCATGAACGGTATTGCGACACAGTCTCCAAGGGGAGAAGGAAACAGCGGACGAACCGCGATAAACCAATCCTTTCGAATTGTTGAGTGTTTAATTGCATAGAAAACTAGAATCCATCGCATGGTGAAACTGACTCTAGGATTCATCTCCGCGTTCAACGAGCGTGTCGAGCCTCTAATGAATGGCACGGTCCAGGTGGAGGGAATCGAACTCATTCCCACCTACTCCCATCCCGCCGAAACCTTTTGGCGGCAGCTCAAGTTTGGCGAGTTCGAAGTCGCGGAGATGTCGATGTCGTCTTTCCTGATCGCCCGCTCGCAGGGCGCCGACATGATCGCGCTGCCGGTTTTTCCCAGCCGCCGACTTTTTCAGACCGAGCTTTCTTACCACGTCGACTCGGGGATCACGAAACCGGAAGACCTGGCCGGCAAACGGCTGGGCGTCGCGGAGTATCAACAGACGGCGGCGCTCTGGATCCGCGGCATTCTCGAGCATGACTTCGGCGTGTCCCAGTACAAGATCCACTGGTACATGGAACGAAGCGAGGAGATGAGCCACGGCAGCGCTACCGGGTTCAAACCACCGGAGGGAATCTCTTTCAATCGCATCGCGCCAAACAAGAGCCTGGCGTCGACGCTCCTGGAAAACGAATTGGACGTCGCTCATGTCGCAAGCCCATGGGCACTGCGAGCCAATACGCTGGATCGCTCGAGCCGTATCGGCGGCAAGGGAGATTGGATCAATATCAAGCCGCTGTTTCCCGACCGCATGGCTGAAGGCGCGCGCTTTTATAAAAAACATGGCTTTTTACCCGTCAACCACGCCTATATCATTCGCGGCGACATTTATAAAAAATATCCCTGGGTCGCGTTCAATCTTTATAACGGTTTTGTCAAAGCCAAGGCGCTCGCCCGCGCGAACTTGCTGGAGCGCATTCCTTCGGCGCTTTTCTTCGGGCCGGAATATGCCGAGATGACACGTGAGATGATCGGCGACGATCCGTTTCCTTATGGTCTTAAGGCCAATCAGCCAATGCTCGACACGATTACTGAATTTTCTTGCGAACAAGGTCTAACGCCGCGCAAAATGAAAGTCGAAGAACTTTTCGCTGAATCGACGCTTGATTTATGATCGAACTCGCAGGGCACGGCATTCCGTGCCCCTACGAGCGGTCTAAGCGTGCAGCAAAGAGGAAAAGATATGCCGGAACTAACGTTAAGCTTTATCTCTAATTATAACGAACGAGTGGAGCCGCTGATGAACGGCACGATCAAAGCCGACGGCATCGAGCTCATTCCGACCTATTCCCATCCCTCGGAAACTTTTTGGCGCCAGCTGAAATTTCAGGAGTTCCAAGTTGGCGAAATGTCCATGTCTTCCTATATCATCGCCCGCTCGCGCGGTGTGGACATGATTGCCATCCCGGTTTTTCCGAGCCGGCGCTTTTTTCACGCCGAGCAGTCTTATCACGTCGACTCCGGCGTGAAGAAACCGGGCGATCTCGTCGGCAAACGCATCGGCGTCGGTGAATATCAGCAGACCGCGGCGCTGTGGGCCCGCGGCGTATTGGACCATGACTTCGGCGTATCGCAGTACAAAGTCGACTGGTACATGGAGCGCACCGACGAGCTGAGCCACGGCGGCGCCACCGGCTTCTCCCCACCGCCGGGAATATCGTTCCACCGAATTCCGGCGGAAAAGAGCCTGGCGTCCATGCTCGTCAATCATGAGATCGATGCGGCGCCCATCGCGGGTCACCTGTCGCGAGCGTTTAATGTCATCGATCGCTCGACCCACATTCGCGCCAGCGAAGGCGACTGGTCCAAAGTCAAGCCTTTGTTCCCCGACCAGATCGCCGAAGCCAAACGCTTCTTTACGAAGTATGGCTTTGTTCCGGTCAACCATACCTACACTATTCGCGGCGATGTCTACCGGGCGCATCCGGAAGTGGCGGTCAAATTGTACGACGCCTTCGTCGAAGCAAAAGGGTATGCGATCGAAACTCTGCCGGAGCGCATACCCACCGCCCTCGTATTCGGCCCCGAATACCTAGCCATGACGCAGGACATTTTGGGTGACGATCCATTTCCATATGGCGTTAAGGCCAACCAGACCATGCTTGATACCGTTACCAGCTATTCGCACGAGCAAGGGCTCACGCCGCGCACGATGAAGATCGAAGAATTGTTCGCAAAAGAAATGATGGACACATGATCTTGAATGGCACGAAGCCATGTGAGGGCACGGCATGCCGTGCCCTTTGCCCCAACCGAAGTTGGTAAACGCTAAAGGAGCGACCAAAAATGCCAAAACTACGATTGAGCTTCATTTCCGCCTTCAATGAACGGGTCGATCCGTTGATGAAGGGTGTGGTTCAAGCCGAAGGCATAGAGATTGTGCCGACCTACTCGCCTCCTCCGGAAACTTTCTGGCGGCAGCTCAAGTTTCAGGAATTCGAAGTCGGCGAGATGTCGATTTCGTCCTATCTGATCGCCCGTGAGCGCGGCTTTGATTTTATCGCCCTGCCGGTCTTTCCCAGCCGCCGGCTCTTTCATACCGAGCTCTCCTACAATATCGACTCCGGCATCAGAAAACCGGAGGATCTCATCGGCAAGCGCTTCGGCGTAGGCGAGTATCAGCAAACCGCAGCACTATGGCAGCGCGGCATACTTGAACACGACTTCGGCGTGTCGCAGTACAAAGTTCACTGGTACATGGAACGCTCCGAGGAGCTCAGTCACGGTGGTGTGACGGGATTTACTCCACCGCCGGGGATTTCCTTCCAGCGTATACCGCCGGACAAAAGCATGGCGTCGATGCTGGTAAATAATGAATTGGACGTCGCCGCGATCAACAGCCCGTGGAAAAATATGCCGAACGTCATCGGCCGCTCCCACCGCATTCCCGGCGCCGACGGCGACTGGAGCAAGGTCAAGCTACTGTTTACCGATCGCATGGCGGAGGGCGCGCGCTTCTTTAAGAAATGGAGCTTTCTGCCGGTCAACCACGCCTACACGATTCGTGGCGACATTTATAAAAAATATCCCTGGGTCGCGTTCAATCTGTATACCGGCTTTGTAAAAGCCAAAGAGCATTTTAATTCAAAGTTGGTCGACAGTATTCCCTCGGCGCTTTTCTTCGGCAAAGAATATCTGACGAGGACCCAGGAGATGTTCGGCAATGACCCCTATACTTACGGCGTGAAAGGGAACCGAAAGATGCTCGAGACGTTGATCGACTTCTCCCATGAGCAGGGGCTGATCACGAAGAAACCGAAAGTCGAAGAGCTGTTCGCTCACAGTACGCTGGAGCTGTAGGAGAAGATAGAGCGATGGAGTAATGGAGTGTTTTGAGAGATGAAATATAGGAACAAACGGTTCTCGCTGGGATTGTCGAAGCATTCGTTACCGAAATCTATCCTTCCCCTTGACGGGGAAGGATAGAGGTAGGGGTGACTCATGAGCGTTTCACGTAGCACCCCCATCTCAATCTTCCCCCGTCGAGGGGGAAGAAGGAATACAGCGTCACTAACATTTACCCTGCTGTTTTTTGTGTTGTTAACCGTATTTGCCGTCAGCCGCGCTGAGTCTGCGAGCGCCAGGTCCGTCAACTTCGCTTCCAACACTCCCACGCTGAGCGGCACGCTGCCGCTTGTAGTCGCGCAAGAATTCGGCTTCTTTGCCGCCGAAGGGTTGGAAGTAAAAACGGTGCTCATCAGAGGCGGTCCAACTGCTATGGCCGCTTTGGTCGGCGGCGGAGTGGATTATACTCTGGTCGCTGGGGTGGCCGCGGTACGAGCCATCGCGCAGAACGCGCCGATGGTGATCATTAGCGGCATTCAGCCGTATATGGATTACACGCTTCTCGGCGCCAAAGGGATCAACAGCGTCAACGATCTGAAGGGCAAAGTCGTCGGCGTCACCGGTCCCGGCGGCGTTGCGGAATTCGCCGCGGTGGAAGGTTTAGCCAAGAAGGGCTTGGTGCGCGACCGGGATTACAAAATACTCTACGGTGTTGGCAATAGTCCGTCTCGCGCCCAAGCTTTGGAATCGGGTAAAATTCATGCCTCGCCGTTTTCCTTTTTAGAAAGGCTGGAGCTGGAAAAAAAAGGCTTCCCAACTCTGTTCGACATCGGCAGCGTCATGCCGGGATTTCCTTTCGTGGTGATTGTCTCAAGCAAACAGAAAATCGAAAGCGATCCGGAAGGTATCGTTTCCATTTTGCGCGCTATCAATCGCGGGTTGGATTTTTTCAAGAACAACCAGGAAAAAGTTGCCGCAGCGGTGATTAAAAAGAATACTTTCGGCGATCCGGCATCGGTGCGGCAAGTCATCAACCAGTTCGCCAACGTTTATTCGATCTCGATCACCAAGGAAGATATCGAGTCGCTCATCGCCGCCACGCGCATCGAAGCGGAAGCGAAAAAACTAGGCGGCGCGGAGAAGTTTTTCACAAGGCAGTTTTTGGTGAAAGCACTGAGTCAGAGCCGCTGATGTTTTGCACAAGTTCTTTAGCATACTGCTGCATCATTCCGCCCTACCCCCTCCTTCATCCCCGCGACGCGGGGGAGGAAAGAGGTGGGGGCTCGTTGCAGCGCGAATGCGCGAATTTGTTGGTTCGGACGCGAGACGGAAGGAGAAGATATGGCACACGAGTTAGAATTGACTCTCATGCTCGCTGACTATCACCGCACCCGCCCCCTGCTGAACGGCGAAGTCACGGCGCAAGGAATCAAACTGCAACCGCGCCGCGCCGAAACCGGCGAGGCTTGCATGCGCCCGGTTTACGAGGAATTCGACATCGCCGAGATGTCGCTCTCATGGTACATGATGGCGCGTTGCCGAAAGGAACCGGTCATCGCTCTGCCGATCTTCCCGCTGCGCATGCAGATTCACCCTTATATTTTCTGCTCGCCTTCGTCGGGCATCGAGCGTCCCGAGGATCTCAAAGGAAAGAGGATTGGCATGGATGAGTACCGCCTGACCGTGGGACTCTGGGCGCGCGGCATACTTCAGGAATACCACGGCGTGCGGCCGGAGCAGTGCGAGTGGTTCACCTCGGCGCCCGAGCGAGCCGGATATCAGCCACCGGCAGGCGTCAAAGTCACCGTGGTGGACGAACCCGCCGAAGCGCTCTTGCTGCGCGGCGAGATCGACGCAATGATCCCACCCAACGTCGTACCCTCCTTCCGGGCACGAGACCCGCGCATTCGACGCCTCTTCAAAGATCCGAGAGCCACGGTGAACGAATACTTTCACAAGACGAAAATTTTTCCGATCACGCATACCCTCGTCGTGCGCCAGTCGCTCTTCGACGAACAGCCTTGGCTGGTCTCAAGTCTGCTTAACGCCTTCACAGAAGCGGAAAAGCTCTGCCGCAAATCCTACGACTACGCCAAACGACTAGCCTTTCCGAGTGCGGTACTCATTTTGGAAGAAGAGGAAGAAATCTTCGGCGACAATCCGTGGGGCCACGGCTTAACGCCGGAAAATCAAGTCGTGCTTGAAAAGTTCGTTCAATACGCGAACGAACAGGGCTACATCCCCTACCGGCCGCAGCTCAGCGAACTATTCGCGCCGGTAGGAAGCTGAACGATTGTCGGCTCCAACCCGAGGGATTCTGGAATTGCTCGACTGGAAGTCGACTTTTTTTCCTGTCATTCCGGCGGAAGCCGGAATCCAAGCGTTTTTGAATGTAAACTGAAGAGGAACCTGGATGCCGGTTTTCACCGGCATGACGGGAAAACTGAATGACGGTTTAAATCGATGCCAGCAGCCTTAATCATGTCCTCACCCCTCTCCCACTTCCGTGGGAAGGGAGAGGAATTCCCGTAGGATGGGTGGAGGCGCTTTTTTGCCGATTCCGCCATCGACAAGAACGCAGGTTCGTCGCCATGCCTTCAACCCACAAACGGGTTGCGCACATTAAGCGCGGGGAAACGGCCGAAATCGCGATCCGCCGTCCACAACTCTCGTACGCCGTGATCTTGGCAGATCGCCGCAACGCGAGCATCGTGAACTTGCGGCCCGCTGATTCGCCCTTGTTCGAGCGCGGAACGCAGCTCCGGCCAATAGCCTTCAGTCTCCGCCAAGAGCACCAAGCTAGGCGATTCGAACCAGGCTTCAACCTGATCGATGGCATTGGCGAGCGGTGTTGGCGGCGAATAGATACGCGGATGAGTCACAATCGCGAGGAATTCATGAATGCACGGCCAAGGGATCGCCCATGGAGACCGCCCCTCAGCAAGCTCGGTAATTCTCATAAGCGCCACGTCGTGCCAGGGTGACTCCTCGCGATGAGCGTACACGAGGATGTTGGTGTCGACCGCAATCATCCGCCTCTTCCTTGGTAGATCGATTCACGGATTCGATCCCAAGTTGCATCTTGCACACCCGGTTGGAGCCCCTTGCCCTTGAACGTAGCTTTGCGCAGCCGAAAAGCTCCTCGGCTTTTCTTCCGCTCGGCGACGATTCGCCTTAGGCCCTGTTCGACCAAAGCACGAACCGTGGTCCCCTCCTTCGCGGCAAGTTTTTTCGCCTCATCCAAGAGAGAGTCGGATATCTCTATGGTTGTTTTCATATGGCTATATGTATCATTATTTATGGCTATACATCAAGACCATAGGATGGGTTTCCCATATCGATATCCGTCGTCTTTGGGCTCGCGCCCGTCGGACCCTCACCCCAGCCCTCGCCCACGACGTGGGAGAGGGTGAAAACATCCTTGTAGGATCGGTGGAGCGAAGCGACACCCAGCACTCCATTCCGTATCACGGCACCTTGTAACCCAACTCTTTCGCCACTTCGATGGCGAAGCGCGGGTCCGCGACTTCGTCATAGGCGATCGGTCGATCGGCGAATCGTCCTTCCGCTTTGATCGCTTTGATAATGTTGCCGGTGCCTTCCGGCGTCGGAATGCCCGTGTCGTTAAAGCTCGCTTGAACGACCGTATAGGTCTGCGCGGCAGTCTGCTTGTCCATCTTCAGGACGCCGGTGATCAAATCCAGCGTCTTTTCCCGCGACTTGAGCATCGCTCTCTTGCCGAGCTGCAGCGCGCGGATAATGCGCTTCACTTCGTCGGGACGGCTTCTGATCGTTCGCGTCATCGCCGTTAACCCGCCCGAAGCCATTTCCACAAGCGAACCGATATCGAGCAGCCGAACAAAACCGCGCCGCTGCGCGAAGAACATGGTCGGCGGATTGAGTTTGCCGCATCGACAAAACCGGATTCCAGCGATTGCACCACCTGGCCTCCCGGCACGGAAACGGCGATGTAATCCTTTGGGGTGAGGCCTCGCTTCTCGAGGGCAACCATCATCGCCACATGACTCGTGCCGCCCAGACCGGAGAGGCCAATCTTTTTGTGTTTTAAATCCTGAATAGACTTATATTCCGGTTTAGCCATTAACCAATAAGTAATTCGGCTCGTCGACGACCAGAGCGCCCGCGAATCGACACCGCTCGGAGTCGCGCTGATGCTCGCCGGACCGATACCGGACTGATAGTCCAAGTCACCGGACACCAGCGCCGCGGCTGCAGCCGCCGAGCGCATGAGTATAATTTCCACGTCCAAGCCTTGCTCCTGAAAAAGCTTCCACTCTCGCGCCGCGACCAAAGGCAACGCCGAGTAGCTCAAGGTCGCGTTGGAAATTCTGATCTTGCGGCGTTCTTGAGCATGAGTACTTGCCGGTGCGAGAAGAACGGCCGAGAGAAAAAAAATTAACGGAAGAATCATCCGCTCCGATTTCACAATCAAATGTGCTCCGAATGCTGCGAATTCTTTTCCGTGTTCGCTTCTTCGTGAGGGTGGGCTCGCTGCGCTCACGCCCTCACCCCTGCCCTCTCCCACTTCGTGGGCGAGGGAGTTAGAAGAGATCCGACTACCCATCACTCCAATACTCCAATTCTTTTCATTCTCACTTGCCCGCATACAAACCACTGAAAAACCCGCTCTGTTCAAGCTCGCGGATGATCTGGTTGTCGATCTGATTGTCGATCGAAAGTGAGCGGACTGCGGGCTCGTTCTTGTCCAAAAATGCTTTGATCACCGCAATGCCCGTCCGGCTCGGGTATGGAATGTTGGGCATGTAGCGCGGGTAGTTTTTCTGAGTTTCCTCGATCACCAATTGATCATCGACCTTGAACCGCGTTTTCATCACCTGTTTTACGGACTCGGGATCCTTTCTAAATAACGCCATAGCTTCCGCGATCGCCTTGACAAAGCCTCGCACAACGTCGGGGTTCTGCTTAATGAAGGCGCGCCGGGTCACGATCCCGGCCACCTGATATTCGGGAACCAGATCCGCCACGTCGGCCAGTTCGCGATAGCCTTCTTTTTTTGCCCGCGCCAATGTCGGCAAGGACAGCGGCCCGCCAAAGATCTTGCGCGACTCCATGCCGGCCAAAATCGGCGGCACCCCGCCCATTTGCAAAATCGGCACGTCGATCTCGGGCTTGAAGTCCCACTTTTCCAATGTCAGTCGGAGCAACATATCCGTCGACGAACCGTAGCGAGTGATGCCCATGGGCTTGCCCTTGAGCTCGCGGAAATCCTTGATCTCGGGGCGCACGATGATCGAAAAGGGCGGCTTGGTCACGATGCCGAGGATCATCACCGTATCGCTGCCGTGGGCGTTCACGCGAAAGACCGGCTCGATGCCTTGAATGCCGATCGGCGTAGTGCCGCTTAACAGTGACTGCATGGCCTGAGATCCAGCGACGTAAATCAACTCGACGTCGAGGTCATATTTCGCGAATAAACCTTTATCAACAGCGAGCCATGTCACAATCCCGGCTCCCGAGATCGAGCTGTAGGCTACGCGGAGCTGAGTCTTGGCCAACGCTTCAGTGGGGTGCGAATTCACGACCAGGACAGCAATCAACATCACCGCGAACCTTAATTTCATGCGCCCCGAGCAAATTTTCATCCAATGTCCCCTTTCGAAGGCTGACCACTGAACGCTCATCGCTGATCACTACTTATGAAACTCCCGCGTCCCTGCATAGGCGCGCGGATTCACCAAGGCATGCTCTTCTTGCATGAGCCAAGCAATTTCCGCCGCGGCCGGCACGCTCGTCGCTTCCATCGAAGAGTGCGCCGCCATCTTGCAATATTTAAGCGTAACTTTGTCGAATTTGCCGATTTCTTCGCCCCACTTCCATGCTTCGTCTTGCAACTGCTCGTGTGGCACGACACGGTTGATCAGTCCGGCTTCCATGGATTTCTTTGCGTCCCAATTTTCGCCGGTGAGAATCAACTCGAAAGCAAGTTTGGTCGGAATCAGCGTCTTGAACATCGTCGCGATAATCGGATAGGGCAAAAAGCCGCGCTTGATTTCCGGCAAACCGAACTGTGCCTTATCGGACGCAATCGCCAGATCGTGCGGCAGCAGCAGCGTGATGCCGCCGCCTAGACAAAATCCGTTCACCACTGCGATCGTCACCTTAGGGAAAGTTCGGATCACTTCGGCGACGTGATAAGCACGCGGTTCCGAACGCCGATCGGTGCCTCGGTTCTTGCCTCCCTCGGTGGGGAACTCCGATAAGTCCCGCCCGGCGCAGTAGGCCACGTCGCCTACACCCGTCGTCAGAACCACGGCGATGGAATCGTCTTTGCGCAGTTCCTCGAAGACCGCCAATATTTCGCGGATCGCATCGCGGCTCAAAGCGTTTCTTTTCTCCGGCCGGTTGATCGTAAGCTTCGCTACCGCGCCGCGTGTTTCCTGTATCGTAAACTTGCCCTCTTTGATCATGAGCTTGTCCTTTCTTACGTCCGAATAGATACTCCTCAGGCGAATAACATCGGACGCAATGGCAGGTCAACTCGATACACCGATTTTGGTGCTATTACGTTTACGTTGCGCGTCTTCTGCGTCGGCCCCCTCCTTCACCCTTATATTAGGACTGCGAGCGGTGGATGAAACAGGTGGGGTCCGTGCGATGCACTAATGCCCCTGACTTACTTGCAAGAAAACCATCGATCAGATATCCCGATGCCAATGGGAATCGACCATCCACCATATTCCCAACTGGCTCACGGCCCTGAAGCCACTGTTCGAAAACCATTACAAACATCTCGTGCCGGGTCACGGGCCGACGGTCGAAGGCGAGCAGGCCGGACTAACTTACTTCAAGAAGATGTACGACTATCTCGAAGATTTTTACGGCAACCTTCAGGAGATTAATTCGGATCGAAAAAGCCGCGAGGAAGTCGCCAAGCACATGCAGAGCGGCGAATATGCGCCGTTGGGGAAAACGCGTATGATGGAAAGGAATATCAATCAGTTTCTGACTGGAAAGTGGTATTAGATGCAGCTCATCTTGGCATTGATTCTGTTTCTCTCAATGTGGTCCCTGGCAGCTGCCCAAGCCCAGGACGCTCACACGGCCAAACTCATCGAGGGCGCAAAAAAGGAAGGCTCCCTCATTTGGTACACATCCACCAGCACCGAAGATATCAAGGGACTCTTCGATGCGTTCAACAAAAAATTTCCGTTCATCAAGACTGAATTCTTCAACGCCGGCTCTGCCAGAGTTTTTAACCGCATCCTCAACGAGGCGCGCGTCGGCAAAGTATTTTTCGATCTTGTTTCTGTGCGCGGAGTGGAAACACACCAGTTGGTCAAGGAAGGTTTTATCCAGCCCTACCTGTCGCCCGAGAGTTCCGCCTACCCACCGGGATTCAAGGATACCAAGGGATTTTGGGTGGACTATTTCGACGCTTACAACATCATCGCTTATAACACCAAGCTGGTGCCGAAGGAGCACGCGCCCAAGAGCTGGGATGATCTGCTCGACCCCAAATGGAAAGGCAAGATCGCCATGGATGATGAGATGTACTCTTGGTACGCCGCCATGGCCGTGGCTTGGGGAAGAGAAAGGGCCGAGCGTTACATGAAGGCGCTCTCGAAACAAGATATTCAACTACGCAGCGGTCAGACATTGATCGCCCAGCTGATGGCGGCCGGCGAGTTTCACATGGGCATGGCATTGGCGCACCGCATCGAAAGAATGAAGGAACAGGGCGCTCCGATAGAGTGGGTCACCACGCTCGATCCGATCACGGTATCGCTGCACCCGATCGGCGTCGCCGCCAAAGCGCCGCATGCCAACAGCGCCAAGCTGTTCATCGACTTCGTGCTTTCTAAAGAAGGCCAACAACTCGTCTTGGCGATCGGCCGCACACCGTCCCGGCCTGGAATAGACACCAAGATGCAGGCGAAAAACCTTAAGCTGTTCCCCATTCCTCCGGCGCTGGGCGAAAGCTACAACCGCTACCAAAAAGAGTTCCGTGAAATCTTTCGCTAGTAAGAAGTGTCGCGCGGCAGAGCAGCAACTAAAAATGAAAAGGAGGTATTCACCGCAGAGGCGCTGAGAACGCGAAGGAGATAGTTTGAAGATAAAATCTCTGCGAACTCTGTGCCTCCTGTGGTGAATACTCCTAGCCCCTCTCTGACTAATCCGAAACCGCGCCCAGGAGCCCAACGAAGGAATGACACTTTGACTTTTTTCAGAATGATTGGCGCAGCAATTCTGCTTCTCACTTTGACGTTTGGCGCACACTCTGCGGATGCGCCGAAACCCGAAAAACTCGTCATCGGCTGCCCTGCCCCGGTCGCGTCGCTCGGCATTGTCGACGTAATGCGCAAAAGCGGTTTATTCAAAAAGAACGGGCTTGACGTCGATCTCGTTTATATCCAAGGAAGCCCGATTCTAACTACCGCGATGGTCTCGGGCCAGGTGCCATTGAGCTTCATCGGCGGCGCGGCGATCGTGGCGTCGGCCGTCGGCGGCGCCGATACGGTTTATCTCGCCTGCGGCATCAACATGCTCTACTGGCGCGTCCTTTCGACGCCGGACGTCAAAACCATCGCCGATCTCAAAGGCAAGAAAATCGGCGTAACGACCATTGGTTCGCAGGAGGACAGCGTCATCCGCTTTATACTCAAAGAGCGCGGTCTCAATCCCGATCGTGACTTCGCTATGGTTGCCGTCGGCGGTGCGCCGACGCGTTTGGCCGCCTTGAGTAAAGGTGTCATCCACGCCTCCACTTTCATTCCGCCACAAGATATCGCCGCGGAGAAGCTCGGCCTTCATGAGCTTATCGACATGAGTAAGCTTGGCCTTTACAACCCCGGTAGCTGCTTTGCCAGCACCAAGAGCTACGTCAAAGCTCATCGCGACACCGTGATGCGGGTGATGAACACCTTCGTCGAAGGGCTACGTTATTACAAAGACAATCGGGAATTCGTTCTAAAGGTCACGGCCGACTTCGCGCAGAACCGCGACCCCGACGTTTTGCGACCCACTTACGAAGTTGTCACCCGCTTTCAGGACCGCATTCCGTACGTCAACATGAAGGGCATCGAGTTCATGCTCAAAACCTTGGAGCTGCGCGACCCGCGCGCCAAGACTTTCGATCCGGCCAGCGTCGTCGATTCAAGCTTCATTCGAGAGCTGGACAGGAGCGGCTTCATTGACGCGGTGTGGAAGAAATAACTGAGAATAGCGTGAGGCGTGAAGGGTAAGGGGTTAGGTGTCTTGCTTCCACTCCTCACGCCTCACCCCTGACAGCGAAAACGTGAACGTCGGCGAGTCGCCGCCGCGCAACGCGCTCCGACTTATCCCCACCGAGCGATCAAACCCAGCAAATCGCAGACGCGATTGGAATATCCCCACTCGTTGTCGTACCAACTGAGGCACTTCAGATATTTGCCGCCCGTAACGCTGGTAAATGCCGGGTCAAAAATAGAAGAATGCGAATTCCCGATGACGTCCGATGAGACGACGGGCGATTTCATCAGTTGCAAAATACCCTTCATCCGTTTCGACTCGGCTGCGGATTTTATCGCGGCATGAACGTCCTCGGCGCTCGCGCGTTTCTCGAG
This sequence comes from Binatia bacterium, assembly GCA_036000865.1. Lineage (GTDB taxonomy): Bacteria > Desulfobacterota > Binatia > UBA9968 > UBA9968 > DP-20. Next base: position 14,590 of record DASYUV010000127.1, on the reverse strand, counting down.
CTCGACAAACAAATCGACCACAGAACCGTCGGGTACCGGAACACGTGCGGCAATACCGTCCAGCCGCCCCTTCAGTTCAGGCAAGACCTCGCCCACGGCTTTCGCCGCACCCGTGGACGTCGGAATGATGTTCTCCGCCGCGGCACGGCTGCGGCGCCAATCCGAGTGCGGCACGTCGGCAAGGCGCTGATCGTTGGTATAGGCGTGCACGGTATTGATGACGCCTTCGACGATGCCGAATGAGTCATGAAGCACCTTTGCCAGCGGCGCCAGACAATTGGTGGTGCAGCTCGCGTTTGAAATCATCCGGTGTTCCGGCTTGAGCCCATCATCGTTAACTCCGAGCACGACGGTATAATCAATCTCGTCCTTCGCCGGAACAGTCAGCACCACGCGCTTGGCGCCGGCCTCCAGATGTTTGCTGAGTTGTTCCCTGCTGGTGAAAATTCCTGTCGATTCTATGACAACGTCAATGTCGAGCTCGCGCCACGGCAGCTTGAGTGGATCCTTTTCATGAAGCATGCGGGTTCGACCGTGCGACGTCACCAGATCGTCGCCTTCGAGTTGCAAGGTGCCCTCAAACCGCCCCATCACCGTGTCATAATTGAGCAAGTACCGCAGCGCGTCGTGGTCGAACACGTCGTTGATCGCAACCAGTTGGGCGTCCGAGCGCTTATCCAGAATACGAAACACAGAACGGCCGATTCTGCCGAATCCGTTAATGGCGACCTTCATTTCTCACCTCCGATACCATCAAGGCTGCTATAGTGCCGGACCACGTCGAGTACGCGGCACGCGTGGCCCAGACTCTCGTACCAGGCCAGCACTTTGATCATTCTCTTTCCTGCTTTGAGGGTTGCGCGCGAATCAAAGAGCAAGGATTGCCTGCAACCGATGACGTCAGAAGAAACAATTGGATCATCGGTCATGCCGATCAATGTCGGGTGATCAGCGGCGGCAGCACGCATGGCCTCGTTCACTTGCTTGACCGCGACATTGCCGTCCTGCATGACGCAATTAAGATCCAGTAACGATCCCTGCTGGACTGGCACGTTAAGGGCGTAACCGCTCAACTTCCCCGAAAACTTTGGCAGAACCATCTCCACCCAGCGCGCGGACTCGTTATTGTTGGGAATAATATTTTCCGCTGCGGACCGGCTGCGACGAAAGTCCTCGTGGGCATAATCCTGAAGCGACTGATCGCTGCTATAGGCGTGGACCGTGGTCATCGATGCGCAGTCGACTCCCAAGGCCTGATCCAAAGATTGCAATAAGAGCGCGAGCGCGTTAGTCGTCGCAGATCCGGCCGAAATCATTTTGTCTGCGCTAGCCGCGCTACTTTCATTGATTCCCGGAATCGCAATCCTATCGATCGGCTCTGCCGGCAGCGAGGCCAGAATGACCCGCCGCGCGCCGGCTCGCAAATGGGCTTCCATGTCCCGGCGACGCCGATATCGCCCCGTGGCATCGACGACACAGTCCACGTTCAGAACATCCCATGGAACCTCTTCCGGTCGCGCCAGCTGGAGCATTCTCGTGCGGAATTTCTCGTTGACCAGATAATTGTCTCGGAGCTCGCAGGACGGTTCGTTCACGGCGTCGCTCTGGAGCAGATACTGAATGATTTCCGGTTTGCCGATATCAGCCACCGCGACGATTTCGATATCGTCTCTTTCCAGTGCAAGGTGATACAGGTGCCGACCAATCTGGCCCAAGCCCATAATGCCGATACGGATTTTCCCGTTACGCATCTGGCCACCTCCGTTTCCGCAATAATTAAGCTCCCGACGTTGGCCCCATTTTATACCCGAGCACTTAAAAAATCGATGAACTTCGTCATCTCCGAATGTTTTTATCGGGGTCCAGTCAGAGTTTCACCTGGATTCCGCGATCCAATTCGGCAAGAAATCCATTTAAAGACGCGCAAAGTTGTGGAATTTCTTTCCAGCCTTGTCCCCACCGGAGTCGCAAGATTGCTCATAGAAAATAAAATTGCTGAATCGGACGAAGTGAGTTCTTTAGCGTTTAGCGAACACGTCCAAAGACTTGCTACGTCTTTATTGGGTTTGTTCTCTTAAGAACGCCGGTATCTAGCGGATTCCATCGGAGGAGCATTCAATCTTAGCGTTGCCGTTTGGCTTTCTTCTGTCACTTAATCACCTTATCCGCCCGTGCCAGCACATTCGGAGGAATGGTTAAGCCGATCTGCTTGGCCGTCTTCAAATTAATGACGAACTCAAATTTGGTCGGCTGCTCGACCGGGAGGTCGGCAGGTTTAGCCCCCTTCAGAATCTTATCCACGTAAATGGCGGCGCGGCGCCACATGTCGGACAGATTCGGCCCGTAGGACATGAGCCCACCTGTCTCTACGGATTCCCTGTCTGAATACATCGCTGGCAGCCTACTTTTTGCCGCGAAGTCCACGATCCGTGTCCGGTACGTAGTGGTGACAGCGTTGCTTAGCACGCTAAGGGCGCGGGCACGCTCTCTCTTAATAGCTGAAAATGCTGGCTCTAAATCATTGGGGCCCTGAACTTCCACGGGCTGAAGCGTTAGACTCAATGCTCCGGCCGCGACCTTCATGCCTCCCAGCCAAGTCGTGTTGCCAGGGTTAGCCGGATCCCAGAGAACCACCACCCGGGAGACCTTAGAGGATGCTTCCTTGAGTAGTTCCAGCTGCTTTCCGCCTAAGTCTGAGTAGAGATCGGTTAACCCCGTGACGTTTCCACCCGGGTGCGCAAGGCTCGTGACCAGCCCCGTTCCTAAAGGGTCGCTACCACCTGTCATCACGATGGGAATTGTTTGGGTGGCATTCTTGGCAGCTTGGGTTGCTGGAGTGCCAAACCCATCCACAGGTAAACCATCGACCTCACCGATCAAGAGGTAGTCAGGATATCGTGCTCGAAGGTCGAACGCTTCCTCCACAGTTGAAACGAGGAGAATCTCCTCCACCTCTCCTGCAAAAGCAGTCGCGGCGGTTGTAAAGGCACGCGGTACGTCAACCACCACCGCAAGACCATTGGCTGCACGACATCCGTCCAGGGTGACCCGATGGAGGTTCGTTAAGTCTCACATTCAGTCATGTGTTTCGCGCTAACGTTTAAGCTCGGCGTCTCTTAGCGATCGCTCTGATGCGACGGGTTAGGCCAATGCAATAATGCAACCGTGATTCTTTCGTTCGTTTGTTGTCCGCCTATTCATGAGACTTGCTCATCTAAAATCGATCATTCAAAATCCAAAATTATTTTTGATCGCTTCACCACTCACGCCTGATGCCTATCGAATCACTCTATCTGCTCTCGCCAGCACGTTCGGCGGAATCGCCAGGCCAATCTGCTTGGCGGCCTTCAGATTGATGCCTAGCTCAAAATGGGTGGCCTGTTGCACGGGCAGCTCACCGGGTTGGAAACCGTGGAGTACTTCATGCACATAGAAGGCGAGGCGCCGGGATAAATCTGGAAGGCTCGGTCCATAAGATATAAAGCCGCCAGCATCGACCCAACCAAGCTCCGGGTAGATCGCCGGCAGTCGGCTCTTTTCTGCAAAGTCTGCAATTCGTTGTAGATGGATATCCATTCTCGAACTCGGCAGCGCAATGAGAGCATCCGCGTGTTGTCTTACCGCGGTCTTAAATGGCATCTGCAAATTCTGGAGCTCTGGTACCTCTAGAAGTCTCACGTCCGCCGGCAAAGAGCGGCGGGTCATACTTTCTACCTCCTTTGATCCTATCTTGCCCGAGTCCCAGAGGACCGCGACGCGGGGAAACCTTCGAAAAGGTTTCTCTGAGCAGTTCTAGTTGTTTGCGGCATAAATCGGCGGCAAGAATGGTAAATCCAGTGAAATTTCTCGCTGGCATTTTCAGTTGACTGACTAGTTCGCTACTGACAAGTTCACCAGTGATTGCCATTATAATGGGGATTGTCTTTGTTGCACGACGGGCCGCGTCGGCTGCTTGGCCTCGCGGTGCGACAATAACGTCGACCCGAAGACGAACCAGATCGGCCGCAAGATATGGCAACCGATCAAGCATACCCTCCGCCCATCGATACTCGATGACGACGTTCTGTCCTTCGACGTAGCCTAGTTCACGCAGACTTTGGCGAAATACATTAATCCGCCGGGATTGAGCCGAAGCGGAGCCTTCCGATAAATAGCCTATCGAAGCGATTTTATGGGGCTGCTGCGCCTCGGCGATGGCTCGACCACCTACCAGTAGCGCTATGACCGAAACAAACATAAACATCTTTTTCATAACCTCGCCTTTCCTTTCGGATTTGGATTTTCCTTCGCAGGAATGGGAATCCAAGAATCGAATCCAAAATGGCCTAGGATATATGTTTCCATAACCAAAATCGAAAATCGGAGATCCAAAATCACTTAATCGCCTTCTCTGCTTGCTTGAGCACCTCTAGTGCAATCTTTAGCCCGCTGGCTTTAGCCGTTTTGTGTCTTACAGGCTCTTTGTTTTGTTATCTGCCCAGCACTCTTCTCGTTCCTTCTAAACGGTTGCTTGTTACAACCCTTTTTTGCAGAGCTTTTGAGCCGATCGACGTAGCCTTGGCAAGGTATGTGGAAGGTGAATCAGGCTAGAGAATCTAACAAAGATGATAGGCTCTGACCAAGGAACAGCCTTCCATAGTCCAAAGCAAAATGGCTGTCAACAACTTTATGTGAACGACTAAGCTTCGTCTCGCGGCATCTTCCCAAGGTTCGATTGATGACGCGTCGGTTGGACCGGTGTAAGATTCACTGGTAGGGTTTTTCTTTCAAGCGGAGTTTTTCACATACTGTCCCTAAAGGAGCGGCGCCATTCTTCTCAATGTGCGCCAAAGCCAGGACTCCCTTTCCAACCGATGTGTCTCACGGCACTCGAGACTTCTCACCCGTTTAATCATGTCGTTCTTTGGAAATGATTTCGTGCCTTCTTCCGTCGCCTGTTGCTCTACCTGCTCCTGCTCGTTTTTTGACGCACCTTCCACCGCGGTAGAGCGTTCCGCCGTCGCCTTAGATTTGGCATCGTCTCGAGCCTGAGCGGTTTCTTTGTTTAGGTACACCGTGATGGCCATGGTGCCGTTTTGTTCATCAAAAACAGCCCTGCTGCCCTCTTGTTCATCCTTCCGGACTCTCTGCTTAAGTATCCTGGCGCATTCTGAGACAGAAGCGTAATGACCCAAAGGGATCCAGCCCTGGCCGGCGCCCTCGGGCGGAGAAAGACTCTTCGCCGGTGAAACCTCAAGCTTTTCCACCAGTGTCCATATGGTGATCAATTGCGGTTCGCTTTGGCCGGCATAAATAAGGACGAGGACCATCACAGCCGCCGCTAGAGTATATCCCGCCCACTTCCTGGAAAAATACCGGCGCCCCTTCAGGATTTCGGCCGTCTTGCTCTGCGGGTTCGCATGACGGGGGCGTGAAGTCCTACGGGGCTTGGTCGCCCCGGGGGTATGAGCGCGCGTTTTTGGTTTTTGAATAAACTCTTGATCGTAGCGGTGGCGACGCTCGGCGTTTCCGAGAACTGCATAGGCTTCATTGATTTGCCGGAGTTTTTCCGTAGCTTCTGCTTTCTCGCCGGGCGTGGAAAAGAGATCCGGATGATATCGTTTAACATGCTCTCGATAAGCCGATTTAATTTCATCGGCGCTCGCGGAGCGCCCAACACCGAGAACCTGATAGAAGTTCGCTTCACTCATGAGTCAATAGAAATACAAAGCGGATTTCGGCCAAGCATACGCTTTGGCTTGGCGATTTCGCTCATTATCTACTGGAACTTATAACATACAGTAGCGTCATCCTTCAGCAATGCTGCGACGTGCGGCAAAGCACGACGAGCAAAGAAAACAAGACGGAGGTTATCCTTGAATATATCGAAATCGGTTCGCATAAGTCAGCTGCAATATTTCTCGCAGATTGCTGAAGCCCACTCCGTTCGCCCTTGGAGAGCCGCAGGACGAACGGAGTGTTGCGTTAAATAAATGACGGATCGGTGGGGGGTTGGAGTGTCGAGTGGGGTCGCCTCTTTATCTTGGATCGTCAAACTTTGCTATGACACGGCTTACGCATCTGTGCTGGTCCGTGAACTCAAAGACGTCCGTGATCGTTTTCCACGAGGATAACGAACAGATCTAAAAGTCGGCTGCATTCCCATTTGCCTGGTTGATAATGCGCACCGGTCAGTTCTGGCCTATTCGTACAGCTGCCTCTTGGCGTATGAAACCCGGTGGGCGGCCGTGCTTAGAGCGAACCTCCAACCAACCGTCACTGGAGTCCACGACATTGAGCTTCATTCCCGGGCCAATATTGCCAATCAGCGCTGAGTTCTCACTAGGGCCGGTGTAAACCTGGGTGGGACGGACAGTTTCAAATGTGCCCCGGACACGCGGCGCTGATTTTATCTGAGGTCTTGAGACCACCTCGGCAGTATACTCGTCAGAACTTGTCTCGGTCGCGCCTGCTGACTTTTCCGACGTTGAAAAACTAGTTGCCAGTTTCATGGCGACTGCTCCCGCGATCACCACAACGACAATGGCGGGAACCGCTGCGAAGCGCCATTTGCGCTTGACCGAAGTCCAAACAACCGAGCTCGCTTCTCCTTCCTTTGCCGCTTCGATTCCCGCTGTCGAGTCGCCAGAACCAAGATGCGGTTGATCGCTGCGGGTTTCGTTTGAGCCATTATTCAATAGTCTTGTTTCCGCGATCGCTATCTCGGACGGCATCGGGTCATCGACACTCGCGGCTGACCACATATCCAGATCTGACGATAATTCGGCGTTGTTATTTGCCGGACTCTGCACAACACTCGTGTGATCGGATCCAGACATGAGGCACGACGCCTCCAAGGGTTCGCTGGCGGCGAGTTTCTCTTGCGCCCGGCGATTGCCATCGAGGACTCGCGCATGCTCGTTCCGTAACTCGTCGAGCTGCTGGCGGAGCAAACTCACCTGTCGTTGGTTTTCTTCGCTTGCAGCGAGGCGTCCCTGCCAAACGGAAACCTCCTCCCCGAGACGCCGATTCTCCTCGGCCAACCCCTTACAGACGCGCTCCGTTTCCCTTAAACGGCGGTGAGTCTCATCGAGCGCTTGGACCTGGTTCTTTCCTTCGGAGAGCTCGCGCTCCAAGTCGACAACGAGCGCTTCCAGCTTCTCTTGCTGCTCCCGATAAATCGTCTCGCGAGATTCAACATTGGCTAGTCGTTGTTGTGCGGCGTCGATTTTTCGAACCTTCGATTGGCTGTCTTCCAGCTGTTGTTTGAAATCGGCGGCTTCCGCTGCGAGATGCGCGCAGCGATCGGAGACCTGCTGATTTTTCCGGGTCGATTCATGCAAGCGCGTTTCCGCTGAATGGAGCTGGGCTCGCTGGTCTTCAAGCTCGTCCTGCAAGCGCTGGTTTTCAAGGTGTACTGTTTGAAGCTCAGGTTGGACTTCCGACAAGCGCGTTGCCGCTTTCTGAAGCTCTTCGATCGCTGCTTGCCTTTGCTCTAACTGCTGTTTCAATTCGCCGGCTTCCGATTGCAGTTTCTCGTTGCAAACGGTTGCCTCTCGGTGGTGCCTGGCCGATTCACCGAGTTGCGATTGAGCCGTCGCAAGCTGTTCGTGAAAGTCTGCGATCTCGCGTTGAAGCTGCTGATTCGTCGCGACCCACTGCTGATTCTCTAATCGTGCATTCTCTTGAATGGCGCGGAGCTCTTCGACACTCTTTTCGCCTGCCGCAAGCTTGCTCGACAGCGCGGCGACCTCCTCCAGCAGTTCCTTGTTCTTCGACGAATGGGTTTCAGACTGCTGAGGCGCCGCAGTTTGCCTGCGTTTGAATTCGTCGAACTCACGTCGCTTGTTCCTAAGTTCTCGCTCTGAGATGAAAAGAAACGAGCCTAAAAGAGTGATGGTTGCACCGGAAAAAATGATCAGCCAAGAATATAGGTTTTCCATAACATTCTCCTAACGAACCGGATCTTCTCCTACTTCGAAGAATTCCCTGAGCTCTTCGCAAGCACCCGATCTTTCTGCTGCTGCCGCTCCGGGAAATGCGATTATTTGCCACCACGCTACTTAGCGAACCGGCATGGTGCTGTTACGCCAAAGCTATGCCAATGGGCTATTCGAACAGCTACGGGCTAAGCCATTACAAGATAAGAAGTTTTTATGATGTTACTCCGTTTACAGTAGCGATGTTTGAACAAAATCGTGAATCGCGGAAAAAATGTCAGGGACTCATCAGAGAGCACGATAACTGGTGAAAGGAAAGAGCCAAATCGCCACGCTGGTCCCTGAATCGTGATCGCGCTCGCATTATCAGCACGCGCCACCAGATCGAGCGCAAAACCGCGGAGGAGTCGCTACGCGAGATCGTAAAAAACGTTTTCCAAAGATGGCATGACCACCGATGACGCCGTGCGCAACGATATTGAAATCATGCGCAAACAAGCGAAGCTCAAGGGGCCGGTGGCCCTCGGACAACTGCTGGACTACGGACTATTGAAAGAGGTCTTAGCCGACATGAAAAGGTAGAGCGACAGGCCAGTGAATGTCTCCGCAGCAATCTGACGGGTATCACGAATATTGATTAAGACTTATCTAAAAGTTGGCATCCCCGAATAATTTTTATCGGGGATCCAGTCACAGGCCGGTGCCGATCAGCGATTAGAGCAGCCAGTCCAAATTGTACAGTCGAACCGCATTCGCAAACGTCAGCTTTCTTTGCAGCTCGTCATCGAGATGGCCCATGGTGTCGCGAATAAAACTCTGCGAGTCAGGGAAAATGCCGTCAGCATGGGGATAGTCGGACGCCCAACAGAAGCTGTCGGGGCCGTAATCCTTCGCCAGCAGCGCGCCGACCTTGTCGTCTTGGAACGTCGCCCAGACTTGGCGCTTGAACAACTCACTCGGCTGCGTGCTGATCAAGTCCTTATACATGCCTTCCTTGTATTTCATATCAAGCCGGTCCAGCACATAGGGAATCCAGCCAATGTGGCTTTCCGCCATCACTACCTTGAGACGAGGATGGCGCTCCAATGCGCCGCACAAAAGAATCGCCACGAGACACTCGTCGGCCTGCATCGCGACGACCGCCTGGTGCGTGGCGTGCGAAACGCGCGGCAAATCGCCTTTGAGCTTCTGTTCGACACTGATCGGTCCGCAGGTTGTCGTCCCATGCCCGACTCCGATTGAAATGACAACGCCACATCATTCTCCGCCGCCGCGACCCACATCGGCTCCCACATCGAGTGCCAGATGGGCTCAGGGCCATTGAACCAATCGATCATCGCTCCCCGTAGGCCGAGTCCGTATTTGCCGATGCGGCCAAGTTCTTCGCTCGCTGCTTCGGCGGAGGATGCCGGGATATTGGCGATGCCGATGAAGCGTTTCGGATTGTAAGAACAAGACTCGGTAATGAAATCGTTGTAAGCCCGATAGGTCGCGGCAACGACCTCGGGATCTTTGATGCTGTCTTCGACGAAGCGGATACCGTAGATGATCTCCGCCTCGACTCCGTCCAGATCCAGATCGGCCAGTCTCAACTTCGGATCGGGTGGATGGCTTGGTTGCCAACCCGCTTCGACCATGCGTCGACCGCGGTGCGTGCCCATTTGTCCGCGGCCCATCCACGCGGCGTGCGCTCCCATTTTCGCGCCGTCTCCGACCCAGGTGGGCTTGCCGTCGATATCGACCACTCTGGGCACCCGTTCTCGCAGATGAGCCGGCACCCGGGAAGTAAAGGTCTCCACTGGCAGATAGAACAAATCCATGTGCCCATCAGCCGACACGATTTTATGCGCCATTCGATTTTTCCTTTCTGAATTTCGCTTTGCGTTTGCGATGACCTGGTCCAGACACCGAGCGGAACATAGTTGGGCGGAGAATAGGTCCAATTGAGCCAAGACGTCAAGGGAACACCTGGCCCAGATTTAACTGTTGCGTTTCCGCGGCGCCTTTCATATTGCTGAAGGCAACTTTAAACCATGGGAGGTCACCATGCCTGTCGTCCACATCTACTTGTTCCCCGGAAGAAGTACACAAGTAAAAAACGAATTGGTTAAGCGCATCTCGAAAGACTTCGAGGAAGTCGCCAACATCAAGCCCGAGTCGCTAAACATTCTCTTCCACGACGTCGCCAAAGAGGACTGGGGCGTTCGCGGAGTGCTCGCTTCAGAGACGCCGCCGAAATAGCCGCCGCGCATTTGCATATCACCACTGTTCGAAAACAATGCCCCCTTTGAAAAAGAGGGGCCAGGGGAGATTTTCATAGGGCAAGTTCCGGCGATAACTCAAAAGGATTGAAGTATGCCGCCCGCAATAAAAACAAAAATCGGTTTTATCGGCAACAGCGCGCCATCGAGCCCGCACCATGAAAGCTTCAGGGCTTTCATCCCCAAGGACATCGAGTTCACCATCGTGCAGGAAGCCGGGGCGAAGACCTCCTTGTATGACGCCAGAGGCAAAGTCGATTCCCTGATCGGCCAAGTCAAAGATTTAGCGCAGCAGCACCATTGGGACGGCGTGATCATCAGCGGTGCGCCCAAGGAAGCGCTCAATCCCGGCATGTGGGAAAGGGTTTCTGCCGAACTAAACGTTCCCGTTTCCCTGGCACTGAGATCCTCTGTCGCGGCGTTAACAGCACTTTCCGCGAAACGAATCTTGTTGATGACTCCGGTCGACGATCAACTTAAGAAATTGTACCGCGATTACCTTGGTGAGTTTGGCATCGAGGCTTTTTATCCGCCACAAACTTTGCGCGCGCACACCGACGCGGAGAAACTCACGTCCAGCGATGTGGAAGCGATGACGAAATCCGCACTTGCAAAGCATCCCGACGTGGATGCGATCTACTTTCAAGGCGCGCTGCTTGACCCACTGCCAATCTTGGACCAACTGGAAGCCGAGCTGAAGCTCCCCGTCGTCGCCAGCAATCCCGCCATGCTTTGGCTGATTCTTTCCAAGCTCGGGCTGCGTTACGCGATCAGCGGGTACGGCAAACTGTTGTCGTCGTGGCCTGCCCTCCCCGCCGGGCCCTTCTGACACGGCAAAGAATTACGCATGCGAACTGTCAGGCTCGCCTACCGTGACAACGACCAACGAGATCGCTGCCCACGAATACGGCGCAGGGGTCGAAAATCCACTAACTCTGTGGGATCTGCACTGGCTCAAGGAACTCGACGACGAAGGCTACATCGACGACCTCATCACGCGGCTATCTGCGCCAACACAGCGGCGCTAACAAATCGAACAGGTAGGGGCACGGCATGCCGTGCCCTACTTTCTGACCTCTGCCGTTGTCTTTAGGTAAGATATTTCTTGTTTTGGCATTCTGCCCGGGCGCGATCAATCGCGCCCCTACTTCGTGTCCCTTGTATTATTATACTTGAAAGTTTGCATAGCCTGCGCAAATTTTCGGGTAGTCCATCGGGTGCTTCGGATTATTCTCGCGCCAAGACGCCAAGAACGCAAAGTGACGGGCCAAGCCCCGTCATTCAGACTGTGTGAAAACCACGTTCATGGTTCGACGGGGCTCACCACGAACGGAATCTCTTCATTTGAAATTAAACACTGAGCCGTTCGCCCTGAGCCCCGTCGAAGGGCTCCGATAGAGTTTTCACACAGTCTGACGAATGTGAGGGATCTGAGAAAGATTTCTCCCTTAGGTCGAAATGACAAGCTCCCCCTTGGCACCCTTCGCACCTTTGCGCGAGTCACTCCGATTGATTCGCTACTTTGCGTTCTTTGCGTTCTTTGCGGCTAAATTCCCAATCCGAATCATATCTCACTATGTGACCTTTGTGCCTTTTGTGGTCAGTTGTCTTCTTCGGTTGCGGCGTAGCCGCGCTGGGCCCTTTGTGGTTAAACTATATTCCGATGAAAACACTGCTAATCGTTTTTCACTCTAAAACCGGCGGCGCCCAACAAATGGCCCAGGCCGCCGCCAAGGGCGCCGCATCCGAACCGGAATGTGAGGTTAATCTGATCCCCGCCGCCGAAGCCGGGCCCGCCGAGCTGCTTGAATCGGACGGCTACATTTTCGCCACGCCGGAAAATCTCGCCATGATGTCCGGCATGATGAAAGACTTCTTCGATCGCTCCTACTACCCGGCCCTGGACAAAATCGTCGGCCGTCCCTACGCGACCCTGATCTGCGCCGGCAGCGACGGCGAAAACGCCGCCAGGCAAATCCAAAAAATCGCAACCGGCTGGCGGCTAAAGGCGATCGCCGAACCGATCATCGTCTGCACCCACGCGCAGACACCGGAAGCCATCCTCGCGCCCAAACAGATTGGCGAATTTGATCTAAACCGGTGTGAAGAGATCGGCGCGACGATTGCCGCAGGTTTGGTACTCGGAATTTATTGATTGCTAAGTGAACACGCTTAGTCTCGTCTGATCTAGAACATATGGGACAAAGAGTCTCGGTCCACGTCCAATACCAACAGCATAGGCGATCTTAGCGGGAGGTACTTCCATGTTTTTCACCGGCAGGCCGAGCCATTGCTCGCCCCTGTGGTGATGGCCCGATGCAGGAACTGAACTAACGCTTCACCCGCACGAGAAGCAAGATTCCGCCAACGACTATCGCTCCCACACCAGCCCAAACTGGAATGTTGACCGTCTCCTTCTCCTTAACCGACAATTCGAGCGGGCCTATCTTGGCTTCGTGAGTCTCCTTGGTGTAGCTGAAACTGCCATACACCAGCGCCAGAATACCCGCTACGATCAGAACCACCGCGACGATTTTGATTGCGTCCATATCTCGTCTCCTCCTACAAGACCTAATGAGCCGCCAGGGCGGGTGCCGGCCTCTTTAAGAAAATCGATAATCTCCGCCGCCACTTTTCGCTTCAGGTTTCCTGCTACTATAGTTCCAAACCTTTATTGCGAAGACGCGCTTGCAGTCAAGCCAATTCAACCTCTCCAAAAACATCAAAATGGCGATTTTCACGGTCACGCTTCACGCGCGCCTATCTGGAAGGAATTTACTTGTTCAAAACCAATCAAGAGCTATCACTCAAAACATTACAAAAGGTTGCACGCCTGCGCGACTTTTCAGTGTAGACATGGCAAATCCAAAAAAGATCGTGCAGCCGTCGGACTTACCAGTTCGCAAATCTCACTTGCAGGTCGTCGCCGTAACCGGCGGGACGCTGGTGTTCATAGCGGGCATGACATCGCGCAGCGAGAAAGACGCGACGCCGGTGCATCCAGGTGACATGCGCGCGCAGTTGCGCCAGGTGTGCGAAAACATCGGCCGTGCGTTGCGTTCCGTTGGCGGTGATTATTCTGACGTCGTAAAGACAACGACCTTTACCACTGACGTGGATGAATACTATCGCGTAAACGACGAGCGTTAGAAGTATTTTAAAACCGACTTGCCTACCAGCGCATTGATCGGGGTAAAGCGACTTGCCGACCCGGCCCTGATGGTAGAAATCGAGTGCATGGCGGTAATTCCGACGGGACGGTTCAAACCAGCCAGCTAAGAGAGTGGATCTTGAGAGATCCTTTGTTGCTGGTTGCTACCGGGCGGAATGATCGGTAAAACCGATAAGTGTCAACCAAAGACTTGCCCAGTTTATCCGAAATAGGGAGGCACTAACCATGCGCGTGATTGATGCCGACGGCCATGTCGAAGAAAACCTGGAAACCTTCAGCGATAAATATTTTGACCCCGCATTTCGTTCCATGCGCCCCCGCGTAACCGGCATGGATGGTCTTGCCTATTCGGTCATCGACGAGCAGCTCTATCCTCGGCGTGTCGGTCCCGGCTGCCATAACTTGGGCACGCCGACGAACTATGACGGCAAGGTAGCCGCGCACAGCGCCGGTAAAACCGACAGCATCGGCAGCATGGAGCTGACGGATCTCGATGCGCGCGTGAAGGCGATGGACGAGGAGAACATTGCAGTCCAGGTTATATACACAACGCTCTTTCTTGCGTACCCGTTGACCAACAATGTCGCGCTGGGCAGCGTGCTATGTTCCTCATACAATCGCTGGCTCGGCGACCGGCTGTCGGGCCATCAACGGCTGAAGTGGTCGGCCGTAGTCAATCTCGACGATATCCCTGGATCGGTACGTGAAGTGCACGAGGTTAAGAAACTTGGCGCCGTCTCGGTAATGGTTCTCGGCACCGCCGGCGATCACATGCTCGATCACCCGCGGCTTTTGCCGTTTTACGAAGCGCTGCTCGAAGAGAATCTCGCCCTCGGCGTCCACGTCGGCTGGTCCTGCCCCGCGGTGAGTAACCTCTACTCGCACATCTATCCTTCCGGCGTCATCGCCTTTCACATTCCCTTGCTGATGGCCTTCACGGCGCTAGTTAGCGGCGGCGTCATGGATCGTTTTCCGGATCTCAGGGTCGTGTTCCTCGAGGCGGGCTGTCAGTGGGTGCCGTTTATTCTCGAACGCATGCACCACCGCTATAAGAACCAAGGCTCGACCTTGAGGAAATTCCTGCCGCAAACTGCGCCGATCCAAAAGTTGCCGGTCATGGAATACATCAAACGCGGCAATATTTATTTCAGCACCGAAGTCGAGGACGAAATTTTACCGCATGTTTTGAATCTCGTTGGTGAGACACAGGTCATCTTCGGCAGCGACATGCCCCACGG
>DASYUV010000126.1:0-14310 GCA_036000865.1 Binatia bacterium | reverse complement strand
GACAGCAAAAAGGTTGACCCGCTCACCCGCGAGGAAGTCTCAACGCTGCTGGGTGTAGTGAAAGAAAAGATGCCCGAGCACTATCCGCTGCTGTTGTTTGCTTTCCGCACTGGCGCTAGGGCAGGCGAAATCGTCGCTGTGTGCCCGATGGATTTGGATTTCAACTCTAGGTTCGTGCAAATTTGCCGTAATTCCTCGCGGGGCCAAACCACTACGCCCAAGAGTGGCCAATCACGGCGCGTTGATATGAGCCTGCAACTTACTAATGAGCTTGATGGCTATGTGGCCAAGAAAAAGGCCGCTGCGCTCACCCGCGAGTTAAACAAGCCCGAGAGTGAGTGGCGCAAGTCCGATGAGGTTATTAGCGAGGTAATGGAATCGCCCCTATTCACCCGGCCCAATGGGAAGCCCCTAGACCCGAATGACCTGCGCCGTCAAATCCTTTACCCGGCCCTTACCGCTGCGGGAATTAGGCGGGTGAGATTCCATGATGCCCGGCACACCTTCGCAAGCCTACTCTTGCAGCAGGGCGAAAGCCCCACTTACGTCAAGGATCAGCTAGGCCATAGCTCAATCCAAATGACCGTTGATGTTTATGGCCATCTAATCCCAGGGCTGAACCGGCAGGCCGTCGATAAGCTCGATGACCCACCGGCAATAGGTAGCGAAACGGTAGCAGGCGACCCCAAGCCCGGTGCTAAGTATGTGTAATCTAACTACAGCCGCTCACGGCGCCACAGTTCAGGCACTTATAGCAAGCGCCGCTGCGGATCATGATCGCGCCGCAGTCGGGGCAAGGCGGCGCGTCCTGCTGGTAGAGGCTCGTGATGCTGCTGATGCTCGCAACCGGCGCGCCGCCGCGCGGCGGGTGCGACGCTATCGAGACGACCTTCTTCTGATGGACTTCTTCGACCGGCTCGTGCTTGACGATACCGACCTCTTGCTGCGCATCGCCGTCGAGAAACTTGGTCGCAAGCCAGCGGAAAATGTAATCCATGATCGACTTGGCCATCGGGATATCGGGGTTTTTGGTGAAACCCGACGGCTCGAAACGCATATGACTGAATTTATCAACCAATCCCCTTAGCGGCACGCCGTATTGGAGCGCTATGGAAATCGCAGTTGCGAAGGAATCCATCAAACCGGATATGGTCGAGCCTTCCTTCGACATGGTGATGAAAATTTCTCCCGGCTGGCCGTCTTCGTACATACCGGCAATGATATAGCCTTCATGGCCCGCGATATCGAACTTGTGCGTGATCGACCGGCGCTCGTCGGGGAGCTTGCGCCGCAGCGGGTACGCTTCCTTGCTCTCGGCAGGGCCGGCCTTCTTTTCGTCTGCATCTTTGGCGGTATTGAGGGGCTGCGTCCGCTTCGATCCGTCGCGATAGATAGCTACCGCCTTGAGTCCGAGCTTCCATGATTCCATGTAGGCGTGCATGATGTCTTCCACCGTGGCATCGGTGGGCATATTGATCGTTTTTGAAATGGCGCCGGAAATAAACGGCTGAACGGCGCCCATCATCTTGACGTGGCCCATGTAGTGGATCGTGCGGCTGCCGCTCACGGGCTTGAAGGCGCAATCGAACACCGCGAGATCGTCGTCCTTGAGATGCGGCGCGCCTTCGATGGTTTCATGCTCTCCGATGTATTCGACGATTTCCTGAATTTGTTTAACGTCGTATCCCAGGCGCTTCAAAGCCCGCGGCACGGTGTTATTGACGATCTTTAGCAGCCCGCCCCCGACCAGCTTTTTGTACTTGATGAGTGCTATATCGGGCTCGACGCCGGTGGTGTCGCAGTCCATCATGAAGGCGATGGTGCCGGTCGGCGCCAAGACTGAAATTTGCGAATTCTTCACGCCATGCTGCTCGGCTTCGGCGCAGGTCTGATCCCATGCGTCACGGGCGGCAGTGAGGAGTTCCAGTGGCACATGCGACGGTGAAATCTTGTACGCCTGGGAACGATGCTTATTCAGGACGCGGAGCATTGGCTGGCGATTGACTTCGAAACCGGCGAACGGCTCGACGGCGGCGGCGGCGCGCGCAGATTGCAGATAACCTTCGCCCGACACCAGAGCCGTCACGGCTGCCGCGTAGGCGCGGCCGCCTTCGGAGTCATAGGGAAGGCCCAAGGACATCAACAATGCGCCGAGATTGGCGTAGCCCAAGCCGAGCTCGCGGAAGGCGTGGGCATTGGCGGCGATTTCAGCCGTCGGATAGGAAGAATTATCGATGAGAATATCCTGCGCCAGGATCACGATGTCGACCGCGCGCCGGAAAGACTCCGTGTCAAAGACGCCGTCTTCGCGCAGATACTTGAGCAGATTCAGCGATGCCAAGTTGCAGGCTGAGTTGTCCAAGTGCATGTATTCGGAGCACGGATTGGAGGCGTTGATGCGCGCCGTGTTCGAGCAGGTATGCCAATCGTTTATCGTGGTGTCGTACTGCATGCCCGGATCGCCGCAGAAATACGTGCTCTCGGCGATCATGCGCAAGAGGTCGCCCGCCTTGTAGGTGTCGCAAGGCTGGCCCGTGGTGACGTACTTGGTTTTCCATTCGCGGTCTTCTTCTACTGCACGCATGAACTCATCGGTCACCCGAACCGAGTTATTGGCATTCTGGAAAAACACGCTGCCGTAGGCCGGCCCGTCTAGGCTGGAATCGTAACCCGCCTCGATGAGCGCCCAGGCCTTTTTTTCTTCTTCGACTTTACACTTGACGAATTCTTCGATGTCCGGGTGATCGACGTCTAAAACAACCATCTTCGCCGCCCGCCGAGTCTTGCCGCCGGATTTGATCACGCCCGCAGAGGCATCGGCAGCTTTCATAAATGACACCGGTCCGGATGCCGTTCCGCCGCCGGCCAATTGTTCCTTGGAAGAGCGAATCTTGGAAAGATTGACGCCGGAGCCGGAGCCGCCTTTGAAGATGACGCCTTCCTTGCGGTACCAATCGAGGATGGAATCCATGGTGTCATCCACGGCCAGGATGAAGCAGGCAGAGCACTGTGGCTTTTCTTCAATGCCGCAGTTAAACCATACCGGACTGTTAAAACAGGCCTTTTGATGAAGCATAATGTGGGTCAGCTCGTCCGAGAAAGCCTGGCCATCTTCTTCGGTGGCAAAATAGCCGTCTTTTTTACCCCAACGGGCGATGGTTTCAACCACTCGGCCGATCATCTGGCGCACGCTATGCTCTCTTTGCGGCGTGCCCAGCGGGCCACGAAAATATTTCGACACGACCACTTGTGTGGCCATTAAAGACCATGCTTTGGGAATCTCGACATTCGACTGCTCGAATACGACCTTCCCCTTTTCGTTGGCAATAGAAGCCGTACGCAGCTCCCATTCGATTTCGTCATAAGGGCTTATCCCTGCGCGGGTAAAATACCGCGGTATTTTAAGACCCGTTGTCCGCACCGCTCCGCGAGAGACACCCAAATCGGCCGCCTGAGACGTAATACCTGCCATGGTCTATTTCTCCCTTCTCCATTTCTTTAGTCCGCAATATATGGTGTGATCAAATTAGGCGTGCACTAGATTTGGTATTCTTAGAGACAAATATTATCGTTGTCAATAAAAATTTTCAACGGGTCAAATTGTTGAGATTTTTCGCCACTTTTCATAATTTTAGGGAAATCCGAGGCGATCAATGAGACCAACTGGCGTCTTCGGGCGGCATCTGCTAGAGTCTTCCCTGCGGCGAATATGGTTAAGAAAAACCCACAGTTAGAGCGTGTCGGGGAGGTTCTCGATCAGTCCCTAAAACGGCTCGACTTGGCGCCACGGCTTGACGAATACAGCGTCTGGCCGATTTGGAACGAGATCGTCGGCAAAACCATCGCGCGCAACGCCCAGCCCGAAAAAATTCGTAACGGCACTCTCTTCGTAAAGGTCACAAGCCCCGTGTGGATGCAGCAATTGCAGTTCATGAAAAGTATGATCGCCGACAAGCTCAATCGGCGCCTCAAACAAGACATCGTGAAAAATATTTTTTTTATGGTTGGCCGCGTCGACCCGGCAACGGCAGACGCAACACAGGAATCTCATGGCGAGGAAGCGAATGTAACCTCATCGCAGCGTCACGTGAACGAGGAGTTTCTGGCGGCGATTGATGATCCGGAAATTCGCGACGCATTTAAAAGGCTGCTAAAAAGTTTTGTGCGGCGCGAACCGAAGGCATAAAAGAATGAAGTAACGTGTTGTCGTTCTCCAGGTAACCCTAAACCCGACACTCGTGACCTGAAACTGACTTTTTCGTTCCCGCGATCATCGCGGCGACTTCATTGGTGTATTCCTTGCCCTGGCGGTAGATCGTTAACGGCGCAAGCACCTCGACGCCGCTCCGTCCGCCCTTCACCCCTTCGACCAAAACCAAAGAAGCTTCGCCATCGGCGAACGAATGAACCATGCGCAATCTTTTGGGTTCGATCCGCGCTTGACGCATGGCCGCCAGCAAATCAACAGAGCGCACGGCTGGATAGACTACCGCCATCCGTCCTTTCACACGAAGCAAGATTGCTCCGGCGCCAAGAAAATCGGCGAGATCACCTTGTGTTTCATGGCGCGCAATCTGCTTTTCGTCGTTGGGACTGAGTCGGCCGCTAATCGGTCGGCGGTACGGCGGGTTACAAACTGCTACGTCGAAACTCATCGCAGCGGCGACGGGCTTGCCGGCGCGCACGTCGCCGCTGAGAATCTGAATGCGTTTTTGCATCCTATTGAGCTCGACGTTGCGTCGCGCGCGCTCGGCCATTTTCGCTTGTAGTTCGACGCCGGTCAGCGTAACCGATGGATGAAGGTAAGCGAGGACCAATGCCACGACGCCGTTACCGGTTCCGAGATCGACGATCTTCTCCCGTTGTTTAATCGTGACAAAGTGTGCCAACAGTAATGCGTCAAGGGAAAAACGATAGCCCGCCCGGCTCTGATAGAGCGCGATTTGGCCGTTAAACAGCGCGTCAAACGTTTCCTCGGAGCGTGTCATAAAAATTTATCCAGTCATTTGACGAGTGGCTTCGATTTACGTGGGACATTCGCCTTGACTTCTGGCGGCCCGCCACGTTGCCGCGGCGCTCGTTTGAATTCTAATTCTCGGACTGGATTCTTGAAAAACGCCGCCTATTCTGTAATAGCGTTGATTCTAGTAAACGGATTATCCCAGCAAAAACATGACTTTTTTGATTGGCCAAATCGGCCGCTATGGAATCGAGCAGACGGCCGGCATGGGGCGAACCTTTTTGTTCCTGCTCTCCGCCTTCGCCTGGGCCTGCCGGCCACCGACGAGGCTCCGCCTGATCATCCATCATATTCGTACCATCGGTGTCGAGTCGCTCTCAGTGGTCATCCTTTCCGGCGTCTTTACCGGCATGGTGATGGGCCTGCAAGGATACTACAGTCTGAGGAAATTTAACGCGGAAAATTTTCTCGGTTCTGCCGTCGCTCTCGGCATCCTTCGCGAGCTCGGCCCCGTGCTTTCCGCTTTCATGGTCACGGGCAGAACCGGTTCGGCCATGGCGGCGGAGCTCGGCAGCATGCGCGTCACGGAGCAAATCGATGCGCTCTATTCGATGGCGATCAATCCGATTCAGTACCTCGTTTCGCCGCGCATCATTGCCGGATTGATTTCGATGCCTTTACTGACGGCGATCTTCGATGTCGTCGCCATTTACGGCGCCTACGTCGTCGGTGTCCAGCTCCTCGGCGTGAGCTCGGGCAGTTACTTTGCGGGCATGGAGCTCAGCGTCGTCTTTAAAGACGTCCTAAGCGGCTTTCTCAAGTCGGTGAGTTTCGGGCTGATCATTACGTGGATCTGCTGTTACAAAGGATTTAACGCGCCCCCAATGGCCACCGGCGTCGGCCAAGCCACGACCGAATCGGTCGTAGCCTGCTTCGTCATGATCCTGGTTTGGAATTATTTCATGACCTCGGTAATGCTCTAGCTCTAGTTCCGATGATTCACGTCATTGATCTACACAAGAGCTTCAGCGGCCACGAGGTGTTAAAGGGAATCAACCTCGAACTCGAGACCGGAAAAATCACGACGATTATCGGCGGCAGCGGATCCGGCAAAACGGTTTTGTTGAAACATTTAAACGCGCTTTTACTACCAGACCGAGGGAGCATTCTCGTGGACGGTCAAGACATCACCAAACTCGGCCAAAAAAAGCTCAACGAAATCCGCAGAAAATTCGGCGTGCTCTTTCAAGGCGCGGCACTGCTCGATTCAATGACGCTCTATGACAATGTCGCCTTTCCGCTGCGCGAAAAAACCAAGCTCAATGGGTCGGATATTGAGGAGAAAGTCGAAGAGAGCCTTGCCCAGGTCGGCCTTGCCGGCATGGGTTACAAATTTCCCGCCGAGGTCAGCGGCGGCATGAAGAAACGCGCAGGCCTGGCCCGCGCCTTGGTCACCGAGCCCGAGATCATGCTCTTCGACGAACCCACCACCGGCTTGGACCCGCTCCTGGGAAAAAGCATACATGAGCTGATTCAGAAGATGCACGCGGCTTTCAAGTTTACCGGCGTCATTGTCAGTCACGATATTCCGGAAGTATTCAAGATTTCCGACCGCGTTGCGATGCTTGCCAATGGCGTGATTACTGAAGTCGGCGCGACTGTCGAATTTCTCAACTCGAGTAATCCGATTGTCCGCCAATTCATACAAGGAGAAACCGAGGGTCCCATCGCGGTTTTATAGGAGATCAAAGCAGTGAACCACACACGTAGCGAAATGATCGTCGGCCTGTTTGTGCTCGTGGGCATCGCGTGCTTGGGCTATCTCGCTATTAAGCTCGGCAAGCTCGAAGTTTTCGGCGCGGGTGGCTATACGGTAATCGCTGATTTTCCGTCGGTGGCCGGGCTCAAGGTCGGCGACCCCGTTGAAATCGCCGGGGTCAAAATCGGCCGCGTAGATGCGCTGGGTTTATCTGAAGATGAACGAGCCCGTTTGACCTTAAGATTAAATGATGGAGTGAAACTCCAGGATGACGTCATCGCGTCGGTTCGCGCCCGCGGCCTGATCGGCGACAAATTCGTACTCCTTACCCCTGGCGCTTCCGATAAGATTATACCGCCGGGCGGAAAGATCAGGGAGACTGAGTCGCCCCCGGACATCCCCGATTTAATCGGCAAAATCGTCGGCGGCGATCTTACGTCTAAGAATAATAAGAATGATCAGCCACAGAAGTAGAACCATTACAGCCGGATTGCTATTCTTGGTGCTGGCGTTGGGTTCAGGAAACGCCGTTGCCGGACTACCGACGGACCAGATTAAGTCTACGGTGGAAAAGGCGCTGGTGGTGCTCAACGATCCCCGCCTAAAACCGCCGGCAAAGTTAAAAGAGCGCCGCGATCAGCTGCGACAAATTCTCTTTGCGCGCTTTGATTTCACGGAAATGGCCAAACGTGCCCTCGGTTCCAATTGGCGCCGGCGCACGCCCCAGGAACAGGAAGAATTCGTCCGGCTTTTCACCGATGTTCTCGAACGTACCTACGCGGAAATCATCGAGTCCTACACCGACGAAAAAATTGTTTATGTCAACGAGCGGATCGACGGCAGTTACGCCGATGTCGGCAGCAAGATTCTTACCAGCAAGGGCGAAGAGTACTCGATCAATTACAAGGCTCATCTGATCAGTAACGAGTGGAAGGTCTACGACGTCGTCGCTGAAAATATCAGTTTGGTCAACAACTATCGTTCGCAATTCAATCGCGTCATTGCGAATGCTTCCTACGAAGAATTGGTGCGCCGGCTGCGAGACAAATCCGAGTTTGTCGGTGCGCCCAAAAAATAGTTTGCTTCATTCCGGCGACCGATCTCAGGTCAACTGGAAAAGTGCTTCGACACGCCCGGCATCTTTAGTCGCGAAAGCTGGTATCTCGCCGTGGCTTGGTCAAAACAACTCGGCGTGCCTTCTCTTGACTAAGCTAGCCGATCCGCAGTATTCGGAATCCAGTCAAAGTTCACAAGGGAGACCAAACATGGCAACGTTCATAGATTGGCATGCTCACCATACCGCTCCGGAAATTGCTGATCGAATCAGCGAACTTACGGGTAAACGGCCGCATATCGACGCCTACGATAGTGCGGATTTTTCAAAGCGGATCAAAGAAATGGACGAAGTCGGGTTGGACATACAATTGATCTGCCAAGGCGCCGGCGTTTATGCCGACCAGTTGCCGGCCAATCACGCCCTCGAAATTGTCCGACAGTCCAATGACCTTCTGGCGCAGCGACTGGCGCCGCGCAAAGACCGTTTGATGGGGGTTACCGCGCTGTCGCTCAAAAATATCGACGCATCGGTGCGGGAAATCGAGCGCACGGCGTCGCTAGGTTTTCGCGCCGTGCTGCTCTACCCCCATGTCGATGGCAAGATGTTAGTCGACACAGCGGCAATGGACCCGATTTTCGCGAAAATCTCCGCGCTAAACTTGCCCATCTTCCTGCATGGCGCCGGCACCGCTCAGGATCCGACGCTCGGCCGTCTGGAGGACGGCGGTGCCGGCGTTGCCTATGCCGTGCTTTCCGATGGCGAAGTCGCCGAATGTTGCCTGCGGATGATCGCCAGCGGCCTGTTCGATCGCTACCCGAATCTCAAGATTGTCATTCGCAGCTCCGGCGGCGGCTTGCCGCTCTTGCTCCATCGTTTCTTTTGGAAACACAAAGGACCCAACGGGGAGCAGCGCTATTCGGATATTTTCCTCGAACATTTTCTGATCGACTGCGCCAGCTCCGATGCCCGCACGTTGGCATTTCTGGTCGATAAGATGGGCGAAAAGAATATGGTCTTCGGTTCCGACTACTGTGGCGGTCTCGGCCCGCTCGGCAAAGGCTTCGCCGCCATCGACGCGCAGTCGAATCCGCAACGTGTGAAGACTTTCATGGAAAAGAATTCGCGCAACTTGCTCCACATCTGATCCGCACGCTGACGATGGCGTCCCAATACGATCTAGCGATTATCGGCGGCGGCATCGTCGGCCTTGCCACGGCGCTGAAAATCACGGCGGCGCATCCCAATGTCCGACTCCTTATATTGGAAAAAGAGGCTGCGCTCTCCCGTCATCAAACCGGCAACAACAGCGGCGTCATTCACTCAGGACTTTACTATCGTCCGGGCTCGCTAAAGGCGCGTGCCTGCGTCACCGGCCGCAAAGCGCTGCTCGAATTCTGCGACGAACACGCCGTGCCGTACGAAATCTGCGGTAAATTGGTCGTGGCAATGAGCGAGGAAGAGTTGCCGCGGCTCGAGGAACTGCACTGCCGAGGAGTAGCCAATGGGCTTCAGGGCATAGAAGTAATCGGGCCCGAACGAATGAAAGAATTGGAGCCCCACGCGATCGGCATCAAAGGACTGTACGTTCCGGAGACTGGCATCATCGACTACAAAAAAGTCGCCGAAGCTTACGCGAATGAGATTCGCAATGCCGGCGGCGACATCCGCTTGTCCCAAAGAGTGGTCGGCATTATCGATCGCCCCGACGAGGTTGTGTTGCAAACTTCAGGCGGCGACTACCGGACCCAATATCTGATCAATTGCGGCGGTTTACAGTCGGACTTGATCGCGAAGATGATCAGCGGCCCTAATGATCAGGGCTCGGAAGAGCACCGCATCATTCCGTTCCGCGGCGAGTACTACAAAATCGCGCCGGAAAGACAGTTCTTGGTGCGCAACTTGATTTATCCAGTCCCCGATCCGGCTTTTCCGTTCTTGGGCGTTCACTTCACGCGCATGGCAAAAGGGGGAGTCGAAGCGGGCCCGAACGCCGTTCTCGCGCTGGCTCGCGAGGGCTATCGTCACACAAACGTTAATGTCGCGGATCTATGGCAGACCGTTTCATTCAAAGGGTTTTGGGCGATGGCAGGTAAATACTGGCAAACCGGCTTTGGTGAACTCTATCGTTCACTCAGCAAAGCAGCATTCGTCAGCGCGTTGCAAAAACTTGTGCCGGAAATTCGCGAGACCGACCTAATTGCCGGCGGCGCCGGCGTGCGCGCTCAGGCGGTCTCCGCCAGCGGCGCGCTGGTGGACGATTTTGTCATCAAACAGAGCCGCAACACGATCCACGTGCTCAACGCTCCATCCCCCGGCGCGACGGCGTCGCTCGCCATCGGCCAACACATCGCCGAAATGGCCGCAAAGAATTTCGACCTTAACAAGTGAAACTGCGAATGAACGGAGGGCGCAGCATGCTGCGCCCCTACATGCTATCTTTTCACTGCGCCGGCTTGAAAGTCTCACGAAACAGCGCCACGTACTTGTCGAACTCATCCATCACGGACTGCTCGAACGGCAAAAGCTTGTACGGTTTTAAATAGGGCGCGGTGACATCGGGTCGAGTCGGGATCCGCCGGCTGGCGCGGATCGTCTCCATGCCCGGTCGTGACAATAGAAAATCGTAGAATAGCGCGGCCGTGTATACATTGGCGCCCGTGCTGGTGATACCGGCGGCGACTTTTGAGATCGGGATGACACCATCCAGAACCGACCACTCCACCGGCGCACCCTGTGCTTTGGCGCGCTCCACGGTGTGGACTTGAAGCTCAGCAGCGATGGGAAATTCTCCAGCAGCCATCAATTGCCCGATCAGCGAATGTCCCTTGCGCCACTGCATCTGCTGCGCCGCAAGCTTTTTCATATAATCCAGCGCCGCCTCTTTGCCGTCGCGCCGCTCGAGATAGCGAAGCGTGATCACATACCAATTGTACGGCTCGTTATCCATGGCGATCGCGCCCTTCCACTTGGGATTGAGCAGGTCCTTGTACGACTTTGGCGCGGCTTCTTTCGGCACCATCTTGGTGTTGTGCGCCGGCACCCACGCTGAGGTGTAAAGTCCCGTCCAATAACCGCGCGGATCTTTGGTTTCCGTCGGATAAAAGGTATTTTCCACCCCTCCATACCGAACCAAGAGCTTCCGCTTGATCATGATCGACAACTCGAGCTCCGGGAGAGTGACAATGTCGGCCTTGAAAGCGTTGGCCCGGGACTCGGCGAGAATCCGTTCGAGCAGTTTTTCGCTCGACGAGCGAAAATGTTGAACTTGTATCGACGGATGCTGCTCGTGAAATTTCTTAGTCAAAGCCAGGGCGTCTTCAGCCGTCGTGCTCGAATACCAAACCAGACCGTTTTCCTTCTTTGCGCCGTCTACCAGCCTCGACTGCCGCTCGGCCGGCGGCAGCTTCATCAGCGCCGCCAGCGTAGTCTCGCGGCTCTGCGCGCTAATTTCATCGACCGACATGAATGCGAGACTAACGATGTAAACAGCGAGGCAAAGCCAATTTTTCATATTCGTTCTCCAAATAATCCGGTCAAATCGGTCAACTTAACGAAGAGCTATTCTTCTCCCTCTCCCGCCAGAGCGGGAGAGGCTGGGTGAGGGGTTTGCAAGTCTGCGAAAGCAATAGCCGCATTCAAATATCGTGTCAATCATTGCAACCGTGGAATCGCATTCTTGATTTCCCCACTCTCGTCAAATATCGTGACCAAATAATTAACGGAGGTAAAATCCGGATGATCATCGAATACAAAGGCAAACAACCGAAAATTTCCCCTACGGCCTTTATCGCGCCGACCGCGGTGATTATCGGCGACGTCACGATCGGCGACGAAGCGAGCATCTGGTGGGGTGCAGTCATCCGATCGGATCAGAATCAAAACCCCATCATCGTCGGCGCGCGCACCAGTATCCAGGATAATTGCGTGCTTCATTCAGGCGAAGCGCCGACGATCATTGAAGACGACTGCACCATAGGCCACGGCGCGATCATGGAAGGTCCACTGATCAAACACGGCGCAATCATCGGTATGAATGTAACCCTTTTGGAAAATGTCGAGATCGGCGAGGAGGCGTTGATCGCCGCCGGCAGCGTCGTCGTTCCCCATACGAAAATTCCGCCAAGAGTCCTCGCTGCCGGCGCCCCCGCGAAAGTCAAGAAAGAGCTCGCCGGCGAGGCGTTGCACTGGATCAAGATGGGCTCGTCGACCTACGTCAATCTCTGCAAGAGTTATATGGGAGGCGACTATAAAGTAATCGGCTGAACTGCGCCGATTGGAAAGCGAGTACAACTTTGCGAATCATCCTGATCGGCCAAGCGGCGTTCGCCGAGAAAACTCTTGAAAAGCTGGTGAATCAACGTGAAAAAGTCGTTGCGGTCTATTGCCCCGTCGACCCTCCGAACGGCAAATTCGATCCGCTGAAACAGAAAGCCCTCGGGCTCGGTATCCCGGTGCGACAGCATCCTTCCTTGCGGGCGCCGGAGATCATCGATGAGTTCGTGGCGCTCAACGCAGACCTCGCCATCCTCGCCTTCGTGACCCAGATCGTCCCGCCACAACTGTTCACAGTGCCGCGCCTCGGCAGCCTCTGTTTTCATCCCTCCCTTTTGCCGAAATATCGCGGCGCCAGCGCGATCAACTGGGCTTTGATCAAAGGCGAGGCCGTCACTGGATTGACGATTTTTTGGGTTGACAAGGGCATCGATACAGGCCCGATCCTGCTGCAAAAACAAGTGAAGGTGGACCCGGACGATACGACCGGTTCGCTCTATTTCAATAAAATCTTCCCGTTCGGCGTCGAAGCGATCGGCGAAGCGGTTGATTTGATCAAAGCCGGCGATCCGCCGCGGATTGTGCAAGACCATTCGAAGGCGACCTACGATCCTCCTTGCCGCGACGAACACGCCAAGATCGACTGGTCGAAACCGGCGCAGGAAGTTTACAACTTAATTCGTGGCTGCGACCCTCAGCCCGGCGCACACACCACCTACAACGGCAAAATGGTGCGGGTCTTCGACGCCCGCCTCTTGCAAGAAAGTGATTCGGCTCGCCCAGGGCAAGTGACAACCATCGGCGCAGACGATCTCAGCATCGCCTTGAGCGGCGGGACGTTAATCGTGAAAAGAATGCGCGGCGAAGGCGCCAAAATCAGTGGTGCGGAGTTCGCTAAAGAAGTGAATCTGAAAGTCTGCGATCGGCTTGGCTGACGACTATTCTCTCTGGCTCTAGTGCCTTGGCTCAGACGTTCGTTAAACGAGTCATTCACTTCGAGCCGTCATACCGGCGAAAGCCGGTATCCAGATAGCTTTGAGATTCCTGGATTCCGGGTCGCGCTACCCCGGACTTTGTCCGGGGCTGCCCGGAATCACGATCGAGGGTCACCACACTAGAAGTAACTCGTCGTCCTACGAACAACATCGTTGTGAATCCCCGTCTGCGGCGATAGATGGGCACCGGAGAAATTTAACCAAACATAAAATTTTCCGGATGATCAGAAGCGCAAAAAAAACTCTGACTCGCGCAAAGACGCAAAGATGCCAAGTGACGGGCCTAACGCCATCATCCCGAGCGAATGCGAGGGATCTAAGAAGGATTTCTCCCTTCGGTCGAAATGACAAGGTGTTCTCTTTGCGGCTTGGCGTCTTGGTGCGATAAATTTTCTGGGAATCAGCCATTTGCCAGCGCTAATTCAGCCCTGGTAGAGAAATAGTAAGTACGTCCAAGAAGGACCCATGAGATTGTCAGTACTCGATCAATCGACGGCGTCCAAGGGGAGAGCGCAGGACGCTGCGATCCGTGAGACACTCGAGCTCGCCCGGCATTGCGACGCGCTGGGTTATCATCGCTACTGGGTCTCGGAGCATCACAACTCCGGCAGTATCGTCGGCACCGCGCCCGAGATTCTCATGTCTGCGATCGCCGCCACCACGCCGCGGATCCGTGTCGGCAGCGCGGGCGTCATGCTGCCGCACTATTCGGCGCTGAAAGTTGCCGAGCAGTTCCGCGTCCTGGAGGCCATTGCTCCGGGCCGCATCGACCTTGGGATTGGACGTGCCCCCGGATTAGACCAGATGACGTCATACGCCCTCAATCCGAACCCCCAGAACGTCCTTGACCAATTTCCCCGGCAGGTGCAGGAGCTGCAGCACTGGGTGTCGGGGACTCCGCTGCCTGAGGGCCATCCCTTCAGCAGAGTCGTTGCCCAGCCGACGGGGCCGAGCACTCCGGAAATATGGGTACTCGGCAGCTCAGACTACGGCGCTCAACTCACGGCCTATTTTGGCTTGCCCTACGCTTTCGCATATTTTTTCAGCGAGGGCACCGGTGTGGACCAGGCGCTGGATCTTTACCGCAAGAACTATCGCCCCAACGAATTGAATCCCAAACCGATCGCTACGATCTGTGTCTGGGCGCTGGCGGCCGACACCGAAGAAGAAGCGCTGCACCAGTTCAAAACCCGCGAACGCGCCATCGTCGATCGCAGGCAAGGCATCCGCTTACCGCTCATGCCGCCCGAGGAAGCCGAGCGCCCGT
>DASYUV010000125.1:0-75221 GCA_036000865.1 Binatia bacterium | reverse complement strand
TTCAGCGCCTCGTTGCATCATCATCGCGGGACCCAACGGGGCAGGGAAAACCACGTTTGCCCGTGAATTTTTATCGAAAGAGGCAGGCGTCGTTCATTTCGTCAATCCTGATTTGATCGCCAGTGGACTCTCGCCGTTGCGACCCGAGCTCGCGGCAGTGGGCGACAGGCCGTCTTTTTCTCCGTGAGCTAGACCGACTTGCCAACGCCAAAAATGATTTTGCCTTCGAGAGTACTCCCAGTGGGCTTACCTATTTGGGTCGACTGAAGCGCTGGAAAGCCGCGGGATACCGGATCGAGATCGTCTATCTCCACATCTCGTCGCCACGGATCGCGATTCGACGTATGCCACGCGGGTTAAACAAGGCGGCCACAATGTCCCGCGCCGGGACGTGCTGCGCCGGTTCACTCGCAGTTGGGTCAATTTCCAAAAATCGTATCGGCTTTTGGCTGACGAGTGGACGGTGTATGATCACTCTGGTGATGTTGCTAAAGTTTTAGAGCAGGCACCACAAAGCAAGAAAATCGTACCATCTCCGTTAACTCTCGCAGCCGGCCGCGCGCGCGCCGCCGCGCCGCTAAGGTCGCGCGCAAGACGGCGCGCATGCACGGCACGCCGATCTACGTTTGGAAAAACAGCAAAGTCGTCGCCGAAAAACCGTAACCTACTTCTTCATAATCATCGGAGCAGGTTTCAATCCTGAGAGAGTCACCATGGCTCATCACAAACGTAAACGCTCAAAGAACCAAAGGGCCGGCTGCTTGCTTTGCAAACCATGGAAGATGAATGGATTCGCGCAGGCTAGGCCGGACGCCGAATCCTTTTCTGATCACCGCCGACGCCGGGAAGCTGATCGCGATTTGAAACAGTTTCAGAGGGAGCCTCTTAGGTATGATCCCCTATTTTAATTTGCCTTCGGCGCAACGAACAACGCAGCAAATTGCGGATCAATTCAACGCCGCCGAGGAGGTATGGCGCAGTTTGCCAGCGAAACGGCTCGGTCGACGTTTCAAGAATTGAAGATCCCCTCAGATTTATCTTCCCTTGAACTTTTAAACCTTGAACGGGAGTGGCGGCTGAGTCGTGGGGCAAGTCGAGAAAACTGTCAACAAGAGATCCCTTTGACGGCTCTCAGGGAAACCTAAGCACTCAGTGCAGCCGGATCCGAGATACCTACATGTGAACCGAGTACTACCGCATTGAGTGGGCGAGCCAATGTGATTTCTGTCCGGTACAAAGACAATGTACCCGTTCCAAGAGTGGGCGGCGGATCTTAGTGGTGGGGCTGCGGCACGATCTCGTCGAGAAGCGGCGAGCAGAGATGCGTAAGAGCGAATTCTCGAAAAGCATGCATCCGCGAAATGGGATCGAGGGAACTCGCAGCGATGCACTCCGTTCAAATCGTTCAATCGCTGCGCTCCGTTCATCACAGGGACCGGTCCGTTCCAGTCGTTCCAATGGTTCGATCCTTCGGCTCCGCTCAGGACAGACCTCACCATGAGCGGAGTTATTGTTATGCTGCTTCACTCCGTTCCAATCGTTTGTCGGCGCTCTAGTCGTTTGACGCCTCAGTTTTGTTTGCCCAGCGGCGGTGGTGTTTGAGGCTCGAACTCCCCTTCTGGTCAATAAACCAAAAGGGGAGCTGAGATTGAACGAGAATCGGTCGAGATTGGGATTGAGGCACTATTGCATTTTCGCAACGATACTTTGGATCTTGCCCTTCTGCTTCCCAGTGATAGTTTTCGCGCGCTTGAGAATGTTGGTTTCATGAGACACGCAGCTCACAAATTGCCCGTGATTTTTCGCGTCATCGAGGCATTCGTCAATCATCTCCTGGACGAGGTCAGCAAACGTACAACCTGCCGGATTGGCCCCGGTGTTCTGGATTCCCGTATTGACACCGTTGATAAATACCGTCGCCGAAAGATCACTGTTCGAACATTGATCCTCAATGTCCTGCACGCCATCACCGTCACTATCGCCTATTATAGACACTTGCGCCTGTGCCGAACTTGCGCCAAGGAAAAATGCCATGGCGCTGACCGCTAGAAACCGCCTAAGTTTGTCAGAATGCATAGAGATCCTCCCGTTAAAGTTTTTAGAACGTCCGGTGCATAGAGCAACAACCATACCGGTTTGTTTGGGCGGGTTTGGCGCGGTTATTACTTCAATATGCTGTGGTTTTGGATTCATCAGATTTTCATGGTTTAACCGATCTACTGATCGTTTATCTTTCGATTGCTCGTCGATTGACAGAGTGCCAGCTGTACAATTTTACCGGGCAGGGAAAAAATTTCTTAGGCAGCAAAAAGCTTGTGCATCAATCGGGGGAAGAAAAAGAGACAGGCTTACTGCT
The DNA here is from genome assembly GCA_036000865.1 of Binatia bacterium. Taxonomy (GTDB): domain Bacteria; phylum Desulfobacterota; class Binatia; order UBA9968; family UBA9968; genus DP-20. Next base: position 72,865 of record DASYUV010000125.1, on the reverse strand, counting down.
GTCCAAAATAATCTTTGAATAATGGGGTCAGTGCGAATAAAGGGGTCACTCTGACCCTCTCTTACTTTTCACGGTACAACCGAACGTAAAAGCCGCTATCCTCAAGATCCTTTACGAATCTAGCCTCGATGAAGTCATCCGGCTTCGCGATCGCGGCCTCAGGTGTCGTCTTCGCGATGAAATTCAAAAGTGTTTGGATGCCTGGTTTACTCGGATACGGAATCTTGGGCGTCGCCTTTATAACGACTTCCGTGTACGCTTCTTCAATGGCTTTTTCGTCGCCCTGGAGATATTTACGCATGATCTTTTGTGTGCCGTTGGGATTCGTGTGGATGTAGTGGTTCCCTTCTGAATAAGCGGTGGCAAAGCGGCGCATCATGTCGGGCTTCCGATTGATCAAGTTTCGTGTAGTGTAAACGCCGTTCTGCTGGTAGGCGATATCGATGTCCGCGAAGTTGCTAAGAACCCGGTAGCCGAGTTCTTTTGCCTTCACTGTTTCCGGCGGTATCAGTAATGCGCCCATTACTGAGCCATTGACCAGAGCGGCAAAGCGACTTGGGACCGAGCCAACCTGCACGATATTCAATTCCTTATCGGGTTGGATGCCCAGTTTCGGCAGCACGAACATCGTCGCGGTATGGTCGGCTGAGCCGATGCGGGAGACCGCGAATCTTTTCCCTTTAAGGTCCGAGAGGTGTTTGATGCTCGGAGGCACGACCAGTTGATAAGGAAAGCGGTCGGCGCCCCCGAGAATGATGTAAGTTCCGGCTCCTTTGAGATTTGAATTAATCGAACCCACTACCCCCCCTTGGCTGATGACGACTTCGCCGGACATCAACGCTGCGGTGCCGACGGGCGCGCCGCTGATATAGACCAGTTCGACGTCGAGCCCGTACTTTTTGAATAGGCCGGTATCGAGAGGTACCCAAACGTTCACTTGGCTGGTGCTTATGGATGAGATCGCCACCCGAATCTTTTCGGGCGGCGCGTCCGCCGCTAACCCGCAGAAGCCGGTCGCGACACAGATCACGAATACGAACGCCGGGAGGAAGAAACCTTTTTTCATGGAGCCTCTCCGTTTCTTGTTGTGGCTTATACTATAGATCGAGCATGGTTCGATACCCATCGGCGTTCTCGACACGTTTAAAGCGAAGTCCTTCAGCCAAACCTTTCATCACATCCGAAGGTTTGAAACTACTCTAGGGATGTAACCTCGGCCTGACGAGTCCAGACATTTTATTGACACCCTTTAAGTAGGTGAATATAAGTGGCTCTGGTCAATTTCCGGGAAGTTGTCGACCGGTCACGCCAAGAAATTCAGAGAGCATTCGCGAACGCTCGCTGAATGCAGGACAGGGTAAGGAGACATCGCATGCGTACGCGCAGTACGACATTAGATCGACGCCAGTTCTTGCGTCGAAGCGCCGCTCTCGGGTTGGGCGCTCTGATCGCCCCATCTGTCGCCCGGACGGGTTGGGCGTTCTCCAACGATCGGGTAGTCATTTATCAAGGAGTTAGCCTGGATTCGCTGCATCCCTATGGTTACAGCGGCGGCGGCATTACAGGTATTTGGCGACACATGATAGAGCCCCTGATCCAGATGGACTACGGACGCAACGAATATGTCGGCGTGCTGGCCGAGTCGTGGGAGTTTCAGGGGAGAAAGTGGGTTTTTCACCTGAGGAAAGGTATCCGCTTTCACAACGGCGCTTCGTTTACGTCGAAGGACGTCGCCTATTCGATCGATAAATTGCAAAACGATAAGCGAAGCATGCAGGGATCGACCGTTCAAAATACCGAAGTCGACACCCCGGACGACTATACCGCCATCTTGACGACCAAGAATCCGAATGCGCTCATGCTGTCCCGTCTGGAGACTCGTTTCATTGTCTGCAAGGATGCCGGCGATCAGCTCGACAACTCCACCAACGGAACCGGCCCCTATAAATTTGTCAGCTGGCAGCGGGGCGGTAATTTAGTGTTGAGGCGCAATGACGATTACTGGGGAGCGAAACCTCAAATCAAGGAAGTGGTTCTTAAAGGGGTGAAGGAGGAAGCGGCCCGGGTTGCGGGATTGCTGGCGGGTCAGGCGGACGTGATCAGCAATCTGCCGATCGAAGACATCGAGCGCATCCGCAAGCATCCGCGCAATCGAGTAGAAAAGGTGGTTGGCTTTCGGATGTATTTCTTGGGCATGAACGTGGCCTTCAAGCCCTTCGACAATAAGCTCGTGCGCCAGGCCATCAACTATGCCCTCGATCCCTATGTCATGTTGAAGCATATCTATGACGGCCACGGCGCCGTTGTGGACGGTCCGTTGGGGTCGAATTGGGTTGGCTACGATCCTAAAATAAAGATTCTTACGATCCCAGTAGAGCCCGCGAGCTTCTCGGCAAAGCGGGTTATCCCAACGGTCTCGAGCTCAAGCTTCATTTTGCTCCGGACCGCCATCTCAAAGGCAAAGAGGTTTGCGAAGTCATCGCCAACCAGCTGGGAAAAGTCGGCATCAAAGTGGAGCTAGTCTCTCAAGAATACGCCGTCTATTGGGGCAAGGAAGGCGTCAATGGCGGCAAGCTGCCGCTTTACTACGCCGGCAGCAACGGCAGCGACGGCGATACCTATTTCGAGCAGTATTTTCGCACCGGTGGCTCTAAGCGCATCGGTTACAGCAACCCGGAATTCGACAAGCTCATCGACGAGGAGCAGAAAACCGGCGATCACAAAAAGCGCGTTGCCATACTGCAGCAGGCGGGACGCATACTCATGGAGGACGTGCCTTTCGCGCCGCTCTATATGCTGGCGGAGATTTACGGATTGGCGAGAAACGTGATCTGGAAAGGTACTCCCGACAATAAAATTCTAGCGGCGGAAATGAAAATTAGAGGTTGATCACTGAGATTCGTCAGCGTGCTCAAGTCGTTCAAAACGTTCAATCGCGTTCTAATGGTTCCAGTCGTTCAACCGCTACGCTCACCCAAAACCGAAGCCCGTTCCATTCGTTCCAATGGTTCGACAAGCTCACCATGAGCGGAGTTATTGTTATACCGCTGCGCTCCGTTCAAAATGTTTAAGACACTTAGGACTCGGAAGGGAATTTGCACGTTTTGAAAATTATCAAAACGTCGAAATGTTGCTCGCGGGAGGTATCCAATGAAGATTGACAGCCTCGACCACGTGGTTTTGACGGTAAAAGACATTGATGCGACCTGTAAGTTCTACGCGAAGGTGCTGGGGATGGAGATCGTCACCTTTGGCGAGAATAGGAAGGCTCTGTCCTTTGGATCGCAGAAGATCAACCTGCAACAACTCGGACGCGAGAGTACTTTGAAAGCGGAAAAGCCAACACCCGGTTCGGCCGATGTTTGCTTTATTACTTCTGTCTCCCTTTCGGACGTTATCGCCCACCTGAATTTGTGTGGTGTAAATCTAATCGGCGGACCCGTTGAAAGAAATGGGGCAAGAGGGCTGATGATGTCGGTGTATTTCCGTGACCTCGACATGAATTTGATCGAAGTGTCCAACTACGTGAACAGCAATTAGAAACTGTAAATCCGACTCGGCTAAGCGGGTCCGTTCCAAACGTTCCATTGTTCAATCGCTTTGCTCCGTTCAAGTCGTTACCGGTGAAGTCAAATTTCGGAATACACATTGTGCGGGTGATCTTGTAAGCGAATTCTCTCTCAATAATTTCACGGAGGATCATCTTTATGTTAGCTAGAACGTCTTGGATCATTCTGGTTATGGCGCTGTCGGCTGCGCCGGTCCGCGCTGAGCCAATCAGAATTGCTTATTCCGGTGTATCCGCAGCCGGGACGCCTCTCTGGCTCGCCAAAGAGGAAGGGGTTTTTACCAAGCATGGATTGGAGGCGGATCTCGTTACGGTGCGTAGCGCTCCTATACAAGTTTCGGCCCTGGTCTCTAACGAGGTGCAGTTTGTCCGGGGAAGTGCTTCCAGTATGCTTACGGCTGCAGCACAAGGAGCGAAGCTCAAAATTCTCTTCTCACTTTTCGCTGAAAGGGCGTCGTACAATTTTCTGGTATCGCCGTCAATTACTAGTCCGCGTGATTTGAGAGGCAAAAAAATAGGAGTTCAGGACTTTAGCGGTCTTCTCTGGAGTCTTACCATGCTGTCGCTCAGGGAAATGGGATTGGACCCGCAAAGGGATAACATCAATATTCAGGCCATAGGCGACAGCACCGTGATTGCCCAATCTCTGGCAACCGGAATCATTGATGGCGCCGCGCTCGATAAATTGCAGTCTGTGAAGCTTCAGGGGCTGGGAATTAAAGTGCTATTCGATTTAAGTCGGATCCCTTTTCCTTCCAGCCCTTTCATGAGCGCGGAGTCTTTTATCCAAAAGAACCCGCAGGTCGTAGAGAACTTTATCAAAGCGCTTATCGAGGCCAGCGCAATCATGCGCTCGCAGAAAGAACGGGGCCTCGCCGTTCTGCAGAAACATATCAAGGTGGACAGGCAGCTCGCGGAGATCGGCTACAAAAATCTTCTGGAGGATCTGACGTCTTATACATTTGTGACTGCAAAGGGCTTGAGAACGGTCCAGGAGATCATCGCTCTGCGCGATCCTAAAATAGCGAAATTTAATGTCGAGGATCTTCTCGATCAGCGCATCCTGAGCAAGGTCGTCAAGAGCGGGTACGTCGAGGAGATCGAACGAAAATATCGGCTCCGATCGTGATGCACGTCCTCCGGCGGCATCGCTTTAAGCCTGACCGCCAATTCCTGAGACCGCAAATCGCGTTCGCCGGCGCATTCGCACGTGAATGGTCGTTATAAAACGCAAATGCCTGCTTCACACCCGGCGTGCTTGCAGTAGTTTTGCTCGGCTCGGCCTTTTTCTTTGATTTCTTCGCGAGTGATTTTGGCGCCTGGCATAACCGTCTTATCTGTTAATCCCTTGTTCCCGACTTTACTTCATTAAACTTGCGGTTAGTCTGAAACTCAATGGCTGCGATCGTCTTTGCACTTCTGTCGGCGACTCTCTACGGCAGCGCCGATTTCCTCGGCGGCCTGGCCTCGCGGCGATCTTCCGTCATGCCGGTGATGATTTTCTCTCAGCTTGCCGGTCTCCTCACGTTGCTGCTCGTGTTGCCCTTCTTGCCTGCTGCGACCGCGACCCGCGCTGATTTTGCGTGGGGCGCCGTGGCGGGCGGGGCGCTCGGCATCGGACTGATGCTTCTCTATCAGGGGTTAGCAACCGGCAAGATGAGCGTCGTTGCCCCCGTCACCGGCGTATTGGCGGTTGTGGTATCGGCAGTGGCGGGCATGGTGATCGGTGATCGCTTGTCGGTGGGCGCGTTCGCAGGCGTGGCGCTCGCCATGATGGCGATCACGCTCATCGGTCAAGACGGAACTCGGGAAAAGGCCAAGGCGGGACTTGGCTGGGGCGCGGCACACGGGCTCGCTGCTGCGCTTTCGGCCGGCGTCCTGATCGGCGTGTTTTTCGCTGCACTCAAGCAGACCAGTCCTGCCTCCGGCCTGTTGCCACTCGTTTCAGCGCGGCTGGCCTCGCTGGTTGCCCTCGGTGCCGTCGCCCTCTTGCGGCGGCCGCCATTGTGCGTCGGGCGCGACGTGGTGTCGCTGATCGTTGTCGGCGGCGCGCTCGACATCTTCGCGAACGTGCTCTACCTACTGGCTACGCGCGAGGGCATGCTGACCATCGCCGCGACACTGACGTCGCTCTACCCCGCGAGCACGATCCTTCTCGCACGCTTGGTGCTTGGCGAACGCCTGCGCCGGATTCAAATCGCCGGCCTGGCGTGCGCGGGGCTCGGCGTTTTGCTCCTCGGCGCAGGCTAGACTCCCATCACGCTGATCCGGCCATTTTTCTTCCGCTGTGGTCCATGCTATGGAACCATGCCCTGCACCAGCTCGGGAAATTTCGTGACCATGCCCTCCGGCGGCATCGCTTTAAGCCTGACTGCCAATTCCTGAGACAGCATGATCGCGTTTGCCGGCGCATTCGCACGCGCATGATTGTTATAAAACGCAAATGCCTTTTTCACTCCCGGCGTGCTGGCGGCAGTTTTGATCCGCTCCGCGTGCTGTTTCACTTCTTCGCGAGCGTACAAGTAATCGTAGCGCTCCCAGGACTCCTTCGGATTCCACCACGCTTTGGCGTTGCGGCCATGGGCGCGAAAGTAAAATATGTCGCCGATCGCTTCGGCTTGCTGGCGGATCGAAGTGGCAAACTTAGGCTCGTCGATCAGAACCCCACTAGCTCTGTGCTCCAATAAAAGCGCTTTGAGCTCGGGGCTTTTCTCGCTCCAGCTTTTGTGACGAAGCTCGACCACTTTGGGATAATCGTAGAACCATCTTAGCGTGCTCTCGACCTTTTCGATGTTTTCCGGTGAGCAGTGAAATCCGGCCGGGTATTGCAGCAGCAGCGCGCCGAGTTTCCCCGCTTCGGCTAACGGGAGGATCCCGGCGCGAAATTCATCAAAGTCGCTTTGACTTGCAGGCTCCCATGGCTCATCGGATTTCTTTCGAGAAACCTTCATCAGGTGGGTGAACTTCTGCCAAAGCTTCACGGAAAATGCGAAGTCGGGCGGTGTTTTGTCGCCCCATCCCTTGGTGACCGCCGGAGAGGGCGGCCGGTAGAACGTGTTATTGATCTCGCACGTATTGAAAATTTGCGAGTAGTATTTCAGCTCGTCGAATTCTTTACTCTTCTTCTGTGGATAGAAAGCGCCATACCAGCCTTTGGGCGGCGCCCCCGGATACGAATACCCTGACGTACCGATCTTGATATCTCTGGCCGGATCGAGAAACATCACAACAATAATACTGAAGCCCGTTCCAATGGTTCGACAAAGCTCACCATGAACGGTTCCAGTCGTTCAATCGCTTCGCTACGTTCAAATCGTTACAGACTAAAAGCCGTTCAAATGCCTTGCGGCGGTACAAAGCGCCGGCACCGCGGTCGAGTGTTATCGGTCGGCTTCATCGGCTTGGGCGAGCTGGCGCGCGGTGGCGCCGGCGCGCCGGGCAATCCCGGCCAACGTCCGTCGTGACACCGCCGAGCGCGGTTTGGCGGCAGCGATGTCCACCGTCGAAGCGGCTTTATCGCGGTGCTTGATCAACAACCATTGGCGGTCGCGCATTCTCACTAGCACCCATGAGCCGCGCAGCTTCTTGCCGTGCAGGGTGAACTTGAGATCGCCCTTGGCGAGCGCGGCTTCGATATCCGCCACTTCGGGCTCCCAGGTGCCGCGATCCCAGATCATCACGGTTCCGCCACCCCTTTCCCCTTCCGGGATCACGCCTTCGAATTGATTGTATTCGATGGGATGATCTTCGGTCTGCATCGCGAAGCGTTTGTTCGCCGGATCCAGGGACGGGCCTTTGGGAACCGCCCAGGAAAGCATCACGCCGTCGTGCTCCAGGCGAAAATCGTAGTGCAAGCGGCTGGCGCGATGCTTTTGGACGACGAATTCGAGAGCTTTTTTGCGCGCGCGTCCCGGCTTGCCGGCGGGCTCCGGCGTAACCTCGAACCGGCGCTTGCGATTGTACTCGGCGAGCCTGCCGAATGCGCTGAGATCGGGAGTTTGCGAACGGGATTTTTTCATCGGCGTTTCATTTCACTCGATCCGAACTAACTCACCGCAAAGAACCTAGCGCGGCAGAGCCGCAACCGAAGAAGACAATTGACCACAAAGGGCACAAGGGTCACATAGTGAGATAAGATTCGGATTCGGAATTTAGCCGCAAAGAACGCAAAGGGTGCAAAGTAGAGAATCAAAGAAATCGAAGTAACTCGCGCAACGGCGCGAAGGGCGGCCTCTGCGCCTCTGCGGTGCTATTCGACTCCGCTCATGGTGAACCTGTCGAACCATCACGATCCACGATCACGTACACGAGTCTTGCGGCTTGCTCGGCTCTTCGTTCAGATCGAACACCGCGACCACGGGCGCATGATCGCTGGTTCCGACCTCGCGATAGGCGGCGCACCGAGCGGCTTTCGACGCCAGGGATGCGCTCGCCAGGACGTAATCGAGTCGCCAACCGATATTACGCTCGCGCAACTTGCGCCAGGGCGCCCACCAGGTGAAAAGATTATCGTTGTCCGGGTCTAGGGCGCGGCCGACGTCGACGAGCCCGCGCGCCAGGATGCGCTCGAACATTTCTCTTTCCTCCGGCCGCTGCCCTACGAGCGCGGGATTGCGCTCTTTCGGATGAACGTCCCGTTCGGTGCGCGCGATATTGATGTCGCCGCACAGGACGACGCGCATGCCGCCGGCGTGAGCTTCGCCGATGAACGCCTCCATCTGGCACAGGAATTCCATCTTCGCGGGAAAATCCTTGCCGCCGTTCGGCACATAGACGGAGACGAAGAGCAGATCTCCCAGCTGGGCGCTCACGATGCGAGTTTCGAAATCGAAAGTGGGATGGCGGAAGAGCGGCTCCTCCGCGAACGCGTCGCACCGGATGTGGAGGCCCACGCCGGAGTAGGCGCGCGCGCCGTGCCAGTAACAGCGATATCCCTGCAGTTCGCAGAGCGCCGCCGGCACCTGCGCTACGGTCGATTTGAGCTCCTGCAGGCAGATCACGTCCGGCCGCTCGCGCTCGACCCATTCGAGAACCTGGGCCTCGCGCGCGCGGATCCCGTTGACGTTCCAGGTAGAGATTTTTAATGAAGTCATGTTGTTTCTTTTTACCCGCAATTCAAACGAAATTATATATAAAACGGCGGCCCGTTCCAGTCGTTCAATCGCTAGCTATCTAATACAGAGGCCTGTTCCAATCGTTCAAAATGTTCAACCCGCTCTGCTCCGTTCAAATCGTTACGGAGTAAAAGTCCGTTCAAGGTTCAAAAGTTCAAGGAAAGACAAACTAGTTGTGAACTTCCGCTAGGGAATTCATGCACCGCAGAGGCGCTGAGGACGCGGAGTTAAAAAACTGTTCGTGATAGCGGAAGGCAGACAAGGAGTCGGGGAGATAGGGAGATAAGGAGACGAAGGCAACTCGAGTGGACGATTTACTAGAAACAAACCTCTGCGTACTCTGTGCCTCTGCAGTGATGACGATTTCGGATATTTCACTGTGGTGGCGCTGAGAATGTTCAGAAGAGTTTTTCCACGCGCAGGCCGATCAGACGGAATGCCTTTCCGCGCGGATTCGCGCGAGCGTCGAAAAAAGGCAGTATCAGCGACAACGCTTCTTCTTTGAGTCGGCGCAGCGCTTGATCGTCATCATCGATCGGGATGCCGTCCTTGATACTGCGCGAGCGACTGCTGGTCTGAAAATCACCGAACCGAACGGTCACCGTCACGGTACGAAAGCCCTTGAACTCCTTTCCCCGTAGTTTCGTGACTATTCGTTCTGCCATAAGATCGAGACGCGCCGTGACGATGGACTGACTCCGAGTATCCTCCTCGAAGGTTTCCTGCTCGCCGAGCGATTTTCGCGTCCATTCGTTGGACACTTCAGAATCATCGATGCCGCGGGCTTTTTCGAACAGCCGCTGGCCCCATCTGCCGAACCACTCCACTAGAGTGGACTGCGGAACCTGGCGGAGGTCTGCAACGGTATGAAGATGCCGTTCGTGCAGAAAACGTTCGCTCTTAGGGCCAATCCCCGGAATGACGCGAACGGGCAGCGGATTAAGAAAATTTTCAACCAGCTCCGGCGCGATCACAGTCAAACCATCCGGCTTTTGATGTCCCGAGGCGATCTTGGCGATAAGCTTGTTCGGGCCGATACCGACGGAGCAGCCGAGCCCCTCCCGCTCGCGGATCTCGGCCTTGAGCTGTGCCATCTGTTCCGTCGCAGCGGCGAAATTGTCCCGTGACGATACATCGAGGTACGCTTCGTCAATGCTCGCTTCCTCGAAAGCGTCGGCGCAGCGCTGCAAAATTTGCATGATGCGGCCGGACACTTCTCGGTACAAAGGCATATTCGGCTGAATGAAGACCGTCGCCGGTTCACCTCGTCTGCGCGCGGCCTCGGCAAAGCGCCACGCTCGCGAGATCGGCAAAGCCGAGTGGATGCCGAACTTTCGGGCCCTATAGTTGGCGGTCGTGACAACGCCTCTGCCTTTGCCTTCTTTTGGGTCGGCGCCCACTGCGACCGGAAGATCTCGTAGGGCAGGATTGAGACGCTCCTCGACCGCGGCATAGAAAGCGTCCATATCGACGTGCACGATGATGCGCATGAATATTAATACTGAAGCCCGTTCCAAACGTTCCAATCGTTCAATCGCTACGCTTCGTTCAAGTCGTTACAGACATAAGAGCCGGGATCAAATTTACATCCGGATATTCGTTCCGTCCACCTGAATAAAAAATGACCATTTTTACCTGTCCGTGAAATTTTACCTGTTCGTGAAACGCCGAATCACTTCCGCTTTAGGCGGATTAAGCACGTCGGTTTTTGCCGACATCGATTTGCATACTGCGCAACTTACGCTTTTTCCGAGGTCTTTTGGTCAGTCAAATTTTTGACCAATCGTGGATCTTACATATTTTATCATTGGAACAAGATTTGCGGCTTCCTTTGTAAGTAAGGAGGTGGGCAATGACCATCGATTTTAACAAACACATACGCGCAGCGATTTTAGGCGTGTCGTTGGTAGCGTTAACAGCCGGCGGCTGTGGAACCTTGACTGGGGCTACGTTGGGCGGAGCGGCAGGTGCCGGCATCGGCGCGGCGACGCATTCCAATGTCGGCAGAAGCGCAGCTATCGGAGCCGGCGTCGGAGGGACGGCCGGTGCGCTTTACGACGTCTTCGGCTGCTGCAGCAGAAGATATAACCGCGACTACTACGACTGACCTGATTCGCTGACAGTTAAATCTCGCGGCGAAAGATGGGGCATGTACTCGTTTCTCGCCGCGAGAGAGGAAAAAATGTTACCGCTTCGAGGACCAGCGGATTGATGGTATAGAAGGCCGAGACGAAAGCAGCGGAGACTGCTTTAAGATTTGCCGCGCAGGAGTTGGTACTGCACGGAGCGAAGCGCAAATAGCGAACGCGAAAGCTGCACGCGCGCGCGGATTGGGCAAATCATACGAGCTGGTTAGCGTGCCTGCGTCCGATGACAAAGGCACTTTTGATCATTTGGCGAAGTATATCACAGGTTTCTTCGTCGCTTTCCGACGATTTTAGTAGTTGAACCCCATTCCCTAAGACGCTGCCAAGCAAATTCAGCTCATAAAATGTCGCTTGATCTTCAATGGGTGTCTCGAGCATTTGTTGAAGCTCTAAGACCGACTCCTCAGTTGGCTCGTGCAGTACTTCCATGTTTCACCTCCGTTGCCTACTACACTCTGTAGGAGCAAAGCCTGTGCCTGCGGCGGAATCATTTTTGATAAAGGTTTTGATTCGTCCGAATTTGTTACGATTTTGAACCGGTGGGCTAACGATGTCTCATTTGTGGCACCGTTGAATGCGTCAAATGAGTTCCAGGCCTGTTAGTGCTTTCCAATGAGCTGTAGGAATTTTCCCTTGGCCACTTCATTCCGTGCTCAATGGCCCTTTTCGCCGCGGTTGATGATTTCGCTGCAGTCGATCTCGGAATCGGCGAGGTTTCTCTAGCGCGTCCCGCGCCAACGCCCAAAAAATTTTAGCAAAACCGTTTTCTTCATTGCTCGGCTTAGTGAAACCGTGCTAAGCCGCATCTTTCGGGATTGGATGAATCGCTTGACAGTTTTTTCGAGCACCCGCTCGAATAACGAAATGGTCTGATGTTTCAACTCATCAATGGAACCATAGAATGCGGTGAATGCAGAAATGACATTCGCTACGGCGACGAATTTAACTGTTATTATTGCGGCGCGAGTATCTGCGAAAGTTGCCTCCTTCATCATGAGGATGAATGCGTTTTCTTAATTCGCGACGGTTAAGGACTTGAGTTGTCGGTCCTGGCGCCACGGGTGCAGTTTACGAATGGTGGCGCGGACAGCGGTCGGAGCTCATTCGACGCCGGCTGCTGTGAATAAGCTCTTAGCGGCGGGGCTGGTGAGATGACGAAGCAGCGCCATTGCCTCGTCTCTGACTGGGCTGGTCGCGATAACTATTGCGGCGTACGTCGTATAATTTTGAATTTCGGCTGGTAGCGGTCCAACGAATTTCAGCCCCTTGCTCTCGCTCTCGATGATAACCGTGGTCGCGCCGAGGCCGATTTCGTTGCCCTTGCCTTTGCTGACGTGATCGCGGACGGCGGTAAAATCGGCATAGCGCGTCGTCTTCGCTTTCAATTGCACGCTGATGCCCAGGCGGTCGAATAAGGTTTCGAGATAGGTTCCAGTCGAGGCCTGGTTGTAAACGATAGATTCGGCGTTGAGCAGAGACTGCTTGAACTCATTGACGGTAGCGATCTTCGGCAGTGGCGCGTCGTGGCGAACCATGACGCCGACGCCGATGCGGCCCACCGCGCCGCGATCCGCGGCTCTGCCGGTTTTTTCTAGCTCATCGAACAGCTCCGGCGGCGCGATCACGAGATCCACCGTTTCGCCGCTACCCAAGCGTTGGCGGATCGTTGGGGCGGTGGCGAACGTGACGCTGACTTCATTACCGGTGTCCCACCGGAAGGCATCGATCACCTTTACCAAACCCGGCTGAACCGCGCCGGCACTAAGCACTTTGATTTCGGCTGACATCGTTTCTATTCCGTTTCGATTGAAAATCGTCTTCTAATTGTTTCAATTCACGCCGAGTAAACACTCGATTACTTTGAGTTGCAAAATCAACAATTATTCAGTGCGACAAACCGAACGAGCTGATATCTCCACCGGAAAAGAATGTGCCGACAATGTTGCCGCGGGTAATTGGGAGATCGAGGTGCGACGGGTGGGATTGGTCGTGGTGGATCGTGATGCGCGCGGGGCGCGGGCGGCGCACGTGATTGCGCGCCAGCGCTTGCAGCGAATTCAACGCTGGTTCCTCGTCGGCGCCCTTGATGCGAATCGCGACACGCTCGCCGGCTTGGAACAGGCGCGCCGTGGGCACAATAGGAATTTTTAGCTCGTAGATTTGTTCCGGTACGAGGGGCTCGCGCGCCTCATGCGCCTGAATCGGCTCCCAGGCTTCACTGCCGTCGCGGAGTTTGCGTTGCGAGGCGCGCAGCCAGCCGCGCGTCAGCTCATGTTCCTTGGCGTCGCGATCGACGAGCAGTAGAGTGACGAACAGCAATGCATCGGTGTCTGTGATAGAAAGATAAAGCGTCAGCACGCTCGGGCCGAGCACTTCGGTATTTTCCACCAGCAGCGGCGTTGCGTAAGTGAGCGCGCCATGTTCAAAGTTCGATTCGTCGAACGAATCCGCGCCTTCTGCCGGCCAAAGCTCGTGCTCGCTGAGTATGCCATCCTTGTGCAGATAAAACGTCGTCCAGCGCGCCTCGGGCGGTGGCCAATCGGTTAAATTTTCCCATTCGCCGGTGGGCGGGATGAAGCAGCGGATCGGCGGCTCATTCATGACCCCGGTGTCGATGCCTTTGAGCCAATAATCGAACCAGCGCAGCGACTCGTCTTGATACTGATAAACCGGCCGATCGAGGTAAACTCCCGGCCCGATCACCATTTTTTTTGGCCCGCGCCATTTTTTCCACGCCGAGAATGCGCCGGGCAGATGAAGTCCATAGTTGCCCCAACAGGCGCCGAGGTAGGCGGGGATCGTCGCCTTTTCATCTTGTGCGCTGTGCTCGCGCCAGAACGGGCCGTCGAATGGATGCAATACGAAGTCGACGATCAGAGCGTTGGTGCCCGCATCGGGGTTCTGCAGCGCTTCTCGCAGCCCCGGCTGCGCCACAATCTCTTCGTCGCGCAGCGCTAACGCGATCGCTTCTTTGTACGCGGCCTCGCCGTGTTTCTCTTTGTAAAGGCTTCGATAGTTGGGTTTGTGCAAGCTGTTGCGCCAGTGACTGATGAAACCATGGGCCAGGATGCCGCCGTGATAGCAGCGGTGGCGATAGTCGTCAGTGCCGGCGAACGGCGCGAAGATCGCCTTGAGTGGCTTCGGTCCCAGCGCGGCCACCGCTTTGGCCAGGCGCGCGAAATAAGAGACGCCGAACATGCCGACCACACCGTTGCTCCACGGCTGCGCCGCGAGCCAGTCGATAAGGTCGCAGATATCGCGCACTTCCTGCGGCCCCATCAATTGATAGAAGCCTTCGGAGCTGCCGCTGCCGCGGACGTTGAAAACCGCGTGAACGTAACCGCGGCGCGCAAAGAAAGTCGAGTCGCCGCTTTCCATGTAACCGCGCATCGGCGTGAAGCCGACCGGGAGCAGCGGCGGCGATTGCAAATTCTTGTTGTACGCATGGGCGCCGATGATGACGGGAAATTTCTCTTCCGATTTGGGACGATAGATGTCGCCATCGAGCAGCGTGCCGTCGGGCATGCGCACCTTTACGTCGCGATCGACGACGACGTCATATTTCCGCTCTGAGGTGGACCATGTGCGCGTGAACATCGTTTGACCTCCTTGACGAAATCCCAATTACTCCAGGCGCGGAGGAATGTCTAGCAAGTAATCCGTGGGGCATTGAGAATCTGAGCTTTTGCTAACGACCAGGAAAGATTCCTCGCTCAGCTCGGAATGACAATTGACCGAGGTGTCATCCCGAACAAAGTGAGGGATCTCACGCGCATCGAGACACTACAGCATATCGCGCCTTGACACTTCAAAGCGGTGAAAGTTATCCTCGCAGCCTGCCGAAATCATTAAGTATCGTGGCAAGGAGCCAGACGAAACTATGAGAATCATCGATTTACATTGCTATCCCAACACCGAGCCCTGGATCAAATCTCAAGGATCCTACGTCGAAGCGCTAGCGAAGTACTGGAACCGCGCCTGGACATGGAAGAGCGAAGCGGACGTGATCGAAGAATTCAAGCAAGCCGGGGTGGAGGCAGTGCTCGTGGCCTTCGACATCGAATCCGTTACCGGCTCGCCGCCGTGCACGAACGAATACGTCGCCAAGCTGCGCGATAATCATCCTGGCGTGATTCGCCAGGCATGGGGCGCGGTCGATCCGCTGAAGGGCGCGCGCGCGATCGAGGACGCGAAAAAGGCAATCGAAGAGTTGAAGCTTTTCGGATTTCACTTTCATCCAATCATGGGCCATTTCTCCGTCGATGAGCGGAGATTTTATCCGCTCTGGGAAACTATCGATGCGCTCAAAGTGCCGGTGATGATCGATGTTGGCACTACGGGTATGGGCGCCGGCATGCCCGGCGGTCTGGGCGCGGTGATCCGCCACGCGCACCCCGCGGCGATCGATCAACTCGCCGCCAATTTTCCGAATTTGAATATCGTTGCGGCGCACCCGGGTTGGCCGTGGACCGATGAGATGATTGCGGTGGCTCTGCATAAGGGCAATGTTTCATGGGAGCTGTCGGGGTGGGCGCCGCAATATTTCCCCGATGCACTGAAGCGCGATATCAAGGGCCGGCTCAAAGACAAGATTATGTTTGGTAGCGACTATCCAAGCATTCCCTACGACCGCATCTTCAAAGAGTGGAAAGAATTGGCTTTCGCGGATGAGCTGATGGAAAAAATTTTCCACGAGAACGCTGAGCGGATTCTCGGCTTGTAGGATCTCTGCAAGTTTCGTAGGGTGCGCTTGCGCACCATTCGTAGACGACCACGACGAGTACGAAAAAAATCAATCGTAAAGAACGGCAAGAATTCGTGTAGGGTGGGTTGAGGAAAAAAACCCACCCTTCTTTGAATTAGGGCCAGACGAGGAAAGTGCGATGGGTTTCACGGTGCTCAACCCATCCTACAATTGGTTAAAAGAGTGACGGCTGCGCTCGCGCGCCGCGGTGATGAGAATGCTGTAAAGGACCAAAGGGCCCGCGGTTGCCAAAATCATCGCCGTCAGAATATCACCGGTACCGGTAATCAGCTTTGCCGCAATCAGAGGCGCTAACACCCCGGCGGTGTAATGCAGCGACATGATGACACCGGCGGCGGTTCCCGCGCTGCCTGCCGGCGCGACCTCTTGCGCGAGCGCGACCACCAAGGCCGGCACGGAGGCTTTGAGTAGCCCGAATACCAAAATTCCCATGGTAAGACTGACAGGCGATTTCAACCAATAGAAAACGACAAACGCTGCCGCGGCTGCGGGAAGGGCGCTGAGCGCGATGACCCGTTTACGGCCGAACTTGTCCGACAACGATCCAAGTGAAAATGATCCAAGCATATTGGCCAAGCTCAACACACCCATCGCCCAACCGGTCTCTTGCAGGGTGAGGGCCTTGGCGGTTCGCAACGCGGTTGGCGTCCAGGCTGCGCTGCTCCAGAACACCGATCCGCCGACAAATTCGGCGAGTGCGAGAACGAATAGAGGCAGCGAAAGCGCCTCTATGAATGTACCGGAATGAGTCGCGCTTCGCGGTCGATGAAGGTCGCGAATCCAATAGAACTGAAGCAGCATATCGATCGCCGCAATGCCACCGACGGTGACAAACGCGGCGCGCCAACCGAAAGCGGCAGCAACGCGGCTCGCCAATACGGCGCCGATGGCGCCGCCGATTCCATAGGTCACTGAAACCAGACTTGCGCCAAAGCCGCGCCGATGAGGCAGTAGATCCGACATGATCGCGTAGAGCGACGGCGGCGTGAAGCCGTAGCCGATTCCGGTAATCGCAAGCAATAAGAAAAAGAGAATTAGGTGCCGGCTCACTCCGGCGAGACCGAAGCCCAGTGCGAGCAGACTTAAACCGGTAATCAACACGCTTTTTCGACCAATCTTATCTGCCAAGCGACCAGCAATACTGCTTGTGACCGCCGCGATCATCATCACGGAGAAAAGACTAGCCGCGGCAACTTCAGAGAGTGAAAACGTCTGGCGGATTTCGGGTAACGCGATTCCCAGCGTCGCGACCATCATCGACGGCATGAGATTCGAGCAGGGCACGATGCAGAGAGTTGGAAGATCCCGCTGGCCAGGGCCGGTTGAGTCAACGGTGCTTATGGATTGTCCTTATTTGAGAGGGATCATGACGTAGAGCCGCGGTTGGCCCCCGACGACGCGTGTGATATGGCCCCGGCCGGTCGTGTCGTCCGCAAGCATCACATCCCCGGGACCAAATCGTTTCACAGTGCCATCGCCGGTTTCGATCTCGACTTGCCCCGACAGGGTGATGACGTACTGCCGCCGGGGCGCCGGATGATACGAGCTGAAGTGGCTGGCGGGAGCACGGCGAAAGATAACTCCGGTTGCCTCACGAGTTGCACTCGCTTCGGTATCTCCCGTGGGTTTGAAGTCCACTTCGAGTTCCTCGAAGTGGGACTCGTTGTCCGGTCCGGTGTAGATTCTTGTGATCTTCATGGGATTGGTTTGTAGAAGAAGCGGCGGCGAAAAGCAAGGTGACGTGATTTGGCGAGGGACAACCGAATTGATTGCTTGTCAGCGATTGGAGAGAGAAAGATTCCTCGCTTCACTCGGAATGACAGTGCGGGGGCAGGGCACGTCATCCGGAACAACGTGAAGGATCTAGATTTATCTATCGCAAAGGGCGCAAAGATTCGATCGTAGGGAGCGGTCGCGACCGTTCCCTACGATCGTTGTGCCATTTGTCGATCCTATCTCCGGCATGATACGCAGATTTGTAGCATGGGTTGAGGAACGAAACCCACAGTTTTTATGCCTGAACTTCCCGACGTAACCGTTTATATCGAGGCTCTGACTGAACGCATCCTAAATCAGCCGATTCTGAAAATCCGCATCGGCAGCCCGTTTGTTTTGCGATCGTTCGACCCGCCGATCAGCGCTGCGGAAGGAAAGAAAGTCATGGCACTTCGCCGGCTCGGCAAACGCATCGTCTTCGAGCTGGAAGACGAATTCTTTCTCGTTGTTCATCTGATGATCGCCGGCCGGTTTCATTGGAAGCCGAAGGGAGCAAAGATCGCCCGAAAGTATGGGCAAGCCGCTTTCGATTTTCCCAACGGAACGTTGCTTTTGACCGAAGCCGGAACCAAGAAGCGCGCGTCAATTAACTTGGTCCGCGGCGAAGCCCCTCTCCAAGAGCATGATCCTGGTGGTCTGGAGGTTTTTGAAGCGAGTCTCGCGCAATTCCGCGAACGGTTGACGCGCGAAAATCACACGCTGAAGCGCTCCCTCACCGATCCCCATCTTTTCAGCGGCATCGGCAACGCCTACTCCGACGAGATTCTCCATCGCGCGGGCCTCTCGCCGATCCGATTGACGCAGCAGATGACGGACGCCGAGGTTGAACGTCTTTATCACGCAGTCCGTGAGTCGCTCACCGAGTGGGTGGAACGGTTACGAAAAGAGCGAGGAACCGGCTTTCCCGAGAAAGTCACAGCGTTTCGTCCCGACATGGCCGTGCACGGCAAATACCGCAAGCCATGCCCCGTTTGCGGCTCGCCGGTGCAGCGCATCGTCCACGCCGAAAACGAAACAAACTACTGCGCGAAATGCCAAACGGGCGGGAAACTGCTCGCGGACAGAAGTTTGTCGAGACTGCTGAAGGATGATTGGCCGCGGAGTCTGGAGGAGCTGGAAGAGATTAAGAAAGCTCGCATGTAGCATGAACGGGTGGTGCGCGAGCGCACCCTACGGGTTCAATTCTAAAGCCAATATGGTTTCGTAACGCCGGTGCATCGAATCGGTCGTAGGTCGTAGGGTGCGCTGGCGCACCGTCTCACTCCCCAAAGTTCGAGTGCGGCGGTTCGTCATCGTTCCCCCAATCCGTCGGATACACGCCGTCGCGGACGTAGCGATGAAACGTTGAATATGGCCAATCTGCCGTTCGCCGTACGTATCCGTGCTTCACGGGATTGTAATGAATGTAATCGACGTGACGTTCGAGGTCAGTTTCATCGCGGATCAGATGCTCCCAGAAACGGCGCTGCGAAATCGTCCCTTCGCGGCGTCTCTGCCTTGATTGGCTAACGAGCACTGTGGCGGCTCTATCCGCACACTGCCGTGTGACGTGCTGTTTAATCAGCGACCAGCGCATCGAAAAATCAGCATCGCTCTCAGGCAATTTCCAAATGGCGTGAAGATGGTCCGGGAGTAAAACCCAAGCGAGACTTTGAAACGGTAATTTCGTCCGTACGTCAATGATCGCTTCGCGCAACGCGAGCCGGTAATGTTCTTGAGTCAAGATGGGCTGGCGTTCCAAGGTTTTGACGGTGAAAAAGTATGTTCCGTCAGGAACGTATGCCCGTCGATACTCGGACATGGCCTTCTTATGTCTGCGAGCTAAGGAAACCGCAAATCGTATAACATAGTCGCTTACGCCAACTCTCGGATGGTGCGCAAGCGCACACCCTACGGGCTGGCGGGAACGTCATCTTGGCTCCTTCGGGTGCGCTTGCGCACCGTCCGAGGTTCCTCCGTAGGCTTCATCCCATCGGCACAAACCGAGGCTGTGCCTTCACTCGTTCAATCCAAGCTCGGATCTGCGGAAAATCGTCCAGGGGAAATCCGCCTTCGTGGGAGACGTGGGTGTAGGCGAAGAGGGCAATATCGGCGATGCTGTAATCACCAACGAAGAAATCGTTCTTCGCCAGGTGATCTTCCATAATTTTTAGCGCAGCCCAGCCGCCATCGCGCTTGGATGCGAGAATCGCTGTTTTTTCTGGTGAGTCGGGTTTGTGCTGGAGCCAGAAGCGCGACGTGGCGATGTACGGTTCGTGGCTGTATTGCTCGAAGAACATCCATTGAAACACCAACGCCCAGGATTTTTTGTCTTCGGGCAGAAACTTCGTGCCGTGCGCGAGATAAGCAAGGATAGCGTTGGACTCGGCCAGAACGAATCCGTTGTCCTCGAGCACCGGCGTGCGGCCGTTCGGATTGATCTTAAGGAATTCCGCCGTGCGGCTTTCGCCCTTCAAGATATCGACTTCGACGATCTCGCAGGGAATGCCGAGGTGAGCGAGGAGCAGACGAACTTTATAGGAGTTGCCGGAGTAGGCGACGTTGTATAACTTCACTATTATTAGTAACCGTTCCAGCAGTTCCATTGGTTCCAACTGTTCCAGCTGTTATCACGTTTGTATGCGTCCAAGTGATCTTTCATGTTGGAACGATTTGAACTGGAACGGTTTTCGCCCTCGTTCACACCTGGCTTTCAAGAATTTCCAATCCATCCAAGCGGTCGACGAGGTAAAGTTTGCCGTCCTCGGCGCGAAAGACGTCGTTGCTCTGGACGGCCTTTTGGTCTTTGCCCGGCTGTGGAACGTAGTAGCCGACCTCCTTCGGGGAAAACGGGTTAGAGACGTCGAGGGCGCGCAGGCCGCCGGCAAACCAGGTGACATAGTGAATGTTGTCGTAAACTTGTTCCGCCGGCTGGTGCGCGCCGAAGCGGCTCCCTGGTTTTGATTCACCGTCGTAGGGGATCATGTAGTTCGCGATCGGCATGGGGCGGGTCTCTTCGGTGATGTCGACCACCCAGAGAAAAGCATTGGGCGTCGGCATCAGTTTCTCACCGACTTCCTCGTCCGTGACGATCATGAAATCCCGATCCATGATCTTATTCGCGAACGGCAGCGTGGTATGCGTCGGGCAAGGGTAGGGCGGACTCCAGTCGAGTATGCTGACAGTTTTCGGTTTGCTCATGTTCGAAATGTCGACGATGGCGAAGCCGCCGTGCCAATAGCTGATATACAACCGGTCACCGCGGCGAATCGGATGGTGACACCGATGGTCCCAGCCGTGCCAGGTCGGCGTCTCGCCGCCGGCCTTCCATTGGCCCGGCATCCACCAGCGGCCGACTTCCTCCGGTTTCTCCGGGTTCTTTAGGTCCAGAATCAACGCAATGTTACCGACGTAACCTTCCATATGCGGGGAAAGGTAGGCATAACGGCCGTCGAAGGTGAATCGATGAACGCCTTTTTCCGCTGCCTTGAAGAAGGCGATCTCGCGCGGCTTTGCGCGATCCGAGATGTCTAATACTTTTAGACCCGCTTGCGGTTCTTTCTTCGATTTATAGCGCTCATAGTTAATCAGCATCACATCGCCGCTCACGCGAACTTTGTGAGAGTGAATCCCTTCCGGCACTTCGAGCTGAGCCACGAGCTTGGGATGCTTGGGATCTCGCACATCGATGATCGAGGTGCCTTCGGGTGGCTCGATGTGGCCCACATAGGCGTAGCCGTTCTCCACGACTATGGAGCCTCCCCCAGGCAGATCCGTTCTGCCGATCATTTTGATGTTTTTGCTGACACCGACGGGTGGCGTTCCGTTAGTTGCCATTTTTCCCCCTAGATCTTATTGCTTAGTCATTCACTAATTCTGTGTGCCGGAATTGTCATCCCGAACGAAGTGAGGGATCTCGGACCGTTCTGCGTGCCAAAAAAAGAAAGATAAGATTCCTCGTCGCGTCGCTCCTCAGAATGACACGCGGTCATGATCTTCGCCGTTGCGCGATTAGCCTTTTGCCTTTTGAATCATCTCGATCACCTGGCTCGTCGTACGCACGCGCGACATGCGCGGCAAAATCAATTCCATTAGCATGTCGTGCGCACGTTGATCGTGCGACGTGCCGCAGGCATCGCTGACAACGATCATGTTATAGTCCAAGTCCCTGCCCGAATACAAAGTCGAAGTCACGCCGACGTCGGTGGAGCCGCCGGAAACAACGATTGTGTCGATGCCGCGGGTGCGGAGCGCGAGGTCCAAATAAGTTTGAAAAAAAGCGCTCCAGCGATATTTTACGATATAATAATCGTCGGGTTGCGGTTCGAGATCGGCGAGCACGTCCGAGCTTTTGTCGCCGGCGATGACATGCATTTTGGTCTTCGTCACTTCGCCGTTGGGCCACGGCGTGAGCGAATTGTTGGTGTCGGTGAGGATCAGGGCCGTGGTGGCATTATCCGGTCGATGGTTACCTTTGGCGAAGAAAATCGGCAGCCCGGCGGCTCGCCCTGCTTTGCTTAATCGGATGGCATTTTGAATCCACGGTTTGAGCACTCTTGGCTTGCCGGGTTCCAGCGGAACGTAGCCGTTGAGGATGTCGAAAAAGAGCAGCGCGGTTTTCTTGATCTCGAAGTGATTGACGTTCATGGAAAAGCTCCTGTTTCGTTTGGGTCAAGCCATATCAGCGGACGAAACCACCGAGAACGAAATTAACGAATAGCAGACTAACCTGGATTCCGGCTTTCGCCGGAATGACGGCCCCACCCAGACCTTTGTTAAACTATTGAGACGGGGACACTAGCGAATCTTGATGCCTCGTTTTTCTTTTTCTTCTACGACTTTCCATCCTTCTTTCGCATACCATTCGATCTGGCGGAACATGCCGGTGAGAATTCTTACATCTTTGTCTTCCAAGCCGGCCCGTCCGAAGATGCGCCGGAAGGCAAGCAGCATATGCTCTGGGTTTTCCGAATCCAAGAAGCCTATTTTGAGTAGTGAAGTTTTCATGATGTCGAATAGCCGCTCGACATGCTCGGCTTCGGCGCGTTGAATTCCACCGTCTTTAAGCGGAGCCAGTGACGCAAGGTAAATCTCGTAGAGACAAATAACCGCTGCTTGGGCCACGTTAAGCGACGGGTAGTCAGGATGTGCGGGAATCGTCATCAGCAGCTGGCAATGTTCGAGATCCTTGTTGCTTAGGCCGTGATCTTCCGGCCCGAAGATTAATGCCACTTTGCCTTTCTGTTCGGCGGCAACGATCGTGCGCGCTACTTCGCGCGGCGTTTGGCTGTGGCTACGATACAGCCCGGGCCTGCAGGTTGTGCCGACGACCAAAGCGCAGCCGCCGATCGCTTCACGAATCGATACGTAGCATTTGGCGTTCGCAAGAATGTCTCTCCCGTGCACGGCCATCGCTTTGGCCCAAAAGCTTTGCGTGCGCGCCTTGCCGACAATTGCGAGCTCACCGGCGCCAAGATTTTTCATCGCGCGCGCTACCGAGCCGATGTTGCCGGAGCCGCGCGGCCGGACCATGATCACCCGGAGATTGGTCAACATAAATTCACGCGATGGGCGTTCGTAGGGGCAAGGCGCGCCTTGCCCCTACAATTGCGTCGCGCCTATTGCCTAACGCCTGTCTTCTCATTTCGCAAACGGACAAGAGCGGTTTCTCAGTATCACCGAGCGATTTTTGGCGTCGAATTCGGTTCGGTAGCCGAAGTCTTCGTGCATCAACGATTCTCTGTCGTTGACGTGTTCGGCGCCGAAGACATGGCCGAGCTCATGAATCAAAGCGATCACGTCGAATTCGGGCTCGGCGTTGGGACCTCGGTAATGAAACACTTTAGTGACGGGGACGACGACATAATTCGCCAATCCTTGCTTGCAATCGCCGATTCTGTCGACGCGCGGTCGGCCTGCCATAAGAATACGGCTCACCCCTTCAGCCGTGAAAGCGACGACGAGATCGTAGTCCTGGCTTTTCGATTGACCGGAAAATTCTTTCTGCAAGCGTGCCAAAAAATCGGGAGTCGACGGGATGCGTTCCTTCTCGGGCCAGCCCGAAACGCCTTGAGTCACCAGACGAATATCGAACTCGCGCTCGTAGTAGTCCGATGCCGCTTCGATCAGGCCGCGGGCTTCGTCGGCCCAGCGCGGATTTCTCGCGCGGAAGGAAACGTCGGCTAGCGTCTTGATACGCACAACTCGTTGAGGCGTATCCGGGCCGAGGACCGAACAAGAGGCTATCAGGAGCGCGCTAAGGATTGAGCAAATTATCCGTCGGCGCGTAATCATCGGTCAGTATCGGAACATCTTCTGGGACAGGTCTGTCGAAGTAGGCAACGGCGATGTCTTGAATCGGGTCCGGAAACAACCCCTTGTCGAGGCCGCCGGCGCGTTTGACGATGTCTTTGATGTCGACGCGTTGCTTGTCGCGCGTCGCGATCACAATGACATTTTGAATCGTATCGAGGCTGACGTTATCAGCGCGGCGCGCGGCGAAAACATAAGTCTGCGGAAACACCTGGCGCTGGGTTCGGACAAAAGCGCGAGCGATCTTGCCGGACGGGCCGGTGACCGCGCTGATGAGATTGGCGACGATGATGCCATTCGGAGTGAGTCTTTTCTGCGCCAAATCGAAGAATTCTTTGGTCGTCAGATGAAACGGCATGGAGTCGGTGAAGTAGGCGTCGATCAAGATAATGTCGTATTGATTCTGTGTGCGCGTCAGAAACAGCCTACCGTCTTGAGCGTGCAGCCGCATCTGCTTGCCTTCTTTGACGTGGAAGTAGTCTTTGGCGAGCTTCACGACTTCCGGGTCGATGTCGACGGCGTCGATTTCAATGTTGGGAAATTCCTTTTGCACCTTTTTCGGAATCGAGCCGCCGCCGAGACCGATCACCAGCATCTTTCTAGCGTCGGGCCGAAAGGCAAAACCGAGGGAAGTATAGCGTGAATAGATTAGCCGCAGCGCCGTCGGGTCTTTGAGATTCATCGCGCTCTGCAGGGTACGGTCGAAGTACATGTAGCGCGCCTCGTCATCCTCTTCGATCCGGATGCGATGATAAAAAGTGTCTTTCTGCAACAGCGTCTTGGCCCAGGCGAAGGGAGTCCAAACCATGCTGACCAATCCTAAAATAAACGAAACAGCCGTGACGGCCCGCGCCACGGAGACGCGCTGCAGTCGGATTAACGGTACTACAACTAGTGACAAGCACACCAGCGTGATGCCGAGAGTGTGGATGATATTACTCACACCCAAGGCTGGTATCAGGTAAAACGCGGTGAGCAGGGTACCAAAAATGCTGCCGCAGGTCGACACCGCGTAGAGAGTCCCGGCGGTACTGCCAACGGTATCTAAATGAGTTGCCGCCAAGCGAATGACGTACGGCGAGATCGTGCCCAAAAATATTCCCGGCAAGAGAAACAGCGCGCTGCAGGCGACGAGCGGGTTTAGCCGGTTGCCGAAGTCGACGCTGGCAATCGATTCATTGACCGACGGATAGATAAACGGCAGGAAAAAAATCAGTATACCCGGGATCAACAAAAGCGTGAGCAGCTTGCCATAGGACGGCTCGCGCGCCGACAGCCAACCGCCCCAGTAATAGCCGATGCTCAACGCGGCCAGCACCACCGAGATCAGGCTACCCCAGACGAAGATCGAGCTGCCGAAGTGCGGCGCCAACACTCGGCTGCCGACGATTTCGAGCGCCATTAAAACTGCGCCGCTGATGAAGACGACGATGTTGAGCAGAAGCTGCACCATGTTTAACTCTCCCACTCCCAATAAGATCCCTCTGGCACGAGGGCGACTGGCTCCAGCAGTCGTGACGAGATGCCGTCGATAAACTGCGATGGGCGGGATAACACCATGCGCAGGGTCCTGTCAAAAACTCTGGTCGGATAGCTGATAAAAAGATTTTGTTTCGCGCGCGTCGCTGCGACATAGAGCAAGCGACGTTCCTCTTCCAACTCTTCGATGGAATTGATGTTGTAGAACGACGGAAATCTTCCTTCCAATGCCCAGATGATAAACACCGAGTGAAACTCCAGCCCCTTGGCTGAGTGAATAGTCGACAGCACCAGAGGGCCTTCGTCGGGATTGACCGCCAGCACGCCACCGATGCTGTCATTGGGCGGTTCAAGGGCCATGTCGCTGAGCAAGCGCTCAAGACTGCGATAGCGATCGGTCATGCCTTGGAAGTGCTCCATATCTCTAAGGCGTTTCGGATGATCATCCGGATAGTGTTGCTTGAGGATCGGCACGTAGTATTGCATCAGGTACTGCGCTTGTTCCGACGGGAGCTCGGCTTGCGCGGCTTCTTCGAGCACCTGCGCGAGGGTTCTCAGACCGTGCGCGACTTTACCTCTGGCTTGATAAGAACGGAGCCGTTCGGTTAGGTTGGCGCCGTCCAGTAACCATTTGATAATCTTCTGGCTTGCCCCGGGCCCGACGCCTTCGAGCAACAGCAGGACGCGGTTCCAGGAAATCGCGTCTTTAGGATTGGCAATAATGCGCATGTGGGCGAGCAGGTCTTTGATATGGGCGGTTTCCATAAATTGGAACCCGCCGCGCTTGACGAACGGGATATTATGGCGCGCCAGCTCGATTTCCAGATCGAAAGAATGAAAGCTCGAGCGAAACAACACGGCCATATCCCAAAGCGGCACGCCTTCCTCGCGCAGCTCGAGAATTTTCTGACAGACAAATTGTGACTGCATCTGCTCGCTGCCCGCCTGCACGAGCTTAGGTCTTCCGCCCACGCCTTTCGTAGTGAACAGCCGCTTCTCGTAGCCTTCTTTGGCACGCTGAATAATCTCGTTGGTCAAATTCAAGATCGGCTGCGTGCTCCGATAGTTTTCTTCCAGCTTAATGATCCGCGCTTTGGGAAATTGTTTCGGGAAATCCATGATGTTGCGAAAATTGGCGCCGCGAAACGAGTAAATGCTCTGGGCGTCATCGCCGACTACCGCAACGTTGTCATGCGTCGCGGCGAGCAGGCGGACGATCTCGGCCTGCAGGTGGTTAGTGTCCTGGTATTCATCCACCATGATGAAACGGTAGATACCGGAAAGGCGGTTGCGCACTTCTTCATGATCGGCCAGCAAGTCGCGAAGCTTGATCAATAGATCGTCGTAGTCGAGCAGCGATTTCGTTTGTTTATAGTCGACGTAGCGATGGTAAAGCTCGGCGAGCTCGTAGTTGACATCGATCAGATGCGGATATTCTAGTTCGAGCAAATCGGCCAAGCGGATCTGCTTGTTGAGCGACATGCTGAAAATGGCCGCGACCGTTTGTTTGCGTGGAAACCGCCGGTCTTTGGCGTTGAGACCCATCTCGGTGCGGATCAGCTGGATCACATCTTCACTATCGGTCCGGTCCATGATGGTGAACGAGGGCGCCAGGTCGATGTGCCGGCCGTTGATACGCAAGGCGAGGTTGGCAAATGAATGGAAAGTACCGCCGGCAACTTGATTGCAACGCCCGTCGATCAGTAGGGTGGCGCGCCGGAGCATCTCCTCGGCAGCGCGGCGCGTGAAAGTGAGTAACAGGATCGAGCGCGGATCGATGCCTTGATCGATGAGATGTGCGACGCGATAAACCAACGTGCGGGTTTTGCCGGTACCCGCCCCCGCAATGATCAGCAGTGCTCCTTCGATTGCCGTTGCTGCCTGATACTGCGCGTCGTTGAGTTCCTTGCGGAAGTCGAGCCCGGAGCGGTTGCGAATGGGCGAAGAGGGATTTTTGAGAACGTACGTGGTCGTCAAGAAAGCTCCAATCGGAAGGTAAATTACCTATTTTCCGCCAGTGGAGCAAGCGTTTATGCGGGTTTTAACGCGACTTGCGCGAGCGTTTTTCTCAAAGCGCGAGATTGCCGGCGCGCGATAGGGAGTTTTTGTGATAGACGCGATCGACCGATGAGTCTCGCGTTTACCGGGCTGCTGGGAATGAGAAATGCGATGCCCTTGGAGGAGTTATTTTCGCGAAAACTGAAAGTTTCCAGGCGAACGTCCGGCTGAATATCAAAAATATGACTGCCTTCGCGGAAGCGTCTGCGGAATCGATGAACAGCCAATCGATTAAAAAGCTGCCTCGTCTGGTTAACGGTAAGTACTAACACAACACCCACGCTCATGTAGACGCTTTTCTGAAGCTAATGAGTTTCAGCAATTTTCAAATTGATCCGCGTCCATTGTGCCTCACAGTAAATGTCCTTCGCGTCCGTAATCTGCGTATGAAATCTCCTACAATGATGAGCTTTCGATCTGCCGTTTTGTCCCGTCAATCGACTTAACATCTCTTGTACTTTGGTAAGTTACGCTTCTTTGGGCGCTTTGGTACAAGCCTTGCGGAACAACTGACAGCGGGGGCGGGATCCCCTATCGCGATTGCGGCGAAGTGCCTCAGTCGCTTTTTTCACAGCATAATCTGTGAATGGTGAGCAAGTTTAGGATCACTCTAAAGCCGTCGTTTATGGCTGCGCCTTAAGCGGCCATTGGAGGGTAGGCGAATGCGGGCTCGTCCGTCGCAAAACTTGAAATCGGCCACTCGAATCGGATCACCAGTGGCCAACCGGAGGTGGAATATGACGCGGGAATCAAAAATAGAGACGACATTAGGCGATCTCGTCGTCGCTTTAACCGAGGAAACGGGCCGCCATGTCCGTGACGAGAAGATGACCTATGAGGTCGTGGCTTATATTCTCGCAAACTTTCTCAACGGCTCCAATCGTCGGTCAAACCAGCCGCATTGAGTGTTGAGATTAATCAATTGCATTGGCGGTTTTGGAGTGACCAGAGACCGCCGATCGGATTGTATGGCCATTCGATTTAGTCCTCTAGGGAGCGGAACAATGCTAGACCGAAAAAATATTATTGCGGCTTTACTAGCTACGTGTTTGCTTACGTTAAGTCCGGCTGCATTGAGAGCCGGGGTGCCGACCGAGCAAGTGCGTCAGACGGCGGACCAGGTATTGTCCGTGCTTCAGGATTCGCGACTCAAATCCGCCGATAAGCAGAAAGAACGCCGCGAGCAAATACGCCAAATCATCGGAAGCAGATTCGACTTTGGTGAAATGGCCAAGCGCTCGCTGGGATCCAATTGGCAAAAAGTCAATAACGATGAGCAACGCCAGTTTGTCGAACTATTCACTGAGCTTCTGGAGAAATCCTACGCCGACCAGATCGAATCTTATGACGGAGAAAAGATTGTTTACGGCCGCGAAAACGTCAGTCAAGATCAAGCCGACGTCGATACTAAGATCCTGACGAAAAAGGGCGAACAAATCTCGGTTAACTACAAACTTCGATCCGCAGGCAATGATTGGAAAGTGTACGACGTCGTCATCGAAAACATCAGCCTGGTCAACAATTTTCGTTCGCAGTTTAACCGTATCTTGGCGAATGCCTCGTTCGCCGAGCTGCTCAAGAAATTGCAATCCAAGTCCGTCGAGATAAAACCGGTCCGAGGCTGAATGCCGAAAAAATGAAAGGAGTTTTGCGATGACCGACTTTATTCGTAGCGCTTTGGTCGCGGGAGCCTTATGCCTGTCGGTCAATTTGTCCGCTCTGGTGGCATGGGGCGCTGATGCGGCGCCGAAGCAGGGTTCAACGGCGGAGTCAAGCAATGTCAGCGACAAAGAGCTCAGAGCTTTTGCGAAGGCTTACGTTGAATACCATAAGATACGACAGAACTACGAACCCAAAATGAACAACACGAGAGATGAAAAAGAGAAGCTGAAAATCCAGCGCGAGGGAGACGATAAGGTAAAGCAAGCGTTGGAGAAACAGGGGCTCACACCGCAGGGCTATAACAGGCTATTCGCGGCGGTCAATGGCGATCCGCAATTGCGTCAAAAGGCGCTGACGCTGATCAACGACGAGCGAAAGAAATCATAGTAGCCAAGCCCGACGGCAAAACAAACGCCTTTAAAAGGCGCCTTTGGCGCGGGCAGGCCGAAAGGAGTGGAAAATGAAAAGGGTACAAATCAGAAACACGCTGAGTGTAATGTCATTAATAGGGGCATTGTTTATCACCGGTTGCTCCGGTGGCCCGCTGACAACGCGTGAGAAGGGTGCGGGAATCGGCGCACTCGGCGGCGCCGCCGTGGGCGGTATAGTCGGTAGTGCTGTCGGCCATCCCGGCGCCGGTGCAGCCATCGGTGGTGGCCTCGGCCTAGGTGCTGGCGCATTGGTCGGGGATCAACTGCAAGGCCAAGATAACCGGAATTACCAACAAGACGACGAGATCCGCCGCAACCAGGCGGAAATTGATAGACAACGCCGGGAGTTGGAGAGATTAAGGCGGGAACGAGGCGAATACTGACGCTCCTCGGTCACAATTTTCAGGAGAACTCTTCAGGAAAATAGACGCATCCATGGGGAGAATTATGGCAAAGGTAGGCGATAGCATTATCTCGATCCTTATCCTGCTGAGAGTTTTGAAAGGGCGAATCATGGAAAGAGTATTAGATAGTCTGGTTATCGCTCTTTCTGCAATGCGTATTTTGACAGCTATTCGACGGGTCATTTAATTAAAACAATAACGGTTCTAAGTTTTATTATTCGAGGAGGATTCGGCATGAAAGACCAAAAACTAATATGGATTGCTGCCACGACTTTGGGGCTCGCGTTATTCATTGGCGGTTGCGGCGAAAAGAAGGGAGAAGACCAGGCGCCTCAAACGTCCAGTGCGACGCCTCAGGCTCCGATGTCCGAGAAATCGCCGGGGGACCAACCAGGCGTCTCCCAGGGCAGCGGATCTGACACGGGCATGTCGGGAACGGCCCAGGGACAAAAGCCGGAAGAGAAAAAAGACGATTCATCGCAAAAAGGCTAATTAAGCGATGAGCGTCGAGCCCAATGGGAGTAAATCGCAATGAATAAGGTTTGCTTGATGTTTTTGGCGCTAATCCTTCCGACGGCCTTGAGTGCCGCTGAACTGAAGGGAACGATCTTGAAGGTCGATAAGGCGGAGAATCGAATTGTCCTTAAGACTGAAAGAGGCGAGGAAACCTTCGAATTGACGAAGGCTACCAAAGGCATCGAGCATGTTAAAGTCGGGGCGAGGGTGACTATTTCGTTCAGCGAAAAAGATGGTCAACCCAAAGTGACCGAGATCAATCCCGGTGAATAGATCGGGAAGTTTCGGCCCCGTGATCTCAAATTGTGCGGAGCAAGATTGCAAGCAGCTCTGCAACAACATGTGTTTGTAACCTGTTGCGAAATTTTTGCGGCTTGACGCCTATCAGCGGTCGACGAGCATCGATATTGTCGATTTCATTCGATTGCCCATCGATGCTGCGAGAACCGATATCCAAGCGGAATTAGCGGGGTGGGCCGACTTCCACCCCGCACCTCGATCACCACGGCCCGTGCCGAGAAGGCCCGATTCGGTCAAAGAAAGCTGCGGGCTGTTATGCCAACCTTATTATGGGTGGCCTAGCGTGATGGTGAGCGCCGCGGGCGAACATTCGACGCAATTGTTTCGGATCAATCCGGCACTCTCGCGTACGCCCCCAAAAGGGCCGGAGTTACCATCAGACAAGCCGATCCCCTAAGTGGGTTTGGCACCGCTTTGGAGCCCAGCTCCGAGAACTTTTCGATTTCTTTCACTTGACTTAGTGGATACATGACGACGTATTATAGTAATATTGCAGACAGTGGCGCACGAAATGGATCCGGTTTAACTGCAACGGGTTTAAACCCTGCTCGGCAGGTCACGCATTTGCAAGCTCACACACCCCAACGAATTGTGCTTGTGTCCAATCGATTGCCTTTCACTGTGGCCGAGAAGAACGGCGATATTGAGTTTCAAAATAGCGCAGGCGGTGTTGCTACGGGTCTGCACGCGTTGCTCGAAACCATTGAAATTCCCAACATTGGAAATGCTGAATATGTGTGGATCGGCTGGCCGGGAGGCCGGGTCAGCCCCCAGCTCAAAGACAGGGTTAAATTGGAAGCGCAATCCCGCTTCCACGCCTATCCGGTCTTTCTCTCCGAGCAAGAAATCGAAGCCTTCTATTCTGGTTTTTGCAACAAAACGATCTGGCCGCTGTTTCATTACTTTCCCTCATATGCGCGTTATGAACCCGAATATTGGGCACACTATAGAAAGGTAAATGAAGCTTTCGGCGAGGCCGCTCTGGAGATTCTTAAGCCGGGCGATCTCTTATGGATCCATGATTATCATCTGATGCTATTACCCGCGCTCATCCGCGCCCGGCTACCCGATCTCTCGATCGGGTTTTTCTTGCATATCCCGTTTCCTCACTATGAAATCTTTCGGTTCCTGCCAGCCGAATGGCGTCGCGATCTCCTCGAGGGTCTGCTCGGTGCCGACGTGGTAGGCTTTCATACATTTGACTACGCACAATATTTTCTCCGTTGTGTTCTGCGGATTCTCGGCCATGAGAACCAAATGGGCAAACTGCTCGTACACGACCGAGCCGTCAAAGTTGCATCATTCCCGATGGGCGTGCCGTTCGACAAGTTTGCCACCGCGGCCGACAGCGCGGTCGTGCGCGAAGAGAAAGAAACTCTCAAGCGAACGCTGGCGCAAACCAAACTGATTTTATCCGTGGACCGGCAGGACTATTCAAAAGGCATCCTGAACCGGCTAGAGGGGTTCGAGACCTTTCTTGAGACCAATCCCGATTGGCGAAGCAAGGTGACACTGCTCATGGTTGTCGTTCCGTCGCGTATCGGCATCGAAGACTACGAGCGGATGAAAAAAGGAATCGAAGAGCTGGTTGGTAGAATCAACGGGCAGTTCGGCAGCGTGAGCTGGACGCCGATTCTTTATCAATACCGCTCTCTGTCTTTTGAGTCACTGGTCGCATTGTACACGATCAGCGACGTGGCGCTGGTAACGCCGTTGCGCGACGGGATGAATCTCATTGCCAAGGAGTACATCGCTAGCCGAACCAATCAGAGCGGCGTTCTGGTGTTGAGCGAAATGGCCGGGGCGGCGCGCGAATTAGGTGAAGCGCTGATCATCAATCCCAACAACCGGCAAGAAATCGCCAAAGCCCTGGAAGAGGCTTTGAGCATGCCGCTCGCAGAGCAAAAGCGGCGCGTCACAATTATGCAGAATCGCCTGCGTCGATTCGACCTGGCGCGCTGGGCGCAGGGCTTTTTCAGCGAGCTGATCTTTGTCGGGCCTGAGCGTGATAGGGTCTATGGTAAGCTTCCAAGTCCCGCCAACCGCCGAGCGATGGCCGAGCGCTATCGGCGCAGTCAGCGCCGGCTCATTCTGCTCGATTATGACGGAACGCTCGTGCCCTTTGCGGACCACCCGCGAGCGGCGAAACCGCCGCACGCGATTATTGATTTACTCTCGCGTCTCGCAGCCGATGCCCGCAATGAAGTCGTCATTATCAGCGGCCGGGATCGACCGAGTATGGAGAGCTGGTTCGATCACTTGCCCATCGCGTTCGCCGCCGAGCATGGGGCCTGGATCAAGGAGCGAAACTCCGAATGGAGACTGGCCAGCTCGCAGACCACCAGCTGGAAAGAAAAATTGCTGCCGCTGCTCGAGATGTACGTCGACCGGCTGCCCGGCGCATTCATCGAAGATAAGGACTTTTCTCTGGTCTGGCATTATCGCTCGGCCGATCCCGAACAGGCGATGGTTGTGGCCCGGGAGATTGCCGACGATCTGTTGAGTTTCACGGGAAATATCGACGTGCAAGTCGTGCAGGGAAGTAAGACCGTCGAAATTAGAAGCTCCGGCATCAGCAAGGCCAGGGCCGCACAGTTATGGCTGTCGAAGGAGGATTTCGATTTCATTCTCGCGATTGGCGACGACAGCGATGACGAAGATATCTTCAGGGTTTTGCCCGCGCATGCCTATTCGGTTCGGGTCGGTATCGCGCGCACCGGGGCGCAGTTCAATTTGCGCGAGCCGTGGGATGTGGTGAAATTGCTAGAAGAGTTGATGACGACACGGTCGCATGAACCGGCCACAAAGAACCATCGGCAAACCGGCTAGTCACGCCTGCCCCGTCAAACTACTTTCAACTACGGTTTCGCCGTAAAAATCAGAAAGGATTGGCGGTCCAAAAAACTTAACTCCTCCTGCAGCGAGTAGCCTGCCTGCTCCATTTCCGGCTTAATGAACTCACTTGGCGTGTAATGGCGAAACAGTCCCATTAGCCATGAGCGGCGATCAAAGTCGATGATGGCAATTCGGCCGCCGGGTCGAAGATATTTGCTCAGATTCGAAAAGTAAGCGATGCGATTGTCGATGTGGTGGTAGGTATTCGAAGTAAAGATCAGATCGACCCCTGCCTTCGGCAGCAACGGATCGTCGGGCTTGGCGAGGATCGGGGCGACATTTGCAGCCGTCTCTTGCTTGGCTCGTTTGGCGATGAGATCGACCATGTCTCGGTCGATATCCACCGCATAAACTTTGCCGGCGGGCCCGACGGCTTCCGCCAACCTGAAGGTAAAATAGCCGCCGCCTGATCCCAAATCGGCGACCTGATCACCCGGACGGACGTTGAGCGCCGCGATGACTCTTTGCGGTTGTTGCCAGTCATCTCGGTTGACACCTTCGTAGGCGCACTGTTTCAGCTGGGCGCAACCGGCGAGTAAGACGGCCGCGACCACAAAGACTAGTATTTTCGACGGATGCTTATCCACCATAAAAGTCCGGGATAAACAAAGAACTGGCTCGGTGTGTCAGAAAAAAGAAGATATTATTACGGGGAAGTCGGCCGGAACGCGCCGGAAAAACCATTACGACATGCACGCTTCTTCATCGAACTCTAAGTCGAAGATGATCCTGACTTTTGGATCACTTGCGCCAACGCCCGCGAGACTTTCTGGCGTAGATCGACGACGTCAAAGGGTTTGCCGATAAAGTCGAATGCGCCGCAATCCATTGCCTTCGCCGCCAGTTGTTGTGAATTGACACCGGTCAGCATGATGACTTCGCAGCCGGAGTGGATTTCTTTAATGCGCCGGAGAACTTCGAGACCGTCGGCTTTCGGCATCAGGACGTCGAGGAGCACGACGTCGGGGCGTGCCTCCTGGACCTGGGGGATCGCGGCGTCGATGCTGTCGGCTTCGAGTACGCGATACGCTTTGCTGAAAACGATCTTGAGCGATTCGCGCACGCCGAACTCGTCGTCAATCAGTAGCAAGACCGGTAGACTCATGTCCCGCAATATGTTCTGCGATTTCGCTTATCGCGACTCTTTCGAACGATTTACTTTGGCACTAACCGGAGCGAGTCGCAAGGCCGTTCTTTCGCCACCACATGAGAAAGACGGCGCGCCGGCCCACCGGCGCGCGGCGAATCTAGAACGGGACTACCGCAACGATAACTCGACACAGCGTGCCGGCTGACTCAAGTGTTCCGAGCAATCTTTAGCGATTTCCGCGGGCGACTTTTCAAAAATGCTTTTCAACAAAAATGCTTTTCAAATAGTGCGCGCTTGTCTGGAAGCAAGCGTTTCGATCGTTTTCTTGACTAAGCTCGGCACAAAACGGCAGCGCATAGCGACCATCCCACGTATTATCGATCAGCGCATAGACGACGCCGCGCATGCACGCGAAGCGGCGCTAACGAGTGCAATTGTTTCAGACACTTAAAAGTATTGCCTGGGCGCCCGGTGCTGCTTTTAAATCTACATTGTTGACAGGTTTTTTCGAGAGGGAGGCGCCGAAAAGTTTGATTTGTGATAATTTACCGGTTAAACGTTTCGCGACGCCATTCGTCTAAACGGTTTGACATGATCAGGTCGAAGCTTCCTATCGTTATCGCCATATGCATTGTCCTAGGCGGGATTCTGGCTTACGCCGGTCAAGCCGGCCAGCCTATGATCAAGCCCGAGTCGGTTCCGGTTTATCAACCCAAGAGTTTGTCTTTTGAAACGGGAGAAAAGGAAATCTACCGCGCTTCGTGGAATGGCATGATCTCCGTCGCGACTGCCGAAGTTCAGACCATGCCAATGGTTGTCGACGGAAAAAAAGTATTCCAGGTACGCGTCGAGGCAAAAACGTCGAGGGCGCTTGATCTGATCTGGAAGATGCGCGACACGATCAGCTCGACTTTCGATGCCAAGGCGCTTTCGCCGTCACGCTTCACATTCAGTCAGAGGGAAAATTCCCGGGTGATCGATACCGACGCCCGGCACGATCCGGCCTCCAAGCGCTGGGCGGTTAACCGGCAGCAGGTCGGCAAGAGAGCGAAAGTTTACGATTTCGAATCACAAAACACTCTCGACCCGATTACCGCAGTCTATCTTGCTCGCAGCATTGACTTCAAAGTCGGCGACCGGCTCTATTTCAAAGTCTTCGGCGGACGCTATCGCTACCTGTTGGAATTATTCGTCGAGAAAAAGGAACCGGTGACGCTCGAGTCGGGCAAAACCATCGAGGCGTTTCGAGTCATTCCGCGTATCCAGAACATTACCAGGAGCGGCTACGCCAGCCGCTTGAACGATGCGACCATTTGGCTATCGGCTGACGAGCGACGTTTGCCGATAAAAATGAGCAGCAAGATCGTTTTTGGTACCGTGCAACTGGAACTGATTGACGACAAGCGCGGCGCGCAAACTACTTCTGCCGGAGCTCGTCATCCGGCTTCTTAACTCATAGTCAGGGTAGGTCGCCTGTATGGCTCGAACAAAGATGTTTCCGGTTTCAGCTAATGATTGTCCGGTTGCGAGAAAAGCGCAGCCTGGATACCAGAGGGCGGCAACGGATCTTGCTGCATTGCTGCTTGCCGGCTTGACATTTTCCGCCTGTGTGGCGGTCGGCCCCGCGCCGAGCCGTCGCGCGCCCAGAGAAGAGTACCCACCGCCGTCGCCTTCTTATTCGTCCCGTCGCGTCGATCCTCACGATGCTGAGCGATTGCGCCGAGTGATGGTCCCGCTACTTCGGTCGATGGATCACCCTTGTCGACTGGAGGAAGTGCGCGTGGGTGTTTCAAGTCAGAGCGAAATCAACGCTGCCAATGCCGGAAGCTGCCAATTCTTGGTGACCATGGGACTCTTGCAGCGCGCCAACGATGAGCAACTTCGCGGCGTTCTCGCACACGAGGTGGCGCACCAGGACCTTGGCCACGTGGCGAAAGCCCAGGCGATCGGAACGAGTGCTAACATACTGGCTGCTGGCTTGCAGCAGTTGTTTCCTGCGGCTGGCGTGCTCGTGCCCATCGTCGGTGAATTGGGGATGAGAGCTTACGGCCGTAATGAAGAGTATGCCGCTGACCGCCATGCGGTCGATATCCTGCGCCGGGCTGGGTATCCAAAGGAAAACCTAGTCGACGCGCTCACTTGGATTCGCCGCGTTTCCCCCGCCGGCGGCGGCGGCGGTTTCCTCTCGACCCACCCAGGCCTCGACGACCGCATCGCGACGATTCAAAGATTGCCCTAATTCATCATTTGTAGCGTAAGATATCGCCCATTCCGCCGCTTTTCCACGTCTTTTTCGGCAGCGGCGGTGTAAACAAAACCTCGGCTCCCCCGTCTAACGATCCAAGGAGGCCGAAAACTATGAATTATCACTCGCAGGTTGCCCGAAGGTTTTCTGGTGCTGTCGTCAGTCTGGGACTGTTTGCCACTTTAGTAGCCGGATGTGCCGGGGGTGCGCTCACCACAAGGGAAAAAGGGGCAGGGATCGGCGCTCTCGGTGGGGCGGCAGCCGGCGGCATCATTGGCTCCGCAGTGCGTCACCCGGGCGCAGGCGCGGCGATCGGCGGTTTGCTAGGCCTGGGCGCAGGCGCTCTAATCGGTGACCAATTGCAAGGACGAGACAATACCGCTTCCGAGCAAGACCGGCAGATCAATCAAAACCAGCAGGAGATTTTGCGCCAGCAACGGGAACTCGAAGAGCTCAAACGGCGGCCTGAATATTAAATTCTCATTTGACTCCGAAAGCTGAATTAGTGGGGGGCCTATGCCCCCCATTTGCTTTACGGCGCAGCTCATGTCGTTCGCTCATCCGTTTTTGGTCGGCATTCGACAGAAGATCTTGCCAGCACAATCATTCGAAGAGTTGAGCGCAGTGATTGCTTTGCTTTTGCTCGCGGGCTCGCTCGGGTCTGCCAATGCAGCCGGACTCGCTCATCAACTCTGTCCCGGTGATCACACGATCACACTTAATCACGGCGGACGTGAGCGCAGCGCGATTGTGCATGTGCCGTCGCGCGCGGCCGAGATGCGAAATATCCCCGTCGTTATGAACTTTCACGGCGGCGGCGGACACGCAAGCAATGAGCAGGAATATTCCTTGATGGACCGCGCTGCCGATCGCGAGAATTTCGTCGCCGTTTATCCGAACGGCACGGGAAGATTCGGCAAGCGGCTGCTGACGTGGAATGCCGGCACCTGCTGCGCGTATTCAGTGATCAACAACGTCGATGACGTCGGCTTTATTCGCGCGCTGGTTGCCGATTTGGCGGAACGGATTCCCATCGACCGGCGCCGCGTCTATGCGACCGGATTGTCGAATGGCGCCATGATGGCGCACCGGCTAGCCGCCGAAGCGGCGGATCTGATCGCTGCCATAGCGCCGGTGGCGGGTGGCATGGTGTTTCCGGCGATTAACGCTCTTCGTTCAGTTCCTGTGATGCACGTCCACAGCGTCGACGATCCGCGCGCGCTCTACAGCGGCGGACTCGGACCGCCGTTCCCCATGACCAAGAGCCAGGTGTTTCACCCCAATATCGATCAGATGATCGCGCGCTGGGTGAAGCATGACGGTTGCGCAGCGCAACCGGCGGTCACGGATCGGCGCGCCGACAGCGACACGCGCGGCCATACGGCGACGCGTTATGTCTATTCAAACTGCCGCGATGGCGCCGAGGTCGCGCTCTGGAAACTCACCGGCGCGGGACACGTTTGGCCGGGCGGAAAGCAGAAATTCATGGAGCGACTGCTTGGTCCGTCGACCGATATCATCGACGCGAACACGGAGATGTGGAATTTCTTTAAGCGCTTCGCGCTTTCGAACTAACAATTCGAAGGATTTTTCACCACGAAGGCCCTAACGCGGCGAAGCCGCGACCAAATCAGACTGCCTCGCACAAAAACCTGTCCTGAGCCATGTCGAAGGATCCGAAGCTCGAAACACTATCAAATGACAAAAAGATCCAATGTTCCAAAAACAACCTCGATTCGGAATTGACTTTTGGATTTTAAGATTTTGAATTTTGAAATTGTTTCGGATTTCGATATTCGAATTTCGAATTTAGTCTTCGTAGGGTGCGCTTCGCGCACCGCTCAGTTCGCAGCCCGGATCTAGCCCAACGGGATCCGGGGTCTTTCGACCGGAAACGATCTTGCGCAAACCGCACCTCATGCACTTCTTGATGCCGCTTGCTGGTCGATTTAGACTCATGCCCGATGAAAATTGTCGTTACAGGCGCCGCGGGACTGGTCGGAAGCCATTTGGCGCAACGGTTGGCGCGTCAGCATGACGTCCTCGCGCTGAAGCATGGTGATCTCGATATTACCGATCAATCTGCTGTTCAACGATGCGTCGCTGATGCCAAGCCTGAGGTGATTTTCAACTGCGCAGTAATCCAAGTCGACGAATCCGAGCAAGATTCGGCGAAGGCTCAGGCCGTCAACGCCAAAGGTCCATGCTATCTCGCTGAGGCGGCGAATAGAGTCGGCGCGGAAATCGTTCAATTCAGCACTCAATATGCTTTCGACGGCGAGCCTGTCGGGCGGGCATCCTACACGATTACGGACGAGCCCGCGCCGGTAAACATTTACGGTAAAACGAAACTAATCGGTGAAGAGGCCGTGCACGAGGCTTGTGCGCGGAGCTATATCATCCGCACCTCTTGGGTTTACGGCAGCGGCAAAAATAGTTTTCTTTGCAGCATACATAACGATCTCAAAGAAGGTAAAAAAGTACGCGCCATAGACGACATCTGGTCCAGCACCACCCACGTTGAGGATTTGATCGACCGGGTGATGATGATTCGCCGGGCCGGTTTCTATGGAACCTACCACGTCGTCAACACGGGGATTTGCACCTATTACGAATTTGCCCTCGAAGCAGGCCGCTTGATTGGACTCGCGCGTCGCGAGATGGAATCCTTGATAGAAATCACCCATGAACGTGACATGAAGCGCATCGCTCCGCGCCCGCGCTACACGCCACTGCGCTGTCTTCTATCAGAAGAACTTGGTTTACCGAGCATGCGCGATTGGCGCGCGGCGCTGGCGGCGTATGTGAAGGAAGAGATGGGGTAATGGAGTGATGGAGTCTTGGGGGAAGAGTCTCGGGTTTTTATCCCGATTCTAGCACTTTTCTGAAACCCATCACTCCAGTACTCCACCACTCCAATTTTCCGCTCCAGTTCCATTGACACTTATCTTCCGGCAGGACTAAAAGTTCATTAAACGCAATCAACCGCAAAGGAGGGAATTCTCATGTCTAGCTTTCCAGTCATCGACACGGACGGTCATGTTCTCGAGCGGCAATCGGATATTCGCAAATATCTCGAAGAACCCTGGATCAAGCGGCCGACGCCGCTCTGGCCCGGCGATCAACCTTGGGACAACGACATGATGGACTCCTTCGAAATGGCGCGGGAGTGGAAAGGGCTTAGCGCCGCCGAGCAAGTAGATCGTTGGCACAAGATCATGGACGAATACGACGTCCAAACCGCGATCTGCTTTCCCACTGGCTCGGGCAATATTGCCAAGAATCAGGAAGTGCCGTTTCAGATCGCCGTCGCGCGTGCGAGCAACACGCAATTCGCCAAAGAATACAACGCGCGCTCCAACCGGCTTTTCTGTGTCGGCTGCCTGCCGATGCGTTCGCCGAAGGCAGCTGCGGAAGAGCTGCGCCGCGCAGTCACACAATTGGGCTTGAAGGGTTTCGAAATTCTTCCGACGGGTCTGCCGCTTGCGCTCGGCGATCCGTTCTACGATCCCATCTACGAAGAAGCTGAGCGCTTGGGGGTGGTGCTAGGCGTGCACGGCACGCGCAACACGTCGCGTGAGTTGGGGACGACTGGTTTGGCAACCTTCGCTGAGGTTCATTCCTACGCATTTCCCGCCGGTATTTTGCTGCAATTCACCAGTATCGTCTGCCAGGGTGTACCGATCCGCTTTCCGAAACTCAAACTCGCCTTCTTGGAAATCGGCGCGACGTGGTTGCCGTATTATCTCGATCGCTTGGACGAACATTGGGAAAAACGCGCTGAAGTCGAGATGCCGCTGCTCAAGAAAAAGCCCAGCGAAGTGGTGCGCGAATCGAAGATGTACTTCAGCGTAGAGCCCGGCGAATCGCAGCTTGCCGCGACGGTCGATTACGTCGGCGCCGATCATTTCCTCTACGCCTCCGACATCCCGCATTGGGATAACGAATTCCCGCACAACTTGCATGATTTGCAAGGGCACAAGCAGTTGTCGAATGAGACAAAGGAAAAGATTCTCTATAAGAATGCGAAAGAGTTATTCGCCCTCTAACGAAGAGAAGCATAGAAATGAAGAAACATTGTCTTTTTATGGGGTTAACCTATTGCCTGCCGATTCTGCTGTCAGCGGGCGAGACGTTCGCTCTGGATACGGTGCGAATCTTATACAGCTCGGTGAATCCCCATGCTCTGTTGGTTTCCATCGCGGAAAAGCGCGGTCTCTACGCAAAATACGGCCTATCCTCCGTGCTGGTTTACGTGCCCGGTGGGAGCACGGCAATCCAAGCTCTCGTGTCAGGCGACGCGGACGTGGCCCAGCTCACCGGCGCGCCGGGGGTCACGGCGAATCTCAGGGGCGCCGATATCTTGTACATCGCCATGTCCGACGATCGGATGGGATATCAACTGGTCACGCGCCCCGAGATCAAGCGAGTCGCTGAGCTGAAGGGCAAGCGTTTCGGTATCAGCCGCTTTGGTTCGTCATCCGAGTTCGGCGTGAAGGCGCTGTTGAAAAAGGTCAACGTGAACCCCAAGGACGTGACCATCCTGCAGATCGGCAACGAGACCGAAAGGCTCGTGGCCCTCAAGTCCGGCAACATCGACGGATCGGTTTTCAATGCGCCCTTCGGCTCCGAAGCGAAGAAGTTCAATTTCAATATTCTTGCCGACGCCGCCGCGCTCGGCATTCCATACTTCAATACCGGCATCTGCGGCAGCGCCAAGTTGCTACTGAAGAACGAAGCAAAGATCCTGAATTTCATGCGGGCCTACGTGGAATCCATAAAGATTTTCAAGAACGAGCCCGAGTACACCTTGAAGGCGCTCGCGCAGTTCACTCGCGTAAGCGATCAAGAAGCTTTGAAAGAGTCCTACGAATACAACAAAGCCCGCATCCCGGACCTGCCGTATCCATCCCTGACCGCGATGCAAGCAGTGGTCGATCCGTTGATCGAAGCCGATCCGAAGCTAGGCAAGATCGATGCGAGGAATTTTATCAGCGACCGGTTCTTGAAGAAGCTGGAAGAGGAAGGGTTTGTGCAAAAGTTGATGACGAAATAGCTTTGATCCTCATCCGATTAACCTCAGAATTACCGGAACCGTCAAGCTAGTTCCCTCTCGCTTTCCTGACCGCCGCGATATCGCCCTCACTGAAGCGATAAAATCTCACTGGATTGTCGTAGAGCATCTTTCTTTTGAACTCATCGGACAAATCCTTGCGCGCCTTTAAGTGAGGCAAGTCGCCGCCGAATTGGTCGCGTTCGCGCTCGTGCGGGAAGTCGGAGGCCCACATGATGACGTCGTCGCGGATCAAGTCAGCGAGATATGGCGCGGTGCGTTCCTCGACTTCCATGGTGACGAAGATATTCCCCGACTTAAAAAACTTGCTCGGCGGCGATTTCAAATGCGGCGCCAGACGGGCGGCAAATTTTTCGTAGTCCTCTTCCATTCTATCCATCATGAATGGCACCCAGCCGGCGCCGGCTTCGAGGTAGGCCACGCGCAGCTTGGGAAATTCCTGGAACACGCCCTGAAACATCATGTTGGTAATCTGTACGAACAAACCGACCGGATGCTCGAGCATATGCGCTTCCAAGAAACTCCCGACACGGTCGAGACCGAGATTTTGGCTAACGCCGCCATGGATGGTGAGCGGCACGTCGAGTCTCTCGGCTTCGTCGTAGATTTCGTGGAACACAGGTGAGCCGTAAAGCGGTGTTCGGTTGTTCGTCACGGATGGCAAAAGTCCAGCAGAGAAGCCTAGTTCTTTCACGCAGCGCCGTAATTCGGCCGCGGCGGTCTTCGGATCTTGCGGCGCGAGCAGTGCGACGCCTTTGAGGCGAGGCGATTGGCTAATGAAGCGATCGTAGAGCCAGTCATTGTAGCCTTGCGCGATCGCCGAGGCCCAAGCGGGCAGTTGGATCATTCCCAACGCCAGCGCAGAAGTCGGATAGAGGACAGCGCAGTCGATGCCGTGCTCATTTTGAAAGCGAATCCACGCCTCGGCGTCAGGATCTTCGCGCTTGCCTCTGCGCGCGAGCCCGCGCTGCCAGCCGTCCGCGTCGAACATTGGCCAAGTGGAGTGCCAGTCCATCTCAGAAAAATTTCCTTTGATGTGGGCAAAGATATCCTTGTGGTCTTCCATGATGTGGCCGTCTGCATCGATGACAAATTCCGCCATGGTTGCCTCCCTGAGTGTCTTGCTCAAAAATTGTAGACTTTAAGCTGCCGTTCTGAAAGCGGAGAAGAAAGATTTCTCCCGTCGGTCGAAATGACAACGCGTGGCCTCGTGCTGTTGCGCGAGCGCAATCCGACTGACTGGTGCGCAAGCGCACCCTACGAAAACTGAGCATGATACCTAGAAAATATTTCTCCGACAGCAGCAACATTACTGTAGAAAAATCTTTTGATACTCTTTTTTCTTGGTTTCAAAATCTTCTTTGCCGAATTGATACATCTGCACGAACTTGATCTTGTCGGCGTCCGGCAGCGGTGGATAAACCCCTTTGCGGTTGACGAATTCGCCGGTGTTCGCCTGAATCCTCATGCTTTCCTCATCGAGGAAGAAGTCGATAAACGCTTTACCGGCGCTGGGCCTCGGCGCTTTGGCTGCCAGGCTGATGTACTGTCCATCACCCAGCATCGTGTAGTCGCGCACATAGTCGAGGTTGGCGCCTTGTTTGTTATAGGTGAGGACGAAGCGAACAAAGGTGATGCCGATGGGTGTTTCGCCGGTGCCGACACGGTCGGCGGCGGGAACGATGGACTCGACAAAAATTGGTTTGGCAGCGGCGAGATCGCGGATGAATTTTTCGGCTCGGTTCTTAGGCATGATCTTGTCCAGACTGGCGAGCCACTGAGTTGTCAGTGTGTGATTGACCGGATGAGGCATGACGAGCTTGCCGCGGTATTCCAGCTTCACGATATCTTCCAGAGTTTTAGGCGCCTCGGATGCCTTGATGCCGGCTTTGTTGTAGATGACGCCATATAAAATGTTTCGATAACGCGCGCCGAGGTTGGGATCGATCGCGTCCTTGGCGAAACCCTTGAGCGACGGTGATTCGTATTTGCTGAAAGCTCCTTCTTTGAACATGAGGTGCATATGATCGCCCGTCGTTGCGACAGCATCGAACAGCGGTTTGCCGACGCGATGCTCGCCTAGAACGCGGTCAATAATTTCGGTCGAACCGCCGCGCCAGTATTCCATCTGCAGGCCTGTCTTTGTTTCAAAAGCTTTTTTGAGTGCGTCGGCGGTGAACGTTTCCATGGAAGTATAAAGGACGACTTTGCCGCCTTCCTTTTTCGCGGCCTCAATGAGTTGCGTGGTTTGTGCCGATGCGGGTTGAGTAAAAAAAATGAGCAACAATGCGACGAACGAAGCGGACATCCTGCGCATGGGTGAGATTCCTTCCTCGCAATTTCGCGGATCAACTGAAGCCGCAATTTATGGCTGAGTTATATGGTACGGATTATCAGCGGTCAAGGTTGAGTAGACAATCGGTAAGTAGGGGCAAGGCGCGCCTTGCCCCTACAAGTTGCGTCAATTTTTGCCGGACAAGCGTTTGAAGAAACCTTCGCGTTCCAACTCGTCGACAATGCTTTCGTCGAGGTATTTGCCGATGTTCATGTCGACTTTCACGGCTGGATTGCGCTGCGCGATGATTTCCAACGTATTGCGCAACCCTTCCTGCGATACACGTGTGGGGAAAGCGAAGCTCTTGGCAAAGTAATCATAAGTTTCCTCGAGGCCCTTCGGATTCTTAAATCTCAGCCGCTTCGACAATACTGCCAGTCCTTTGTCTTTCTGATTCATAAACTGGTAAGTGCCTTCGGCATAGGCCTGTTGGAAGCGCTTTACGGTGTCGCGATTTTTTTCAAAAAACGAGCGCCGCGCCACCATGACATTCATCGGAAACGAGGTTCCTTTGACATCAGGCATTTTCACTAACTCGTGCATGCCCAACCGCAGGGCTTCGTTGATGTCCGGATAAGACAGCATCGTTCCGTCGATCGCTTTAGCCGACAGCGCGATAATGCGAGCGGCTGAATCTCCGGCGGGAAAAATTGTCACCGACTGGCGCGGAATATTCCACGCCTTGAGGGCGAGAAACGTTGCGGTTTCCACCGCGCCGCCGACGGCCAGAATGCCGATCTTCTTGCCGGCGAGATCCTCGGGTTTGCGGATCTCCTTCTGGGTTACAAAACTGTAAGGAAAATTGTTCAGTGTTCCGGAGAACATAACCAGATCCGCGCCCTGATTGAT
Source organism: Binatia bacterium (assembly GCA_036000865.1). Taxonomy (GTDB): domain Bacteria; phylum Desulfobacterota; class Binatia; order UBA9968; family UBA9968; genus DP-20. Next base: position 27,866 of record DASYUV010000125.1, on the reverse strand, counting down.
CGCATTGACGCCGGTGGCCGCATCGATCTGGGCAAAGTGGATGCTCCCGCCGAGCACAGCTTGAATTTGCCGGACGGAGCCGGGGACGAGCACGACGTCGCCTTTGAAGCCGTACTTGTCGAACAACCCGAGGTCCTTGGGCGCCCAAACCGGTGCTTGAAAACCGGCAAAACCAGCGTAGGCGACGAGATAAGTCTCTTGCGCAGCGAGGTTTGCCGGCAAAAGCAGCAGAAGAAGGACGGTACACAACCATCTTACGAACATCGTCGGGCGCCTCCGATTTCGGTTTGGATCATTTACTAATTGGATGGGTTTTTCGTCTGAAGTAACCTTAGGGTCCAGTTTGTAGGTTTCAGAGTATGTGGCGACTCGAAACCCAAAATCGTTTTTACGTCCATCCCCGGGTCCAGCGCTCCCCCTTCTTGACCTTGTCCGCGTAGTAATTCCAATCGGCAGAATGAAACACCTCGTCTCTGGGCCGACGGAAAAGTTTTTCCCGGCTGCCGGTCAAAGTTTGAATGGATTCCGGTGTCGGCCCCTGATAGCCGTGCAAACGGGCGATGGCCATGATTTTTGCCGTACGCTCCATGTAGAGCGCATTGATACAGGCCTCATCGATCGTCGCGCCCACCGTGACGATACCATGGCCTTTGATCATGATCGCTGAAGCGTCCCCCAAGGCTTTGGCCAAGGCGGCGCCTTCGGATTCGTCGAGGATGTAGATGGGGTGCGGAAAGATCGGCGTACCTCCTTTGAAACGGGAGGACTGCATATGTACCCAATCGACCGGTTGTTCCGCCAGGCTCAGTGCGACGCACATGGAGGCGTGACAATGGACGGCGGCGTTGACGTCCGGCCGGGCCTTGAAAATTTCCGTGTAGATGACGGACTCGCGCGGAATTGTGCCGGGTCCCGAAAGTTTTTTGAGCGAATAATCGAAATGAACCAGCCAGTTTTTTTGCGTGCCTTCGAGATGGCGGAACATTTGTACGGCGATCCCCTTGTTGTCCGACAGTCGTACGCCGACGTGGCCCCAGAGGTCGCCGATTTCCCACTCGAGAATCTTCGCGGCGATGCGCAGTTCTTCTTCAGCGCGGCGAACCGCGGCGGCCGCGCTCGGCTTAGCCGATTTTTTCGACTTCGTCACTTTGTTGCTCCGAATTGCCATGCGTGAAATGCCTTGACCTTGTTCTAGAACTACGACGCTGCTTTGCGTCGCGCGGCATATGACGCGGGGTTTTCGATTTTGGCCGACGCAGTGAGGTAATCGAAGTGCTGCCGCCAAGTCACGTTGCGAGGCAACATGTGGGCGAAACAGTCGATGTGCGGAAACCAATTTAGCTCCATGTCCCGCACGACATGAGCCGGTTCTTTGCCGGTTTGGAGTTCCTTAACGCTGGTTAACAGGAATTTGCGCACGGCGATCACCGCTTTATCGCTCACGCCGAGATGTTCCTTGCTACGGTCGAAAATCCGTCCCATGCTCTCGGTGGCGCAAGCGTCGTGGTTGAGAAAATCTTCGATGCCGGTGAAGTTGACCGTCTTTTGCATCTGGCGGTCCTGCAGATAATTGTTGCGCGCGTTGCGGATGCGCGTGTAGTCGGGATTGATCTGTTTGCGCCGGTGCACTTCATCGTCCCGCACCGCGCGGTCGCGGCGAAAACCGATATCGTAGCGCCAGCAATGAGTATCGTCGGCCGGCACATAGGTATGGATTTCATAGCCTTCCAATTCGCTGGTCGGCCGGCCCGCCGGCACGCAGCCGTAGACCGGCATGACGAAGGCGGAAAAGCGGACATAGTGCTGACTGTCGGTGTCGCGGGTGGCGATCAAGCGCACGCCGAAGTCGGTATCTTCGGTTTCATAAGCCGGCGACGTGTCACTCTTGTACAGCAGCTGATTGCGCTCGTTGGTGAAGGCGCGATGGAGAAACGAAAGATGGGAAGAGTCGCACTCGCCTTCGAGTCCCTGGAGGTAATTGCACTCCAATAGGTTTTTCGTCACATAGGCGTATTCCGGCGGCACCTGCGTCCATTCATAATTCGGAAACACCGGCATTTTTTCGCGCGCGCCGAGATAAGTGTAGATGACGCCGTTCGCTTCATGAGTTGGATACGCGGTGTGACGTAGCTTTTTTCTGAAATCGCTGTCCGCCGGTTCCGCCGGCGTGTCCAGTACGTTGCCCTCGACGTCGTATTTCCAACCGTGGTAGATGCAGCGCAAACCACATTCTTCATTGTGCCCAAAGAAAAGTGAGGTGCCGCGATGGGCACAGTGCTCGCCGATGAGACCGATGCGGCCCTGAGTATCGCGGAAAGCGACCAATTCTTCGCCCAACAGTTTTACCCGCACGGGGGGACAGTCAGATCCGGGAATTTCTTCCGACAGCAACGCCGGCACCCAGTAGCGCCGGATCAAATTTCCCATCGGCGTGCCGGGGGTTGTTCGAGTAAGAAGTTCATTGTCCTCTTTGGATAACATAGGGTCACCCTTCTTTTTTCACGTAGGTCAATTATTGAGACCATTCAAATCCTTTGAACGCTTTTCAGCTCTTCAATCTTTGTGGATCGATTCCCAACGCAGCTTGCTGCGGTTGAGTAAATTACCTATCTGAAAGTCCGTCATTCCCGCATGTTTTAAGCGGGAATCCAGGCGGGTTCGGACTGGACCCCCGATAAAAACATTCGGGGGGTGACGCCTTTGAGACAAATCTCATCGGGGAGTTCCGATACCCGCAGCTTGCTGCGGGGTCATTCTTATCAACTATGTATCCAGTGTGCCAGAAGCAAAGATATCGGCATAAGACGGCGCCGTGCGGATCATGCCCTGTTCGACATTGTACTTGACGAACGCATCGATGGTGCTCTTGTTAGCTTTGAGTCCGTACTTCCAGGGATCGCCCCAGGTCTTGATTTGCTCTCTCATTCTCTCTCGTAGGTACACCACGGAGAATCCACCGCGGTCGCTCAGCACATCGTCGTAGGCGATCTCTTTGGCTTTTTCAAAGGCGGCGTAAAATTTGGCAGCGAGATCGGGGCGTTCGCGATCGAGCTTGCGGCTCATCACGATCATGTGCACGGGGGTGAAAATACCGGTCTCGCCATAAAGCTCCGCGTCAACTTGCAGGTAATTTGGAAACAGCCGCCTGACCTTGGGATGGTTCTCCAGATTTTCGAACATCTTGGTGTCCGAAATGTCCGTGATGATCGCGTCCAGCTCGCCGGCGATGAGACGCTGCGACATATTTTTGCTTTCGTCGACGTAAGCAATTTTAGCTTGTGAGTCATGGATGGGAAATACCTCTTTTGCCTGCAAAACCCATTGGACGGTTGAAAAGTCGACGCCGTAGCGCTGACGCAATAGCCCCCGTGCCCACACGGTGAGCGCGGTCCGATAGGTGCGCGATCCGACGCGTTTCTTTTCCAGATCCTTGGGCGAGCTAATCTCGGCATCGACATGACAGAAAATCAGCTGATAGACGGGCTTGCGCTTAGAAAAAACCGGCAAGCCGATGATTTCCCATCCCGCTTCGATGGCGGGCAGAAAGTAACCGATGTTGAGATCGCACAGGCCAAAGTCGCCGGCTTTCATCTTAGGATCTTCTTTGTTGATCATCGACGAGGTCCTTACCGGCTTCAGTTTCACGCCGTCGATGGGCGCCCGGCCTTCCAGGAGCGGCATGGTGATATCATAGCGCATCACTGGAAATTCGATTTCTAGCAACTCCGTACTCATCATTCCTCTCGCTCTGCAAATAGTGTTTAGGCAAGCGTAGAATTGCGCGGTCCCGGGTTTACTGTCAAGTGACTCTGATAATTAGGGTAGGCCCTTTACATCTAGGATCGATTACGCAAGTGACCCGAGGTGAGAACGGTGGCCGCCGTGTTTGCGTTCGGAAGTCTCGTCTTGTAGCGGAAATACGGCCTTGTGCCGACTTCTCGATTCCCCTCCAGTTAACGCCCATGTTTTGGTCGCGAATGACTGCTTGCATATGTGAGCACGAATGGCTAGCATAGTCTTATGTCTGAGAAGAACAATGTTCATCCCGACATGGGCGTCGGTGAATTCATTCGACGGCAACGCGAACTAGGCCAGATGTCGGTGCGTCAATTGGCCGACTTGTGCGGCGTTTCCAACGCCTATCTGAGTCAAATTGAACGCGGGCTGCGCACGCCGAGCAGCATGATTCTTCAATCTTTGGCGAAAGGTCTAAGGCTCTCCGCAGAGACTTTGTATACTCAAGCTGGCATTCTCGACCCCAAGGGCGACGAGGAGGGCGGCGTGGTTCGGGCAATCATGGAGGAGCCGAAGTTGTCTTCGCGACAACGTGACATCTTGATCGAAATGTACCAATCTTTTCGGAAAGTGAACGGTTCCGGGAGCAGTTTTTGACTGATGCTTGCAACAGCAAGCAGTGTGTGCTAGCATTTTTTTGTGTCGGTGATCCCAGCCAATCTATCCAATAAAAAGAAAGGAGCAAAAATATGGACTGGACAAAACAAACCGAGGACATGTTGAACACTTGGATGGGAACTCAGAAAAGGATGTGGGACAACTGGCTTGATACTGTCCAGAAAAGCGCGCCACAGTTTCACGCCTCCGAGTTATGGGAGAAGACCTTGGAAACTTGGGAAGAGACCGTAAAAAAATCTTTGGAAGGCCAGTCTGAGTGGATCAACATGTGGGCTGAAAATATGCCCCCGGTTAAAGGCCTGCCTAAAGAAGTTGCCGAGTGGGCCCAGCATTCGCGAGAGCTGAATCAGAACTGGGTGGATCTGCAGGAGCAACTCTGGGCCGTCTGGTTCGGGCTGATAAAAAAGAGCGAGCCCGGCAAGATCATTGGCTCCTGGGATCAGGAAAGCCAAAGAATGGCTCAAATGTGGCAAGAATCCGTCGGCAAATTTATGGAAGCGCAAATGGAATTTGCGCGTACCTGGGGCGGTGAGACCAAGAAGGACGAGAAGAGAGAAGGAATGCACGAGCAGGCTACTGAAAAAGGCGGGAATGAGTACGGCCGGCAATCTGCCGATTTTGAAACTCGGTGATCATCGACCGGGAATGTGAGACATTAGGGCGCCCAGTGGAAAATTCAAAGATCTGGTCCGACCAGCTCGACAATGTCGTAAGAGCTTGGACTGACGCCCAGAAAACCGTTTGGGAAAAATGGTTTGAGCTGGCGAAGGAAGCGCCCGCTGCTGCGCAGCCGGCATCGGCTGCGCAGTGGGGAAAGCTTGCGCACGATGCTTTCGAGACATGGATCAGCAGCGACGCATTGACCGCGAAAGAAGCGGCGGAAAGACTAATCGCCAGTCAAGAGGCCTGGAGGCGTTCGCTCGATCTTGCGACGGAGGCCTGGAAAGCGATCGCCGCTAAGATGGAGTCGGGCGAAGACTGGCAGAGCGCTGTGACTCGATACGTTGAGGGACTACGAGACGAGCTCATCCATTCCCCTGAAAGATTACTTCATTCCACGGAAAAACTCAGCGAACTGTGGCGACTTTACGTCGCTGAATTTCTAAAACTTGCTCAGCCGTGGGTGGCGAGCTGGCAAAAAGCAGAGACACATTTCCCTGCGGCTGCCACGGGAAATCGATCTGCTTTGGTTGAGTTAAGCCGGCTTTACTGGGATTCATTCGACCAGACCTTCGGGCGGCTGATTCAGAGCCCCGGATTGGGATCTACTCGAGAGCTAAATGACAAGTTCGCTAAGATTTTTGCGGCGTGGCAGGAGTGGCGCGAGGCGAGCACTGAATACTACGTGATCATGGCCGAGGCGGCCACGCGGGTTTTGGAGCGAGCGCTTCAAGAAATCGGTTCCATCGCCGAGCGCGGCGAAACCATCCAGAGCCTACGGCAATGGGCCCAGCCTTTCGAGAAAGTTGCCGATCCAGTTCTGAAGGAGATATTCGCTTCGGACAAATTCGTCCAGGCGCAGGCGAGAGTGCTCAATGCCGCGATGGCTTACTGGCTCTGCCGGCGCGAGATCGTCGAGGAATTTTTAAAATTCGGCGACATGCCGACGCGAAGCGAAGTGGATGAAATTCACCAAACCCTCTACGAGCAACGCAAAGAGATCAAAGCGCTTAAGAAAGTTCTTGCCGAGTCCATTGCCGTCATGCAAAAGATGAGCGTCACTATCAGCGACGCGAAAAATCAGCAAGCCGGACAGAGTGATAGCGATGAAACTCATTTACAGGAAAGCCCGGACATCAACAAACCTTCCTCTGATCAAGACGACAAGGTTATTCCGAAACATCGACAACGTCAGCGTAGTCGCAGCCCGAAGAGGTAACGAGTGTCGCTCTCACCGATAAAGTTCACTCCTGAACAAACCGTTCAAGAACTCGTCGATCTGAACCGCAAAGTGCTCAACGGCATTGAGACTCTCGGCCGTATCCGCGAGGAGGATATCCAGGTCGGTGTCAGTGCCAAGGAGGCGGTTTATCGCGAGGACAAAGTCATACTTTACCACTACACGCCCCTCGTAGAGCAGCGCTTCCCAATCCCGCTGCTGATTGTTTACGCGCTGGTCAATCGCCCGTATATGGTGGACATCCAGGAAGATCGCTCGCTGATCCGAAAACTGCTCAACTTGGGTATCGACGTTTATCTCATCGATTGGGGTTACCCGAGCCGTGGCGATCGCTGGCTGACGCTGGAAGATTACATCAACGGTTATATCGACAACTGCGTCGACTTTGTGCGCGATCGACACGGTTTGGAAAAAATCAACGTTCTCGGCATTTGCCAGGGCGGGACTTTCAGCCTTTGTTACGCGTCGCTATATCCCGAAAAGGTGCAAAAGCTGATTACGATGGTCACGCCGGTGGATTTCCATGTGCAAGACGGGCTCCTCAACCGCTGGTCCGGCTGCTCCGTTGGCGCGCAGAGCGTCGACATAGATTTGATGGTCGATGCGCTGGGAAACATCCCCGGTTCATTTCTCAACGCGGGTTACCTGATGCTCAAGCCCTATCTGTTGGGCGTGCAAAAGTACCTCGACGTCATCGATCTCATGGACAATGAGACCGAGCTGCTCAATTTCTTGCGGATGGAAAAATGGATTTTCGATAGCCCTGATCAAGCCGGCGAAGCTTTCCGGCAATTCATGAAAGACTTCTACCAGGGCAATAAGTTGATCAAGGGCGAAGTCAAAATCGGCAACCAAAACATTGATCTTAGAAATATTCGAATGCCGGTGCTCAACATCTATGCCGAGCAAGACCATTTGGTGCCGCCGGCTTCTTCTCGGGCCCTCGAAAAATTCTGCGCTAACCGGGACTACACCGTACTTTCCTTTCCTACCGGCCATATTGGGATGTACGTGAGCGGAAAAGTTCAACGCGATTTACCACCCGCGATCGCCACATGGCTACGAAGGTAAATGGTCAAATGATTTTCAACTCAACAACAAGGAAGGTACGATGCTGGGATTCGACAATAAAATCATTCTCGTGACGGGTGGCAGCCGCGGTATCGGGGCGGCCACGATCAAGTTGTTAAAAAAGTTAGGCGCGAAGGTCGCTTACATCGACCGTTCGATCTTGGAGCTGCCGGGCGCGTTGGCGCTCCAAGCCGACGTCACCGACGCACGAGCGATGGCAGAAGCCGTGCAAAGGATCGAGCGAGAACTTGGGCCGATCTACGGGATTGTCGCCAACGCTGGCGTTAATGAAGATAATTTTCTGCCGAAGTTAACCTTCGATCAATGGCACGCAGTGCTCGACGTCAACCTGACCGGCGTGTTCAATACCATTAAACCCGTCATTCCACTCATGTACGAGCGCCGCGCAGGCGCGATGGTTTTCATCGGTTCCGTCGTCGGTGAGCAGGGCAACATGGGCCAGGCGAATTATGCGGCGTCGAAAGCCGCGCTCATCGGTCTGGCCAAGACTATCGCGCTCGAAGGCGCGCGCTATGGGGTGCGCGCGAACGTCGTTGCTCCTGGCTTCTGCGAAACCGCCATGCTGGAAGGAATACCCGACCATGTCCAAGCCAAAATTCTTGAAACGATACCTCTGCACCGATTTGGCAAACCCGAAGAGATCGCCTGGGGCATAGCCTATTTGCTTTCTCCGGTAGCCGGAGGCTACGTCAGCGGCACGACTCTAAGCATCAATGGCGGCCGCCACACCTAAGATATCGAGACTCGTGGATGGCGAAAGATGCGAAGGGCGATGCTGGACGAAACTCCAAAGGCATAAAAGGGAGGTGATAAAAACTCAGACCGACGCCGGTGCGAGAAAGACAAAGAAATTTCATGATCGCAATTCTTATCATTTTAAGCTATGCTCGGCCGGATTTTTATGAACGGGAGAAAGCGCATGGATGAAGTATTCATAGTTTCAACAGCACGCACGCCGATTGGACGTTTCGGCGGAGCTCTCAAGGAGTTTTCTCCCGCGGATCTGGGCGCGCACGTGATGAGGGCGGCTCTCGACCGAGCAGGTATCGATGGCAAAGACTTGGATCTTTACATCATGGGCAATATTCTGCGCGCCGGCCACGGACAACTTGTGCCGCGACAGGCCGCGGTAAAAGCCGGAATTCCGCAGGAAGTGGACGGCTATGCGGTGGATATGGTCTGTTCCTCCGGCATGATGTCGGTTATGAACGCTGCGACCGCGATCAAAGCTGGCGAGGCTGATCTGATACTCTCCGGCGGCATTGAATCGATGTCTCAAGCGGGGTTCTTTCTGTCCCATAAAGCGCGCTGGGGTTATCGTTTACTCATGGGAGCGCCGGAACAGCTTGGGGACACATTACTTCACGACGGTTTAACCGATCCGATTGCGGAAGGAGTCATGGGCGCATTGACCGAGCGGTTGGTAATCGAGTGGGAGATATCCCGGAAAAAGCTAGATGAGGTCGCGTATTATTCCCACAAGCGCGCTGCTGAGGCAACCCACAGAGGTTTTTTCAGAAAAGAAATCGACCCCATGAAAGTCAATACACCCAAAGAGACAATCTCCTTGGATTACGACGAGGGTATCCGAGAAGACACGAGCCTCAAAAGCTTAGCGAAATTGCCACCGGCGTTCAGTAAGGACGGAATGTTGACCGTCGGCAATTCGAGCCAGATCAGCGACGGCGCCGCGGCATTGATCCTGGCCAGTGAACAAGCGGTGAAGAAACACAAGCTGGAGCCCCTCGCACGCGTCCTTGGCGGAACTTGGGCGGCGGGGGAGAGTTGGCGCTACATTGAAGCGCCCATCACCGTCGTCAAGAAGCTACTGGACAAATTGGACAAAGGCATCGACGACTTCGATCTATATGAGAATAACGAAGCATTCGCCGTTAGCAGCGTGCTTTTCAGCAAGCTGCTCGGGATCGGGTTTGATAGGTTGAATGTCAACGGCGGTTCGATTGCCTTGGGGCATCCGATCGGCTGCACGGGCGCGCGGATCATCGTGACCCTGCTCAATGCTTTAGCGGAACGAGGCGAGAAAACGGGCGTGGCCGCGCTCTGCCACGGGACCGGCGGGGCCACGGCCATCGCCATCGAAAAACTCTAGACCGTCCGACCAGTGTTCAATCGCTAACAGAAAAAAATCCGTCATATCAGGCCTGTAGTGGCTTTTTAACTACGCCATCGTCGCGGGCATAAACGATTGCGGCTGAAGCTTCACTTGTTTCCAATCCTCGATGGCGTGAAGGGTTGGGGAAAGTCTGATGGGATAGGTATCGGAGTGTGAAGCATCTAGCCGTTCGAACAGCGGTTGCGACGCGGAAAATGGAAAGTCACGACCGTCCGGTGCGTGCGCGATACCGAAATACTCGCGTCCCAGTCTCGACTCCCGATAGCTGATAAACGCGACTGTCATACTATTCGGGATCTCGGCCGCTGTCAGATTCGCCTGTTGGCACAGGTCGCAGTCAACAATTCTGTTGAGGTAGTCATGGTCGAAAGGAGCCAGGTCGGAGTCGATATTCGCGACTTTTTCAGTCTTACCACCGGCTAATAAAAGGTAACCGTCGAAGGTGTGATGCCCGCCCACGCTGCTGATTCCCGCGTACGAAATCCGATTGTCCTCAGTGTTCATTTCAGGATAACCACCGGTTCCGAGTAGTTCTTTGGCTGCTTCAAAGGCGAGACGAACAAAAGTCGGCGTAATCGCATGTCCGCACATGGCCCCGCCCGAGCGTCCTGCCTTGATTAACTTTCCGTTTGTTCCGATGTCGTTAGAGAGCAAGGCATCGCTGATACGCCCCTCGTACCCGATGAACTTGAGAATAACTTCCAGCTCGGCAAGCGAAACCCCGGGGAAAGGATTGTGAAGTTCAAGAATCTTCAAATCCGCAGGATTGACAATGTTTGCCTGGCGCAATGCAGCGGTTACCGACGTTGTCATGGCGCGCGATAGATGACTATCACGATCACGAATGCTCGAAGCGTCCACGCCCGACCCTAAGCCAACAACCCGCACCGCTCGCTCGGTATCGGGGGCTTTGTTGGACAGGATGAAACCGGCGTACCCTAAACTTTGCGGTGCCACCGAGCGCAACTTGAGAGGGTAAAAAATAGTCTGATCCTTGATTCTATCCGGATGGGTCGCCACGTGAGCCGTGGATAAATTTCGCATCGCTAACTGGTGGGTGAAAACACGCTGATCGTAGGCGAACTTTTCCAGAGCCTCTAACAGATTTGCATCCGACTGGCACGCCCGGCCCACCGCGACGGCGCCAAGCTTGAGCATGTTGGCGCCGGTATGCTTGCGATCGAAGGGCGAAATCAGACTGGCAAAGATTTCCGTTGTCTCGTCGGGGCTGATACGGGGGCGATGACGATTGGTTCCTTTGGTATTGCCCGCGGTAACCACGATGGAAGTCTCGTCGCCGCGCACCAAAATATCCGTAATGGCGTCGTTGAATGGCACCATTCCCGAGGAAGACGCAGCGTGACTCGGTGTGAAACGAATTTTTGGTAACTTTTTAAATAAGTTTCGCCGCGGACTCTTGGATAAACGCCAGAGAAAATCATCCGCTAGCTCGTCTTCCGTCATCTGCGCCAGCTCTCGTGGGTACGACACCGCGACGTTTATGGCTCTTACCTCGCTAAGATCAACTCCGCCCGCAATCGCTTCGGCAGCCAACTTTTCAAAACCCGTCCACAAAAGCGACTCTGTATAAAGCGACTCAAGTTTTCCTGATTCCCAAGACTCTTGGAGCAAATCGCTATTCGCTGCGACTTTTTCCCAAATTTCAGGCGGGCGGTAGTCGGCAACGCCGCAGAGGATATATATGGAAGTTTTCGTCTGGCTCATGAAATATTCTCCTCTCTGTTAGAGGTCCGTGCGCAGGATCGCAAGCACACTCTATTGGCTGATTCAGCGTGTCGGGAAAAAGCTCAACGCCACCACATTCCCATTTCGATCTTGATTCTGAACCTAACCGCCGAGTGAAACGCCGTGATTGCTAGAAGGTAAAATTTCTGTGAAGCGCTGCGAGGACGGCTTGCAGGTGATCTTATTGACTTGTCACTACGAGTGGCACCCGGCTTCGCACAAGCGGCAGCTTTATCCTGAGAGTAGTGGCCTTCGAAAGAATCCGGCTATTTAAATATAAGCCGCAATGCTCGTGCCAAAACGAGTTTGCCACCGTGAATTCTAAGCAGTGGAATTCGTACAATCTTCCGCGAGTCACTTTTGCGGTCGCAATGAGATGATCAAACATGCATGCTTTTTGAGCTTTCGGTGACTCATATGTAGGCGACGATTTCAAATCGTTGGTAAAATTTAATCGCGTCTGTCGGCGAACAATTTGTTTCAAGCGCGGAAGCTGGCGATCGCAAACGGCCTGTGCAGGCGATATCAAACGGTCGCGCAGGCGATATCAAACGCTCGCGCAGGCGGTCGCAATCGGCTCGCGTAAATGCGATTTGAAAAACGTCCGTGAAAAGCGTGTCAGACGAACTTTCTGCTGAGCACTGTGATGAAAGAAGTTATTTAATCTGAATGACGGCGTGCCGCAGGGAATTGCTCGGAGTCCTTTGAAGTGCGTTTCAATTCTCAATGTTCAGTCTCTGCGCGAATGCTTAAAAATTAGGACCACACAGAAGCAAACGCAATATCAACCGACAAAACGATCGGCTTGAGACTGTGCGCGTGAGGTCGAAAAGCATACTGCGGCGAAATACCCCGGTCGCGTTCCGTGCTTTCGGTTGATGCTGTTATCTCGGGTGAGACCAGAGCTTAGGCTTTCTCTCCGTCGGCTTGATTAAATTGTAGGTCGCTGATTTTCATTCACACCATTCAAGCAATCCTTTTCCGTCGCCCCGCATCAGATCCAACGCGAGGGTATTCAGCGTCCACGGGTTGTCCAATCAAACTGCCCAATCGCGCATGACCGGCTTTTCTGCCAAGAAGTCGGTGGTTTCGCCTGCTCATGACGTTTAGTCGTCATAGGTCTCGTGCTGATCGAGCGGGGCACAAAAATGTAAACCGTGGACACTCATGGCTAGCCGACTTTGTTCGATACCTATCCCGGATAAATTTCGAGGTTGTAGCAATTCTATGGAATATCAATACCTTGGCTGGCGGTTGGATCGCCATTCCTATTGGCATGTCAATTGCCTAATGACGATGCGTCGCGTTGTAAATGAACGACAGAGAGGGACAAAATGGAACCAGAGATAAGCAACCATTACCATGAGATCCAGTATGAAAAGGAAACCTTCCACGCCGCGGTGTGTCATCGCTGCGGGGCAAAGATGTTTCCCGCCGAGTTGCTCGAAGCCCATATGGATCGTCATGAATTGAAAGACATGTATCTTCAGAGCGAACTGAAGAAGCTTCAGTACTCGATGAACAGAATGAGATGAGTTTTTAAGCTAGCCGGCTTATCGTCGGCAAAGATGTTCCCGAGCGCAAGCGTGGACTCTCCTCCTCGGTTCATGTTTGTAGCTTCACCCCAGGGTGTCCCCGACGAGGGGACACCCTTCCCCCAAGAGAAAAATCCAATCCGCGCTCCCGATTTGAATCACTGCGGGTTTGATTCCTCGCGCCTTGCTGCGTAAGAGCTATTCCCAGACCTCTTAGAGTCCGTCATTCCCGAATGCTTCTATCGGGAATCCAGGCGAGACCGGAACTGGACCCCCGATTAAAAACATTCGGGGGTGACGACTTTGGTGAAACTATCATAGATATTTTTTGATGGCCCCGGCGTGCTGCGGGTAGTTCATTAGTCTCCGTCTGCAGGCGGCTCGTTTGACATCGAGAGCGTGCCTTGTTACCGAGATTTTTGTCGAGGGAGGAAATTTTGAAAGCTGTTCGAATGCACGGGTACGGAGGCGTGGAGCAACTTTTTTTCGAAGATGCAGACGAGCCGACGCTGTCACAGCCCAACGAGGTTATTGTTAAGCTCAAATTTGCGTCAATCAATCACATCGATATTTGGAACCGCATGGGCGCGACAGGTATCAATGTACCGATGCCGCATACTCTTGGCGCAGACGGGGCTGGCATGGTGGTTGAAGTTGGCGCGCAATCCGCAAACGTGAAAGTCGGAGACGCCGTTTGCCTTTATCCGCCAACCGGCTGCGGACGCTGCGAGTTTTGTGTCACCGATCAGGATTTCATGTGCGTCTATTTGCGAGTGTTGGGGGAGCGCATGGAGGGCACGTACGCGGAGTACGTGAAGTTGCCGGCACAGAATTGTTTTCCAATTCCACAAGGATACTCTTTCGAGGAAGCGGCGGCGTTTCCGCTCGTATTCATCACCCTTTGGCGAATGCTGATTACCAATGCGGAGCTGAAGCCGGGGGAATCGTTGCTGATCATCGGTATTGGCGGCGGAGTGGCCAGCGCGTCGCTGCAATTGGCAAAAACAATCGGCGCGCGGGTGCTGGTCACGTCTGGTAGCGATGAGAAACTCGAGAGGGCGAAGAAATTGGGAGCAGATTACGGCATCAATCACCACAAGGCCGATTTCGCAAAGGCTGTAAGCGATTTAACCGATGGTCGTGGCGTGGACGTGGTGTTCGATTGCGTCGGCGGAGAAGTGTGGCGAAAAAGCCTCGCGTCTTTGGCGCGAGGCGGACGGCTGGTAACTTGCGGCGCAACCGCGGGCGGCCAACCCATCGATGATATCAATGCAATCGTATCCAAGCAGCTAAAAATTTACGGCTCCACTCTGGGAAGCCGCGACGAGTTTCGCCAACTGATCAGCTTCATGAACGCATCCAAAATCAAGCCGATCATCGACAGCGTCTTTCCGCTTAAGGATACCGCCGCTGCTCAACGATATGTGGAAGAGGCCAAGCAGTTCGGGAAAGTGATCTTAAAGATCTCGGACTAAGACCCGTTCAAGCCGTTCAAATCCTTCGAGCAAATTGAGAAAAGCAAGCGACTCAGCTCTGTGATCCAATCAGCTGAGACCTGAGGTTTAACCAAGCAACCCGCGCCGATTGAGAGCTTCAGCGCAAGCGTCGAGAGCGCCGAGTTGATCGCGCGCGGCGAAGCGTAAGACGACAGTGCCAGCGCCAGCATCGACATACTTCTCTATCCAGTCTATCACTTCATCCCAGGATCCGGTGACGCAGAGCATCGCGTTCGCGACCGCTTCGTAGGAGCGGTTGTAGTATTGCGCCAAAAATGATTGTCCCTCGACCACGGCTTCTTTACCGCCAGCCGCGAGTGTGAAGTAAATGCCCGCGTGAAGCGAGTTGGGATCACGGCCGGCGTCCACTGCGTAGCCTCGAATTTTTTCCCAGCACTCTCGATAGACCTCGGCACTCTTGATGTTGTTGAGCCAACCGTCGCCCAGTCGCGCGACGCGGCGAAGGCCGGGCTCAACATTATTCGACGCGAGCCAGATCGGTACGCCGCCAGGCTGAACGGGCTTGGGTTCGATCGTGACATGCTCGAAGCGCGTGAACTTGCCTTCATGCGAAACGTCGTTCTCACGCCAGAGCCGGCGCATGATCAGAACTAGTTCTTCACTCATCTTCATGCGGGCGGCCGGATTTAGTCCCAAGACTTCGAACTCATGTTCCTGCGTGGGCTCTTTGGACCGGCCATAGCCAACGCCGAGATCAATCCGGCCACCGCTCATCCAGTCGAGGCTGGCGAGTTGATAGGCCAACATGACAGGATGTCGTAGCGCCGCGAGAAAAATCGCGGTGCCCAGACGCACGCGCCGCGTGCGCGCACCGACCGCGGCGAGCGTCGTCAGAGCGTCGATTCTCGGCCGGGCGGTGAGGCTATCGCCGACCCAGATGGAGTCATATCCTAACGCCTCGGCGCGCTCGGCGAGCTGGAAGAGGCTAGACGGATCGGAGCGGCCCGACATGACCGCTTCGCGGGTCGGGAGTAGGATGCCGAATCTTACTGGCGTATCATTCATCGTTGCACTCACATTTCAGAACTTGCAGTTCGTTGTTAGTGACAACTCGTAAGGGGTAAGGCGTCAGGGGTTAGGGGTTCGGAAAAATCCCCCACGACTTACTTAGTTTCGCCGCTGCGAATCAGACGCGCGACGTCGTACTCCATTATTGTCTCGCCGCGCTGGTTCTTGACCCACTGCCGATAACGGACAATGCCGCCGCCGCGGGCAGGAACCGGTTTGCTGTCGAGGACTTCGATATCGACTTGAATCGTGTCGCCGACTTTCACCGGACCAAACAAGCGCATTTTGTCCAAACCCGCGAAGGCCATGCCGGTGCCGTGAATTATTCCGGTTTGCACCGTTAATCCCTCGGCCATGCCGAACGTCAGACTGCCGGGAGCGATGCGTTCACCGTAAAGACTCTCGTTGCGAATGTACTCCAGGTCCAAGAAGAGTGGCTCGGTGAGTCCGACCAATGTCACGAATTGCATAATGTCGTGCTCGGTGATCGTTCGCCGGCCAGTCGCGAAGCGGTCGCCGGAGTGAAACTCTTCGAAAGTCATTCCCTTGTGCATGATCAGTCCTTGTTCTCTTGTCTAGCCCGTTTTCGACTAAATTACCCTCGCCCACGGAGTGGGAGAGGGAAGGGTGAGGGAAGATCCGTCACGTTCGTTCGGGATGACAGTCGGGCTAGTTGAAAAGTTGCGAAGGAATGAAACAAAATCACACGACATTCTTTCTTTTCAACTCTTCAATCTCTCCATCATTTATTCCCAGCCACGACGACAACACTTCTTCCGTATGCTCTCCCAGCAGTGGCGGCGGCAGGCGAACCGATGCCGGCGTCGCGGAAAATTTGACCGGGATACCCGCCATGCGCACGGTTCCTGCCGTGGGATGTTCGACTTCGATCAGCATGTCTCGATGGCGCACCTGTGGCGCAGCGAAAACTTGATCGATGGTTTGAATCGGCGCGCAGGGGACTTCGGCTTGATTCAGAAGCCGCAACCAGGTTTCATTGTCGTGAGTAAGGAACATTTCGCCTATGATTGCTATGAGCACTGCGCGATTCTCCACTCGGTTGGCGTTCTTAGCAAAGCGCGGATCTTCAGCCATTTCGGTCTTGCCGATCGCCTGGCAGAAGCGCCGCCAGATTCCTTCGCTGGCGACGCCGATCACGAGATAACTGTCGGCCGTCTGAAAACTCTGATACGGCACGATCGTCGGATGGGCGTTGCCCCAACGGCCAGGGACTTTTCCGCCGACGAGATAATTACTGCCGGCGTTGATCAAACTGGCGACTTCGGCTTCGAGTAGCGAAGTATCGATCTTTTGTCCGACGCCGAGCTTTTCTCGAGCGAATAGCGCTGCGGTGATGGATTTCCCCAGCATCAAGCCTGCCACCAGGTCAATGATCGCGACGCCGACTTTTGTCGGCTCGCCGTCCGGCGTGCCCGTTATACTCATCAACCCGCCCCAGGCTTGAATGATCAGGTCGTAGCCTGGAACCTCGCTCATCGGTCCGTCGGCGCCAAAGCCCGATAGAGAGGCGTAGATGAGTTTGGGATTGAGAGCGCGTAGATTTTCGTCGCCGAGCCCGAGGTGTTCCATCGTTCCCGGACGAAAATTTTCGATCAGCACGTCGGCGGATGCCGCCAGGCGGCGAATCAAATCTACACCTTCGTCTGTTTTAAGATCGACGGTGATGCTTTTCTTGTTCCGGTTGACGCAAAGAAAGTACGCGCTTTCCCCGCCGGCAAACGGTGGGCCCCAGCCGCGGGTGTCGTCGCCGACGCCCGGCTGCTCGACTTTGACCACCTCGGCTCCGAGATCGCCGAGAAACATGGTGCAGTAGGGACCGGCAAGGACCCGCGTAAGGTCGAGAACGCGGATGCCGGCAAGGGGACCGTTCTTGAATTCGCTCATCTGAGAAGCCGTGGCTCGTTCTCTTGCCCCACACGCAGGCGGTTTTTTGCTCCACGCAAGTTCATGCTGAGTTTACCCCTTCTCCCTCTGGGAGAAGGTAGGGATGAGGGCTCGTGCGTAAGCTTTGGACCCTCACCCTCACCCTCTCCCGCAAGCGGGCGAGGGAATAATTCTCGGATTGAAGCCATTTCTCGTGCCACGTTAAATCGATCGAACTAAGGAAGGTGTCACTTGAACTCTTGACCGCGTGACTTGAGAACTTCATCCAGCGTTTCGACGCCGAGCCACAGACCCGGCATGCCGCCGGGAATCGCTGCGACTTCGATCGCTTCGAGGACTTCGCGCGGGCTTGCTCCCAAAGTCAACGCCCGCTCGCTGTGAAGTTTGACGCCGCGCGGGCGGTTAAGCGCGCAGGTGATGCCGACCATGATCAGTTCTTTGGTCTTGCGCGGCAGAGCACCTTCGCGGCCAAAGGTGCCGTCCACATAGATGCCTTTGAGTTTTTCGAAATATTCCGGATCCAGTTTCGCGATAATGTTGTAGGCTTTGTTCTCGGCGCCCAACGACGCTTTTTCGAATGCTTCTTTGGCTTGGTCCGCCATATCCAATCCTCCTCTAATCCTTCCTGGTATTCTGACAGATAACCACATCGACGAGCGCCGGACCGCTGTGCTCTAGCGCGCGCTTGAGGGCGGGTTCGATCGCATCAGGCTGTTCCACGCGTTGGCCGAATATGCCGAAGGTGTCGGCGAGCCTGGCGAAGTTGATATCGGGGCCGGTGATCTCGGCGCCCATTTCCGCGGCGATTCTGATTCTTTCTTCGGAACCGCGAAATTGGTTCTTCACCGCCATGTAGGCGCGGTTGTTGAAAACGATCACGACCAGCGGCACCCGATACTTGGCCAGCGTCCAAAGACCCTGGATGCCGAACATGCAACTGCCGTCGCCCAGGCACGCCACCACGCGGCGTTTGGGCGACGCGAGCTTTGCGCCGATCGCAGCACCCAAGCCCCAGCCGAGAAATCCGCCGGACGAATTAGAAAAATAGGATCGTCCGGGCGAGAACTGGAAATTGGCCATGAGAATATCTTTACTGGTCGGGCTTTCATTGACGATCAGCGCATCTTTTTCTATGAGCCGGTCCATTGTGCGAGCCAACCGCGCCGCGTTGATCGGCGTTGAGTCCCAGCCTTGCTTCACTCTGTTTTCCAGCTCGGCGTTCACCTGTTCTTTGGCTTTTCGGATGCATTCCAAGCGTTTGGCTTTACCGTCGGATGTCGTGGCAAATTTAGGATAGATCTCGATCAGTGACTTGAGTGCGCTTTTGGCGTCGGCGATGATGCCGACATCGACGGGAAACACTTTGCCGATTTCCCAGGGATCTTCTTCGATGTGGATAGAGCGCGTGTCAGCTTTGATCACCGGCTCCGGCAGGTAGCGGTACTCTCGGATCAAGCGACAGCCGATGGCGAAAATCAAATCCGGTTCGCCCCAAACGGGAAGATCGAACGAGGGTTGCCGTTCAGCGATCTGGAAGCTCTGTGGGTGCGTGGTCGGAAAGGCGAGAAAGGAATAGCGCGGCTCCATGACGACGGGCGCGGCAACCATCTCGGCGAACTTGATCAGCTCTTCGATCGCGCCGCCTTTGGCGACGCCGCTGCCGGCAACGATCACCGGCCGCTTCGCTTGCGCCAGCAGCTTTGCGGCCTCCGCCAAGGCTTCCGGATCGCCCGCAATCCGTGCAACGATTCGCGAACGATCTGCGTTCGGGTTCGCAATACTAATAGTTTCGCCAAGCAGATTACTAGGAAGAGCGAGATAGACCGGACCGGTCGGCGGCGTGGAAGCTACCTTGAAGGCGCGATTCAGATATTCCGGGATGCGGTCAGAGCGATGGACTTCCGCGCTCCATTTGGTGAACTGCTTGGTCATCTCGACGAGATCTTTCCCTTCCGTGTGGGAATCGCGTCCGACGATCCGCGTGTCGACATTGGTAGACGTCACGATGACCGGCGAGCGGTCCCGATACGCGTCGTAGAGCGCGCCGATCGCATTGGCCGATCCCGGCAGGGTGCTCACCTGCGCGAGCTGCGGCCGGCCGGTGACACGCGCGTGACCGTCGGCCATGGACACGACACAAGTCTCGTGCATCGCCAAGACAAAACGGATTTTCTCCTGATCGGCGATGGTGCCGATGAATTCTTGCCCGCTCGTCCCGGGCAGCCCGAATACGTAATCGATTCCGTGGGCCGCCGCGACTTCCAGATAAGCTTGTGAGGCGATTTTTTGTTGAGGCATTCTTTAATGACCCCTTTTGGTCGGAACTGTTCAAGAGTTCAATGGTTCAAGGTTCAATCCCTCAGGGTTTAAAGCATTCGAAATGTTCAAGTCGTTCCGATCGTTTACAGAGTGCTGAAAAACCGGCCCATGCTTCGACGGGCAGCATGAACGGAAAATCATCAACCATTTCTCGCCTCGTCCCGTTCGCCGAAGGGTGAACTTCGAGCATTTGAACAGTCTGTTTACGTCCCGCCCTTGAACTTTTCAACGCTTGAACCATTGAACAAATTAACTTACTCAAACTCTACGGCCAAACCGATTTAATGAATCCCGTGGTTTCTAGCTCGTCCATAAAGCTCGTATCCATGAATTCCTCGGCTTTGCGGCCCTTCGCCTTTGGATTGCCCTCGGCCAGGAGGTTGAGCGCGGTTTCCACTGCTTTGGGATTGATCTTCGGCACTTTCTTTGTGTAACGGGTGGTGAAAAGATCGTAAGTCGTGGTAAGTAGCTCCCGGTCGTTTACCCCACCGTATTTTTTCAGGGCGCGAATCCCTAACTCTTTGTCCGTCAGGAGCCGGCGGGTGCCCTCGATGTACGCCTTGAGAAATCTCAGGACTACCTCTCTGTGAGTGATGGCGTATTTGCGGCTTGCTACCACCGTGGTGGAAGGAATATCCATACCGGAGTCGGCAAAGTCCAGGAGCGTCTTGACGCCCATTTTCTCGGCTTGCAACGAATTAGGAAATGAGATCACGCCGCCATCGACCTTTTTTTGCGCGATGGCAACGACCATGTCCGGCAATCTGCCGATCTGCAAGAGCTTCACATCCTTCTGCGGTTCCAATCCCCAATTTTTAAGCACCGGCCGAAGCAGCAGATCCGTGAGAGAGCCAAAGCGAGTGACCGCAACGGTTTTTCCTTTGAGGTCCTTCGGACCGGAGATGCCGCTGTGAACCATGAGCTTCATGGGCTGGCTGTCATTGGAGCTGGCCAGGAGAATAAGATCCGATCCTTCCACCGATGCTTGGAGAAAAACCAGACCGGAGACCGATGAGAAATCCAATTGTCCTGCCACGTGTACGGCAATCAACTGGACGCCTTGGACATAGATCATTTCGGGTTCGAAGCCGTATTTTTCAAAGAGATTGGCCTCTTTGGTTGCGAAAAGCGGATAGAAATTGGCGCTCGGGGACGGGTAACCCACTCTGAGGCGCTCGGCCGCCGCGCTGTTAACCTCCGGCGGGTGAAGACAGATCAGCACGAGGAAAGTCACCAGCCAGATTGGGTAAAGCGTTTTCATGTCACAATCTCCCGAGGTCTTCGACTAACAAAGTTGGGTCAACGCAAAAACCTGTCTTTTCCAACGCAGAAAGCTGGTTCCCATAACTTCCTCGCCCTCCTTGGAGGGAGAGGATTGAGGTGAGGGTGGTCGCAAGTGTACTTGGCTCTGGCCCCTCGCCTTGTCCCGACACTTTGTCGTAATCCCGAAATTATCCGGGATGTCATTCTGAACGCAGTGAAGAATCTCGACCGATCAAAAGGTTGCAAAGGCGAGATCCTTCGGCTTCACCTCAGGATGACATTGCGCCACAGTCTCCCCAGAGGAAAGGAAATTAAGGATTGAAATCGCGCGCTTGATAAGAAACAGCTCGTTGACCATTCGTCTAGAGTCCGAAAAGCGCTTGTGCATTGGCAAATAAAATTTTGTCTTTCACCGGTTGCTTGAAGCCGACTTTATCGAAACTCGCGAGCGCGTTTTCGAGATCCACGTACGGAAAGTCAGTGCCGAAAAGCGCCTTGTCCTGGAGCCGGCTGCCGATCGCTTTCAGAAAAATTTCCGGCAGCTGCTCGGCGAGATAGCCAGAGGTATCGACGTGGACGTTTTTTTTGTGCGTCACGACGCCAATGAGTTCTTGTTCCCAAGGCCAGCCTGGGTGCGCCGCGATGATTTTCATGCGCGGAAAATCGCGCGCGAGCGTGTCCAGGTGAATCGGTCTTCCGTAATCCAGGGCGATGCCGCTGCCGCCGTCGGTATTGGCGCCGAGCACGGTAAAACCGACATGAAACATGACCGGCTTGGCGCACGTCTGAAGAACCTCCCAAATGGCGTAAAATTTTCTATCGTTCGGAGAAAAACCTTGATCGGGCGGATGAAATTTGAATCCGACGACCTTGGGATTGCGCGCCAGCTCCTGAGCATAGCGGGCGACCTTAGTTATATCCTCAGCATTGATGTCCAACGATGCGAGAATTCCCGCGAAGGCGTCTGGGTACTTGGCGGTGAGATCAATCACATGATCGTTGCTGTTGCGGCTGCCTTCTTTGACTGTGGACGGATGCCAGCCGATCAGCAAGGCTTTCACATCATGCTTTATATAGAGATCCGAGAACGTTTCTTCCGTTCGAGGGAATTCGTTTAGATTTCGCCTGAAGTAGCTACAAGCGTGCGCATCGAGCCCGCGTGTGCTCGGATGCACGTGAACATCAATGGCTCGCATGCGTCTGTGTCCGTCCCGCGTGAGCTAACAACCAAGGGTTGGTTTGGTCGTTTTTGTAAAAGGTTTGCTTTTCCTCGGCCATTCGGGAGAGAAGCGCAGGCACAGGCATTGGCTGATCTCCGAGTTGCAGATTAGTTTTTTTCAAATCGTCGAGAACTGCCGCGAGCCCGATTTCATCGATTCCTTTCAACGGCGGCTGGGGCATCTTGATGCCCTCGGTGGCAACGAAATCCACTGTGGCGGGAGATTCGCCAAGCTCGGCGACGCGCGCGGCGGCGATAACCATGCATGTTTGCAGCGCTCTTTTGACACTCTCGTCATCGAGTGATCGACCGTGCGCTTCGGCGAGCTCGTAAATCTTCGGGTTGGGTAATCGGTCAACGTAGAACGTAGGGTTGTCCTTTGCCAATCGGGTGAGCAATTTTGACGAGCGCAAGAATTCATCTCCTCTTAGTTCAAACATGACGTGTGTGACATCTTCGACAATCGACGGTTTCCAGCTATCAAAGCTGATCAAAGGCGGAAGTACTTTCAGTTCTTTCGCCGCTTGATCGACTTGCTCGACGCGCGCGCCGCATTCCAATAAGCGAAGCGCCATGACAGCGTAGACCATCAAAATACCGTTGGATACGAAGCCGGAAATGTCCTTCGTCTCGACCGGCTGACGGCCGATTTCATTTAAGAACGAAATCACGGCATCCCCGTGGGTCACTGCCATATCGCCCTTTACGACTTCGACCATCTGCGTGTAAAGCACTGGATTGAAAAAATGGGTGAGAGCGAATTTCCGTCGATCGTAATCGCCGGTCGCGAGCAGGGTCGCGCGCGTCACCGAAGAGGTGTTGGTAGTGAGGATGCCCGAGAAGCCGGCGTCACGTAGAGCTCGATAGACCGCCAACTTCGTCTTGGCGTTTTCCGAAACGGCCTCTGTAATCAAATTCGATTGCGCCAACCCGCCAAGATCAGGCAATGGTGTCAATAGCTTCCGAACGTTCTCGGTCTCGGCATCGCTGATACGATTTCGTTTTTGGAGCCGATCGATGGTTTGTTTGCGCCGCCCGCTCAGCGAATCCATCACCGCTTTTGACGCGTCATAGACGACGGTCTGAAAGCCGTTCATGGCGTAGAGAAAGGCGATATCAAAACCCATCACGCCGAGCCCGACGACACCAACTTTCCTTGGTATATCAGTCATAGGATACTATTAGCCCAACTAACTCGACCGGAAATATCATAGGCAACAGGCCAACTCAACGCGATGCGCACGTTCACCTTGACTTACCGCAGACCGTTCTCTAAGGTCGGCGACGAGAACGGGAAAGCAGCAATGACCGCATTCGCCGGTAAAAACGAAGGGTTTGTCCGATGAGACTCTTGCGAACTGCTACCATAATCCTGATCCTCTGGCTCGGGCTTACTGTGATCGGATTCGATCGCTACGCCCAGGCCGCCGAGTCGGAAAGACTTAACGTCTGCTATTCATCGATTGCGGCCACATCGATTACCACCTGGGTGCCGTACGAGGCGGGGATCTACAAGAAATATGGTCTCGACGTCCGCATCATTTACGTCGCGGGAGCGCAGGCGATCACGACGCTCGTTTCCGGCGACACACAGATCGTCCAGGGCTCGGGTGCGGCGGCAGCACTTTCACGCTTGTCCGGATCGGATGCGATCGTGATCGGCACGACGATCAATGTTATTCCCATGAGCTTGGTGACGACTCCCGATATCGCGACGCCGCAACATCTCAAAGGCAAAACCTTCGGCGTCAGCCGATTCGGCTCGCTGACGGATTTAGGGTTGAGAAAAGCTGTCGCCGAATTTGGTCTCGATCCGAACAAAGACATCAAAATGATTCAAACCGGCGGCGTGCCGGAGATTCTGCTCTTCATGCAGCAAGGAGTGGTGAAAGGAGGGCTGATCTCGTCGCCGACCCTCGAGAAAGCCAAGGAGCTTGGCTACAAGGAATTCCTAAATCTGAGCGAAGTTAAATTTCGCTACCCTGGAACCGCGCTGGTAACGACCGATTCGTTCATCCGCAGCCGGCCGCAGACGGTGAATCGCTTTCTCAAGGCGACACTGGAAGGCATCAAATACGCCAAGGCGAATCCGGATTTCACCATCCGAATCCTCGGCAAGTACACACGCACCACAGACACAAATTTGCTGGCGAGCGCGTTCAAGAGTTACGTGCTGGGGTACATCCGAAACGTCCCAACGGTGACCCTTCCGGAAATGGAAGCGGTCGTGGAAGACATCGCGACGCGAAATCCTAAAGCCAAAGGAGTCGATGTCCGACAGTTCTACGATCCTGCTCCGCTCGAGCAACTGGCCAAGGAAGGATTCATCAAGGAACTCTATCCGCGGTGACGGGCCGCTTGAAAGGTTCAAACAGTTCAAGCAGTTCAAAACGTTCAAGCCGTTTCAAAGTCGGGAAAACCAAAACGACAAATGAAAGAAGGCTTGTCATGACGTATCACGTTTCCTTTAATCAGACGCGTCAGATTTTTCGCGGCATGTTATCTCTTGATTCGCGAAATACGTACTTGCTTGTTGACAGCGCACGACGTGACGCAAATTCCCGATAACCTCGTCCTCTTCGACGGTGTCTGCAATCTCTGCACGGCGTCGGTCCAATTCATTATTCGTCATGACCGGGCGGCAATTTTCTATTTCGCCCCGCTTCAGTCAGAGATCGGGAGAGAGATTTGTCAGAGTCAGCGGCTCGATCCGGCAGACGTTCAGACTTTCGTGCTGATTTCGGGTGGCAGAGTGCTCGTGCGCAGCGACGCGGCCATCGAAGTTGTTTCTCGCTTTGGCGGCGCATGGAGATTCTTCACGGTCCTCCGGCTAATTCCCCGAGTGGCGCGAGACTGGATTTACTCGGTGGTAGCGCGTAACCGCTATCGCTGGTTCGGCCGGACCGAGGCATGTATGATTCCTACGCGTGAAGTTAAAAAGCGATTTCTCGAATGAGATGGCCTACCGCAGGCTCCAAAGGTGAGCTGTGCGCGAGGTCCACGAATCACGCAATCCTAATCTTATCGAATTCCGTAATCTTAAACTTCTCCGCGGCGCCGCCGGGTAGGATCGTGAACTGGTGCAGCGTGAACTCGTGCTCGTAGTCGCCGCGGGCGATGAGGCCGTCCACGGGAATCACGCAGGTATAGCCGAAAGGGCGTACGGCTGCCGTCGCGGTGTACATGACCGCCTGATTGCTTGACGCGCCGCAGACGATTACCGTCTTGACGCCACGCTGCTGCAGCATCGGCTGCATCTCGCCGCTGTAAAATTTGTCAAACGCCGCAGGAAAGATCGTCGGCTCGTCCGGACGCTGCTTGAAAGCATGCGGCATTCTCGCGTCGGGCGTATTTTTGTAGCGGTCGGCAGCGGTGTACAGGATGAACATATTCACCTGGCGGACGCGGTCAAGAAATTTCGCCACCGGGTTAATCAGCTTGTAACAGGGTTCTTTGGGATCTTCGCAGCGACAATTTAGGTCGAGCACAAGCAGTGCTGTTGTCTTGGCGTCGACGGTGACGTCTTGGGGTGTGGGTTTGTTCGGCATGGTGGTATCCTTTCGTATTTGAATTACCCGGACGAGATCTCTCACGGAGTCTACCCTGAGCGGAGTCGAAGGGTTCGAGATGACAAATAAAGAAAAAGGCCGGACGCCAGCCAAAAAGCGGAACTAAAAACCAACCGGCTGTCATTTCGAACGAAGTGAGAAATCTTTGTTCTTTCGGACGCTATCGCCGCATCCAGTCGTGTGTCAAGCGGACCGGATTCCCTTGACGGTTACCATTGCGCTGGCGTAAGTAGTTTTCATTGAAGATTGTGGGGCAAGGCCTGTGGTTGCTCTTTTCGTTCGGCAGGTATGACGAAAGGAAGATTTATGAAAGCCGCGATTTTGTACGAAGTGCGCCAGCCGTTGAGGATCGAGGATCTGCACATGCCCGACGTTGGCGACGAGGATGTGTTGATCAAAGTCACGTCTTGCGGCGTCTGCCACACCGACTTGAAAGTCGTCGAAGGAAGAAATCGTTTCACGCCGCCGACGATTCTCGGTCATGAGGTTGCCGGAAATGTCGAGCAAGTAGGGGCGCACTGTAAAGATTTCAAGGTCGGTGATCGTGTGATCATCGGCATGCGCTACAAATGCGGCCGTTGTCGATACTGTCTTAGCGCACGCGAGAACCTATGTGAGCGGCGTCCCGCACCTCCGACCTTGAAAAAGACCGACGGCACGGTTATCACGCGCTGGAACGTCGGTGGTTTTGCCGAATATGTGTCCGTGCCGGCATACATGGTGTTCAAAATCCCTGACGGTATCTCGATGGAAGAGGCCAGCATCGTCGGTTGCCGCGTCACGACAGCGTACAATGCTGTGAAACATCGCGGTCGCTTGGAACCGGGGGATACGGCGCTAGTGATCGGCTGCGGGGGCATCGGGCTTAACACGATTCAATTCCTGAAATGCTTCGGCGCTTATCCGATTATCGCCGTCGACATCGTCGATGAAAAGTTGGCGGCGGCGAAGCAGTTTGGCGCGACTCATACGATTAACGCAACGGTGGAGGATCCGGTGAAATCGGTGATTAAACTCACCGACGGCGGCGTGGATAAATCTTTCGAAGCCATTGGCAATCCGAAAACCTCCGATCAAATCATTCAAGCGACTAGACCCGGCGGTACGGCGTCGATCATCGGCGGTTTGGGTAACGGACCGTTTACGATCAGCAGCGGCAATTTCGTCACGCGGGAAATTACCATTACAGGTGTTTCGAGCCGCCAAGCCAATGACGTCGAAGAAGTATTTCAAATGGCGAAGCTCGGCCGGATCGAGCTCAAAAGTTTAATCACCAAGAGTTATCGCTACGAGGAAATCAACGAAGCTCTGGCGGATCTAGAGCTTGGAAAGTTGAGAATGGCGGTTTCGTTGTGGAATTAGCGCACGGGGCTATAGTTCAAGGTTCAAAAGTTCAAAGTCGGACGAACCCAACGGTTTGTTCCAGACGTTTCAATCGTCCAGTCGTTCCAAAGGTTAGAGAAATGGGATGACAGATGAACATTAAAGCGATTCTCCAATTACTGTTTCTGGTCCTCTGTTGCGCGCTCGCGCCGATTGGCGCGGGCGCCCAGATTAGCAACATCCGCATCGCCTTTAATGGCTTCGGCGGCATCGCGCCGCTTTATCTTGGCCAAGACGTGGGAATTTTTAAAAAGCATCGTTTGAATCTAGAAATGATCTTCATTCCAGGAGGGTCCTTGTCGCTGCAGGCACTGATCGGCAAAAGCCTCGATCTATTGATGACCGGCGGTCCGCCGGTAGTTAATGCTTATCTTCAGGGCGCGAGAATCAAAATCATCGGCGGCGCGACGAATTTATTGCCTTACACGTTCGTTGTGATCGGCGGGGTTCGCAGTCCGGAACAACTGAAAGGAAAGAAAATAGGCATCAGCCGGTTCGGTAGCAACACCGATTACGTCGTCAGATTGGCGTTGAATCAATTCGCATTATCACCGAATGAAGTGCAGATCATTCAGGTGGGTGGATCGCAGGCTCGGCTCGTGGCAATGAAGTCCGGCGGGATCCAAGCCACGGTACTGAGCCCGGAAGAAACCCTGGTCGCGCAGAAGATGGGCTACGGGATTTTGCTCGACTTCATCGAAAAAGGCATCGAGTTTCCGCACGTGAACGTTGTCGCGCGCGACGATTTCTTGGAAACGCAGCCGCAAACCGTACGGTCTTTCATGCGCGCTTACATCGAATCGGTGCGCTACTACAAAACACATCGCGCGGAAGCGATCAGCAAGATCGTCTTTCTGAGCAAA
>DASYUV010000124.1:0-9047 GCA_036000865.1 Binatia bacterium | reverse complement strand
TTCACTTTGTAGTTGCCGTGGTAGCGATCCACGCAAAGGCGAAACTCGTAAGCCGGTAAAAAATCCATCACTTGAGAGAACACCGTCTTTCCTGAATTCATCAGCCATCTCCTCGCGCACGGATGCGCGAGTGTGGCTTTGGAGTGGATTAGAATTCAAATCGATAAATCGCATTTTGATTCAAAAACTCAGTGTTTCTAACAATCTTGAGCTTGTCTTAACTTCAACGTTGGGACAGTAGTGGAACGAACTATCTAATAGAATTTGCGTTTCCTGCTTCGGTTCTGTTATGGAACGCGCATCATCGTCAAATGAACTGGCTTTGATCCTGAACTTTGTCTGTAGCCGTTTTTGAAACCTGATTGCTTCTTACCACACAGCCGCTATCTAAAATTCGGAGGATAGGATCGTTCGATGTCTAGGTCAGAAATAGTGCCTTCAATACCTCAAGCCGATACTGTGTTCATGAACGGAAGGATCGTCACGGTTAATTCAAATAATGATGTCACTGAAGCATTGTCGATCCGCCGTAACCGGATTTTGCGTGTCGGAGATCGTGCTTACGTTGAAAAAACCGTTGGACCCGATACGAAAGTCGTCAACCTAAATGGCCGGACTTTAGTTCCCGGCTTCATCGAAAATCATATCCATATGACGAACTCGCCGCAGCGCCTATGGACGGACTGTAGCTATGCAGCGTGCCCGTCAATCTCGGATATCGTCGAAAAAATTGCCGAGCGAGCTCGGGCTGCGAAGCCGGGCGAATGGATACTCGGACGAGGTTTTCAATCGGCTCGCCTGAAGGACCGACGTAATCCTAATCGTTTCGATCTCGATGCGATATCGCCGAATAATCCCGTCGGTATTGCCAACCGTGAAGGCATGGGTTGGACATTCAATACTTGCGGATTACGCCGGATCGGCGTGGAGGATCATACGCCGGATCCACCCGGTGGCCCCATGGAACGCGACGATGAAGGCCGACCTCTCGGACCGATGTGGGATAACACCCGCGAAGTTTTCATTAAACCCAACTTGCCAAAGTACAGCGTCGAGGACTTACTCGAAGGCTATCGTTGGATCGCCGGCGAACTAAATCGTTACGGGATCACTACGGCGTTCGAGGCGGCAATCCGAAACGTAATGGAGACTATTACATGGCAGCGGCTTCGGCTCGAGCATCCTCTGCCGCTGCGCGTCGTATTGGGTCCTTATCCAGTTTATGGAGATAAATGGGAATCGAATACTACCGGCGGAAAAATGTTCGACACCGGTTTCGCCACGGGATTTGGCGACAGTTGGCTGAAATTTGGAGCTGTCCAAATTGGCATCGACGGAGGCGTCATCGGGCAAACCGCAGCTCTTTCAGAACCGTATAGCAACGACCCGACCGGTACGCAGTACGGTAGCTTCAGACTTGACCAGGATACGGCGAACCAATTGATGTTGAAAGTTCACTCGAACAATTGGCAAGCCGGTCTCATCTGTCATGGCGACCGAGGCATTATGCGTGGTCTCGATGCAATCGCTCACGCGCGCAAGCAAGTGCCCAACCGCCATCTGCGTCACCGTCTCGAGCACGCCTATCTTTGGAATCCTGAGGCGATGGATCGGATGGCCGAGTTAGGGGTGATCTGGAACACGCAACCTGTGCTCTTGGAAATTGTTGGCCGAGTGGGAGTTTATAGCCAATGGGGAGACCGCGCGCGGTTCGCCTTTCCTTTTAGATCTCTGACGAAACGCGGCGTGATTATCTCTGGGGGCTCCGATTGGCCGGTTGGTCTTTACAATCCTTTGATCGGCATCGATATTCTCGTCAATCACCGTTTCGGTCCGGAAGAAAACGCCGAGGTGCTGAATTCGGAAGAAGGTCTGAGCATTCTGCAAGCGCTTCGAGTTTACACCTATAACGGAGCGTATACCGCATTTGAAGAGGACGAGAAGGGATCGCTCGAAGAAGGGAAACTGGCCGACATGGCTGTTCTGTCCGATGACATCCTCTCAGTGTCACCGACAAAAATACGAGAGATAAGAGTCGATCAGACCTACGTTGACGGTCGTCTAGTGTTCGAGCGGACAACTGATTAATTCTGTAATCGTTCCTTACCCAGGGAAGGGATATCGCGACAATGAAAGCTAGAATTCTTTTCTTTGCGTTAGTCTTTGTAGTGGTGTTTTCCAACATGCCCCTTGCATGGGGCCAAGCCGACCACACCAAACGCCTTGTCGAAGGAGCAAAGAAAGAGGGCAAGCTTGTTTGGTACACGGCCTTGTCGATTCAAGACGCCGAATTACTCACCAAACGGTTCGAGCAGGCTTACCCCTTTATTAAAACCGAAACGCTTCGACTTGTGACCGATGCTTTACTGACGAAAATTCTGACCGAGACTAAAGCAGGCGTCTATAATGCGGACGTGATTGAGATACCGGGCATCGCCGGGAATATTCTCAAAAAGGAAGGCCTGTTCGATAAGTACGCTTCGCCTGAATCAAAAGCTTACCCGGCATCGATGAAAGATTCTGGTGGGACTTGGACGAGCTTTTTTATTCACACACTGGTGCTCGTCTACAACACACAGCTTGTCAAAAAAGAAGAACTGCCTCGCATCTACGAGGAGCTGATCAATCCTAAGTGGAAGAACAAGATCGTCCTCCGAGACGAAGATTTTGAGACCTTCGGGATGATGCTGAAGGTTATGGGCCGAGAAAAAGGAATGAATTTTATGCGGCGGTTAGGATCTCAGGGTGTGGATCTTCGTAACAGCTTTACTCTGGCCGTCCAGGGAGTAGCCTCCGGCGAGATTCCGTTAGGCATGAACTTATACGGAACGCACACTGAAGAATTCAAGAAAAAAGGCGCGCCTATTGATTGGGTGCCGATGGAATTCGTCCTCACCACGGTCGAGCCGCTGGCAGTCAGCGCGCGGGCACCGCATCCCAACGCGGCCCGCCTGTTCGTTGATTTTCTGCTATCGAAAGAAGCTCAAACTATCATGCGCGATCGCAGCCGGATTTCATCCCGTCCCGACGTGCCGCCGGATCCTCCAGAGCTTACCAAGGGTTTAAAGCTGATCCCCACTGATTTGTCTTTGGCCGAGCAAGCAAATGAGCTTGCAAAGGAATTCCGCGCGATATTCAAAGCTCGTTAGCGTTAGATCAGCTCGAGTCGCTAATCCGGATTTCTCTCCGGCGCCGTTCGCGCCGCGGCGTGATGGGGTCACGTCGCGATCTTACGTCGTGTCCCGCGCCATCGAGACGCTGCCCAGCCTCTGCTGCGCGAAGCGGGTTGATTTTTTCCAACGCGATCATCTTAGTTCTTCTTGACACGGGCGATTGTTGCGGATTTGCGCCATTGAGCAAACATGCAAATGTCATTGTAATCGAGAGGTCTGGCGCTGAACGAACGACAAGAAGCCTGCACAGATTTGGAGAAAGCCGATTGAGATTGCCGGTCGGATTCAATTGTTTAGATATCCTTGCCTGACCATTCCCTTGACTCGAACGGCAGACATCGATTACGTTCCACTGAAGTTATCCAAAAGTTTGCGCTTGATGTCGATTTTTCTGAAGCTTACCAGAGGAGGATCTATAAAATGGCTATAACAGGTCCCGTAGTTGTGCGAGCCGCCGACGGTACTCAGTGGCAAGCGAGTCATCGAGAAGCTGAAATTGGCGCAGTTTCGACAAGGCCGAGCACTCTTTTCGGCTTCGCCGACAAAGAAGCAGGCATCAGCCTGCGCGCTTCGTACCGTACCTCTATTCGTGATTTCCATTCGCCGCGCCATAAGCACACCTTTGACCAAGTGCGATACATTCTCAGTGGAGCCGTCAAGTACGGCAGAGACGTTTATGGACCGGAGACCTGTCTCTACCTACCCGAGGGTGTCTCCTACGGACCGATGCAGTCGCACGAGGATAGCGTCCGTACGAGCGTAGGGCTCCAGTTTCCAGGCCCATCGCGCATACCGTATCCAACGTCGGCTGATATCGCGAGAGCCAGAGAAGAGTTGTCAATATTGGGCAAATTCGAGAAAGGAATATTTGCTTGGTCGGACGGGCGCAAACAAGATAGTTTTGAAGCGATTGCCGAACGTCTGATGGGCGAAGAACTGTCTTATCCGGCACCGCGCTACAAAGATTACGTCGTGATGAATGCGGAAAATTATGCCTGGCAGCCATTGGCGGACACATCCGGCGCCTTCGTAAAGCATTTGGGATATTTCAATGAGGTCGGCCCGAATATAAAAATCTTGCGCATGGAGCCGGGCGCAAGCACGAATCCGGGCATCTCATCGTGCCAACAGATTCGCTTCATTGTCGAAGGTGAAGTCTCGTACGAAGGGCAGACATACAACGCCGTTTCATGCATGTACTTCCCGGCCGACAAACCGTATTCCGCAACCACGACGAGTCGCGGCGCCAAATTGTTCATAGTGCAGCTCGCTTCACCCGCCGGCGAAGCGCCGCCATATTGCGTAATCTAGAACAAGCAATGCTGTGAATTATGGGTCCGAAGATGGTCTCAACGATAGCGCTTTGTCTACTGGCCGTAGCTTTCGGCGTTTCAAGCACCGGATATTCCCAGTCGATCGATCCAGCTTTGCTTAGTGCCGGAAAAAAGGATGGTGAGGTGGTTTGGTACAGCATGGAATCCACCCATATTGTCGAGGCACTGAGAAAAAAGTTCGAGGAGCAGGTGCCATCGATTCGTCTGAAAACGTTCCGTTCGCGCAGCTCGGAGATCGCCAATCGGATTTCTGCAGAGGCCAAAACGGGACGCGATGAATTCGACGTGGCAACGGTCAATCCTATAACCGCACATGCTTTAAAATCGCGTCGGTTGATTAAACCGCATCTACCCAAAGAGGCTCAAAAGCTCCTGCCAGCTTTCAGGGATCCTGATAGTTACTGGAATTCGGCGATTTTCTCGGCCAATGTCATCGGCTACAACACGAAACTGGTTCCCGTTCCGCCAAAGGCGATCGATGAATTCATTTCGCCAAAGTGGAAAGGCAAAGTTGGGTTAGATACAGAAGAGTATGAATGGTTAGCTTGTGAGTTAAGACTTCGCGGCGAAAAGGAGGGTTTGACCTTTCTCAGAAAACTCAGTGAGTTCGTCGTCATGCGAAAGGGACATACTCTGGGGGCTCAGCTTACTGCCGCCGGCGAGTTTTCAGCATTCATTCACGGCAACGCGGCAGAATTCCATCAGTTGAAGATAAATGGAGCGCCCGTCGACATGTCGTTGACGACACCGACGCAGGCCACTCCGCGAGCCACTGCCTTGTCGGCCAAGAGCCGACGAGAAGCCGCCGCGAAAGTGTTCATGGAATGGTTGTTTTCACGAGAAACCGCCAAGTTCATTACCCGGATAGGAAGAACGTCCACGAGAAGTGACGTTGAACGCCATCCAGCGGTGCTTTCAAATAAGCAGGACTTTTTTGTTTTAGCCGACGCAGAATATTTTGAGAATTACAGCAAGTACGTCAAGCTGTTGGATGAAATCTTCATGAGACGGAGCTGAACCGGAGGTGGTTGAGGATTGGATTCTAGAAAGGGTCGTCCGATACTTCCAAAATTGCGGCAAACATCTCGATGCGCGATCTGCAACCGGCAGTAATGTGTAGCTATCAGCTCAGAAGCATTAGATTGATCGGCATCCTCTGTCTTATCGACAGTCGTTCTGCCCATGCCGAGCGATTCTAGGCGAAGCAAGACATGTCGATACCTCGCCCAAACTTCAACCCGTCAAGGTCACCAAAGATCAAGACAGTTTGCTAGCCGATGATTAAGACAAGGCATTTCGCACTGCCGCCGGCCTTGAGAAACTCGCTCAGCGGCGTTTCTAATACCATAAAGCCAAGAGATTCGAGCCCTTCGCGAACCTTTGGGCAACCATCGTTGATTACAATCGAGTCCCCAGCAACGATTGCGTTGCATGCAAATCTTGCGGCTTCGTCGTCGGGCACGGCGATCAGTCCAGGAATGTTATCTTCCAGAACTTTACGCGCATACGAATCGAATGCAGGCGGATAGAACAAGGCCCGTCCCTGGCCCAGCGGACAGAAGCAAGTATCAAGGTGATAGTACCAGTCGTTGGTCAGTTCGAGCGACAGGATTTCCTGCTCGATAATTTCCGCGATGTTTTGATGAGCGATGATATCGGATCGAATGTGATAGCCGGCGAACCAGGTGTCTCCGCATTTCAAGAGATCTCCTTCGCCTTCAAAATACATTTCAGGGGGCAACCGGGTCACATTGAATCCCCAATTACGGAACCACTCCTCGAAATGAGCGGCTTCGCCTCGCCTAACTTCATAGCGGAAATTGCTTACGATAAACTTGTCGTCCCAGACCAGGCCGCCGTTCGCGGTGAAGACCATGTCTGGGAGCCCTGACTGCGATTCAATTAACCGGATGTCGACGGCTAATTGTTCTTGCAGCAGCCTGCGTAACCCATCCCACTGCGCGCCCGCCTCCCGGGGATTGCTCTGTTGACTCCGGCTCATCCATGGATTGATTTCGTATTCGATGCCGTAATAGGTGGGAGGACACATGAGAAGCTTCATTGCAGTCTACTTAGTGCGCCGCACGCGGTTCGACACTGGCCAATTCCAGTTCCAGACATTGACAAAGCTCCCTTAGAAAAGGCTCGACATCCGTGACTAACCCCATCGCTTGAAAGGTGCCCCGGTCGGTGAGCTTCGTGACCACGGCCGGATTAATATCCACACACACGGTCTTAACGGTGGCCGGGAGCAAGTTGCCTGTGGCGATTGCGTGCAGAGTCGTTGCCATCATCAGAGCGAGACTCACGCCGCGAACTTTCTCGCGCATCACTTCTTGAGCTTGCAGTGTGTCGGTAATGACGTCGGGAAGCGGCCCGTCATCGCGAATCGATCCGGCCAGGACGAAGTCAACGCCTTTGTCGACGCAGCTATAAAATATCCCACTCTGAATGAGCCCGCTTTCAACGGCTTGCTTGATGCTCCCCGCCCGCCGTACGGCATTGATTGCCCAGAGATGATGCTCGTGACCTTCGCTCGCGCGAATCTTTTTGTCGAGATGAACACCGAGGGAGGTGCCGTAAAGAGACGACTCGATATCGTGCACGGCCAAGCCATTGCCTGCGAACAAGACCTGAACGTAATCAGCTTCGATTAACCTGACGAGATGGCGCGCGGCGCCGGTATGCACGAGCCCCGGTCCTGCCACAACGAGAATACGGCCGTTTTCCCGCCGGACTGTCTTCATTGCTGCGGCGATTTCCTGAATGAGTAATCCTTTGGGCTGCTCGGTTGAAACCGCGCTCGACATGAACTCGAAACCGGCGCGCGGAACTTGCCGTTCGACGGGTTGAATTCTTACACCGTGATGACCGACCACGACAAGATCACCCTTCTTGACACGATGGATCGGAATACATTCGGCCCGCATCGCTTCTATGTCTACTCCGATACCACAGTCCATTTCGCTGCGTTCAACCTCAACCCAACGGCCATCGACGCTTACCCAGGTTAACAAATTGGTCGTCGAGTAAAATCGATCAGGGAAGACGCCGTCCGCAGGCGCGGGTTCAAGCTGCGCCGATTCCGGTTCGTCGTTCAAGGGAAGCGCACCATGTTCCTTTAGTTTGGCTAATACATGGTCAAGTAGTTCAGGTGTTGGAGCGTCGATCTGGACACGCGCATGGCTGCGATCCGCCCGGCGCTGACCGACCTTGATGTCAAGAATTTCAAACTCCGCACCGAGGTTTATGATAATGTCCAGGACCTTGGGAAGGATCAGGGAATCGATGATATGACCGGAAATCTCAACGATGCTCCGCGCCATACAAACCTCTCTTTCCCGTCAATTCTAATCGCCGTGGATTTCGTACACAAGATGTTTTTTTTTTGGTTAGCCTGGCCCCGTTCCTCACTTGTTTGTTTTCAAAGTTCCGCCACTCGATCAGAGTCGCCGTGCGCCTTCCTTCATCGCAGTGCCTCTGATTCGGCTTGGTCCTCACGCGTGACCGTGCGGCAGCAGTAGCAATCCGTTCAAAGTTCCGCGTTCAATGTTCAAGGTTGAAAGCGGAAAACTCGGACCTTGGATAAAACGGGGTTGGACTGAATCGGCGAGCCGCACACAAATTATGACTAATCGGATTATGCGGTCGGTGCGATCGATCGAAAAGATTGTTTAGATATCCAGGCACGGCCCCGAAGATCTCATAAATAGCAAGTATCACGCCTGACCCTTTTTGACCCACGCCTGACCCTTTTGGATGACCCACACTTCTGCCAGCCGCGCAGGCAATCTCCCTTGGGTTTCCTTCAGTCTGTTCTTCGCAAGCGGTAATGCAGTGCCTATTTGATTCCGTACGTCGCCTGCAGACGGCTGATAAATCCGCTCTCCTCCAGCCTTCGAACGATCCGGTCGTCAATCAGCTCCTCGACCTTGATGGTTTCCAGTTTGGGATTGCGGGGCTTTAGCAGGCGTTGCGTGTTGCGCAGGCCTTCAATGGACGGAGAAAGTTTTCTCTCGAGCCCCGTAACCAGATCCTGATAGCCCTCCTCCGCGGTCGCAGGGTCGCCAATTCGTAGGTGCTGCATGATCGTTTTCAGAACCACCGGCTTGGACTTGGGGCTTAAAATGAACGCGACGGACTCGCTCAGGCCTCGCAAAACTCCATCGAGCGTGTCTTGGCGCTCGCGGATAAACGCGTTTTTGGCGACAAGGCCAAGGCCGATGGTTGGAATGTTGGCCCGGCTGAACTCCGTGAGGATGGTGAATCCTTTTTGTTTGAGCCTGCGGCTATAGACGCCATCGAGAGCGGCAGCATCGATGCTTCCCGCTTCGAGCGCCTGCGCTATTACGGACTGGTCGCCGATTTGAAGGACATTGATATTATCGCGCTGCGGATCGAGGCCCAAAGATTCCAGTCCGAGCATCGCGCCCATCCAAAGTCCGCCGCCGAAGGCTTGAATGCCGAAACGTTTGCCGCGCAAATCCTTGATGGTTTTTATCGCCGGCGCCGCGACTAAATCGTAGGTGACTTTGGCGTT
>DASYUV010000123.1:0-4893 GCA_036000865.1 Binatia bacterium | reverse complement strand
CATTGTAGTTCCTTTCCTACCGAGATACGGGCACGGCATGCCGTGCCCCTACAACCATCCAAAGTCGAGACCCTTCGCGGAGTTTATCCTGAGCAACGCCGAAGGGCTCAGGGTGACACAATGGATTCAACCCGCCATTAGAAACGGTGTCATTCTGAGCGACGCGAAGAATCTCGCATTATTTCGTTTTTGCGACACGACCACGAACACGATCACGACTTCTTCCGATCCTCCGGCTTCGCATAGCCCGTCGTGCCGCCGCCCTTTTGCGAGTGTAGATACCCCTCTACGTCGCTCAACGGATTGGTGTAATAGCGCATGCGGTGCGACACCAGATCGTCCGTTCGCAGCGCCGTCGAAAAATCCATATCCTTTTGCATGTACGCCGCAATCTTCGCGCTCTCCAACGTCACCGCGTTGCGGCTGCCCAGCTCCGTGGTCAATTGCTCGACGGTTGACATCAACTGATCATCGGGTACGACTTCCGAAACCAAACCGATTCTTTCCGCCTGCGCGGCAGTGAGATTTCTGCCGGTGAGCTGAATGTAGAAGGCTTTTTTGATCGGAATGCCGCTGTGAAACAGCGTCGACGTCGCCACCGCGCCGTAGCTGCCGCGAATCACTTCCGGCATGCCGAATTTCGCCGACTCGCCGGCAATACAGAGATCATGACCGTTGATCAGCGCCAAACCACCGCCGAGACACCAGCCTTTCACCGCAGCGACAGTCACTTGTGGCATATTGCGCAGCAGTCGGACAATCTCATAGGTCGTGCCGCCGTGATCCCACGCGCGCTTGCGCTTCCAGGATTCCCGAAGATCGTAAAGATCGAGCCCCGACGAATAGGAATCCCCCGAACCTGTCGTGACGACGCATTTGATCTTGTCGTTGTCCGCCAGCTCTTTCAGCGCGGCGATCAACTCCGCCATGAACTTGTGGCTCATGGCGTTTTTCTTTTCCGGCCGATTGAATGTCAGCCATGCGACGCCTGCGTCTTCATCGATTTTCCGTAAAACAGTTGTCATCTCAGCCATCGCTTCCCTCCGGGAAAACACAAATTGAGGCCTACTCGAACGACAATCTCTCATAACACAAATTCGAAATGGGTGGCGAGGGCGGGAAGGAAAAAACGGGCCCGCGTTCGTCAGGAAGGCAATCGCCTTATTGAACGAATTGTGAATTATCCCGTAAGCCTCAGGGTAGCGAAAAACCCGGACAAATTTCTCACAATTGTCACCCCCGAATGTCTTTATCGGGGGTCCAGTCGGAGTTTCGCCTGGATTCCCGCTAAAAGCATGCGGGAATGACAGACTTTAAGAGAAGCAGGAATCAT
Organism: Binatia bacterium; assembly: GCA_036000865.1. Classification (GTDB taxonomy): domain Bacteria; phylum Desulfobacterota; class Binatia; order UBA9968; family UBA9968; genus DP-20. Next base: position 3,560 of record DASYUV010000123.1, on the reverse strand, counting down.
CACACGCATTAAGCTCCTGGCAATTAACACAAAAAGGTAAAAAATTAACGCTTCTCGATATTCGCGTGGTCGATCATATCTCGTTGCCCGCTGTTGCGGTAAAGCCGCTTGCCCTTGCGCGGGTAGTCGACGACATCTTGGGCGAGGCGTTGGCCGATGACCAGGCAAACTAACGGTTCCGTGCCATCGTTCACTGTCTCATGCGCCTCGCCGCCTCCAGGAAAACCGATGAAATCGCCCGGACCGATCTTTTGAGTTGTATCGCCTATCACTTCCATGCCGTGGCCGGACAAAACGTAAATCGCCTCTTCCTCATATTTGTGAGTATGAAACTCCGTTGACTTATCGCCAGGCGCGATCGAGATCAGATGGAGACCGATATTCTTCAACCCCACTTCGTCGCCTAGCGATTTGTTTGTCCGTATAGCGGCGGGATTAAGGGTGTGAATTCTGCGAACACCTTCCATCGCGGCGATTTTTTCAGCGGATAAATACATACTCGCTTCACTCCCTATTGTTTGTTCCAGTCGTTCCAATGGTTCCAAAAGTTCCAGTCGTTGAGAACATGAAAAGGCAACCTAGGGATCGTTGTATTCTTCCGAAACGATTTGAAACGACTGGAACAATTGGAACGTCTGGAACGAGTTACTCCCCATTTAATAAAAACGGCACCACGATCTCCGCCAGTTCTTCCGGTTTTTCGTGTGGAATGTGATGCCCCGCGCCTTCGACGGGAACGATCTTGGCGTTCGGAAAAAGTTGCGCGCGGTGACCGCGCACGGATTTCATGAAGTCGCTTTCTGTACCGTAGACGAAAAGGATTGGACATTTTAGCCGCCGGATGAAAGCTTCGATCTGTCCTTCCGACATCGCAGTCGTGCTGCGGTAACGGAGGATCGGGTCATGTTTCCAGCGATATCTGCCGCCCTTGAAACTTGTCCCGTGGCGCGCCATGTGCAGAGCGGCGTTGTCAGGAATCAGTGGAAACGTTTTCTGCAACGACTTGGCTGCCGACTCCAACGATTCATGGGGGTAGGGAATTTCGATGTAATCTCTGCCTTTCAACCGCTCGGCGATAATGTTGGGCACATCATCATCGGCGCGCGCGTAGGGGCCGAGCGATTCGAGCAAAACCATACGTGTCACTTTTTCAGGGAATGCGCCGGCGTAAAGTAAACACATGCTTCCGCCGAGCGAATGACCGATAAGCGTTATCGGCTCCTTTTCGAGATGTTTGAGCAAACCCACCAAGTCAGAAAGAAAATCTTCATGCTGATAGCCGCGTCCGGAGCTTGGCCATTCGCTGTCACCGTGGCCGCGCAGATCAAGCGCAACGGCATGCTTTATCGGCACACCCCGTGATGTCAGGGCTTCGAGAAATTGATCCCAGCTGCGCCCCTGGTCGCGCACGCCGTGAACGAAAACATAAGTTTCTTCATTCGGATCGCCCCATTCCCAGTAGTTAAGTTTCAAGCCATCGTGATCAAAGTAACGTTGCCTGGGTTCCAAATTCATAAGTTGCAGGTGACTCCCCCTTCAAAATTCGAAGCACGAAATCCGAAATTCGAAACAGTTTCCAAATGACCAAAATATGTAAAATTCCAAACAAGCTTCCTTCGGATTCGGTGTTTTGGATTTCCTGATTTGAGATTTATTTGTCTCTGAGTTTGTTTCGGATTTCGATATTCGGATTTCGGATTTGTTTCGCTCAGATGTCGAAGTGTAAGCGCCTAAAATCCATTTACTTTCTCACCTCGTCGATATATTTGTGCACGAAGTCGACAACCTCGTTCGGAGCTCGCAGCACCTTATCGCGCAGTCGTTCTCCATCTTCGCCAACATCGAAACGCGGCTGGAAGCGCATGGCCTTTTTTGCCTCAGCTATGAACTCTTCGTCTTTGGAGAGCGTCGTAAACGCCTGTCGTAACGTGAGGACCGCTTCTTTGGGCGACTTCGGCGTCAACAGCGCCACGCGACTGAGGTTCTGGCTGGCCATATTCGCGGCCTTGAGCGTTTCGTATTTAATTCCCGTCGGCGCCTTGCCATTAATTTGCGTATAGACATCGGTAAAAGAATTCAGCTCTGGATAATCAGGGCTTTTTTTCATGGTTCCATCAGGAGCGATGAGATCGTGATAGTAAAGCGGTGTGACGATGCCGGTCTTCACCAGTTGCGGTTCGACCACGCCGCGATAGCCCGGAATATTTTCGTCATGATACTGAATCTCATTGCGCTGAACCGCCAGCCGCGCATCATTGCTGCTGTTGTAGCCAGTGACGTAATCGTATTTGAGCCCGAGAATGTCGAAGGCGAGCCTGAAGCGCAGATCTTTGTTGCTGTCGAAAGACAGACCGCCGGCCCTGAAACGCTCTGCTTTTGCGATGTCCGTCGGCTTCTTGATTCCCGGTGGGACATCGGAACGGATGTAACAGACCGTCACACTTCCCACGGAAGCGACGAACGGCAACTGCATGAGATCGGTCCGTAGGGTTACGCTCTTCATCATGTGATGATTATACGGTCCTGTAAAGTAGCCCAGGGTTAGACTGTCTCGCTTGGCCGCCTCCCCGAGGAAGTTGATTCCGGTCACTCCGCCCGCCCCGGGCATATTTTGAACTATTATCGTCGGATTGCCGGGAATATGCTTGGCGAGATGACGCGCGACGATCCGTCCTTCGATATCCGTCGGCCCGCCGGCGGCGAAGTTGATCAAGAAGGTAATGTTCTTCCCCTGGTAATACGGCCGCTCCGCCGCATACGCGGTTGCCAAGAGAACCATCGAGCCTATAAGCGCCCATAAAAAGTACCGTTCAATGACCGCCATCGCGAGCCCTCCTTACTTTCAATCTCTACCGGTCCGATTCCCCGCAGCTTGTTGCGTAGAATTTATACCGTTGTGTAAATGCGTCATTCCCGCATGTTTTAAGCGGGAATCCAGGCCAAATTCTGACTGGACCTTCGATTAAGACATTCGGAGGTGACAACTTCGGACAAATAATCACGAATGTTTTTTGATACCCCGCAGCTTGCTGCGCGGTAGTTCATCGCGCGCTTAAATCTTTCATCGCCTCTTTGATAAAACTCTGATCGACATACTTCGCTGCGTTCGGCGCCGGCCCTTTCGATTGCGACGCTTCCCAATAGATCTGCGTCGACGTGTTCAAACCGTCCATGTTGATGCTCGCGTCGTTAGGCCAGATCTTGTGTTCAATATAATACTCCCAGCCTCGGCGCGCATACTCCGGTTTGACGTCAATCTCACGCGCCAGGAATTCCACCGCCGCTTCTTTGTTCTCGTAAAACCAACGGTGCACGCCGATCATCGCGCGCATGAAGCGGATGAGCAAAGGCCGATTTCTTTCCGCCGCCGGGCGCGCGACCGAGAAGGCCGCGAACTGATAACTCGGAATGACATCGACGATGCGGCCAACGGCGTTATAGCCCTGATCGGCAGCGACGAAATTGAGCGGAACCCCCAGCGCCGCCGCTTGCACCTGCCCGGCGGTGAGCGCCGCCAAGGTCGGCCCGGCGCTACCGGTGGCAAGGATCTGATAGTCGCG
>DASYUV010000122.1:0-30259 GCA_036000865.1 Binatia bacterium | reverse complement strand
TCCACTAGATCGCCCTTCGTCATAACCCGCTACCTCCTTTTGTTTATCTGTCAGAGTTAAGAGAAAACCACTTCCGTTTTTATTCCTGAAAAAAATAAACTTTCCGCACGCAGGATGAATGTACAACCCCGCGAGCCGGCCAGTTATCCTAAGATCAGAAGCTTGTTCGACCAGGAAGGTCTGTGAGTCTCCGAAAGATGCGTCTTAGCTAAAAAGAGAATCGCTGTCAATGAAAAACCCTCAACTGACAAAATTTATAAAAAATTTAGTCCGCTTTTTTTCCGGATACCTGCAGTAAGAACGAAACCCCTAATCGTGTGTCTGTCTAATGCCGTCTCGCTTATTCTTAAACTGAAAGAAGAAAAGTTAAGGCCAGCCCCACCGCATCAAAGATACTCATCCGGTAGTCCTCGCTCATCCACGGTTTTCTAAACCGAGGGAGCCGCGGGGCGAGATCGTGGAATCGGTTTACGATATCTAGTGCAATCTCTTGCTTGGTTGAGGTACCAGACTTAGAGAACGCCTGCTTCACCTTTGCTCTGGAATACATTCTTGTCTTCAATTTGCGTTTAGCTGCGAGTTTTGAGATCGCTTCTATCAATTCTTGTACTCGCCGGCAGCGACGGGAGCCTTTGGCGCTGTAATCCTCAACGATGATTGCGTTTGGTTGGTACTCGTCGATTAAATCGTTAATTAGTTTTAGCGCTCTTCTGTTTTTATCGACCTTCGTCTCCTTTACGCCCCAATCGATCAACCGATTCGATCCTTCAAGAACTGCGAAACCGAAACCTCGCGTAGACCAGTTTCGTTAGAGATTTGGCGCCCGGTAATCAACCATTATCCGTTGTTTTTGCCTTGTTTTGGTCATGAAAAAACGTTCCGGGTGGACTTTCGGGACTTGGGGACGTTCCGAGGGAGAATGACTTAGGGAAAGCCTGGTTTGATCTCTTCCTCGATCCTGAAGCATCGTTGGAACAAATCAATGATGGAATGAAAAATAGCTTAGACTTCCGAGTGAATTCTTCAGGGCGCCAATCGGTCCCTCTGGGTCAGATCCGATCGGCGGCTAGACTAAAATTCCGTTAGTAAAGGTCGGAAACTACAGCTCGGTCTCAGCGGCCGGAATTTTTCCGCTCTTTGTTTTATTGAGAGCCTTGGACTGTTTGGGTTCGCTTTGCGGGTGATTTATTTCGTCCCAGATCATTTTGGCCCTGAGCCAGTGGAATGCGCACCTATAGCGCTGCTCGTGGTGACGAGTCAAGCTTGAAATCGTAACGTAGCACCCTCGGCGAATCACTAACAAAATCGATTCGAAGCGTCGATCAGTTCAATCTCAGGCTAAAAATCTGGTTTTCCCACTCGACGAATACCTGTCGCCTTCCGTCGTAAATCTCACTTTTCTCTACTACCGCCTGCGTGATACATAACGAATGGTGTGTGCAATGAGGAAAGCTGGTGTTTTATCAATCCTGTTTGTGGTGGTACTGCTTGCTGTTGCAGTCATAGCCGAGGCGCAGCAGCCGAAGAAAGTTCCTCGGATAGGATTCCCAATTGGCACCTCCCTTTCCGCTGCCTCGGCCCGCGTCGGGGCATTCCGCCAAGGTCTGCGCGAGCTTGGCTACCTGGAGGGGAAAAACATTATCATTGAGTGGCGATCTGCGCATGGAAAGAATGATCGCCTCCCCGCGCTCGCGGCCGAGCTAGTGGGCCTCAAGGTAGACATCATCGTCTCGAGTGGTCCGATAACAACCCGTTCCGCCAGGGAAGCAACTTCTACGATTCCCATTGTCGTGGGGTTTGATAATGACCCTGTTGGCTCGGGGTTCGTCGCCAGCCTTGCGAAGCCGGGCGGGAATATTACTGGATTATCGAACTTCAGCCCGGAGCTAAGCGGAAAGCGACTGGAGCTTCTGAAGGAGATCTTGCCTAAGCTCTCCCGCGTGGCGGTCTTTGGAAATACGAACGAACCCGGTAACGCACAAAATTTAAAAGAGGTGGAACTGGCGGCAAAGGCGTTTGGAGTGAAGCTTCAATACCTAGACGTGGTAAGTCCCAAGGATATTGAGACCTCATTCCGAGCCGCGAGCAAGGGGAGTGCTGACGCAGCCCTCATGTTGCAAAGCCCTATCATCGCTTCTCAGCGAATCCAAATTGTAGAACTCGCGGTAAAGAACCGGCTTCCGGCGACATACTTTAGGTCAGACTTTGTAGAAGATGGAGGGCTGATAAGCTACGGCGCGAACACTCCCGACTTGTTCCGGCGCGCCGCGACGTACGTGGACAAGATTCTCAAAGGCGCTAAGCCAGCTGATCTTCCAGTCGAGCAGCCGACGAAGTTCGAGTTCTTCATCAATCTCAAAGTCGCGAAGCAGATCGGCTTGACGATTCCGCAGTCTGTGCTGTACCGGGCGGACAAGGTGATTAAGTGAGGAGAGGCGAGAGTGATGATGAGGAGAAACTCTATGAATAAAAAAATCGCTCTTCTCCTGTTAGCGACAGTAATTCTGTTTTTTTTCCACTCAGCCGAGGCGCAGCAGCGGGGAAAAATCCCCCGGATCGGTGTTCTGAATGCCACCAATGCGCCCTTTCAGCGCGAGGCATTGCTGCAGGGTCTCCGTGAGCTCGGCTACGCTGAAGGGAAAAATATTGCCATCGAGTACCGATCGGCGGACGGGCAATTGGAACGGCTTCCTGAACTCGCGGCTGAGCTGGTTCGGCTCAAGGTGGACGTAATTGTTGCGTCGAGTAATTCAGCGATCATCGCTCTCAAGAAAGCAACCCAAACTATCCCCATCGTGATGACCGTGGTCGGTGACCCCGTCGGCGCGGGATTCATTGCCAGCCTCGCACAACCGGGCGGAAACATTACGGGGCTGACAAATATCGCCGAGCAGTTGAGCGGGAAACGGCGTTGGGCTTGAAAGTTCTCCCCTTGGATATTCGAGCCCCGGATGAAATCGAGCGGGCTTTCGGCGCGATGGTCAAAGGGCGTGCCGAAGCGCTCATCGTGCTGCCCCAACCCGTCACGACTAGCAATCAGCAACAGATCGTGGAGCTTGCAGCGAAGAATCGGCTGCCAGGGATGTACCCATTTGCGGATGATGTGGATGCGGGCGGTCTTATGGCGTACGGCCCGAGCCGAGCTGACTTGTGGAGGCGTGGCGCTGTCTATGTGGACAAGATCCTGAAGGGAAGGAAGCCGGAGGACCTGCCGGTCGAGCAGCCGAAAAAGTTCGAACTGGTGATCAACTTGAAAACGGCGAAGCAAATCGGCGTTACGATTCCACCGAATGTGCTGGCGCGGGCGGATCGGGTGATCAAATAGCCATGCGGCGATGCTAGGTTTGAATGGTTTTCTCCTTCAAACATCTTACGGAATAACCGCGCGCACTTCGCTCCACGTTAGACGCGCTTTTACCTCCTTGCACGGGCGAGCCTATGATTGCCGGGAGCTCAGACATCCACACCTTGTCGGCCTCATAGACCGAAGAACGCATGGGTATGAAAGTTACAAATCTGTTTAGCATGGGAGCTTAGAATTTATCCACTTCGCTAGGAATTATTGGAGCATTGGCAGACCTTTAGGGAAAACCTAGCACCTTTGAGTGGTGGCACCAACTTTGCGGCTGCTTCAAGCGATGACTCATAATGGTCACCAGGGTGGATCGAGAATGAAGTCGAAAGCTGCTGTCAATTATCAATGTATCTTACGCGCGATTGGTCAGGGAATTGAAAAACTTGGAGTAGAATCATTCGATTTAGAGATGTCAGACAACCACGGCTTCGTAGTGAGCGGCACATATAGAGAAACAAAGAGCCCGTGTGCGCCTAAGCCGAGGCTTAAAAAATCCCTTCTGAGCCTCATCATCAACGCAGCCAAGAACAAGTGTAAACAAAAAACCGGCTCAACGCTTTTTCACTTTTCTAAAATCCGTTTCACCCGAAGTAACATCGAGCTTTTAGACCAAGCAGGCAAAGCTTCGAGAACGAGTTGGGATGGTAACCCGCTGAACCCCCTTGGGATATCACATGTTCTCAGAATGGCGGGGGCCTATCTCGACAGTAAAGGTAGCCTCTTCTTACGGCTTTCATGGCGTCACGATAAACTAACAGTTTGGCATTTTAAGCATTTTAACGGAATGGGCGTCGAAGCGAAGGAAATGTTTACGCCACAAAACCTGTATGACCAATGGGTTCGTCACTTCAATGCGCGCAAGCCGCATCGTCTACTGAAGCCAACCGGCAGCGATTAGATATTCTCAGCGAAAACAGATTGCCAACCCTGCGTTAAAGAGCCGGCTCTGGGCGACCTACTATAATCCGGAATGAGTCAAAGACGGGAGCCTTATGAGCTACGGCGTTAGCTTTCTCGACCTGTTTCGGCGTGCCGCCGTTTACGTTGACAACATTCTCAAGGCACAAAGCCCGCTGATCTCCCCGTGGAACAGCCGAAGAAGTTCGATTTCGTTATCAATCTCAAGACGGCCAAGCAGATCAGTCTCACCATCCCGCAGAGAGTGCTCACACGGGCGGACAAGGTGATCAAATGATCGAAGAAAACGAAGCGGCGATGCTAGGATTGAATTGAATTCTCCTTGCATCTAATCCCGACGGCTTGGATCACGCAAATCGAAGTGCGGAGGAGTCTCGCCTTGGCAAAATCCCCGACGCCATTTTAATGGCATTACTTTATTGAGCTTTACTGGACAACAGATGCCAGGGATTTTGAGATCTTCTTGTGTACGCGTTGATCTCTCTGTTTTTAGGTCATAAGCCCGCAACGACCGCAGCGGCAAACGTATGGACAAATTCAATAGACTTCAGTCGTGCGCTGAATGATCGCACTTCCTGGGTGGTGCGCGGCGGCGCGCAAATTGAGCAATGCACTTTTTTAATTACAGCCCCGCTTTGGGCTGGGGGATTTCTTCGGGCCAATTCTCGATGTAAACAGGCTCGGGCGGAAAGCCGAGCACATTGAGATAAAGATACTCCCTCCATGCGGGAAATTTCCGCACGTTCTCCACCGGCACGTTAAAGTATTTCCGCAGGAACTCTCTTCGCGGCGGATCGAAGATCGTGCGCGGGCGGCTGTTTAGAGCCTGAGCGTCGATCTCCGCGATTTTGCGCCGGATAGGGCCTTCGCCGTATTCATCGATCAGCGCCCAGACGTGGTCGTGAATCTTCTGTAAAATCGCATCGTGATGGCTGCGCTCCTCCGCATGAACCACGCGCTCTTCGAAATCGAGCAACTTCGGCGTCGTGATTTGAATGCTTTGGATGCTGACAGCCGTGCAATGGCCGTAGGGCCACAGGTTGCCTGAGAAAATATAGCTGAGAAAATCTCGCTTCATTAATTGGTGATGCTCGACACGGGGTGTGAGGCCGTACTGGCGCTCGAACTCGGGGTCGGGTCGAGCATGGTCGCGGCGCGGGTCGATGGCGTTGGCCTGCCGGATGTAACCCCATCCGTGGCCGGCCTCCGTGCCGATATGGTCCGCAAGAAAATAACGCCACTCGGAATCCATGTCGAAGTGCGAACAGGCGTAGCAGGCGGAGCCGACGGTGGTCTCCAGTTCGTCGCGGCCGCGATGAGCGAGCCAGCGGGCTAAAAGCTCCCGCTCCGCGTCGTCTTTGGGCTCGCGCTTCAGGGTGTCGCGCTTCTTGCGGAACTCCTCCAACTCTGCGCTGAGAGGATTATCCTCGCTGTAGGTGATTTTTTTCCCAACCCCTTTGATATCTGCCATGACAACCTCCTTACAGTTCCTTACTTCGTCGGATAGAGAGCCTTAACAAATCCTTCCTTGTCGATGCGCTCGAGAATGGTCATATCCAACACACCGAACGGGTTGCGACTAGACGGTTCGGTTGAAAGCTTGACCACCGTGTCGATCGCCTCTTTAGGCACAATCGGTAGACGCTCGTAGTTCGCGACGGCCCGCTGATAGGCCTCTTCAACTGCTTCCGGGTCGGTGAGTCGCATGTTTCGACTGAGAGTCTTTTTTGCCATATCTGGATTGGTCAAAGCAAGTTTGATCCCGTGAAGAATCCCTCTTAGAAATCGATCCAGCGATGATCGGGACCTTTCCAACATTGCCTTGGATGTAACCACTGAGGTGAAAGGGCAAGGGATGCGCGCAGTGGTCATGTCCATTAACATCCGTAGTCCGGATCTTCTCGCTTCGACAGTTTCCGGCGGTGATAGAAGCGCGGCATCGACAACGCCGGTGAACAGGGACTGCGAAACAAGCCCTAAACGACCGAACGCCACCAGCTTCACGTCCCTCATCGGATCGAGCCCGACTCGCATGAGTAAAATCTGGTTGGCCAAGTTGAGAGACGTGCCCGGCGGAGTGTTCGCGATCAGTTTTCCTTTGAGATCCTTTAACTGCGAAAGCTCGGGCTTAGCCCAAAGTTGAAAGGGCACGGTATTCACGAGCCCGCTGATGATCCGAACCTCCACACCCTTCACGTATGCATTCAGCGCCTGCCCACCCCCCACTATGGCCACATCCAAGCTTCCCGAATCCAAAGCCCGAATCATGGTTGTTCCTGCTGATTGCGTTAACTCCACGTTCACGGCGTAAATATCGAACAACTTCTGATCCACGGCCAGGTAACCCGCCAACTGTGTTGCGCTCGCTCCCGAAAATCCCAGCCTGAGAGTTTCGGCGGCCTCAGCGATCGCACAGTTGTGGGTGACAATGACGGCTGTAAGCGCGAGGATCTCGAATGCTTTCGTAAAGAACAAGAGGATACTTTTAGATGCCATCTCTATGTTAGTCCGGGAGGAGAGAATCCGCTCCCGACGATTTTCGTTTGGCATTTATAGGTTTAACCGGTTTAGCTTGTCAACTTGTAGAATCTGCGGCAAAAAGGATTGCGTCGTTCAAACCAACGATGGAAACCTAGAGGAGGGCAGGCTGCTTTCTACGTTGCGGTCTGACGCCGCTCCATGTTAGAGCGTGCGCATACCGATGAACCGTTGCAGATGTACTAGGCGGGCGGTCCATTTCATATCAACGAATTTCTTGTGGTGAGGAGCATGAACGTTTCTCAATGGTTTTCGCCGCCAAAGGCGGCTGGGGCATTCTTGCTTCGCATCATTTCAACGATTTTCACGTTGCTGCTCGCCCTCGCGGCAGCGGGCGAATCTCACGCCGCGGCCGTACGGCCACTGCGGATCGCGTATTTGTTCACATCGGGGACGATGGCGTCGATGTGGATGGCGAAGGAGACCGGCGGTTTCGCCAAAGAAGGACTAGATGTCGAAATGATTTCCATGTCCTCGACTCTCGCCCTGCCGGCGTTGCTTGCCAACGAGGTCGACGTGATCCAGATCTCCGCAGTGCCGTTGATCAACGCCTCGCTGCGCGGCTTCGACGTGGTGTTCGTCGCGGGAATGCTCAATACGATGATATGGGATTTGTACGCCAGGCCGGAGATCAAGAGCGCCGAACACCTGAAAGGAAAAATCGTCGGCACCGAGCGGCCGGGCAGTCCGGTGGCGTACGGCACGCTGGTGGCGCTGCGCAAATTAGGCCTCACGGCCAAAGATGTTCAGCTGCGAATATTGGGTGGAAGTGCGCAGATCACCGCAGCGCTGCTAACCGGCCAGATCGCCGCCGGTTCAGCGGCTCCGCCGGTGAGTTTCCAGCTCGACCGAGCCGGATTTCATTCCATGGCCACCACGTTGGATCAGCCCTATCAAAACGTCGGCGTGGTAATCAGGCGCGGCCGTATGGACGAATTGGCCGGGCGCATGGTGCCATTGCTCCGCTCGGTGCGCGCCGGCATCGACCGCTACTACAGCGACAAAGCCTTCGCGATGAAAGTCATTGCCAAATACACCAAGGAAACCGATCCCGACATCATCGAACGCACCTACCAGTTTTATCGCAAGGCAGGCTTCAGGCGCGAGCTCATGATTTCCGAGCCGGGAGTTCAAGGCATTCTGGATTTTCTCTCGGAGACCGTGCCTGAAGCGAAGAAGGCTGTGCCGGCGCAATTCTTCGACGATCGCTTCGTGCGCCAACTTAATAGCGCGAAATAGACATTCTCTTTACGACGAAGCGCTAGTGTCCTGTAACTGAAGTTTGTTACACAAGTCGATCGTCATTCCGGGCAAGCTGGCGATAGCTAGCGCGACCCGGAATCCAGGAATTTCAAATACGTCTGGATACCGGCTTTCGCCGGTATGACGGACAAGAGACGTACAAGATACTTAACGAACTTCGGATACAGGACACTGGTTAGTAACAATGAAACACGCTTAATCGTTTTTCGTGCTCGTGAATACCACGATCACGAACACGGCTTTTATCTTACAGATATCCCTTCTCCCGATAATATCGCTCCGCTCCCGGATGGAGCGGGAAATCCAGCGGTCCCGCTTCCGTGTTCGTGCAAAGCTGTTTCATCGACGGCGTTTCCGTGGCGTCGTAAGGGATTTCTTTGCGAATTTTATCCAGCACGCCGGCGATGTGGTAGGCCAGCTCGGCGGGAAATTTCTTGTGTACGACGATCGGCCAGCCGCTGAAATCGACGACGGTCGTCGGATTGTTGATGCCCGCGACGCGGCCGTGATCCAAGCGCGCGCGCTGGAAACCGTACTTCTCTAACTTCTGTAGCACTGGCTCCGAATAGGACAGAAAGATCATGCCATGCTCCACCGCCACGTCGCCCCAGGAGTCCATGCCTTCATCGATTACCATGTCGAGCTTGCCGGAAATAATCCCTTTGCGCCGCTGCGGGTTGCTCGGGCGCACGACTTCTTCGACCTTGCCGCCCCACTTGATGAAATCCCGTTGGGAAATGCCATGTGCTTTTAACAGAAACTTAATCGCGAAGTCGACGCAATCGTTCACCGCGATCGATACCCTCATTTTTGGTTTTTTGGCGATCAGATCTTCCATCGTTCGCACGCCGAGCCGCGGCGATACCGCAATGACCAAGCGGTCCCAGGAGGGAAACACCGCCAATGCGCGCAATGGTGACTTGCCTCTGAACGGCCCGACGCCGCGCACAGCCATCGAGGGAATGATCGACGGATTGAGCCAAACGAGATCGAGCTTGCCGCTCGCGACTAATTTGGCGCCGTTCAAGCCGCTGCACCAGGCGGGGCTGACGCCGATGGTGAAAGGATACGGCGGTCCGGACCCTGCTTTGCCGCCCGGCAATTCGACCATCAAGCGAATCGCGCTAGTCAAAATCGTCGGCGCGTCTTCGTAAAGTTCAGCGAGAATTTTCGTTGCAATCCGCGCGCGCATCAAGCTGGCGCTCATCGGTTTCACGCTGCTATCGTCGTAAACCACAAAACATTTTCTCCTTCAGCGAAATTGATGACAACGAACTATTCTGAATCTTGTTCGCTGTCAACCAAAAGGCAACGTCCACCGATTCCTTTCCTCTGTACGGTAGAAAGGCTATAACCAGAAGCTGTTCCACCAAGAAAAAACGTGTTCCAGTCGTTCCAATCGTTCAAGCCGTTCAAATCGTTTAGGAAAGAAGATTGGGAATCGGAAACTGAACCGCAAAGCATGTCCTGAGTAAGATCGAAGGGGCGCAAAGAACACAAAGGTTCGGAACTTATGTCTCTTACCTTCGTGATCTTCGTGCCCTTCGTGGTGAAAAATATCGGACCGCAAGGAGCGCCACGCCATTCGCATTTTTCACTCTCTACGCCACCGTGACTACGCGTTATTCTGGTTCACGGATACGCTCGCCTCCCTCGGCCACTTCGTCCAGGAAGTGGCGCTTTTCTGGATTACCTACGAGATCACCGGCTCCGCGATGGCGTTGGGAATCTTGGGGCTGTGCAGTGCGGCGCCCCGTTTGATTCTTGGCGCCCTCAGCGGCGTCTTGGTCGATCGCTATGATCGCAAGCTTTTATTGATCTTGGTGCAGTTCGTCTCCGCCATCCCGACAGTCATTTTTCTGGCGATCTATATTTTCGGCACTCTCGCGTTCTGGCATCTGCTTGTGCTCGAAATCCTCTCCGGTTCAATCCGCGCGATCAATCCTTCGGCTGCCCAGTCCATACTTGCGGAATTAGTGCCGCGAGAAGATATCCTGAACGCCGTCTCGCTTTACACGGTCGGCTTCAACATTGCTCGGATAGCGGGACCGTCGCTCGGCGGCCTATTGATTATTTGGATCGGCGTCGGCGGCTGCTACGCGGCATTCGCAGTAACCCTGATGCTCTCCGGCGTGGGAATGCTGTTCGTTCGCACGAATAAGGAACCATCGACAAAGCGGGAAGAAAACTTCCTGCGCGAGTTCAAAGAAGGCTTTAACTATGTTTGGCACGCGCCGGTGATTTTGAGCAGCATCGTCGCGGCCTACACCTTTGCCGTGTTTATCGTCACCTACCAGAGTTTTCTCCCGGTTTTCGCCAAGGAAGTGCTGCAGGTAGGTCCCGAAGGATTGGGCATACTGATGGCCGCACCGGGATTGGGCGGAATCGCTTCGCTGAGCTTTCTTGCATCTGTGGGCGAACGTTGGAACCGTGCCATGCTGCTATGGGTCATGACCACGACGACGCCAATTTTTCTCATGCTCTTTTGCGCATCGCCGATCTTTTGGCTTTCAGTCCTACTACTCGCCCTCGTGGGCGCAGGCCAGGTAAGTTTCCGCACCATCAGCCGGGTGATCATTCAGATTGAAGCGCCGCGCAATCTTATGGGCCGGGTGATGAGCGTGTTTAATCTCGATCAAGGAATGCGCTCCATCGGTTCCATCGTCATGGGCGCTTCCGCGACCCTCTTCGGCGCTTCCCTCGGCCTCGCGCTCACCGCCGCCGCTTCATTAATCGTGACAACGACGCTTTTCTATCGTTTGCTAGGAAAAAGAAAATGAGAGTTGCGGATGATGTAAATTTGGAAAAAGGTGACGACTCCTGCCTAGCGCGGCAAAGCCGCAACCAAAGAAAAAGAAGACTTTCACCGCAGGGACACAGAGCACCCAGAGTTGTTTTTATAATTCTCCTCTCCGCGCCCTCCGCGCCTCCGCGGTGAACCTTCCGAAAATTTGCGCGCGCAATAAGCGAGGGGCCAAAAGGAAGATGGGCCGCCGAACCCGGCGGTGTTTGGCGGCCAGAAGATTGTTGACAAGTTCGGGTAGCCGGTGGATATTTCAGCCGATTCTATTTTTATTAGTGGAGTCATCTAGGAGACAGAGCGACCGGCATTTATCGTCTACTAAAGCGGGTCACTTAATAGTTAGGAGGCTGACAACCACAGACCGAGCACTGAAGATGCGTAGACATACCGGGCCAAGGGGCAAACTTCTGCCGGGTGGACTCGCGATCCTTCACGAAGACCGAGATATTATCGTGGTGGATAAACCGCCGGGTCTGTTGACCATCAGCACGGAGCGAGACAAGTCGCGCACGGCCTACTTCATTCTCACGTATTATGTCCGCAAGGGTGTCGCCAAGTCCAGGAACCGTATTTTTATCGTGCACCGGCTCGATCGGGAGACTTCAGGGATACTCATTTTCGCCAAGAACGAAACGGCAAAGTTTCGCTTGCAGAGCCAGTGGCAAGACACGAAGAAAAAGTATCTCGCCGTCGTTCATGGCCGGTGTGAGAAGCGCGAGGAGACGATCACGACGTATCTGGCGGAAAACCACTCGCACGGTGTGTACACGACCAACGATGCGCGCAAGGGCAAGCTGGCCCACACGGCTTACAAAGTGCTCAAGCAGACCAGAGACTTTAGTTTACTGGAAGTCGATCTCTTGACCGGTCGCAAGCATCAGATTCGCGTGCATCTCGCGGCCATCGGACACCCGGTGGTCGGCGACTCGAGGTACGGACAAGAGCGAAAAACCCCCAAGCGCCTGGCACTTCATGCCAAGTCGATTTCCTTCGTGCATCCCTTCAGCGGTGAGCCGCTAAATTTTGAAGCGAAAGTGCCGGCCTACTTCACCGCGCTCGTGGGCCATTGGGAGTCCGCGGTTGGCCGACAAACAAACTGAACTACCGGTATCAAGCTGCGGAGCATCAGAAGGCCTAGAAGCGAATTTCCAAAAAGCGTCACCCCCGAATGTTTTTATCGGGGGTCCATATCCGATTTCGTCTGGATTCCCGCTTAAAGCATGCGGGAATGACGGTCTTCGGAAGGGAAAACAGTCTAACGCAAAAAGCCGCGGCAAATCGACCCACAGAGGTTGACTTGAAAGAGCAACCTTGTTTCGTTGACACCGTTTCGATCTGACAGCGATTCTCGATCATCCATCCTCAATCCTCGACCCAATCCGACCCACCCATCACGCCATCACTCCACTACTCCATCATTCCAATCTTGTGTTTCGCTGCAGGCACGTATATAGCCAAGAACAAATCTAAGCCAGAGGTCAATCCATGCAACTTCCACCGATCACCGCCACCACCATCGGTAGTTTTCCACGGCCCAATTGGCTGGCGCAGAATGAACGCAGCCGCGCGGTGTTTCGTCTCGAAGGCGCCGCGCTCAAAGAAGCTCAGGATGACGCCACGGCGCTGAGCATTCACACACAAGAGCGTATCGGCCTCGACCTGCTTTCCGACGGCGAGCAGCGGCGCACGGGTTTTATCAATCATATTCTCGCCGCCTTCGAGGGCATCGACCTCGAACATGAAGCGGTGAAATCAATCTATCGCCGGCGCGACCAGCCTCGCCCGGTGCCGCGCGTCATTGGCAAAATCAAGCGCCGCGCCCCAGCGATCGTCGAGGATTTGCGCTTCGCCAGAGCGCAAACAAACAAGCCGATCAAGATGGATGTCCCCGGACCGATGACGGTGGTCGACAGCACGCTCGACGAGTTTTACAAGGACGAAGCCGCCATGGCGATGGATGTCGCCGCGGCGCTCAATGAAGAGTTGCGCGACTTACAAGCGGCGGGTTGCGATGTGCTCGAAATTGATGAGCCGGCGATGACCCGTTACCACGAAAAGGTTTTCGCCTATGGCGCGAAAGCTTTGGATCGCTGTCTCGAAGGCATCACCGTGCCGACCGTCGTTCATCTCTGCTATGGCTACCCCGGCGGCGCCGGCCAACAGCACGAGTACGAGTATCCGGAGCTGCTCGAAGAGTTGATGAAAACCAAGATCGCCGGCTTCGGCGTTGAGTTCGCGCGCAGCGGCTACGATCCGGCGGTGCTGAGTATCGCCAAAGGTCGCATTGTCATGTTCGGCTGCGTCGATCCCAGCGACACGCCCGTTCCACCCATTGCAACCGTCGTCGAGCGGGTGCGTACCGCGCTCAAGTACATCGAACCGGAAAATCTCTGGCTCGCCCCCGACTGCGGTCTCATGACCATCAGCCGTGAGCTGGCCAATGCGAAAGCGAAATTGCTCGTGGAGGTCGCCAAGGAGTGCCGCCAGACTCTGAGATAGTGAGGAGTGAAGATCATGCCAACCAGCACGGCCTTTGAGCATCTCAAAGAGTTACATGAAAAGTATGCGCGCTATGATTTACGTGGGATGTGGCAGCGCGCAGGCTCGACTCCGCCCGAGCTGCAACCGCGGCTTTGGTCCTGGCAAGAAGTCGCGCCGCTTCTCGAAGAGTCTCTAAGAATGGTTCGCCTGCCCGAAGACACCGACCAGCGTGTTATAGGGTTAACGGCTCCGGAATTTTCCAGCCGTGCGGTTTACATCTCTTACCAACTTCTCAATCCGGGAGAGAAAGTTCCGTCCCATCGTCACACACCGGCGCAGATGCGCTTTATCATTCAGGGTACGGGCGCCTATACGACTTCGGACGGGGAACGCATGTTCATGGAGCCTGGCGATCTTCTCGTGCAACCCAATTGGAGTTGGCACGGGACAGCTAACATCGGCGAAGGTCCGATTTACTGGCTGGATATTCAAGATCGCAACTTGGTGAATTATCTCGGAGCGTTTCGGCGCGAACTCTGGCCTGACGACGAAGTGCAACCCACCGTCCATCCGGAAAACTATTACTGCAAGGTCGCCGGTGGCCTTCGGCCGGTAAAATCTGCCCGCGCATCGCAGATTCTTCCGCCGGCCCATTACAAATGGAATGACACTTTAAAGGCGGTGCAGGAGCTTACCGACACTGCTGCAGTAAACCCCTATGACGGTCTCATGTTCGAATACACGAACCCTTCTACCGGGGGCCACACCTTGCCCACACTCAGCGCGCAGATTCAGCTCTTACAGCCGTCGCAAAAGACGCGCGAGCACTTGCACACTGGGATGACGATGTATTTCGTCGTCAAAGGCCAAGGCGCGACGACGGTCACTGGCAGCCCCACAATCGAATGGCGGGAACGGGATTGTTTCATGCTCCCGCCGTTGCAATGGCATTCACATCAGAACAGTTCGATGAACGACCGCGCTATTCTTTTCACGGTCAGCGACCGCCCGGCGCTCGAAGCGCTCGGTCTCCACTACGAAGAAGGACGTTAAAGCGGGCAAAGTCGCAACCAAAGAAGAAAAGATAATTTTCACCACGAAGGACGCGAAGTTCACGAAGGTTAGAGTAAAAATTTCCGCACCCTTCGTGTCCTTCGTGGTGAGTTTTTGACAGTCAGTGTTTGGCACGATGCGATTGAAAAGGAGAAACCCATGGCTCGTAAAGTTCAAATGGTCTCCGGCGATTCCCATCTGGATTTTTCCCCTGAGCGTTGGACCCACCGCGTGCCCGCGCAGTGGCGTGACCGGGCGCCGCGGCGCATCAAGCTCGCCAACGGCGACGATGCATTTATCATTGAGAATCGCCGCCCGCACTCGCCCAGTCTCCAGATCACCGGTACGGGCGGCGCTTACGATAAGCACGACATCAACGGCGTCAGTTACGATGGGCCCGGCACCGGTAGTCCCGCACAGCGGCTGGGCGAGCAAGACCAAGACGGCGTCGACGCCGAGATCCTCTACACCCACCCTTCTTATATGAGCTCTTGGCGCGGCATCAGCGATGACGAACCGTACCTCGCTTTGATTCGCGCCTACAATTCTTGGCTCATCGAAGAGTATTGCTCCTTCGCGCCCGACAGATTGATCGCCATGGGCGTGATCCCGGACACCGGCGTCAATGACGCCATCGCCGAGCTCGAGTTCTGCGCGCGCGCCGGCTACAAAGGCGTCTGTCTCTACAAGTTCCCTAGCGGCAAAGGCTACGCGCTTCCGGAAGACGATCGCTTCTGGGCAGCGGCCATCGGCATGCCGATTACTGCGCACACCAACGGCGGCACGACGAGATTTTCCCGAGAAGGCCCGGTCTACCGCTACAGCGAAACGCCGGATCGAGCCGCGCCCGGTCGCGATCCGGTGAGCTTGCTCGTCCGTTTCACCAGCGACAATGCGCTGGCGCCGTTGCAACTCGCCTTCGCGGGCGTGTTCGATCGATTTCCCGAGTTACGCGTCTACTGGGCCGAGACTCAGATCGGCTGGCTGCCTTACTGTCTCTCCCAAATCGACGATAACTACGAGCGCAATCGCTACTGGGCAGAGCGCGATTGGGGTATGCAACCGCTCAAGTGCAAGCCAAGTGAGTATCTGCGCGAGCGCAATCTCTGGGGGTTCATGAAAGATCCACTCGGCGTTCGGCTTCGTCACGACGTCGGCGTTAAAGCATTACTGTGGGGGAGCGACTTTGCCCATGCCACCGGCGATTGGCCGGAATCGCGCCGGGTCATCGACGAAACTTTTGTCGGCATCCCCGCCGATGAGCGCTACGCGATGCTGGCGGGAAACGCCATCGAGTTCTTCCATCTCAAAGACACCGTGCCGGAAGTGAGCGATCTCACCCGCGCAGCGTAATGTTAGCTCCGGACTCCGATGTAGAATGGGTCGAGCGAAGCGATACCCATCAGTCAGAAGACGGACCGCAAAGCCATGGGTATCGGCACAATACGCCTCAACCCATGCGACGATTTGCCCTTTTGAACAGGAACACTTGAAGATGAAACACATCAGCACGATTTCACTTCTTTTGATTTCCTGCTTTCTTTTTTCCTCCGCGACTTTCGCCGCCGAATCGAGCGGGCAGCGCGGCGAATGGGAAAAAACCGTCGAGGCAGCCAAGAAAGAAGGCCAGCTTACGGTTTATCATTGGGGCACGCCGTTGATGCTCGATGCGGGCGTGTTTCAGAAATCTTATCCCGAAATCAAGGTAACCACAGTCACCGCGATGGGGACCGAGCTCATGCGCATCCTTGCCGAACGGCGAGGAGAGAAATTTATCCCGGATGTCTATATCGCCGGCATTGCGTCGATGGTGGTTCTGCAAAAGGCGAAAACTTTCGATCCGATCAAAAGCGCGTTGCTACTGCCCGAGGTAAGCGACGAATCGAAGTGGTGGCGTGGCAGACATACCTACGGTGATGCCGAACGGAGCCACATCTTCACGTTTACCAAAAGTCCAGACTACGGCAGCATCGGATTTAACTCCAAGCTGGTCGACCCTACGGAGTTCCGATCCTATTGGGATTTTCTCCAACCGAAGTGGCGCTCGAAAATCACGGTGCAAGATCTGCGCGGCGGCGGACCGGGTTCCACGCCGTTACGCTTCATGTACTACAACGCGGATTTGGGACCTAAATTCCTGCGCCAGTTCTACAGCGGCATGGACGCAACGCTCTACCGCGACAACCGCCTGGCCCTCGATTGGCTTGGCAGCGGCAAGTTTTCCCTGGCATTCTTCGTTCAGAAAGTAGAAGAAGCGGAGGCCAAAGGGTTGCCCGTCGTGCAATTTAGGCAGGCTATGAAGGAAGGCGTCGGCCTATCGTCCCGCGTCGGCCACATGACTCTGCTCAACCGCGCGCCCCATCCGAACGCGGCAAGAGTTTTCATCAACTGGTACCTATCCCGCGAAGGACAAGATCTCTTCCAGAAACTCCAGATCGGCGCCCACGATCCGGCGGACTCGCTAAGGATCGATATAGCGAAACAGCAGATTCCCGCCGCCGACCGCCGCCAAGACGGCGTCAAATATATCGACTTGGATGAGCAAAAAGTTTTCGATCCCACGCCCGCCATCCAGCTGATCAAGGAGACGCTCGGAGAGCTCGGCAAATAGGCCGACGAAGCCATTGATGAAAAGCCCCGTTCCTCTATTGGCCATATATCTCGCCGTCGCATCGAGCACAGCCATCCGAGCGGCGGAGCGCACACAGTCGCCCGGCGACAGTGCTTCTCTGAGTAAGTAGATCGGCAATGAAAAAGTTGCCCATGCGACGCCAGGCAGCAAGTAAACCTGCCCGCCTGTGTCCTGAGTGCGGCTCGACCGATATCGTGCCGACCGTTCACGGCATTCCTACTCGTAAACAGGCGCAGCAAATCAAAGCCGGCCGCGCGGTTCTGGCCGACCGCGAAGAATGGGAAGGCATGACCGAGTGGTACTGCAAAGCCTGTGGCTGCGACTGGAGCCGGCACTCGCGTCGGTTTAAGAAGCCGGGCGGCGTTAATGCCACGCGTTCGAATAGGTAATTCAAAAAAAATTGCCGATCAATTCCGGCAGGTACCAACGGCATCCTTGGATATTGCTCGTTTTTGGTGCCAGCCTGATAGCTCTAGGCATGCGTTGGCCTGCTTGGCTCGGTTTATTTTTCGTTGGTTCTGTCCATCGAGGCCTTACCGCTCCCGGACTGACTGCTAACCGGTGTTGATCGATAACGCTGTCCATGATACCTGACAATTAGTCAACTATTGTGGATAGATCGGCTCGACGAGAATTCGATAATCATCTCCGCGAACGCCGCCAGTCTCTTGGCCTCTCCCAGAAGCAGCTCGCCGATATGGCTGGCATCACGCGCCAGGCGGTTTGCGCAGTGGAAGCGAACCAGTACTCTCCCGCGACGTCGGTCGCTCTTCATCTTGCGCGCGCGCTGCGCTGTCGAGTCGAAGATTTGTTCAGTATTAAGAGAGGAGGAGAAATCGTCGATGCCGAGCTCTTGGGCCCCCTACCCCTCGGCACCGCAAGGGCGCAGTTGACGCAGATCGGGCATCGTCTGTTGGTGAGACCGTTGGACGGCTTTGGAGAACTCATGAGCTTATCGGCCACCGCTGATGCCTTGATAATCTCGTCGGCACCGGACAGCAAACGAGTAAGAGTAAAATTGCTCACGGATCCGGAGACGGTGCGGCGCAAAGTCGTGATCGGCGGTTGCGACCCTGCCATGTTCCTCCTCGCAGAGCACGTTAGAAAACAAGACAAAGACAACTTAGTTCCTTGTCTGATGGGCAGCGGCATAGCCCTCCTCGCACTAAAGCGCGGTGATATTCACGTCGCCGGC
Source organism: Binatia bacterium (assembly GCA_036000865.1). GTDB lineage: Bacteria > Desulfobacterota > Binatia > UBA9968 > UBA9968 > DP-20. The sequence goes on along the minus strand of DASYUV010000122.1, from coordinate 12,021 downwards.
GTTCACCTGGCTGATGAGCGTTCCGGAAGGCGGGGTCTTCCCGATGTGAAGCGCATCCTCGGTAAATTGGACTGCATGATCATCACCTTTGCCCACTGGGAAGAAGGATTGATCTTTAAACACGATAATCCAAAAAATATTCACGCCGTCGAGGACCTCGCGCGTCCGCAGGTTAAAATCGTTAACCGCGAGAAAGGTTCCGGAGCGCGCCGACTTCTCGATCGGCAACTGGAAGCAGCGGGGATTCCCGCGGCGTGCGTCAAGGGATACAGCGAGGAAGTTTTCTCTCACTTGGAACTGGCGGCGCGGATAAAAGCGGGTCTCGCCGACACCGGAGTCGGCGTGCGAGCGGCAGCGTTAATCTGCGGTCTCGAATTCCTTCCCCTACAACGTGAGCGTTATGACCTCGTAATCCCAAAAATGTATTACGAAAACCTCCAAGGTTTAAAAAAGCTGCTCGAGACCATGGTCAGCAAACCATTTAGAGACGAGTTGGAAGCGCTCGGCGGATACGACACACGCGAGACAGGCAAACTCATCGATATGCGGCAATAATGAAGGGCTGGTTTTTAGCAGTCGTTTTTTCAGATGAATCTGTAAGCGCGGTCAAGTGTAACGGAAATGACAATACGAAACTCTGCTGTAAAAAGATATTTCGTGTTAGTCGCGATTCTTCTTGTTTTGACCTGTACGCATGCGTTGGCACGCGCCGATGAAATCCTCGTGTCAGCGGCCGCCAGTTTGACCGATGCACTCAAAGATCTTGGCAAAGCATATCAAGCCAAGGGCAAGCACACGATCCTGCTTACCCTCGGACCTTCCAACTTTTTGGCGCGTCAGATCGATGAAGGCGCACCGGCGGATATTTTTTTCTCCGCCGATCTAGCGCAGATGGACCTCCTCGACAAAAATGGCCGTCTCGAACCCGGTACTCGGAAAAATCTGCTCTCGAATCAGCTAGTCGTGATTGTTCCTGCAAACTCCAAGCTTTCAATCGCGTCACCCAAAGATCTGCTCAAACCCGAGTTCAAAAAGATCGCACTAGCGGATCCGGCAGCTGTTCCTGTGGGCGTGTATACGAGCAAATATCTCGCGGACGAAGGCTTGTGGGACAAGGTGAAGCCGAAAATTGTTCCTGTACTGGATGTTCGCGCGACCCTGGCCTCGGTGGAGTCCGGCAACGTTGAAGCGGGCTTCGTGTACAAGACGGAGGCGGCAATTTCGCAAAATGTGAAGACCGTGTTCGAAGTGCCGCTTGAAAAAGGTCCGAAAATAACTTATCCGCTGGCGATCGTCAGAGAATCGAAGAAAAAAGAGGCCGCGCGCGATTTTATGAATTACGTATTAGGCCCTGCGGGCAAAGCCGCCTTCAAAAAGTACGGCTTCGTGGTTCTCCATTGAGCACTTTGGAATGACATTGCGCCGTGATCTTCTCTGTAGAAACCTGGCATATCACGGTTTTTTCGCTCGCCGTCGGTCTCGCCAGCACACTGGTCATTCTGCCGTTTGGCGTCGCGTTAGCCTGGCTGTTTGCGCGCAGGGATTGGCCGTTGAAGAGCATCGTCGAGACGATCGTTCTTCTCCCGCTGGTCATGCCGCCCGTGTCTACAGGGTTAATCCTGCTCAAAATATTCGGCAGGCGAAACCCCATCGGGCAGTGGTTGTACGATCGCGGCATCGAGGTCGTCTTCAACTGGAAAGGTGTGCTCATCGCCATGGCGGTGATGTCCTTTCCACTCTTGGTTCGCTCGGTGCGAACCTCTTTTTCGGAAGTCAATCCCCGGCTTGAGCAAATCGCCGCAACCCTCGGGGCGTCGAGCTTACGAATTTTTTTCGTTATCACAGTCCCTCTCGCTTATAAGGGCATCGTTGCCGGCGCGCTGCTCGCCTTCTCGCGCGCCCTCGGAGAATTCGGTGCGACGATCTTGCTCGCCGGTAATATTCCCGGTCGGACACAGACGCTTTCACTGGCGATCTTCAACTTCGTTCAGACCGGCAAGGACCCGGAGGCTTATGTCCTGCTGGGAATCACGGTTAGTCTAGCTTTCGTGTTTGTCTGGTGCTCGGAGTGGCTGCTGCGCGCGCGGAAAAAGGCTTGATATGCTACTCCGTTGCCGGATACCGCTGGCGAATTTTGAATTGGATATCGACGTATCCTTCGATGCGCGGGTGACATCGATCTTCGGTCCCTCGGGCGCCGGCAAGACGACGCTTCTCGACGCCATCGCCGGGTTGTGCCCCATCGCCGACGGCGAAATCGAAATCAACGGGCGAACGCTTTACTCATCGACGCGTCGACTCAATCTCTCGCCGCAACAACGGGGACTCGGTTATGTCCCCCAAGAAGGAGCTCTGTTCCCCCACCTCTCAGTACGCAAGAACATTCTATTTGGCGCGGAACGACATCGAGACATCGGCAACGCTCACGGCATCAGTATCGATCATGTGTTAGAAGTTTTGGAGATTGGCAAACTGTTAGATCGTCCCATCACCGGGCTCTCGGGAGGCGAAGCGCAAAGGGTGGCGCTTGCCCGCGCGATCTTGTCGGGACCGCAATTGCTATTGCTGGATGAACCCTTGGCAGCGCTCGACATTGCGCTCAAGGAAAGAATCCTGCCCTACCTCGGCCGTGTGCGCGATGAGTTTGGCATCCCGATGATTTATGTGACGCATAATTTGACAGAAGTTCTTACGCTGGCGGATTGGGTGCTGATGATTCAGCAAGGCCGGCTTGTGACTCAGGGAGTTCCTCAAGAAGCGCTCAAGTCTGCTCATGCGATCATGCAAATTCCCGACGAACAATTTGAAAACGTCTTCACGGCCACATTCTTAGAGTCGGATGCCAAAGCCGGGAGGACACGAGTGCAACTACGCTCCGGCACGGAACTGTTTATCCCCTACCTACCCCAACCGGCGAATCGCTCCCTGCAAATTCGCGTCAGCGCCGACGACATTCTAATCGGCACCCAGCGACCAGAGGGCATTTCTGCGGGCAATGTGATAGCGGGAACCGTTCACGGAATCGAGCGGGTCGACGGTCAGGCACTGGTCACCGTTTCCGCCGGCGACGAATTCTTCGTGCGGCTCACTTCAGGCGCGGTGGCACGGCTCGAACTTAAGGAAGGCACTCCGGTCTTTCTCATCATCAAAACACACTCATTTCGCGTGCTCTAGACAAAATTTTGGCCGATGAATTTCTTGACACCGGCAGCCGTCAGCGTCAGATTGGGCCGGTCGAAGTCATCAGTCGAAAACCTGCTCTGCATCTAGGCTTCGGGAGGCATGAATGAAAATTTTTGCTGTGGGATGTTGTCTCATTATTCTCTTCGCGGCACTGGTTTCATCGCCCGGTTTCTCCGGCGAAGCGCGATCTCCGACCTCATCGGAATGGGAAAAAGCCATCGAGGCCGCCAAGAAGGAAAGCAAACTCGTCGCCGCAATTCCCGCCAGCGCGGAACTAAGCAAAGTGATCGGCGAAATCTTCCCGAAGCGTTTTCCCGGCATCGAACTCGATCTCACCAATGCGCGCGGTCCGTCTAATGCGAGCAAGATCGCAGCAGAACACGCCGCCGGGGTGCGCTATTACGATCTCTTGATCAGCGGCACTGCGACCCCCTTTAGCCTATTGAATGCGGGTATCTTGGAACCGGTGGAGCCGCTGCTGCTTTTGCCGGAAGTCAAAGACCCGAAGCGCTGGTTCGGCGGTCACATTTGGCTCGATAACGCCAAACGCTTTATCTATGCCTTTCAGGTGTACCAGTCGGAAAATATCTGGCATAACCCGACACTAATGAAAGTGGAAGACGTCCGTTCCTATGATGATTTGCTCAACCCAAAGTGGAAAGGAAAAATCGGCATCCTCGACCCGCGCTCCCCGGGAGCCGGCACCGCCACCTGGGCATTTTTCTTGAAAATCAAAGGCGAGGAATACTTGAAGAAACTAGCCGCCCAGGAAATGTTTCTGTCGCGCGATCAGCGACAGTTAGCCGACAGCCTGGCCAAGGGCAAAATCGCGCTCACCATCGGACTTACCTACTATACATTTTTGCCTTTCATAAAGGCCGGACTGCCGATCAAGCCCCTGCCTGATATGAAAGAAGGCACCTATACCAGTTGCGGCAGCAGCGCTTTATCCGTCGTCAAGAACTCACCGCACCCGAACGCGACCAAAGTCTTCATCAACTGGCTGCTCGGCAAAGAAGGCCAAGAGATTTACGGCAAAGCCATGGGGCAAGCGACCCGGCGCTTTGACGTCGAGACTAAATGGATGGTCGAACATGGGGTGCGCGCGTCAAAAGATTTTCTCACCGTCGAAGAAAACAACCGGTTGGAAAACTACGGCGAAGATACAATCAACAATTACTGGGCGAAATCGACCAAGATCGCCGAAGAAGTTTTCAAGTAGCATGAAAGTCATCGCCGCGCTGATATTTTCGTTCTTCGCTGGATGGCTCAATCAGGCGCTTGAAGCACGCGCCGCCAGTTTTGATCCCGCATCTCAGGCGGAATGGAATCGAATGCTCGAGTCCGCTCAGAAGGAAGGTAAAGTCGTCGCCGGAATCCCGGCAAGCGCGGAGCTCAGAAAGAGCCTCAGCGAAAGTTTTAAAGCGCGGTTTCCCGGCGTCGAACTCGAATTATCCACTGCCCGCGGGCCCACTAACGCCGGCAAGATCGCGGCGGAGCATGCCGCTGGCGTGCGCTACTACGATCTGCTGATCAGCGGCACATTGACACCGCTAAGCCTGCTCAATGCCGGAATTTTGGAGCCGGTGGAGCCGATGTTCATCTTGCCCGAGATCAAAGATCCAAAACGCTGGTATGGCGGTCACGATTGGGCCGATAAGGCGAAACGGTTTCTCTATTCGTTTCAAGCCTATCAGTCGGAAAATTTTTGGCACAATACGCAACTCATCAAACCCGACGAGTGGCGCTCGTACGATGATCTCCTGAATCCTAAATTAAAAGGCCGGATCGGCTTCCTCGACCCGCGGACTGCAGGCAGCGGAACTTCCACTTGGGCATTCTTGTACAAAGTCAAAGGCGAAGAATTTCTCCGCAAGCTGGCAACCCAAGAACTCATGCTATCGCGCGACCAGCGGTTGCTCGGCGAGAACCTCGCCAAAGGCCGGCTGGCTTTGACCGTGGGATTAACTTATTACAGCCTCGCTCCATTTCTAAAAGCCGGCCAGCCAATCAATCCGCTTCCCGAAACCAAGGAAGGCAGCTACACCAGCAGTGGCAGCGGCGCGCTGTCGGTGATCAGAAACTCCGCTCATCCCAACGCGACAAAGATCTTCGTCAATTGGCTGCTCGGCAAAGAAGGCCAGGAGATCTATGGCAAGGCCATGGGGCAGGCGACGCGACGTCTCGATGTCGACACGAAGTGGCTCGTCGAATTCGGCACCCGTGCGTCGAAGGATTTCCTGAGCGTCGAAGAAAACCAGAGGCGAGAGAACTCCAGTGAAGAAGTGCTCACCCAGCTCTGGCCCAAAGCGATTAAACTCGCTAACGATTTGCTGCAGTAGGTACGTGATCGCAAATCTCGCTCATCGCCTCTCCGTATGTTAAAACCACCTTTATCCTTTCAACCACTATCAATTGGCGCTTTGAGTACATTAATAGTTGTTTCGAACATCATTAACTGTCATTTCGAACGAACGACAGACTATGCGAAAACTCTTGCGGAGCCCTTCGACGACGCTCAGGGCTAACGGATAAGTGCTCAGATTCTAAGGAAACCGCACCGTTCGTGGTGAGCTTAGTCGAACCATGAACGTAGTTTTCACACAGTCTGCCGAAGGGAGAAATCTTTCCTTGCTCAGATGCCTCACATGCATTCGGAATGACCAGTCGGCAAAGTTGAAAATGCTTCATCGTGGCACCGCAAAGACCAGCACCCACGCTCTCACGCGAACTCTGGTTATCCTTCTGCTTTTGCTTTCCCGTGAGGCGCTGAGCCAAAGCACCTCTCGAACGTCCGTCAGCCTCATCTACGAAGCCATCGCCGCCACCAACGCAAGTCTCTGGTTGGCTGAGGACGCCCGGCTTTTTCAGAAATATGGCCTTGACGCCAAGGTCGTGCACGCGCGTGGCGCAATACCGGTGCAGGCCCTGGTCGGTGGCTCTGTCGAATTTGGCGCCTTCAGCGGCTCTTCTACGGTCGCCGCCGTGCTTGCCGGCAGCGATATAGTTTTTGTCGCCGCAAAAGGCAACTTCGCCGTCATGTCCTTCTGGGTAAGACGCGACTCGCCGATCAAGAGTCTCGCCGAATTGAGGGGAAAGACCGTCGGCGTCACCCGCGCCGGTTCCGCGAGCCACGCGATTGCCCGACTGGCGCTCAAATCGGCGGGGTTATCCGACCGCGACGTGAAATATTTGCATCACGGCGGCTTGCCGGAATCGTTCGCTTCTCTAGACCAGGGCATCGTTGAAGCGAGCATGGGCTCGCCGCCTCGCCAGGGTTTTAAAGAATTAGTCGATCTGTCGTCGCTCAAGATTTCCTTTTTGCAGGGCGCTATCGAAGTACAGCGGAGTTTCCTGCAAAGCCGGCGCGAGACCGTAATAAACATGCTCAAGGCTTACGTCGAAACAATCAAGCTCGCCAAAGAGAAGCCGGAGCTCGCCATCGCGGCGATCTCCAAACGCATGAGAGTACCGGTGGAAATCGTCCGTCCAGTTTATCAGCCTCACGAAAATGTTTTGGAAGAGATCCCTTATGTGCGCCGCGACTCAGTGCAAGTGATTCTCGATCAGTATCCCAAAGAACAGTTAAAAGGCCTTTCTTACGAAAAACTGGTCGATAACAGTCTACTGCAGCAACTGGAAGATTCCGGCTTTGTTAAGAATCTCTATCGGCGTAATCAGTAGGGGCAGGTTTCAAACCTGCCCTACACGATAAAATCACGAAAAACTTCGTGGTTGAGGAAACTGAATTATGGATAACCTAACTCGTCAGATCGCTGATTTCGCCACCGACTTAAAATATGATCAGCTGCCGGTGCAAGTCGTCGCCGCCGGCACGAGATCTTTGGTGGATGCCTTGGCCTGCGCCATTGCCGCGCATGACTGCGAGCCCGCGCGTATGGGCTTGCGTCTCGCGCGCGGAGCCGTCCCTGAACGTTTTCCTGGTCGAATCATCTGCCACGGCGAAAAATCATCAGCCGAAAGTGCCACGTTCGTCAACACGGCGATGATTCGCAATCTTGATTTTAACGACGAGTATCCCGGTGGCCATCCCAGCGATTGTCTGGGAGCCTTCCTCGCCATCGCCGAGGCGGCAGACGCCGACGGCCGGCGATTGATCGAAAGTCTGGTCATCGCCTATGAGCTTTTCTTGCGTCTCAGCGATGCAACCGGCTTACGTTACAAAGGCTGGGACCAAGGATTCGCCGTCGGTATCGGCGCCGCCGCGGGCGTCGGGCACTTGTTGAATCTCCCGCGCGAACGATTGGCTGAAGCGATTGCCATTATTACCGTCGCCAACGTGCCCATGCGCAACACCCGCGCCGGCGAATTGTCCCTCTGGAAAGGCGCGGCCACAGCGTTCGCCACTCGCAATGGCACTTTCGCCGCGCTGCTCGCCGGCGAGGGGATGACGGGAGCAGATAAGCCATTCCAGGGCAAACACGGTCTCTGGGATTTGATCACCGGACCCTTTGAGCTCCAGCGACTGCCAACTGAAGGCGGTCCATACCGTGCACCGGAAACACGGCTGAAATATTGGCCGGTGGAATACAACGGCCAATTGCCGGTTTGGGCCGCGTTGGAACTTCGCTCCCAAGTGGATTGGCGCGAGCTCGCCGAAATTGACATCGGCGTCTACACCTTTTGTTACACCGAGATCGGCGGCGAGGCGGAAAAGTGGGACCCGAAAACGCGGGAGACCGCCGATCACAGCCTGCCGTATATTTTTGCCAGGGTATTGGTCGATGGCACGATCACGCTGGCGGCCTTCGAAGAAACGGCATACCGCGACCCGACCTTGCGACCGTTGATGAACAAAATACGCGTCTATATCGACGAACAGGTTGACTCGCTCTACCCGAAAACGATCTCGATGAAGATCAAGGCGACGAAAAAAGACGGCGGCGTAATCGATTTATGGCCGCGCGATCCCTTGGGGCACGTCAATAAACCGATGAGCGACGATGATGTCCGCAAGAAGTTCGCGCAGACCGTCGAACCTGTTTATGGCAAAGAAAAGACTGCGCGTGTTTCGGACCGTTGGTGGAGGATCAAAGAAGCTTCGCCTTCGGAAATTGCCGAGGCGTTAGCGCTTCTCGACGTGAAGAATTGATTTTGCTAACCGCGACCAGACCTGAGACTTGAAATTGCGCCCATTAGCGCACAAGCGGCTCGCATTTCATACCGGCACCCTCATCTGCAATGCTGAAAACGCTACAGCGATGAGTTTGCCCATCTGGCGAGCGGACGGTCGCGAATGAGCCTAGATCGGTGACGACGTATTGGTCTACTTTGGTCGATGGGGCTTCGATCCCGCGCGTGCCGCTGGTTGATGAGAACGACTCGAGCGCTAGAGTTAAAAGACCCAGAGTGGCAACGCTTTCAACGCGTTGCTGCCCATCTCTTTGAACCGGTAAAGCCGCTATTTGAGCTCTGATAATCGGTTTTAGCGCGACGACCTCTGCGCTCATCTTGACCAATTCGTCCTTCATCTCCTGGACGCGATCATTGGGCAATGATGTTTCACGCATGGTGATCACAAACTCTCTTTTTCTCGTATCGAGATCGATCAATCGATAAAATTCCGTCGAGCCGCCGACGGTAGCCGTGATGACAGTTTTCAAGCTGCCACCTGCCTGCTGCCGCTCGGGCCATCGCTGCGGCGAGTTACCGACCCTTTGCATCTCGCCTTCATACAGCTGCATGCCCGACAATAGCGTCGCGCCCGGGGTGTAGGTGCCGGTCGAGCAACCATATAAGCCGATCACGATCCAAAACAACAAAAGTTCTCGGTTGATCATGGAATCAGGATACCACATCGCCAGATTCGCCTGAAGTAATTTTTCTACGGCTCCCCTTTCGCAATCTCGAACATTGCCGCGCGCGTTGTACCTCATGTGAGGCTTTGGGTCATATTTGTCATCGGCGGCCTTCCACTGCTAAATTTCCGTTTGCCCAAGCTGCGCACCAAAGAACACGGCTTTCTGTTGAGAACAGTCCCGTGTTGAGACATAAAGAGAGGCTGGTCCCGCGCTTGAAGATCCCGAATGGAGGAAAATTTTTTATGCTCAAGAATATTGTCTCAGTGTTTCTTTCGATTTTTCTAGGCCTGTCAGCAGGAGGAGCCCTTGCCCTGGAACCGATCACCGTCGCCCTCACCTCCAAGGCCTTTCAATACGTGCCGCTCGTCATCGCCCAGGAGCGCGGCTACATGAAGGAAGAAGGCATCGATCTAAAACTTGCCTTTATGCAGAACGCTCCCGGCCTGCAGGCATTGACCGCCAACCAGGTGCAGTTTTCCGGCTCCGGTAGCAGCGCGCTGGTCGCAATTTCGAAGGGCGGTGCGCCGCTCAAGACTATCCTGGCGATCAACGATCAGGTCCTTCAGTGGGTCATGGTCCGACCGAATATCACCAGTCTAAAGGATTTGAAGGACAAAAAAGTCGCCACCACCGGTGTGGCTTCAATCGCCGCGTTTATGCTCAGAAACATCCTGGTCAAATACGGCATGGACAGCAAAGACGTCGTCCTGATCGACCCGGGACCAGTCAACCGGGTGCCGTCTCTCCTATCCGGCGCAGTTGACGCCGCCATCGTCAGCCCCGAAGAGCGTTACGCCACTCTCGATCAAGGCATGAAAGATCTCATGTTCATCGGCAAAGAAGTGAAAAACTCCTGGGGCACGTTCGCGACCTCCGATCGTTTCATCAAAGAGCAGCCGAAGCTGATGGCCGGATTCGCCCTCGCAGTTTTAAAAGGCTTGCGCGTCGTTCGGCAGGACCGCGAGGGGACGATTGCTTCCGTCTCGAAGTTCAGCGAGTTGGACAAAACGTTGGCCACGCGCATGTACGACGATCTCATCGGCACTTTCACTAAAGGCGGCTATGTTGACGAGGAAACACAGAGGAACGATCTTGCCATCGTCAGACTGGTAGCCGAAGTGAACGAGGTAGTTCCGCCTCAAAGAGCCTACGACTTCAGCTTCGTGCGCCAGGCGGAACAGCAATTGAACAAACAGGGCTGGAAGCCTTGACGGTAAAAATTGAAAGAAGAACCTCGCAGCAAGCTGCGTGGTATCAGAACTCGGCGATGAGATTTATCCTAAAGGCGTCACCCCCGAATGTTTTTATCGGGGGTCCAGCTCCGAACCCGCCTGTGGTGAGCCCAGTCGAACCACCGCTTAAAGCATGCGGGAATGACGGACTTTGACAGGACTCGCAATCGCCATTTCACGCCAAGCCGGGCGAATTGATCTCAAGCGACTAAGCCAAGATCTCGTCATTCGCGGATTTTTATTGACAGCATAAATCACGAGCCTCTACACTTTCAGTTCAAAGATTTGATTTCGAAGGAGGAGGCTCAAATGGCCAAGGGAATTTCAATTCATATCGGGTTGAACCACGTCGACCCGAAACATTATCAGGGCTGGGACGGCGAGCTTAATGCCTGCATCGCCGACGCCAAGGATATGCGCGCGCTCGCCAAGAAAAAGGGATTCAGCGGCAATACTTTGCTGGTCGACGGACAAGCGACGGAGGCCGCCGTAAGCGCGGCGATCTTGGATGCCGCCAAAAAGCTCGTCAAAGGCGATATCCTATTGCTCACCTACTCCGGCCACGGCGGCCAAGTTCGTGATACCAATAGCGATGAAAAAGATAATGACCGCATGGACGAGACCTGGGTTCTTTACGACCGCCAGTTGGTCGACGACGAGCTTTATAACATCTGGGGCAAGTTCAAAGCGGGCGTGCGCATTCTAGCCCTATCCGACAGCTGTCACAGCGGCACGGTGGTGCGGGACATTCCTGCCTTTTTAGGCATTGGACCGCGCCCACGCGCTATGCCACGTTCCGTGGGCATCGAGGTGGAAAAAGCCAACAGCGCGCTCTACAGAAGCATTCAAGACGACAACCGAGGCGCCGAAAAAGTCAAAGTGAACGCGAGCGTATTGCTGATTTCCGGCTGCATGGATAACCAGACTTCCATGGACGGCGAAAAGAACGGCGCCTTCACGGGCACACTCAAACAAGTGTGGAACGGCGGCAGGTTTGCGGGAAATTATCGCAAGCTCCGCGACAAAATCGTATCCCTGATGCCGTCGACACAAACTCCCAACTACTACTTCGTCGGTGCGGCGAATACCGCTTTCGAAGCGCAGAAGCCGTTCAGTATTTGAGACCTAAGCGGTCGGTTGCAACGGGTCGTAAAACCGATCTAGGTGCTCGTCAATCTGGAAATGCCGACGATCACGCCAGAGTCGTCGAACCTTTTGAACCTAGGACGTTTGAACGGGCGGCGGCTTCAACGACTTGAACAGAGCGAAACGGTTGAACGATTGGAACGGACCGATCCCCGTGATAAACGTAAACGAAGCGGTTGAACGATTAAATTCCGGTCATGGTGAGCTAGTCGAACCACTGGAACGGACCGATCCCGTGCCGGACCCTTGCCTCTTGTAAAATCCAAAGGGCTATCAAAAGCCTGATCAAGGAGAAACTTATGAATCCCATGTTTATCGTTGCCATCCCGTTATTATTGGTGATCGTGGGCATGGTATTGAACAGCTTCGATCTCGGTTTCAATCAACCTCCGAGTTCAGCCGAGCAAGATCCGGCAAAAAGAGCGGCGGCAGAAGCCGATTCTTACCGCCGCTTCTTTGATTTACAGAGAAAGCGAGCCGTGCAACGGCAGAAAAGGGTCGGCCAGTATGCCTGGTTGCTTATCATCGCCATTATCGGTTCCTTCATCTGGCTGTATAAGTATACCGTGAACAAAACCACCGCCACGACTCAAATTGCCGCGCTTCAGACACTGGCGATGGAAGAAAAGAAGGAGATG